>DASUAU010000027.1:0-32271 GCA_035763705.1 Occallatibacter sp. | reverse complement strand
CATAGGCCGCGCCGAGTGCGAACTCCATCTTGGGGGTTCGATTGCCGGGGTTCACCTGCTCGATGACCTTGGCTGCCTGCTCGACGTTGCCGTTTTCAGCGTAGAGGCGGGCGAGGTTGAGCACCACTTCCTCAGAATTGGGATTGATGGAGCGGGCGATGCTGAACTGATCCTCGGCCTTTTTGGAATCGTGCTTGACGGTGTAAAGCTGGCCGAGCACCATGTGGTCGTCCACGTCCTTCGGCTGGAGCTCGACAATTTTTTCGTACTCGGCGATGGCCTGGTCAAGCGGGTTGCCGCTGGGCGAAGAGGAAGAGACGGAGTTCTGCGACTCGCTGAGCTGGCGAAGATAAATGCGGCCCAGGAGCTTGTGCGCCTGAACGTTGTTGGGCTCGACTTTAAGCAGCCCGCGGGCCGTGGCTTCAGCATCGCCGGCCTTGCCGACGCGGTAATAGAGATCAGCGAGCGCGAGATTGAGCTCGGGCGAGTTGGGGTCGGCGTTGAGGGCGTTCTTGTACTCCTCGATGGCGCGGGTGATGTACTCCATACTGCCGGAGTCAATGGCCTGCTCTTCATCCACGCCTGCCAGGGCTGCGTGGAAATAAGCCTTGGCGCGATCCGCCTCACTGGGCGCAGGCGCCGAGGAAGCCGAAGCCGCCGGGGCCTGCGCGGAAGGTGTGGAAGCGGGCGCAGCGGGAGCGGAGGGCGCACCGACGATTTGTGCGTGGAGCGCGGGCAGCAGGAGGAGCGAGAGCGCGGCCGAGGAGAGGTAAAGAAACGAACGTTGGCGATTAGCAATCATCATTACGGGGATTTCCGTGTCTTTCGAGCCGAAGGACGAGCGTGCGCAGCATCCCGGGGACCGAAAAGACGGCAGCGCGGATGGCCGGGCCAATCCGCCTGCTTCTACAGACGATTTTACCGTTGATTGGTCGCAGAGGCGGGGGAGAATGCGGGATTTTCCGGTGCGCGGGTTACAGAAGACACCCGTGATGCAACTGAAGCCGGCCGTGAAACAGGGCGAAGACGCCGCGGCAAGCGCCTGATGCGCAGATGGATGCCAGCACTCGGGCAAAATCCGGGAGTGTATGCCCCATGAGGTCTTTTCCGGGTTGCCGTTCCGGGGCAAAGCGCCTCGGATTTTGCGCTAGTGGCGGAAGTGGCGGATGCCGGTGAAGACCATGGCGAGGCCGAGTTTGTCAGCGGCGGCGATGACGTCCTGGTCCTTGACCGAGCCGCCGGGCTGGATGACGGCAGTGGCTCCGGCAGCGGCGACGGCCTCAAGACCGTCAGGGAACGGGAAGAAGGCGTCAGAGGCGGCGACGCAGCCCAGGAGCGGCAGGACGGCCTTTTGCGCGCCGAAGCGGGCGGCGTCCACGCGGCTCATTTGGCCGGCGCCGATGCCGAGGGTTTGGCCGTTGCGGGCGTAGACAATGGCGTTGGATTTGACGTGCTTGGAGACGCGCCAGGCGAAGAGCAGGCTGCGCAGCTCGTCGGCGGTGGGCGGCCGCCAGGTGACCACGTCGAGCTCGCCCTCAGTGACGCGGCCGGTGTCAGCATCCTGCAAGAGCAGGCCGCCGGAGATGTGCTTGACGACAGGCCGGACGGGCGCGGGCTGGACTTCGACGAGACGCAAATTCTTTTTGGCGGCAAAGCGCTCACGGGCCTGGGGCGTGAAGGAGGGCGCGGCGATGGCCTCGACAAAGAGCCTGGCGATTTCCTCGGCGGCGGCGGCATCGACGGGCTGGTTGATGCCGATGACGGAGCCGAAGGCGGAGACGGGATCGCAGGCGAGGGCCTTGGTGTAGGCCTCGGCGACGGTTGCGCCGGTGGCCGCGCCGCAGGGGTTGGTGTGCTTGATGATGGCGACCATGGGCTCGCTGAATTCGCGGACGAGCTCCCAGCAGGCTTCGAGATCGACAAGGTTGTTGAAGCTGAGCTCCTTGCCTTGAAGCTGGCTGGCGCCGGCGATGCCAAGGCCCGTGCCGTCACTGTAGAGCGCGGCGCGCTGATGGGGATTTTCGCCGTAGCGGAGGGACTGGGCGAGGGGCAGGTTGATGCGGAGCGTGGCGGGCAGCGCGGTTGTGTCGGGCGCGGCGGGGGCTTCAGGCTCCGGTGCTTCACTCCCCAGCGACGAAGACCTGTCTCTGGGGGCCCCGGTTCCGATTTGCTCAAGGGTGTTGGCGATGGCGGAGTCATAGGCCGAGGTGAGGGCAAAGGCCTGTTTGGCAAGCCGCCAGCGGGTTTCGCGGCTGAGAGAGCCGTGGGTGGATTGCAGCTCTCGAATGAGCGCGGGATAGTCGACGGTGCGGGTGACGATGGCGACGCTCTCAAAATTTTTGGCTGCGGAGCGGACCATGGAAGGGCCGCCGATGTCGATGTTCTCGATGAGATGGCCGAAGGCGACGCCGGGCTGGGCTGCGGTTTTCTCGAATGCGTAGAGATTGACGACGACCATATCAATGGGCTGGATGGCGTGTGCGGCGATGGCGGCCTCGTGCCCGGCGTTGCCGCGGACGTAAAGGAGTCCGCCGTGGACGAGAGGATGGAGGGTTTTGACGCGGCCGTCGAGCATCTCAGGAAAGCCGGTGAGGTCACTGATGTCGCGGACGGCGAGACCTGCGTCACGAAGGGCGCGGGCGGTGCCGCCGGTGGAGACAAGCTCGACACCGAAGCCGGAGAGGACTTTGGCGAGATCGACGAGTCCGGTTTTGTCAGTCACGCTCAACAACGCACGCCGAATCGGCACTTCCTTGCTCACCCGGTTGCTCCTTGTTTGGTCCCCACGGAATTGCCGAGGCGGAGGGAGCCGCTACGGACGAAGAGGGCCTGGAAACAGGGTACAACCCGGGGCGCACGAGGATTTTCGCGGGTTGAGACGGCGCGGTGCGGCAGCGGGCGAAGCAGTTGCAAATCGAGTACGATGAGAGTTATGGGAAGCGATCCCGGCTCCACGCCGATGAGCGTTGCACCGATGGCGGAACCGCGCGTGGCCCGCGTGGCCGGCAGCCACGACCCGGAGTTTCTGCCGCCGGACTCAGGCTACACGGTGCGGCGGCCGGTGCGCCGGCGCAGAGCGACCTTCTTTGCGAAATATCTGCTGGTGGGCATCAACGTTGCGGTTTATCTGGCGATGGTGATGAACCACGTGAGCGCGACGCTGCCCACCGTGGCGCAGATTACCCACTGGGGTGCGGACAACGCCGGACTGGTGCTCTACGCGGGGCAATGGTGGCGGATTGTGACGGCGATGTTTGTGCACGTGGGCATTCTGCACATCGGGTTGAACATGTGGTGCCTGTGGGCGCTGGCGGACCTGGCCGAGCCGGTGATGGGCTCGACTGGGCTGATTGCCGTCTATCTGCTGACAGGCGCGGCGGGAAATCTGCTTTCGACGCTGGTGAACTGGTGGCAGTTCCTCCCGGAGTGGCACCGGTATCACATGATTTCGGTGTTTCCGGCGGGAGCGGGCGCCTCAGGCGCGGTGTTTGGCATTGCAGGGGCGCTGATTGTGCTGCTGAAGTCGCCGCGGCTGCCGGTGCCGCCGGGCGAGCTGAAAAGGATTCGCCGTTCAGTCATTTACTTTGCGGGCATCAACCTGGTGCTGGGATTTTCAATCAACGTGGGAACGAGCGTGATCGGGTCGGGAATTCTGGTGGACAACATGGCGCACCTGGGCGGATTCCTGTGCGGGCTTTTGTTTGCCTTGCCGATGGTGCCGCGGCTGGGCTCATCGCGGGGGCTGTTCCGGACGCGGCTGGCATGGGCCATGACGATGGTGACGGGAATTCTGGTGTTGTTCAGCTACTACCTGTCAGTGGTTGCGGGCGTGCGTGCGCCGCTGCACGGCTGAAGAGCCGCCGACCTCCGAAAGGGGAAGGAGGCGCACTGATGCGCCTTCCAGGAGAAGCTCCGCCGCCCGGCGCGGCTAGCGCACGGCAGTGGCGGCGAACTTTTTGACCATAGCCAGCAGCAGCTTGCGGTCGCTTTCGTTCAGGTTCGTAGAGTAACGGCGAATCTGCGTGAGGAAGCGAAGCTCGTCGTCGGTGAGCCGCTGGGTGGTGAACTGGCGGCCGGAGGATTCCTCGGTAAAAAACTGGGCGATGGGCATGTCAAGCGCGACGGCGATTTTTGAGAGCGTGTCCAGCGAGGGGACGGTGTGCCCGTTTTCAACACGAGAGAGGTAGCAACGAAGAAGGCCCGTCTTTTTTTCGATGTCGCCCTGGGAAAGGCCTTTCTGAAGGCGGTGCGCACGAATGGTGGTGCCGATTTTCATCATGGGGAGGTCCTGTGGGGCGCTTGCCGCCGTTACTCTTGCGGTAGCTACCAGGGAGTTATTGGCTTGAGAGTTAACATGCCGTAACGGGAAATGCAAGGGGGAATTTTGCCCCGGCGCACGAAGGTTACTGCAAGTGAGCGGCGAAGAAGCTGTCGATGCGGGCCAGAGCGTCGGCTGCGTCCTGGGGGCGATAGCCCATTTTGTTGTCGGGATTCTCAAAGGCGTGTCCGGCGTCAGGATAGATTTTTACGTCAACGGACTTGCCGAGGGCGTGCATGGAATCGACGAAGGTGTGGACGGCTGGGGGCGGAATGCCGCGGTCGAGCGCGCCAAAGTTGCCGAGCAGCGCGGCATGGATGCGGTCGAGGTCGGACTGGCTGGTGGCCAGCGCGCCGTAGTTGACGGCGACGGCTTTGAGCGTGGGGTCGGCAATGGCGAGCTCGAGGGCGTAACCGCCGCCGAAGCACCAGCCTACTGCGCCGATGCGATGGGGGTCGACGTCCTTGCGGGCCTTGAGAAAGCGGACGGCGGAGACGAGGTCGCGGATGCCCTGGTCCTGGGGCAGGCCGCGGGAAAGCTCGTGGGCAACTTCAGGGTCGCTGGTGACCTGGCCGTGATAGAGGTCGACGGCGAGGGCGACGTAACCGTGGGCCGCGTAACCGGCGGCCTGCTGCTTAATCCAGCCGGTGAGGCCCCACCACTCGTGGATGACGACGATGGCCGGATGCGGGCCGGGGGTGTGCGGCAGATAGAGGACGCCCTCTCCAGTGCCGCTGCCGCTGGGGAAGGTGACATGCTGCTGGGCGCGCGCGGGCAGCGCGAAGGCGGCGACGAGAAGTGCGGTGGCGGCAAGAGCGAGCGGGCGGAAGGATTTCATGGGCGACCTCGATGGGGGTTGGAAGGATGGGTTGGTTAGGTACAGAGATTTGAACTTCCATCCTGCGCAGCAGTGTACGGGATGATACGCAGAATCGGGAAGGCTTGACGGACGACAGCCCGACCTGTCGAGACATGATGCCAGGCGAATCGTAAGTGGAGGTGTATCGTCGTAGGTTGGGCACAGGGGGTACCCATGCATTGCACAGATGGGCGGGGAGCAATGATGTTTGCGTTCGGGGTCTTCCTGGCTCTGCCAATTGCGCATTCGCAGAGACCGGCTACCAAGGGGTCAGCGGCGGAGCCCAAAACTGCCCTTGGCTGGTTCCAACGCGCCCAGGACCAGATGAATCTGCGGATGCCGGGTTCGCTGCCCTTTCACATGAAGGTGACCTTCCATGCGTTTCCTGGCGACGAGGTTCTTGGCCCCAAAGAAAAGCCGCAAATCCTAACTGGTGATGGAGTTTATGAGGAGACTTGGCTCGCTCCGCACCACTGGCGGCGGGAGGTGACGTTTGGCAGCTACCACGCTGTGGAAGTGGAGTCAGACAAGGGGCGCAAGATGCAGGCCACGTCCGACTACGAGCCCAGCCGCGTTCTGTTGCTGCTCTCGACACTTTTGGAGCCCATACCTCGAGAGTTACTTTCACGCGAATCAGATGCATACCGTGACAGGCACTGGTCTGTTGGTCAAGCCACTGTGCGAGGCGTCAATCTTGTAGTCGCGACCGCAAGGGCATCGCCTTCCGAGCAGTTCAGCACCTATTACCGATACTTTTTCTTGCCGCAAGGACTGCTGGTTTTTGAGCGTGTTTACGGCCTCACAATCAGTTGGCAAAACGATACTGCCTTTGCAGGCAAGGCAGTCCCGCGGAAGATTATGGTTCAGGCACCGGGGATGAAGCGAGGCGATCCTGACAGAGATCTGCTCATTGCAGATGTGTCCATTGCACCGGCAGGCACGACCAATCCGGCCTACTTCGATTTGCCCATTTCCAGGGCTGAGCCGGGCATGACGCTCAGGCCACTCTTTAAAGTGGATCGCCCTCCCCAACGATTGAACGACCCTTTTGCCGAGTTACCGCTTCATCACGACGCGGCAATCCAGTTTATGGGCGTTCTGGACCGCAAGGGCGAAATTCGGGAATTGGAGGTAGTCAATGTCATGGACGCGGACAACCTCCACGAGATTGTCGAGGATGTGCGGAGGTTCCGGTACCGCCCGGCCGAAATTGATGGTAGCCGGTGCGAGATGCCGTACCTACAAAACCTGCTCTTTCAATTTGAAAACCACTCGGACATACCCTGATGGCCTATGCTCTGAAGCTTATCCAGATGATGTTTTGAGCGTTGGCTGTGTTTCTTGCAGAGCCATGCCGTAAACCTTCGCGGGGTGGGGAACGTCTGTGCAAGTACGGGGTCGAGAGTCTGGGAGAAGCAATGCGTCGAGCGGGAATGGTGTGGGCGGTTGCGCTGGCGGTGGCGATGGCTGCCGGGCGAGCGCATGCCCAAAGCGCGGCTGCTGGTGCGGCCGAGAGCCCCGCGCAGGCGGCCGCGGGCGCGGCATCCACAACAAGCGTGGCGGCGCAGGGCGGCGTGCTGCACGGCGTGGTGAGGAGCGGCAAGACGCCGCTGCCGGGCGTGACGGTGACGGCCGAAAACACGCTGACGGGCAAGAAGTACGCGACCACGACGGACGTGACGGGCGCATGGCGGCTGAAGATTCCGGGCGATGGGCGGTATGTGATTCGGACGGCGTTTGCGGCGTTTGCTCCGGGCGACCAGGAGGCCCTGCTGAATGGGACGGGGCGTGACCGGACGGTGGACTTTGATCTGCTGCTGGCCTCGCGCGCGGCGGCCGCGAGCGCGCAGCAGGAAGCCGGCGTGGGACAGGCCGGGCAGGCGATGCAGGCGATTGAGCAGATGGCCGGGAACGGGGCGCAGAGCCTGAGCCTGATGAATGCGATGCAGGCGGGCGCGGAGCCGCAGGGCGGGGGCGGGGATGCGGGCGCGGCGCTGCCGTCGATTGCGGGGAACTCGGATTTCAGCGGGGATTCGGTGGCCATCAGCGGAGAGGCCGGCGCGGTGAGTCCGCTGGCGGGCATGGACATGGATCGTATGCGGGAGATGGCCGAAACACTGCGTTCGCAGTTCGGCGGCGGGGGAGGGAATTTTCGCACCGGGGGCTTTGGACGCGGCGGCGGATTTGGCGGAGGGTTTGGCGGGCGGAGGAACTTCCGGCGGTTCAATCCAGGGCAGCCGCATGGAGCGATTTTCTGGACGGGAAGCAATTCGGCGATCAATGCGGATCCGTTCTCTCTGCACGGGCAATCGACGGGGCAGCCGGCGTCTGGGACGAACCGTTTCGGCGTGGTGCTGATCAGCGCGCCCTATCTGCCGGGCGTGACGAAGCCAAGCGGCAAGGACACGGTGTTTCTGTCGATCTTTGGGCAGCGCAGCTCGACTCCGGTGAACGAGTACGGCACGGTGCCGACGGACGCCGAGCGCTCCGGGGAGATTCCGGGGCTGGCGACGGCGATTACGCCGGTGCGGCAGGCGGTGGCGCTGCTGAAGTTTTTCCCCGAGCCGAACGTGGCGAATGCGACGCAGAACTATCGGCTGCTGACAACGCAGCAGTCGAACTCGACGCGGGGCGGCGTGCGCTACATGCGCGGACTGGGCTCGGGTGGCACGCCATTCGGCATGTTTCGGGCGCTTTTTGGCGGGGCGCAGAAGCTGACACAGAGCATTCACCTGAACTACAACTGGAGCCACGCGGCGGCCGACGACGTGAATCTGTTTCCGGAGCTGGGCGGAAAGAATTCGAGCGATTCGGACTCGGTGCAGGCGGGCTATACGGTCAGCTATCACAAGCTGACGAGCATTTTCAACGCGGGGTGGAACCGGAGCTCGAGCCGGACGACGAATTTTTTTACGAACGGGACGGACATTGCGACCGGGAGCGGGATTCTGGGGCCGGGTGGCGCGGCGCTGAATGCGAGTCCGCTGAACTATGGCGTGCCGAACGTGGTGTTGAGCGAGTTTTCCGGGCTGAGCCAGCAGCAACCGAACCTGAGCGTGCAGCAGACGATTTCGATTTCAGAGACGCTGAGCTGGATGCGCGGGAAGCATTACATGCGTTTTGGCGGCGATTATCGCAGGGTGCATCACGATTTTCTGGGCGGCTCGAATTCGACGGGGACGTTCTACTTTACGGGAAGCTACACGGGGTCTGCGCTGGGGGATTTTCTGCTGGGCGAGGCGCAGGAGACATCCATTGACGCGGCGGTGACGAAGAGCTATCTGCGCGAGAACGTTTTTGATCTGTATGCGGTGGACGACTGGCGGGCGCGGTCGAATGTGACGCTGAACTACGGCGTGCGCTATGAGTTTTTCGCGCCGTATACGGAGAAGTCGAACCACCTGGCGTTTGTGGATACAAATGCGACGGGAGGTTTTACGCAGGCGGCCGAGGTGGAGGCGGGCCAGGCGGGGCCGTTCAGCGGCAATCTGCCGGATGCGCTGGTATTTCCCTTCCGGCTGGGCATTGCGCCGCGCGTGGGGATTGCGGTGCGGCTGCCGAAGGATACGGTGGTGCGCGCGGGCTTTGGCATGAACTTTACGAACAGCCAGTACGCAACGTTTGCGACGACGATGGCGCATGAGCCGCCGTTTGCAAACGAGCAGACGAACCAGGCGTCGACGGTGGGCGCGCTGACGCTGGCCGATGGATTTCCCGCGCCGGCCGCGACGGGCGACTATGCGGTGGACCCGCATTACACGCTGCCCTATGTTGAGGTGTGGAACCTGGATGTGCAGAAGGCGCTTCCGTGGGGCGTGGTGATGAACCTGGGCTACAACGGGTCGAAGGGCAATCACCTGGATATTACGAGCGCGCCGGGGCGCGCGCCGGATGGAACGAGTTACTCCGGCGTGCTGTTCAACTACGAGCAGGCGGCGGCGTTTTCAAAATTCAACGCGGGCACACTGCGGCTGAACAAGCGGCTGCGCAACGGGCTGGCCCTGGGCGCGGATTATCAGTATTCACACTCGATTGACGACGCGGGCTCAGTGGGCGGAACGTCCACCGTGGTGGCGCAGAACTGGCAGGATCTTGGCGCGGAAGAAGGGAATTCGAGCTTTGACCAGCGGCACAAAGTGAGCGGGCGGTATTTGTATGAGCTGCCTTTCGGGCAGGACAAGCACTGGATTACGACGGGGAAGGCCGCGCACATTTTTGAGGGATTTTCGATCTCAGGGGATTTTACGTTTGCGACGGGGGCGCCGTTGACGCCGCGCTATGCGGCTTCCGCCGCGGACGTGGTGCGCGGCACGGCGGGAACGCTGCGGCCGGACAGGGTGCCGGGCGTGTCGCTGACGGCGGGTGCGGGATCGCTGGGAGAGTGGTTCAACACGGCGGCGTTTACAGCGCCGGGCGCGAAGGCCGGCGGATACGTTTACGGCGATGCGTCGAGGAATTCGATTTCGGGGCCGGGGACGGTGGAGAACGACATGACGCTTTCAAAGACGATGCAACTGGGCGATACGCGGAGCATGGAAGTGAGGGCGACGGCGACGAACGTCTTCAACACCGTGCAGTATTCGGGCGTGGACACGAGCCCGGATTCACGGACCTTTGGGCAGGTGACTTCGACGGGCGCGATGCGGTCGTTCAACTTTGTTGCGCGGTTCCGGTTCTGAGCGGCGGAGTGAGCGGAAGGAAAGTTGTGACGAGAGCCTGGACAATGCGAATGACGGCCGCGCCGGTGATGATGGCGCTGGCGCTGGCGATGGCGCTGGCGATGACGTTGGCGCAGGCGCAGGGCACGCCGCAGTCCGGCATGGGCCAGGTGCAGCAGACGGGGCAGGGCGGCTACACGATGAAGGTGAATGCCGACCTGGTGCTGACGAATGTGGTGGTGCGCGATGCAAAGACCGGGGAGCTGGTGCGGGGGTTGAAGGCAAGCGACTTTACGGTGTATGAAAACGGAAAGAAGCAGCGCATTTCAGCCTTCGACTTTGAGAGCGTGGAGATGGCGGCACGGCTGAACGAGGCGACGGTGAGCGGGCTGGCGCAGGGCACCAAGGGCGCGAACGGCGTGGCGGTGGCCGGGCCCGAGCAGATGCGCGACCACAGGCTGATTGTGCTGTTCTTCGATTTGACGTCGATGCAGCCCGAGGATCTGGACAGGAGCGTGGCGGCGGCGCAGCAGTTTTTGCGGACGAAGATGGGTCCGGCGGATCTGGTGGCGCTGGTTTCGCTGGGAGACACGCTGAGCGTGGACCAGGATTTTACGGCGGACAAGCAGGCGCTGATTCGCGAGGTGGGCGCGTACAACGGGACCGAGGGGCAGGGCTTTGCGGCGGGCGCGACGGCGGACTCGAACCAGGTGGAGGATACGACGGCCTACACGCCGGACGAGAGCGAGTACAACGACATCAACACGGACCGTGAGCTGTTTGCTCTGAAGACGATTGCCAAGTCACTTTCTGGAATCACGGAAAAGAAGTCACTGCTTTATTTTTCCGGCGGCATTTCCCGCGATGGCATTGAGAACCAGGCGTCGTTGCGGGCGGCCATCAATGCGGCAGTGCGCGCGAATCTTGCGATTTACAGCGTGGATACGCGGGGATTGCAGACGGTGACGGCGCTGGGCGATGCATCGACGGGAAGCCTGCGCGGAACAGGCGCCTACAACGGCGGCGCGCTTGCGAACAGCATGAACGGGAACTTCGACACGCAGGAAGTGATGGCGACGCTGAGCTCGGACACGGGCGGAAAGGCGTTTCTCGACTCGAATGATTTTGCGCCGGCCTTTGCGCAGGTGCAGCACGATACTTCAGCCTACTACGCGATTGGTTTTCACTCGACAAATCCGGCGCGGGACGGGAAGTATCGCAGGTTGACGATCAAGGTTGGCCGGAAGGACGTGAAGCTGGAATACCGGCATGGCTATTATGCGCCGGCGGATTTTCGGCATTCGAACCGCGAGGACCGCGAGCAGCAATTGCAGGATGAGCTGGCGAGCGATTTGCCGGCGACGGATATGGCGGTGTATCTGGACGCGGCGTACTTTCGGCTGGAGGAGAACCGCTATTATGCGCCGGTTTCACTGCTGGTGCCGGGCTCGCAGATTCCGTTCGTGAAGGGCGGCGACAAGGACAAGGCCACGCTGGACATTCTTGGCGAGGTGCTGGACGCGGCGAAGCGGCAGATTGGGCAGGCGCGGCAGACGGTGAAGCTGAATCTGGATGCAGCGGAAGATGCGCGGCAGAAGAATATCGAGTACACGACGAGCTTCAATCTGCCGCCGGGCAAGTATCACCTGAAGTTTGTGGTGCGGGAGAACGAGACGGGGAAGATGGGCTCGTTTGAGGCGGACATTACCCTGCCGGAGATGAAGAAGATGCCGCTGAAGATGAGCTCGATTGTGCTGGCCAGCCAGCGGCGGCCAAGCAAGCAGGTGGATCCGCTGGTGCGCGACGGAGAGGAATATGTGCCGAACATCAGCCATGTTTTTCGGCAGAACCAGCACATGTATCTGCTCTACGAGGTGTATGACCCGGAGCATGCGAAGCTGCCGGAGAAGCACCAGAAGGACGAAAAGGCGGGCGTGGACGTGCTGAGCAGCCTGGAGCTGATGCGGGGTCGGGTGAAGGTGTATGAGACGCGGCTGGTGCGGGCGCGGACGATCAACGTGGAGGGGCGGGGTGCGGTGGCGATGGAACTGGACGTGCCGCTGAGCGAGCTGAAGCCGGGCCAGTACATTTGCCAACTGAATGTGATTGACGATGCGGCGGGGAGCTTTGCGTTTCCGCGGTTTGCGGTGCTGGTGACGCCGCCGGCGGCTCAGCCCGCGGCATTACCGGGCGCTGCTGCTTCGCCTTCCGCAGGCCGGTAAGGGCAGTGGCGGCAGCCGGAGTTGCAGCAGGAACCGCGCTTGAGATGGTAGGCGGCGGTGAAGACCATGCAGAGTCCTTCAAAGTAATAGTCCTCCGGCGCAAGCGGGGTTGCGGAGCCGGTGATGCCGGAGGAAGGCTTCGAGTCCATGCGGCTATTGTCGCGGATGGGCGCGGGTTGTGTCGCGGGTAGAATGGTGCCATGACGATTTCCGCTGAAGAGCGCGCGCGGCGCATCAGGATTGTTCTTTTTGACGTGGACGGAGTGCTGACGGACGGAGGCATCTGGCTGGTGCCGGCGCCGAGCGGCGCGGAGGCGCATCCGGGGCTGGCGGAGAAGGACGGCGAGGCAGGATTCGGCATCCAGTCCACGACGATGGTGGAGGCCAAGGGCTACCACGCGCACGATGGGACGGCGATTTCACTGGCGCGGCTGGGCGGAATGAAGTGCGGGATCATTACCAAACGGATCAGCGAAACGGTGGCGCTACGGGCGCGCGACCTGAAGCTGGAGTTCGTCTACATGGGGCAGTCGTTCAAGATGGAAGCGGTGCGGGAGATTATGGCGAAGGAGGGCGTGACGCTGGAGGAGATTGCGTATGTGGGCGACGACGTGATTGACCTGCCGGTGATGCGCGCATGCGGCCTGGCGGTGGCGGTGGCGAATGCGCGGGCGCAGGTGAAGGCCGCGGCTCACTATGTGACGCCGAATGCGGGCGGCCGCGGGGCGGGACGCGATGCGGTGGAGTTCATCCTGGAGGCCAAGGGAATTCTGGAGAAGTGCATCGAAGCCTACATTGATGAACGGAATCCGATGGCGCCGTCGATGGATATCGGCAAGGGCGGAGCCTGAGGAATTGCTTTAGCCTGCGTGCATGAGGCTGAAGAGAAGCCCGCCGAGCACGATAAGACTTACGACAACATACATGCGGTCGCGCTCCAGCGCGAAGCCGGCCAAGGCCATGGCCACGCGGGCAACAGGCGTGGCGATGAGCAGGAGCAGGCCAAATTGCATCAGGCCCTGGCTGTTGCCGTGCAGTGCGGAGCGGAAGATGCCGGGCAACGTGCGCACCTCAGCTCCGCCGGGCGCGAAGACTCCGTAATGCACGGGCTGTGCATGAAAGCGGAAAAGGTAAAGGACTCCGCCGGAGAGGACGACGGCCGCGGCCAGCAGGACGCCGGCGCGAAGCAGATTGCCGATGATGTTCTCAAGGTGCCGATCATCCATGCGCGCTAGACCTTTCCCAGGAATCCGTTGACGATCATTTCAACGGCGAGCGTAAAAACCACGACGGCGAAGACGATGCGCAAGGTGCGCACGCGGGCTTGGACGAGGACGCGGGTGCCGAGGAAGGCTCCGGTGAGGACGCCGAGCATGACGGGCATGGCGACGCGGGGATCAATATAACCGCGGCTGAGATAGACGCCGGCGCTGGCGGCGGCGGTGACGCCGATCATGAAGTTGCTGGTGGTGGTGGAGACCTTGAAGGGAATCTTCATGGCGCGGTCCATGGCGATGACCTTGACGGCGCCGGAACCGATGCCGAGCAGGCCGGAGAGCGCGCCCGCGCCGAACATGAGGCCGAAGCCGGTGGGAACGTTTTGGACGCCGTATTCCTGGCGCTTGTCGTGGACGGGATAGTCGCCGCCGAGGCGAAAAAAGCGGGAGAGGCGGTCGGATTGGATGACCGCTTCATGGTCATGCTGGGAGCCGGCGAAGGACTGCCATGCGGACTGCAAGAGCACCAGGCCGAAGATGATGGCGAGAATGTGGGTGCTGGTGAAGGCGGCGAGATAGGCGCCGAAGACCGCGCCAATGGTGGTGGCAATCTCCAGCAGCATGCCGATGCGTATGTTGGAGAAGCCCTCCTTGACATACGCGGCAGCGGCGCCGGAGGAGGTGGCGATGACGGAGACGAGGGAGGCGCCGATGGCGTACTTGATGTCGACGCCGAGAACAAGCGCGAGCACGGGAACGACGACGACACCGCCACCGAGGCCGGTGAGCGCGCCGAGGAAGCCGGCGACAGCGGCGACGGCCCAGACGACGAGAGTGAATTCAAGCGCGGACATGCGGGCAGCGGCAGAGCGGGAACTCTCAGAGTATAGCGTGTGGCCAAGGGCGGCGAATGGCGCGAAGAGGCGAAAGAATGCTATATTCGGCGGTTCCGCACAAGGGCGGACGAGGCAGGGATGGACGGGAAGGGATGGACGGGCAGGACGGATGACGATGGAGAACAGATTGCAGTCGGAGATGGATCGGGAATCCACGAAGGCGAGGGCCAACCGTGAGGCACTGCGGAAGCTGCTGGCGGAATTGCGCGCGAGCGAAAGGGAGATTGAGCAGGGTGGCGGCGAGAAGGCGATTGACGCCCAGCACAAGAAGCATCGGCTGACGGTGCGCGAGCGTTTGAAGCTGCTGCTGGATGAGGGCACGGAACTGCTGGAGCTTGGGCTGTGGGCGGCGCATGGAATGTATGAGGAGTATGGCGGCGCGCCGGGCGCGGGCGCGGTAACGGGACTGGGGCGCGTGTGCGGGCGGCTGTGCGTGGTGATTGCGAATGATGCAACGGTGAAGGCCGGCGCGTTCTTTCCCATGACGGCAAAAAAGGTTTTGCGCGCGCAGACGATTGCCATGGAGAACCGGCTGCCGACGCTCTACCTGGTGGATTCAGCCGGCGTGTTTTTGCCGCTGCAGGAGGATGTGTTTCCGGATACGGATGATTTTGGGCGGATCTTTCGCAACAACGCAGTGATGAGCGCGATGGGGATTCCGCAGATGACGGCGATTCTGGGCATGTGCGTGGCCGGAGGCGCGTATTTGCCGGTGATGACCGATACGGTGCTGATGACCGAGGGTTCAGGATTGTTTCTTGCGGGACCGTCGCTGGTGCAGGCGGCGATTGGACAGAAGACAAGCGCTGAGGACCTGGGCGGCGCGGCGATGCACGCGGAGGTCTCAGGCACGGTGGACTTCAAGGAGCCGGACGATGCGCACTGCCTCAAGCGGATGCGATCCCTGGTGGACAAGCTGGGCGAGCGGCCGGGAAATGGGCAGGCGTTTTCGCGCGTGCCGTTCGATGCCGCGACGGATGGTCCGGCGTACGCGGCGGAGGATGTGTATGGACTGATGGACCCGGCGCCGGGCGCGACCAATGCGTACGAGATGCGCGAGGTGATTGCGCGCATTGTGGACCGCAGCGAGTTTGACGAGTACAAGGCGGAGTTTGGGCGAACGGTGCTGTGCGGCTATGCGCGGATTGGCGGGCGCGCGGTGGGCATTGTGGCCAACCAGAAGCTGAACCAGATGCAGACGGTGGCGATGGGGCCTGCGGCGGGGGCCAAGCGGATTGAAGTGGGCGGCGTGATTTACACCGAGGGCGCACAGAAGGCCGCGCGCTTCATGATGGACTGCAACCAGAACCTGGCGCCGCTGATATTTCTGCATGACGTGAACGGCTTTATGGTGGGCAAGGATGCGGAGTGGTCGGGAATTATTCGCGCGGGCGCGAAGATGGTGACGGCGGTGAGCACGAGCGTGGTGCCGAAGATTACGGTGATTGTGGGCGGCAGTTTTGGCGCGGGGCACTATGCGATGTGCGGCAAGGCGTATGATCCGCGATTCATTTTTGCGTGGCCCACGGCGCGGTACGCGGTGATGAGCGGCGCATCGGCCGCGGCGACGCTGACCGAGGTGCGCGCGCGGCAACTGGAGCGCGGCGGAAAAGTGCTGACGGATGCGGAGAAGGCCGCGATTCACGAGGAGATTGTGGCGACGTACGAGCGGCAGGCCGATCCGCGATATGGCGCTGCGCGGCTGTGGATTGACGCGATTGTTGATCCGGCGAAGACGCGCGATGTGCTGATGACGGCGCTGGAAGCATGCGCGCACAACACGGAGATTCCGCGCTTCAATCCGGGCGTGATGCAGACCTGAGAATGCCGCTTGCTGCATCCGCAATCGGAGAGCAGCATCAGAAGAGGCGGAATGCGGGCCGGCAAGGGAATTTCGAGGGAACCAAGGAGCGAATCGATGGGCGTTGCGTTGGAGACCGTGGAAAGCTTGTATCCGTTTGTGCTGACCGAGGAGCAGGAACTGCTGCGGCGGGAGATTCAGGAGTTTGCCGCGCGCGAAGTTGCGCCGCACGTACTGGAGTGGGACGAAAAGAGCGAGTTCCCGATGGCGACGGTGAAGAAGCTGGGCGAGATGGGATTGCTTGGCATCATCATTCCTGCTGAATACGGCGGCGCGGGGCTTGGCTATGTGGATTATGTGCTGGCAATTGAGGAGCTGTCGGCTGTGGATGGGTCGATTGGGCTGACGCTGGCCGCGCACAATTCGCTGGGAACGAATCATATTTTTTTGGCGGGCAATGAGGAACAGCGGAAGAAATATCTGCCGCGGCTGGCGAGGGGAGAGTGGCTGGCGGCGTGGGGATTGACGGAGCCGGGCTCGGGATCGGACGCGAGCAATGCGCGAACCATGGCGGAGCGCAAGGGCGACCGCTACGTGCTGAACGGAAACAAGACATTCATCACCAATGGGCACTATGCCGACGTGACGGTGGTGATTGCGGTGACGGACAGGAGCAAGGGAACGCATGGGCTTTCGGCGTTCGTGGTGGAGAAGGGCACGAAGGGCTTTCGGCCGGGCAAGAAGGAAAACAAGCTGGGGCTGCGGGCGAGCGACACGAGCGAGCTGATCTTTGAGGACTGCGAGATTCCGGCGGAGAATTTGCTGGGCGCCGAGGGCGAGGGTTTTATCGACGCGATGCGCGTGCTGGATGGAGGGAGAATATCGATTGCCGCGCTGTCGCTGGGAATTGGCCGCGGCGCGCTGGATGCGGCG
Organism: Occallatibacter sp.; assembly: GCA_035763705.1. Taxonomy (GTDB): domain Bacteria; phylum Acidobacteriota; class Terriglobia; order Terriglobales; family Acidobacteriaceae; genus Telmatobacter. Next base: position 15,367 of record DASUAU010000027.1, on the reverse strand, counting down.
CTGAAGTATGTGAAGGAACGGCGGCAGTTTGGCAAGGCGATCGCGGAGTTCCAGGGCATCCAGTGGAAGCTGGCGGACATGGCGACGGAGCTGGATGCGGCGCGGCTGCTGACGCAGCGCGCGGCGGTGCTGAAGGATGCGGGCCGCACGGTGACGCGGGAGTCTGCCATGGCCAAGCTGTTTGCGAGCGAGGTGGCGGTACACCTGTGCAATGAGGCGGTGCAGCTCTTCGGCGGTTACGGATTCATCAAGGATTATCCGGCGGAGAAGTTTTATCGCGACGTGAAGTTGTGCACGATTGGCGAGGGGACGAGCGAGATTCAGCGGATGGTGATTTCGCGGGAGATTTTGAAGGTGCATCCCTCGCGCGGATGAGCGAGCCGGGCGGCAAGGGCGGAATCTGAGGAGCGGATGGACGACGAGGTGACGATTGTCGAGTGCCCACGCGATGCATGGCAGGGCTTGCCGCGGGTGATTCCGGCGGAACGCAAGGCCGCCTATCTGCGGGCGCTGATCGATGCGGGCTTTCGGCACATGGACGCGGTGAGTTTTGTGTCGCCGGCGGCGGTGCCGCAGATGGCGGACTCAGAGCGCGTGCTGGAGATGCTGCATGTGCCGGACGATGTGGAAGTAATTGGCATCGTGGTGAATGAAAAAGGCGCGGAGCGGGCGATTGGCACAGGAAAGGTGCGGACGCTGGGGTTCCCTTATTCCATTTCGGCCGAGTTTTTGCGTCGGAATCAACGGCAGACAAAAGCAGAGGCACTTCGGGTGCTGCGGGCGATTCATGCGGCTGCAAGCAGCGCGGGTGTGGGGACGGCTGCCTATGTGTCGATGGCTTTCGGCAATCCATACGGTGAGGCGTGGAGCGCGGATGCGGTGATGAGTGCGTGCGGTGCGCTGGCGGAGACGGGCGTGACGGTGATTTCGCTGGCGGACACGGTGGGCGTGGCGACAACCAGGCAGATTGCGGAGACTGTGGCAGCCGTGCATAGCGCATTTCCTGATCTTGAAGCAGGGGTACACCTGCATGCGCGGCCGGGCGAAGCCGGGGAGCGGGTGAAGGCAGCCTATGATGCGGGGTGCAGGCGGTTTGACGGCGCCATCGGCGGGCTGGGAGGCTGCCCCTTTGCGCAGGATGCCCTGGTGGGCAATCTGGCGACGGAAATGCTGGTGCATGCGTTGCAGGAACGCGGCGCGCATTTGCCGGAGTGGGGCGACCTTGCGGCGCCGAGCCGCATGAGCGCCGAAATTGCGCATGAGTTTGGCGCCGGGGCGCAGTGACTGCGAGAAGCCGGGGGAGGAACGAGTGAACTACACGACGCTGCGGGGGTACGAGCGCGGACCGGTGCGGACGATTGTGCTCAATCGACCGGAGTGCCGCAACGCGATGAATCCTGCAATGCAGGAGGAGCTGATTGCCGCGCTGGAGGAGACCGCAAGGCAAGGCAGTGTGCGGGTGCTGGTGCTGGCTGGCGCGGGCAGCGCCTTCTGCTCCGGGCTGGACCTGGCGGTGCTGCGCGGGATGCACGAGCAGGCGGAGAGCGAGCGTCGCACCGATGCGGAGCGGATTGCGACGCTGTTTCGCACGCTCTATGAAATGCCGATTCCGACCATTGCGGCAGTGCGCGGGGCTGCCATGGCCGGCGGCGCGGGGCTGGCGGCAATCTGCGACTTTACGCTGGCCACGCCGGAGGCGCGCTTTGGGTTTACCGAGGCGCGGATTGGATTTGTGCCGGCGCTGGTTTCGGCTTATCTGACGCCGCAGATTGGCGAGAGGCGAAGCCGCGACCTGCTGCTGACGGCGCGCATTCTGGACGCGGCGGAAGCGCATGCGATGGGACTGGTGAACGAAGTGGTGGCAGACGGCGAATTGGATGCACGCGTGCAGGCGCTTGCGGAGAAGCTGGCGGCGAACAGTCCGCAGTCGCTGCACGCGACGAAGCGGCTGATGGCGGAGCAGAATCGCGCGTGGCTGGAGACCGCTGCCGCGCTGGCATTGGAGGCAAATGCTCGAGCCCGCGAGACGGAGGACTTCGCCGAGGGGATTGCGGCGTTCCTGGAGAAGCGCAAGCCAAACTGGAAGGCGTGATGCCGCTCGCGCGCGATCAGCGCTCAGGCGAAGCGGATGGTTGCGCCGGTGCGTTCGATGACCTGCTGGCGTGTTACTCCGCCGGCTAATTCAATCGCAACGAATCCGGATTCTGTTACATCAAGCACGCACAGGTCAGTAATGATGCGGTGGACAACTCCCTGACCGGTGAGCGGAAGCGTGCACGCGCGCAGGAGCTTGGGTTCGCCTGTGGGCGTCACGTGCTCCATGACGACCAGAACGCGGCGTACGCCGGAGACGAGGTCCATGGCGCCGCCCATGCCTTTGGCTTTTTTGCCGGGGATCATCCAGTTGGCCAGGTCGCCGCGCTCGGAGACCTGCATGGCGCCGAGGATGGCGAGATCGATGTGGCCGCCGCGAATCATGGCGAAGGAGTCGGCACTGGAGAATATGGCTGCTCCGGGGACGAAGGTGACGGTTTCCTTGCCGGCGTTGATGAGGTCGGCGTCGACTTCGGAGTCGAGCGGAAACGGTCCCATGCCGAGAAGGCCATTTTCCGATTGCAGCGTGACGGTGATGCCGCGGGGAATGTGGTTGGCGACGAGGGTGGGAATGCCGATGCCGAGATTGACGTAGAAGCCGTTCTCGAGCTCCTCGGCGGCGCGTGCTGCCATTTGATCGCGTGACCAGGGCACTGACGCTACTCCTGCCGTGTGGTTCGCCGCTCGATGCGTTTTTCCGGGCGGGGATTGTGGACGAGGCGCTGGACGAAGATGCCGGGCGTGTGGATTTCGTCGGGGTCGAGCTCGCCGGGCGCGACCACGATTTCCGCTTCCGCGATGGTGATGTGTCCGCAGGCGGCGGCGTGGGGGTTGAAGTTGCGTGCGGTGCGGCGATAGACGAGATTGCCGTGGGTGTCAGCCTTCCAGGCCTTGACGAGCGACACGTCGGCGCGGAGGCCGCGCTCAAGAAGATAGGCGACGCCGTCGAATTCCTTGTGCTCCTTGCCTTGGGCGACGAGGGTGCCGATGCCGGTGCGCGTGTAAAAGCCGGGAATGCCGGCGCCGCCGGCGCGCATGCGCTCAGCAAGTGTGCCCTGCGGACAGAATTCGACCTCAACTTCGCCGGCGAGGAACTGGCGCTCAAACTCGGCATTCTCGCCCACGTAGCTGGAAATCATTTTTTTCACCTGGCGAGTTTGGAGCAGCAGTCCAATGCCCGAGTCGTCCACGCCGGCGTTGTTGCTGGCGATGGTGAGATTGCGCACGCCGGAGTCGCGCAGGGCAATGATGAGCGCTTCAGGAATTCCGCAAAGGCCGAAGCCGCCGATGGCCAGCAGCATGCCGTCGCGGAGAATGCCTTCAAGCGCGGCATGGGCGCTGGGCCAGAGCTTGGTCCATGGCTGGGCGGATTGGGGCTGGGCGGGCTGGGGCGTGGCGGGCATCCTCACCGGGCCTGCGGTTTCCGGGCGATTCGAACGCAGCTCAAAAAGGCGCGGGCCGTTCTCCATTCTAGGCAAATTGCGGAGTTTGGCAAGGCGGCCGCATGGCTTATTGGGCAGAGGCAGGCGCAGTTCGCGTGAAGACCCAGCAGTGGCTGAGCGCGAAATTGACGAGAGAGCAGGCGAGGATGGAAAGAAAGTTTGCGGGGACGACGGGCAGACGGGCGTTGTGAACAAGAACGCGCATGAGGGCGAGATTGCCGGCGAGCGAGACGATGCCGTTGGAAAGATGAAAGCGGAATAGCCGGGTGGGGATGGAGGATTGACCGGGGCGGTCGAGCCAGGTGTAGTGGAGATGCCAGGCGAAGTTGTGCAGGAGGGTGAGCTCGACGGCGGCGGCGGTGGCAAGCAGATAATTGCCGCCGTTGACACGATTGAAAAGCGCCAGCACGGCGAGCTGAAGAACCATGCCGAGCGCGCCGACAAGGTTGAACCGGCACCAGCGCGCAAAGAGAGCTGCGGGCGCGGAGGCCATGTTCATGGCAGCGGCTCCTGGCGGTAGAGCTCGGCAGTGTGGCGGAACGCGGTGAGGAGGGCCATGGCGAACATGACAATGGAGGCCACGATGCCGCCGACGTCGAAGAGAAGGATGCGATGGCCGAAGAGAACGGCGAAGCGGCTGCGGAGAAGAGCGAGGCAGCCGATGGCGAGCAAAATCCGGATTTCAGTGGGCCCGAAGAGGCCCTGCGAAAGCTGGAAGCGGGCAAGCGCATAGGTGGCGAGATAGCTTTCCGCGGAGAGAAGCAGAAAGGCGAGCAGCATGGCTGCGGCGATGGGCCAGTGGAGAAAGCCGGACAGGCCGAGGCCGAGCATGAGTGCGAATGCGCCGAAGAGATCGACGATGTGGTCAACGTAAAAGCCAAAGCGTGGGCGCTCCAAACGGCGCACGCGGGCCAGCGTGCCGTCCAGGCTGTCCCCAAGCCAGTTGAGCGCCAGGCAAACGATGACGGCGAGGAGAAAGCCGCGATGGAAGCGGGCAAGGGCGAAGAAAGCGCCGGCTGCGAGCTGCGCGAAGAGGCCGAGGGCCGTGAGCTGGTCTGACGTGAGCCAGCGGGGCGCGCGCTGGGCCAGCCAGAGAAGGACGCGCTTTTCCGCCGTTGCGGTGAGCGAGCGATTGATGCGTTGCGCGTGCGCGAAGGCGCGGCCCGGGGATGCGGCTGATGCGGGAGTGGTCATGAGGGGTTCCTTTCTGTGCGGCGTGAGGGCATTGCGGAGGCTGCGGCGGCGTGATGCGGCGGCTGGAGCGCGCGGCGCGCGGCGTTGAGCGTGAAGGCGAGCGAGTCGCGGGGAATGCTTTGGGTGAAAGGCCGGACGGCCCAGGCGAGCCCGAAGGGGATGGACCGGGTGAGGGAAACGGATTCGATCTGGAGGTAGAGACCGCCGTTGCGCTGTTCGGCGCTCCAGAAGGTGTTCATGCGCCAGAGAAATCCGTGGTCGGCTGCGGGAGCGAGCCGGTGCCCGCGGGCGGAGCCGGCGGATGCAACTTCAGAGATCGCCGTGCTGGCAGAGTTGCTGAATGCGTGGAGCGCGTCCAGCCGGCCAAAGGTGACGCGGAAGGTGCCGTCGAGTACGACGGTGATTCCATGATGCTGGAGCATGCGCATGGTGATGCGTGCGCCGTTGGTTGAGCCGTTGAGCACCCAGACCCGCTGAACCTGCGGGGCGAAGATGCGCGGATAGGCGGGAAAGTCGCGCAAGAGACGGTCGAATTCAGCGGCGGTTGCGCCGGGGATGAATGCGGTGGCGCGCCAGTGATGAATCAGCGCGCCGGAAATTGCGGACGAGCCGGGAGAGAGGTCTTCAAGGAGCGGTGCGCCGCGATGGAGATCGCGATCACGGGGCGAGCCGGGCACCAGATTGGCGAGGAAGTTTGCCTGGGACCGGTGCTGCCGCGCGAGGCGCAATTCCACGGAGCGGAGATAGGCGTTGTAAGCAGCACTGGCCGCGGGCGAAGGCTGCGCAGCCGCGGATGCGACGGCGATGGCGAGGGCAGGAGATGCAAGCAGGAGTGCGGCGCGTGAAAGAAAGCGGCTCGGTGCAAGGAATCGGCGCTTCATGGTGAGGAATTTGCCTGCCTGCGCGGAAGAAAGCCATGCAAGGCGGCTCTTAAGGGTTACAGATGAATCTCACGGTGGAAACGCAAGAAAAGGCGCACGTTGTGGAGAGATGTACAACGCGGCGGAGGGCTGGAAACGGCTGCGAATCAGATACACTGGGGAGCGAAAGTGACGACAAAGAGGCCAGCACGACGCTATCGCTTCGGCTCATTCGAGGCTGATGAAGCCGCGGGCGAACTTCGCCGGCAGGGGGTCCGGGTCAAGCTCCACGCGCAGCCATTTCGCGTGCTGGTGATGCTGCTGGAGCGGCCGGGAGAGCTGCTGACGCGTGAAGAAATTGCGAAGGAACTCTGGCCGGAGGGAACGTTTGTCGATTTTGAGCACGGCGTGAACTCGGCGGTGAACCGGATTCGCGAGGCGCTGGGAGATGCGGCCAACAGCCCACGTTATGTGGAGACGCTGGCGCGGCGCGGCTATCGGTTTGTGGCTCCGGTGGAGCGCCTGGGCGCGGATGAGGAAGCCGGATTGCCGCAGAACTCAGCCGGAGAAGAGCCGCAGACGCGAAGAATTCTTGCCTGGCACGGCGATTTTCCCAGGACTCCGCAGGCCGTGGTGCAGGCGCTGTTTGTGCTGCTTGAGCTGATGTATCTCGGCTTTTACGTGGGTGCGCTGGCGAACCTGGGAGAAATTCGCGCGTTGCTGGCGCCGCTGCCGCGGGCGGAGTGGGTGCTGGGCGCGCTGGTTGGCTCGGCGATGGTGTTGATTCCGGTGCGGGTGTTCCTGCTTTGCGCCGCGGCATTTCGCGCGCCCGGATTTGACGGCAGGTTTCGCCGGCTCTGGCCCGCGCTTCTGGTGGCGGATTGCTTGTGGGCGATGTCGCCAATCCTGCTGCTGCACCACATTCCAACGGGACTCGCGCTGGCCTGCATGCCGGCGCTGGTCTACGCGCCGTTTGCACAGCGGTCGCTGGTGCTGATGGGCGCGGGGCAGGCGGCCGGGCAGCCGCGGGCGGCGGCACGCTGAGCGCAATCTTGAAGAGGATATTGACCTTGAATGCGCGGTTGGCTATGGAAGATCGCGAAATCCATTCTATGATCGGTGCATGACCGCGATCTCCGTGAAGCATCTTGCCCTTCCCGTGGTGTGCTCGGTGACCAACGACAAGGAATTTCTGGACGAGTTGATTCCGGAGCTCGTGCCGTGGTTCCAGGTGGTGCTGAGGCAGGACTACAGTGACCTGGCGCGCTGGACGCGCGAGGCGCGGGTGGTGGCCGTGCTGCTGGATGTGGATACGGAAGAAGACGCTGAGGATCCTTACGGCGGCTTCCATGTGGCGCGGGAGCTGCGCATGCTCAATCCGGATTTCGTGATTATTACGCTCAGCCGTTCCCGCAGGCGCTCCGTGGAGAAGCGCGCGGAGGAGGCGGGCGCGGATGCGCATTTTCGCAGCCCCGTGGATATTGCGGAGCTGCGGTTGACGCTGGTGGAGGCGCTGGAGATTCGCAAGGAGCTGACCGCCCAGGAAGCCAGTCGCAGGCAGGCGATGGAGGCCAGCCGGTTCCAGGATTTTGTGGGAACCAGCGAGGCCATGCGGTTCGTCTACGACGCAATCCAGCAGGTGGCGGACAGCAACATCAACGTGGTGATCCGCGGCGAGAGCGGGACCGGCAAGGAGCTGGTGGCGCGCGCCATTGTGGCGCTGAGCGCGCGCGCGAAGAAGCCGTTCATTCGGCTGAACTGCGCGGCGCTGCCGGAAAATCTGATTGAGTCAGAGCTTTTCGGGAGCGAGCGAGGAGCCTTTACCGGCGCCACGGAGGCCCGGCCCGGCCAAATTGAGCTGGCCGACGGCGGAACGCTTTTCCTGGACGAAATTGCCACCCTCACGCTTCCCCTGCAAACCAAGCTGCTGCGCGTGCTCGAGGACAGGCAGGTGCAGCGGCTGGGCGGGCGAACGGCCAAGCGGATTGACTTCAGGCTGCTGTGCGCAACCAACGAGCCGCTGGAGGAGATGGCGCGCACCGGGCGTTTTCGCGAGGATCTCTATTACCGGATTCATGTGGTGCCAATCCAGCTGCCGCCGTTGCGCGAGCGTGCGGGCGACATTCCGCTGCTGTGCGACTACTTTTTGCAATTGCACTGCCGCGCGAACGGAGTGGCCGTGAAGAGAATTAGCGGCGAAGTGCTGCAGATTTTTGAACAGCACATGTGGCCGGGCAACGTGCGCGAACTGGAAAACCTCATTCAGAGACTGGTGATTACGGTTCGAGGAGAGGTGATTCGAGCCAGCCAACTGCCGCAAAAGATACTGGCGCACAGCACCGCGGCGCAGGAAGCGGCTCTGATACCCGATGAAGGAACGGATTTTGATGAGCAGGTGCGGCGGTTGGAGGTTGCCCTGTTGAATGCGGCTCTGCGTCGCGCGCAGGGGAGCAAAAGCGCCGCGGCCCGGCTGCTGCAGATTGATCCACAAAGGATGAAGTACCTCTGCCGCAAATACTCGCTTTGAAGGCTTCGATTAAAAATTAACCACCTATCGATTAAATTTTCACCTTTTTCTGGACGGGCGAGAAGGACGCAGCGGGTGCTCCGCGGGGCGGCCAAATAGATAAGAACATTTATTTCAGCAGGCTGCAGGATTCTGCCGGCTCGATGGCCGGTTTGGCATGCAGAGTGCAAAGGTAAGGGCGTCGTTCTTGAGTTCAAATCCAGTCTCCAGAGGATCCCAGACATGTCTATCACCAAGAAGTCACTGCTGGGCAAAAGTTCCAGCAAGTCCACGAAGTCGGCGAAGGCCTCTGTGGCCAGCAAGTCGGTTTCATCGAGCAATTTAACGACTGCCAAGAGCGGCCTGAACACGACGAAGGCGGGCGGCTTGAACACGACGAAGTCGGGCGGCCTGATGACGACGAAGTCAGGCGGCCTGAAGACCACGAAGTCGGGCGGCCTGAAGACCACGATGACGATGTACTAGGGTTTTCAGATATTCGAATCCCTCCCCCAACCCCTCCCCCAGGCATTTCCTCCCCCAGGAATTGCAAGAAAGACAAAAAGCGGCCACTTGGTGGCCGCTTTTTGTCTTTGCGGATTGCGTTTTAGCGGATTGCGCTGTTGCGAATCGCCTTGGCGGCCTCACGCTGCGCCGGGTCCTTTCCGCGGGTCGAGACAGCGATCAGGTAAAAATTTTACCCATCCTGATTGAATATTTCACCCTGCGTGGGCGCACAAAGGCCCGGACAACAGCCGAAGGATTCGGCGAAAGCCCAGATATTCCAATGGTTGCGAGGGATGGCGCGGGCAGTTTGAGTTTGGCACGTTGAGTGCACTAGGGTAAGGTAACGATGTGGGGCTCAATTCAACATTGAGGAATTAGAGACATGGCAATCGCGAAAAAGTCACTTCTCGGCAACACCTCGGCGAAATCCACCAGGTTCGCCACGCCCGTTTCAACGAAGGCCGCCGTGGCCAGCAAAATGGTCTCCCCAAAGTTGACCACCACGAAGCTTTCCACCGCCAAGATGGTGGTTGGCAAGGCCGGCCTGAGGACGGGCCGGGCGTACTTCTGAGTTGAGGATATGCGAGGTTCGCGGATCAATCCGCGAGCAAGCAAGGCGGCTGCTTTGGCAGCCGCCTTTCCATTTGCGGGACTACCACCAGATGTGCTGATGAACCACGTCGAGACCGATGCGGACGCAGCGCTCGAAAATGCTGTGCCGCGCACCAAGAATCTTGACCGTTCCCGCTGTGCCCAGGGGGAGCCCGGCGACGGAAGCCGGTAGAGGTATGCGCGCGCTGTAAAACGTGGGCAACGCAATTCCCTTGTAGGTTTGTTTTCCAACAAGGTCCGTCGGCAAGCTGGCGGCCTGGCCATCCATTGCCTGCAGGCGAAGGTGGACGATGGAGAGCCGGCCGGGCGGCATGAGCAACACCTCGGAGTGCGGAAGGATGCGCTTGAGCGCGGAGAAGGGAATGTAGAGACGGACCAGGCGCGGGCCGTCGTTGGCGACGGTGATGAGCGGCTGCCCGGTGGCAACGGTGTTGCCGAGAAGGGAATCGGGGTCAGTGTTGAGGACAACGCCATGAATGGGCGAGCGAATGAGCAATGAGCCCTGCACCTCAGAAGACAGCGCGCGGCTTTGCGAGGCGGCAATCTGCTCGGCGGCCGCGGAGCCTATGGACTGGCCCTGCAACTGAGCCTGGAAGGAGCGAAAATGCGATGCACCGGTGATGGCGGCGGCTTGAGCGTACATGGCCGCCGCGTCCACACTGGTCATCCTGAACAATGCGTCACCGGCATGGACCTGCTGGCCGCCTTTGATGTAAACCGCGTCCACTTTGCCGGCGATGGCGGAGTGGACGGTGATGGGATTGGCAGGCTCCACCACGTAATAGGCGTCCTGGCGGTCGCGCCACAGGGGCAGGATGATGAGCAGGCCGATGAGCGCGGCAATTGAGATGCCGTGCCGCTGGATGAAGGATCCGGAGAAGGTCATGTTGCTCCATACCTCGTGTGCCAGTTTTCGCAATGAGCGGAGCCTTGAGCGAAAGATGGCGAAAGCCATGAAACCGATGGGAAGCAGTGCGAGCTCCGCCATCACCTTGAATGCGATGTTGTAGGCAAGGTGAATGACGGCGAAGAGGACAAGGTAACTGTACGCCCCGGAGAGCAAAGCGTAAGAGATGAACAGCGGTGCGCGCTTGCGCGGGATGGGCGTGACGATGACGGGCAGGCGGAGAACCTTGCTCTGGACCCATTCGGTGACAAAGGCGGTAGAGCGCTCCTTGAGGTCGGGGATGCCGATGGCTTCAGTGAGGAAGTAGTAGCCATCGAGCTTGAGGAGCGGGTTGAGGTTCATGACGATGACGGCGACCCCGGTGATGAGGATGACCTTGTACATGAGGTCGTGGAGCCAGTAGCCGGGCGCGGAATTGACCCAGACGAACATGGCGATGCCGCAAACGACCGTCTCAATCCAGATGCCGGCGATGATGGTCCACAGGCGCTGCACGCGGGTGGCGTAGATCCAGCTCTCGGTGACGTCGACATAGAAGGCAGGGGTGAGGTAAAGAAACATGAGGCCCATGGCGTGGACCTCTCCGCCAAAGTGCTTGCAGGTGAGGCCGTGGGCGGACTCGTGAATGAAGCCGAGGCAGAAGAGCAGAATCCAGAACTCGGCAAAGTCGGCGAGGGTTTTGGTTGAAAACGTGTAGTAAACGGGGATGTCCGGCCCAATGACGTTCCAGTGGGCAATGAAGACAAAGACCTCAAAGGCGAAAAGCGCAATCGCGGCGAGAACGCACCAGGGGTTGTAGATGAAACGTCCCACGAGCGCGTCAAGCCGGTCAAAGTACAGGTTGGGGTCCCACGCGGAAAAGGTGATGTGCGCGATGTTGACTTTCTGTGTGCGGTGGGCGCGGCGGTTGCGCTGCGCCATCAGCCGCTCGCTCATGGCAAGATTTTTTTCCTGCGGCGTTTTATACCAGAAGTCCTGCGCCTCCATGCCTTCCGCAAAAGCGCCAATTTCGTCGGGTGAGTAATCGACGCCGGTCTGTTCGCGATAGGCCTCGGCAATCTCATCGTAAGTGCGCGCGCCGTTGAAGAGCTGGATGAGCTGCCACTGGGCCAGAGGGAAGCGGAAGAAGTTGCCGTTTTCGCGCTGCAGCACGCCGATGACGGGTTCGCCGTCAAAGGATTCCTCACGCAGGATGAGATTGGGATCGACGGCGGGAGGCTTGTCGCGCGCAAGGCGCTTCCTGGGAATTTCAGGAAGGGCAGCGTCGAGGGCTTCACTCAGGTTCATGGCTGCAACTGGACCTGCATGGTCATTCCGGGTTTGAGCAGGGGGGAACGGTCCTCAACGATGCCGATGACCTGGATGCTTCCGCTGGCGGGGTCAACCACGGGGCTGACGCGAAGGATGCGCGCGCGCTGGTGAAGCTGGGGATAGTCATTGGTGGTGAGCAGCAGGCGCGAGCCCTTGCGGAACGAGGACATGAGCGACTCGGGGACGGTGAAGAGGACTTCAAGAGGCGCTTCGGCGGTGATCCAGAAAAGGACGTCGCCCTTTTTTGCCTGCTGGGCGATACGGATGGAACTGCGGCCGATGACGCCGCTAAACGGCGCGACGAGGCGGGTCTGCTCAAGCGCAACCTGGGCCGATTGCAGGTCAGCCTGCGCGGCGAGGGCGTCCTGCCGGTAGCGGGCGACCTCCTGGATGGTTTCATCAAGCTTGTACTTGGTGTGTTCCCAGTCTTCGCGGCTACGAATGTGGTCGGCAAGCATGACGTCCGCGCGCTTGAGGTCAGCGCGGTCGGCCTCCTCCTCGGCCTGCCACTCGCGGGCCTGATCCTTGAGCGAGGCAACGTGGGCCTGGCGGGATTTGCATTCGGCCTGTGCCTCGCGATCATCAAGGCGTGCAAGAAGCTGGCCCTTTCTTACGCGGTCGCCCACCTGCACGTCGATTTCGACGACGCGGCCATCGCGGTCAAAGGAAAGGTCGGCCTGATTTTCCGCAACGAGCGGCCCGGAGGTGACGAAGTGGGAAGCGTCACGCTCCTCAGGGCTGGCAGCCGCGGGCGGAGCCTGCGCGGGGAGCGGCGCTGCGGCAGGGCCGGGAGCCGGGCGGTCTGCGGCGGCTGCTTTGGAGCCGTCATGGCAGCCGGCCACGGCAATGGTTAGAGCCAGCGCCAGCAGCACTGCCGTTGCGCCAGGGAGGCGGCCGCAGCGCGACGAGCGAGCGATGATGGAAGGTCGTTGCATGGTGCTCACCATCCAATCCAATCCCAAAGAGTGTGCCAAATCCAGAAGAACGGTTTGCGCAAAAGAACGTAGCCGGCGGGGCGATAGCCGACGAAGATTTTTGCCTCGCCGTTCATGCCCGCGCGCAGCAGAGCATCATTATTTTCGAGCGGCACGCGGGCGACGAAGACGCGGTCACCGTTGATGAGCTGGGCCTCAGGGCTGACGATTTGCACGGAGCCGTGCCAGACGCGCTGGGGAAAGCTGTCGAGCTTGATGCCGGCACGCTGGCCCGGAACCATGTAGCGGACGTCACCCTGGTCAACGGCGATGTCGACCATGGCCGAGGAGAGATCGAGCACCTGGGCGAAGTTTGCGCCCGCGTCCAGGTGCTGGCCAACGGCGTTCTGGAGATTGGGGGTGGTGACGATGCCGGCGATGGGCGAGCGCAACTGCGCATCCTGCAAGTGGTGCTGGACCTGATCGAGCTGGGCGCGCATCAAGTCGGCCTGCATGCGGTCAGCGCCGGCGCGTGCTGAGCCGCTGGCCAGGTCCTGCTCCATGGTGAGCTGCGCGGCGCGATAACGCGCCTGAGCGGAGGTGAGGTCAGCGCGCCATTGCCAGTCGTTCAATGCGCCGAGGGGCTGGCCGGCCTGGACGCTTTGCCCCTCGCGGGCATACACGGCGGAGACGTTGCCTTCCAGCGGCGCCTGGATGTTGACGGTGTGCAGCGGATCCACAACGGCGTGGCCCGCGATGCGCAAGGGCAGCGGAACCACGAGCAGGAAAAGCAGAGTGAGCGCGGCTGCGACGGCATAGACAGTGCGGCGGCTGTGCTCGCTGCGGAAGATGGCGCGCTTGCGCTGGGCAAGCGGCTCAAGGAGGCTGATGAGCGGGACTTCGCGATAAAGGAGCGCGTTGCGGATGGCGACGGTGGCCTGGCCGGCGAGAATCTTGATCATCTCGATGTGAGGAAGGTCGAGAAAATCAGGATTGACGGCTTCGTAAATCAGCAGTCCCACGCGGCCCTGGTCATCGTAAAGCGGATAGGAATAGAGGGCGTTGTGGCCGGAGACCTGAAAATGGTTGAGGATAACGCGGGGCAGGTCGAACTCCCGTTTTTCGCCTTCCTGCTGCTTGAGGTAGAGCACATTGGGCTGCAGGCTGAGCCATCCGATAAGGTCGTTGAGCTGGGCCACCTGCGCGTCGCCCAGGGGCAGGCTGGTGCGGCCGGAAACGGCTTTGAGCTGCAGCGAGCCGCGATTGTCGAGCGCGATGGAGCAGCGGTCATAGGGCAGGACCGTCTGCGGGTTGTTGACGATGATCTGCAGCAGGCGGTCGAGCCGCAGCGTGGAGGTAATCTCCGAGCTGACGTGAACCAGCGTTTCCAGTATCTCCAGCTTGCGCTCGGCGTGCATGAGTGTGGCGTTCTTGAGCGCGCTGCTGACGGTTTCCGCCATGGTGGTCAGGAAGAAGGTGTCATCGTCGTCAAAGGGCTCCTGGCCGGATTTGTTCACGGCCTCAAGGACGCCGACCTCGGCCTCATCCTGCAGGAGAGGCACGACAAGGGCATTGGCGATGGGCGGCGTTGCCGGAGCGGGGCCAAGGCGGGCGTTGCGGCGCGCCAGGCGCTCGTCGGCGGGGTCATCGATCAGCAGCACTTCGCCCTCTTCAGCCATGTCCGCCACATAGCTGTCGCCGAGGCGGGCGCTCGTCTGCGGGGTCACGGTGGCGTCCTCGCCGCTGGAGGCCATGAGGCGAAGAATATCGCCATCGAAGAGCCACAGATGGACGGCCTGGCAGTCGAGGATGGCGCGAATCTTCTCAGGGATGAGAGCGCTGACCTGTTCAAGCTCAAGCGTGGAGTTCAACGACTTTTCCAGGTCGTAGAGCTGGCTCATGCGGTGGATGGAATGGAGGGAGTCGCGGCGCTCGCTTTCCAACTGGTCAGCGGACTGGAGGGCTGCGGCCGCGAGACTGGCGATGGGCAGGAGCGATTGCAGATCGTCTGCCGAGAGCGGGGAGCCGAAGGAAGCGATTTCGAGCAGTCCGGTGAAGGCCTCCGGCGATTCTCCGGCGGAACGGATGGCCAGGTAGCCGAGCGAGACTACCGGCCGGTTTACGGTGAGGTGGGCGAAATCCTGGCGGTGAAGAGTGGCGCCGGCGCGAAGGAGAACAGAGCCGGAATCTGCAAGCCCTTCAAGGACGGCATCAAAGGCCGGGGCCTCCACTCCGCTGAGCGATGGGTCTCCGGCTGCGGAGAGGGGCGCTGGAGGCTTGTCAGCAGGAGAGATTTTGTAGATGATGCAGGTGGAATCCGGAAGCTGATCTGCGACGGCCGTGGCGAGAATGCGCGCCCGGGCAGACGGGTCGCGGGCGGCCAGCAGAGACACCGAGAGGTCGGCCAGAATGCTTTCCGGAAGTCGCATAGGGAAAACTTGGAGCTATTGTACTGATAAAATTCGGCTTTGTAGTGGAGAATTCGAGAGCGGTGGATTCCGTGGCCGCCGGTGAGTGGGAGTAACCTGGAAACCGGGGACCGGGCAGGTTGCGGAGCGGGGGAATTTCGTGGATCTGGATATTCGGGAAAGTGGAAGCACCTGCACCATCAAGGTGAAGGGAGCGTTCAAGTCCTTTGACGCGGTGAGAGACTTCGAGAGTGCCGTGGAATCGGCGCTGGCGACCGGTCACCCGTTTCTGGTGCTGGACCTGGAAGCGATGCCGATGATTGATTCGTCGGGAATTGGTTCCGTGGTGAGCGTTCTGCGCAAGACCCGGCAACTGGGCGGCGACGCCAAGCTGGTGAATCCTTCGCCGTTCGCGCTGAAGACCTTCAAGATGGTGGGCATCCTGAGCCTTTTTGAGGTGTTTCCAACGCAGGAAGAGGCAGTTGCTGCGTCGGTGCCGAAGTAGCGCACAGCCCCCGGGTGCGTTGCCAGCCGGACAATTTGTGAAGTTTGTGAAGTGAGTTTGGTGGACCTGATCGGGATCGAACCGATGACCTCTTCCATGCCATGGAA
>DASUAU010000026.1:0-279910 GCA_035763705.1 Occallatibacter sp. | reverse complement strand
CATGCTCAAGCTCTCGCACCTGGTGGACGACAAGATTCACGCGCGTTCCATCGGGCCGTACTCGCTCATCACCCAGCAGCCGCTGGGCGGCAAGGCGCAGTTCGGCGGCCAGCGCTTTGGCGAAATGGAAGTCTGGGCGCTGGAAGCCTACGGCGCTGCGTACATCCTGCAGGAACTGCTCACCGCCAAGTCCGACGACGTTTATGGCCGCACCAAGATTTACGAGGCCATCGTCAAGGGCGAGGCGGCCATCGAGCCCGGCGTGCCGGAGTCGTTCAATGTGCTCATCCGCGAGCTGCAATCGCTCTGCCTTGACGTGGAGCTGATCAAGCGCGCCGATCTTGTGCGCAAGGCTCCCACGCAGGAAGTGGCCGCAGTGGCCGATTGATTTTCGACCGGCCGGGGGCTTGAGAGGTTGCGCCCCCGCACCGGCCGCATTGGAAGTAGACAGGGTCCTTCTCAAAAACGCGGCACATGCCGCCACCCGGGAAGGAAGGACCCTTCAGCCATCCCGGGAAAACCGCGGCGCGCTGCCGAAAGGCCCGCCAGGGAGGGTCGCCTTGTTCCGTTCGAACCCGTTTGAGCTCACCAGCCCGATTACCGACTTCGACGCCATTCGCATCATGCTCGCTTCGCCTGAGAAGATCCGCAGCTGGTCGCATGGCGAGGTCACCAAGCCGGAGACCATCAACTACCGCACCTTCAAGCCGGAGCGCGACGGCCTGTTCTGCGCCCGCATCTTCGGGCCCGTCACTGACTGGGAGTGCCTGTGCGGCAAATACAAGCGCATGAAGCACCGCGGCGTCATCTGCGACAAGTGCGGCGTCGAGGTCACCGTTAGCAAGGTGCGCCGCGAGCGCATGGGCCACATTGAGCTGGCTTCGCCCTGCTCGCACGTGTGGTTCTTCAAGGGCCTGCCCTCGCGCATCGGCCATCTGCTGGACATCTCGCTGCGCGACCTTGAGAGCATCCTCTACTTTGAGTCCTACGTCGTCGTCGATCCCGGCGACGCACCCGTGCGTGAGCGCGAAATCATCAAGGACGAGACCCGCTACCGCGAGCTCGACCAGCAGTACCGCCCCTCCGGCTTCAAGGCCATGATGGGCGCCGAGGCCATCAAGGAGCTGCTCAAGCGCGTGCAGATTGAGGAGCTCGCCGTCGAGCTGCGCGAGCGGATGAAGACCGAGACCTCCGCGCAGAAGAAGATCAAGTATGCCAAGCGCCTCAAGGTTGTCGAGGCCTTCCGCAAGAGCGCCAACAAGCCGCACTGGATGATTCTCGACGTGCTGCCGGTCATTCCTCCAGAGCTGCGCCCGCTGGTGCCGCTGGATGGCGGCCGCTTTGCCACCTCTGATCTCAACGACCTCTACCGCCGCGTCATCAACCGCAACAACCGGTTGAAGAAGCTCATGGACCTGCACGCGCCCGAAGTGATTGTGCGCAATGAGAAGCGCATGCTGCAGGAGGCCGTGGACGCCCTGTTTGACAACGGCCGCCGCGGCCGCGTGCTGCGCGGAGCCAACAACCGCCCGCTCAAATCGCTGTCGGACACGCTCAAGGGCAAGCAGGGCCGCTTCCGCCAGAACCTGCTCGGTAAGCGCGTGGATTACTCCGGCCGTTCGGTCATCGTGGTGGGCCCCGAGCTCAAGCTGCACCAGTGCGGCCTGCCCAAAAAGATGGCTCTCGAACTCTTCAAGCCCTTCATCTATCACCGGCTTGAGCAGACCGGCCACTGCACCACCATCAAGCAGGCCAAGGAAATGGTGGAGATGCAGGAGCCCGTGGTGTGGGACATCCTTGAGGAGGTCATCAAGGACCACCCCGTGCTGCTGAACCGCGCGCCAACCCTGCACCGTCTGGGCATCCAGGCTTTTGAGCCCGTGCTCGTCGAGGGCAAGGCCATCAAGATTCACCCCCTGGTCTGCACCGCCTTCAACGCCGACTTCGACGGCGACCAGATGGCCGTGCACATTCCGCTCTCGCCTGAGGCGCAGATTGAAGCCAGCGTGCTCATGCTCGCTTCGCACAACATTCTGTCGCCGGCCTCCGGCCATCCCATCACCGTGCCCACGCAGGACATGGTGCTCGGCCTCTACTACCTGACCAAGGCCAAGAAGGGCGCTGCGGGCGAAGGCCGCGTCTTCTCGAGCACCGACGAGATTCTCATGGCTCTTGAAGCCCGCGAGCTGGAGACTCTCACGCCCATCCGCCTGCGTTACACGGGCAAGGTGCTGGATATGGCCACGGCCTATGACGACCAGGACCTCACCCACACCGAGCCGGTGGACTTCAACAAGGAGTACATCTCCACCACCGTCGGCCGCGTCATCCTCAACGATGCGCTGCCGGCCGGCATGCCGTTCATCAACGGCCTGCTCAAGAAGAAGGGCATCGGCCAGCTCGTCAACTACTGCAACCAGAACCTCGGCCTTGAAATCACGGTCCGCATGCTGGACCGCATCAAGCAGCTTGGCTTCCAGTACGCCACGCGCTCCGGCCTCTCCGTCGGCCTGGATGACATGGTCATCCCCGCCAGCAAGTACACCGTGGTGCACGATGCCGACAAGAAGGTCATCGAGGTCCAGAAGCAGTATATGGACGGCGCCATCACCAATGGCGAGCGCTCCAACAAGGTTATCCAGATGTGGTCCGCCGTTACGGACCAGGTGGCCGAGGAGATGTTCGGCAACATGAAGAAGGCCGACGACGACGGCGCCATGAACCCGATTTACATCATGGCCGACTCCGGCGCCCGCGGCTCAAAGCAGCAGATTCGCCAGCTCTCCGGCATGCGCGGACTCATGGCCAAGCCCTCAGGCGAAGTCATTGAGACGCCCATCACCGCCAACTTCCGTGAAGGCCTCACCGTGCTCGAGTACTTCATCTCCACGCACGGCGCGCGCAAGGGCCTGGCGGATACGGCGCTCAAGACCGCCGACTCCGGTTACCTCACCCGCCGCCTCGTCGACGTGGCGCAGGACGTCATCGTCACCGAGTACGACTGCGGCACCAGCGAGGGCATCTATGTCGGCTCCATCGTGGAGTCCGGCGAAATCATTGAGCCCATGCGCGACCGCATCATCGGCCGCGTCTCGCTGGAGCGCATCAAGGACTACGACGGCAACATCGTGGTGGAGGTGAACCAGCCCATCGACGAGGAGATCGCTTCGGCCATTCAGGGCGCCGGCGTGGAGAAGGTGAAGATCCGCTCCGTGCTCACCTGCGAGTCGCGCCGCGGCGTCTGCGCGCTCTGCTACGGCCGCAACCTCGGCTCCGGCCGCATGGTCGAGCTGGGCGAAACCTGCGGCGTCATCGCGGCGCAGTCCATCGGCGAGCCCGGCACGCAGCTCACCATGCGCACCTTCCACGTGGGCGGCACGGCCAGCCGCGTGGCAGACAAGTCACGCCTTGACGCCAAGAACAACGGCTTTGTGCGCACCATCAACCTGAACACGGTGGAAAGCAAGGACGGCTCGCTGGTCGCCATGAACCGTTCCGGTTCGCTCGCCATCGTGGACGAGCGCGGGCGTGAAAAGGAACGCTACCAGGTGGTCTACGGCGCGCGTCTGCGCGTCAAGGACGGCGAGTCCGTCAAGCTGGGCGACCTGCTGGCCGAGTGGGATCCCTACACCTACGCCATCCTCACTGAGATTGGCGGCGCCGTGCAGTTCAAGGACCTGCAGGAAGGCATCACCCTCAACGAGGAAGTCGACGAAGTCACCGGCCTTTCGCGCTGGGTGGTTGGCGACTCGCCCGATGAGAAGCGCCAGCCGGCCTTCATCATCAAGGGCTCCAAGACCCAGAAGCGCTACCTGCTGCCGCGCGGCGCTCACCTGATGGTGCAGGAGGGCGACGAGGTGGGTCCGGGCGATGTGCTCGCCAAGATTCCCAAGGAGAGCACGCGCACCAAGGACATCACCGGCGGTCTGCCCCGTGTCGTGGAACTGTTTGAGGCGCGCAAGCCGCGCGAAACCGCCATCATCAGCGAGATTGACGGCGTGGTTCGCTTTGGCGAAGTCACCAAGGGCCAGCGCAAGATTTACATCACGGCCGACAACGGCGACGAGAAGGAATACTCGGTGCCGCGCGGCGTGCACGTGAACGTGCAGGAAGGTGAACGCCTGCGCGCCGGCGAGCCTCTGATGGATGGTCCCCTGAACCCGCACGACATTCTTGCCGTGCTGGGCGAAAAGGAACTGCAGGCTTACCTGGTGAACGAAATCCAGGAAGTCTACCGCCTGCAGGGCGTGGCCATCAGCGACAAGCACATTGAGGTCATCGTCCGCCAGATGCTGCGCTGGGTGCGCATCGACGAGATTGGCGACACCAATTTCCTGCTGGAGCAGCAGGTGGACCGCTTCCGCTTCCGCGAGGAAAACGAGCGCGTGCTGGCCGAGGGCGGCCGTCCGGCCATTGGACGCCCGCTGCTGCTGGGCATCACCAAGGCCTCGCTCTCCACGGACAGCTTCATCTCCGCGGCCAGCTTCCAGGAGACCACGCGCGTGCTCACTGAGGCCAGCATCAACGGCGCGGTCGACAACCTGCGCGGCCTGAAGGAGAACGTCATCGTCGGCCGGCTCATCCCGGCGGGCACGGGCCTGGAGTACTACCGCAACGTGCAGCTCTCGCCCGAACTCGAAGAGGCGGCGGCGCGCGTGCAGCAGGAGGTCACCGCGGAAATCGAAGCGGCCGAGCGCGAACTGGAAATGATGCGCCAGGAGGGCGAAGCCGAAGAGATGGCGGCGGAATAACCTCCGCCTCGCGGCGGCAGCCTTACACGCAACAAGGCCCGGCATTTTGCCGGGCCTTTCTTTTTCCCAAGCCTTGTCTCGGCTTTGCGCTTCAGGCGCCGCGCCGGCTCCGCATCCCGTTCGGCTGCCGCCGCGTGTGCTTGGCCGTGTACATTGAGGCGTCGGCCGAGCTCAGCAGGCTGTCGGCGGAAGCGCCGTCATTGGGGAACAGCGAAACGCCAATGCTTGCCGCGCCGCGCAGCACATAGCCCTCCACCGTGAAAGGCGCGTCAAAGCAGCGTTCCAGCCGCTGCGCAATCTCCTCCACATCCGCGCGGTTGCGCACCGTGGTCACCAGCGCCGCAAACTCGTCGCCGCCCAGCCGCGCCAGCACGTCGCCGGAGCGCAACTGCCGCTTCATGCGCAGCGAAACCTCCTGCAGATACAGGTCGCCCACGTGATGGCCGTAGAGATCGTTCACCTGCTTGAACTCGTCCAGGTCCACATAAATCAGGCCGAAGACGGTGGACGTCTCCTGCGCCTTCCTGATTTGGTCTTCCAGCAGACGGTCCAGCGTAAAGCGGTTGTACATGTCCGTCAGCTGGTCGAACTCCGAGCGGTAAACCAGGTCGGCATAGAGCTTGCGCGTCTCGATGGCCAGCGTCGCCAGCCGCACGCCGGTCACTATTGCGTCGCCTTCCTCCGGCACCTCTTCCGATTTGTGGTCAAAGGCCACAAACATGTGCCCCAGCACAATGCCTGTGCGCGAGGGAATCTCGTGCGAGACAATCCGCTTGTCGGTCTTGCTGGCCGGCGGTTTGCCCAGCACCGGCCCATCCACCACCTCGCACCAGCAGGGCGCGCCATCCAGGCTGAAGGAGACCATCTCCGAGATGTGTTCCACCACGTCAGAGAGCGAATGTGAGGCGTTAATCTCCTCCAGAATGCGGCTGCGCCACTGCTCCAGTTGCACAATGCGCCGCTCCTGCACTGCTTCTGACTCGCTCTGCTTGGTAATCTCGTCGGTCTGCGCGCGCACCCGCCGCCGCAGCATCCAAACCCACACGCTTGAGCCCACCACGGTCAGCAGCAGAAAAGCCACCACGCGCAGCAGATTCACCACCGTCACCATCGGCGCTGAATTTACCACCGCAATGTCGTCCGGCGAGCGCAGCAGGATGTTGAAGGTGTTGCGCGCGTGGAAAGAGCTCGAATTGTTCATGAAGCAGATGCCGGTCACGCGCACCGTTGAGCCCGGCGCCACGCTCTTCATCGCGGGCAGCGATCCATCGCCGTCTGTGGCCTGCGGATGCTCGAAGGTGGCCGAGAACAGGTTGCCGCCCGCCTCCAGCACATACTCATCCTGCGCCGCGCTGCGCACTTCCGCCATCACCTTGCCGTTCACGCTCACCAGGTCAAACAGGTGATTGCTCGAGGCAAGCTGCGACCACGAAACCGCAATCGGCGCCACCGGCGCTGCGGTTCCCAGGTCCTGTATCTCCGCCTCGGTGAGCGTAAGAAATCCGTCATGCACGTCCGGGAAGCCCGTGGCGTCCGCCAGGTCGCCCACGCGCAGCGGTGCAATGGACGCCACCAGAATGCGCAGGCTTTGCCCGCCGCTCTGCAGCACCGCCGTCGAGCCCGGCTCGTAATAGGTGAGCGTGCCGCGCACCCGCACGCGCTGGCTCTGGTTCACCGCGCGATAGTCGGCGAGAATGCCATTCATCGGCGTTAGCGGCAGGCTCCAGGGGTCCACTGCGGCGCGGCGCATCACCTTCACGTCCGCCATTGAGGCCACGTGGATCACGATGCCCGTCTGCCGCATCTTGCCGTCGAACCTTGCTGAGGCCACACCCGTCACCAGCACCTGCGCATCCAGCAGGCCCGTCAGCAGCGTGGGATTGTCCACGTCCACTTCCGCGTCCAGCGCGCCGGTGTCCGTGTGCATCTGCAGCAGCGTGCTGTGTACGCCCGCCTGCATCACCGTCGCCGCGTCGCGCACCGTGGCAAACACGGTCACCAGCCGGCCGTCGAATGTCGAGTGAATCAGTTGGTCGTAAGTGGCCGGCACAGGCTTGGGCAGCGCGCCATGCCCGATGACCGCAATGCTGTTGGCCATCACCATCGGACGGAATCCCGCCTCAGTGGTTCCCTTCACCAGCACCCGGTCGCCCGGCGCCACCAGCACAGGCGCGCTGGGCTGCACCAGAATGCCCGTGTCGCCGTCCTGCACAAACAGGATTTTCTCGTAGCCGCGGAAGTAGGTGACCGTGGCGCTGAAGTCCACCGGATAGCCCTGGTTGGCCTCACCATCGGAGAGGGCGGAAATGTCGCGAACGGAGGTCAGCAGCCCGGGCGCCGCCCAGGCCGTTGACGCCCATGCCAGCACTGCCAGCATGAGGACCGTTTTGCGCTTCAGGGAGCCGCCAAAACCGCCTTCCAGCGTTCCGGCTTTCCCGGTCCATTTCTTCACTCCGTCTTCCCCTGCCACAGCTCGCGTGCCTCTTCGCCGCAGCCTGGCAAAAACTCATTGAATCCAAGCGAATTGCTTTAGATTCTTGAGCCTTCATCTTACCCCGAACAGAAACGGGCCTAATAACCCTTTTAGGGGATGCGGCAGCACTTTGGTACGCGTTCAAACCCGCGTCGTCACAGCAGATGCGGGCCCTTGCGCCATCCGCCGCGCCAGCCATGTACCATGGCAGGGCGGGGAATCGGCCCTGCCGTAAGTGCAAGCCGGAAGTGCTAGCCGGACGTGCCAGCCAGGAGTCCCACAATCATGGTTCAAACATCCTGCCCGAATATCCCGTCCACTGCCCCGCTGCCGGGCGGCGGCACGCAGGCCCAACCCGCGCGCCACATCCGCGTTCTCGGCGTCCCGCTGGACATGGGCGCCAGCCGGCGCGGCGTGGACATGGGCCCCTCGGCCATCCGCGTCGCCGGGCTTGAGGCGCGTCTTGAGGCTCTTGGCCACCAGGTCGTGGATGGCGGCAACATCCCCGTGGACATTGCTGAAACGCAGGATTTTGGCAGTCATAACGCCCGCTATTTGAACCAGATAGCAGAAACCTGCGCGCGCACCGCCCAGGCCGTCCTGCACACGCTTGAGCAGGGCCAAAGCCCGCTGGTTCTCGGTGGAGACCATTCCATTGCCGCCGGCAGCGTCTCCGGCGTGGCCGAGTTCCATCGCCGCCAGGGCCAGAAAATCGGCATCGTATGGATGGACGCGCACTCTGACATCAACACGCCCGCCACCTCGCCCTCTGGCAACGTCCACGGCATGCCGCTGGCGGCCCTGCTCGGCCTCGGCCCGGAGCCGCTCGGCTCCATTCTCAGCGACTTGCCCAAGCTCGCCCCCGAGAACACCGTCCTCATCGGCGTGCGCGACATCGACGCCACTGAGCGCGAAAACATCCGCCGCGCCGGGGTTACTGAAGTTTTCACCATGCGCGACATTGACGAGCGCGGCATGCGCACCGTGATGGAAGAAGCCCTGCGCGCCGCCGGCCGTGGCACCGCCGGCTATCACGTCTCGCTCGACATGGACTGGATTGATCCCGAGGACGCGCCCGGCGTCGGCACCCCCGTCCGCGGCGGCGCAACCTATCGCGAGGCCCACCTCGCCATGGAGATCATCGCCGACCACGGCCGCATGCTCAGCCTGGAAATCGTCGAGGTCAACCCCATCCTGGACGAGCACAACCGCACCGCGGACCTTGCTGTGCAACTGGCCTGTTCGGCATTTGGGAAAAAGATCCTGTAGGCGGCTCTACACTG
The DNA here is from genome assembly GCA_035763705.1 of Occallatibacter sp. GTDB lineage: Bacteria > Acidobacteriota > Terriglobia > Terriglobales > Acidobacteriaceae > Telmatobacter. Next base: position 271,403 of record DASUAU010000026.1, on the reverse strand, counting down.
GTTGGCGGGGCCGCGGAACGTCTTTCATCGCGGCCGGCAGGCAAGGCATGGCAAAAAAACTTCGCGTAGGCGTGTTGTTTGGTGGCCGCAGCGGCGAGCATGAAGTCTCGCTGCTTTCCGCCGCCTCAGTCTTGAAGGCGATTGACCGCCGCAAATTCGACGTGGTGCCCATCGGCATCACCAAGGAGGGCCGCTGGCTGGCCGCCTCTGACGCGAGCCACCTGCTCGCCACGGGACAAAGCGTCATCGCCCGCCCCCTGCGCGCCGGCGACCCCGCGGCCACGCCCGGCGCAAAGCTGCTGCACGAGGGCATTCCCACGCTCATGGCTCCCGAGCCGGCTTCTTCCACTGCTCGCAACCAAAGCCAGGGCCCGGGGGGCAAACCCCTCGACGTCATTTTTCCCGTGCTCCACGGCACCTTTGGCGAGGACGGCACCATCCAGGGCCTCTTTGAGATGGCGGGCATCGCTTACGTGGGCGCGGGCGTGCTGGGCTCCGCCGCCGGCATGGACAAGGACGTGATGAAGCGTCTCTTTGCCCAGGCCGGCCTGCCCATCGTTCGCCACGTTACGTTGCTGCGCCCGGAGTGGGAATCCGCGCCGCGCAAGGCCATTGCGCGCATTGAGGCGGCGCTCGGCTATCCGGTCTTCGTCAAGCCCGCCAATCTCGGCTCCTCGGTCGGCATCTCCAAGGCGCATCACCGCAAGGAGCTTGGCCCGGCGCTCGCCCTCGCCGCGCGCTATGACCGCAAGCTCATCGTGGAGGAAGGCGTGGGCGGCGGCAAAGGCCGCGCGCGCGAGCTGGAAGTCGCCGTCCTCGGCAACGACGATCCCCAGGCCAGCGTGGTGGGCGAAATCATTCCCGGCAAGGAGTTCTACGACTACGAGGCCAAATATCTCGCCGAGGGTTCCGTGCCCGTCATTCCCGCCCAGCTCACCGGCGCTGAAGCCCGCGGCATTCGCACCATGGCCGTTGAAGCCTTTCGCGCCTGCGATCTCTCCGGCCTGGCCCGCGTGGACTTCCTCATGGAGCCCGGCGGCCGGCGTCGCATCTTTCTCAACGAAGTGAACACCATGCCCGGCTTCACGCAGATCAGCATGTACCCCAAGCTGTGGGAGGCCACTGGGCTGCCTTATCGCGACCTCATCACGCGCCTCATCGAGCTCGCCCTTGAGCGCCACGCCGACAAGGCTCGCACCCGCTTCAGCCGCGACGATTAGCGGCTGACCGGGGGCCGATGGAATGACCCGGGGCACAGGGAACCGGCGTCCGCCTTCCGGTGTCTAAGTCTGCAGGACGGAACGCGGCCGCATCGTTTCGCCGCGCAACCCTCCGCGGCCAACTCGCGCGCCCCGTGCCGTATCCTAATGGATTGAGGGGATCCACTCGATGACGCTGCTTGACGCACCCGCCTATGACGCCGCCCGCGCGCGCCACCTCCGCATCGCACTCTACTCCGGCGCAGGCCTCTGCTTCGTGCTCTTCATCACCAGTTGGTTCGTGGCCGGCCGGCCCATTGACTGGCCCTGGACTTGGTGGACCCACCTCCGCGGCCGCATGGTCACCAATAGTTTCTACCGCGCCGTGGAACACAACGACATGAAGCAGGCCTACGCCGTCTGGACCCACGATCCCGGCTGGCAGCAGCACCCCCAGCAGCACAGTGCCTATCCTTTTGATCGTTTTCAGAAGGACTGGGGTCCAGACAGCTCGCAGAACGACTACGGCACCATCCATAGCCACAAAATCGCAGCCGCGCGCATCAACGGCAACGTCCTCATCCTCGGCATCTACGTCAACGGCCAAAAGAGCAACGCCACATTCCTTTACTACGACCCGCACGACCACACCCTCGGCTTCTCGCCCGTGCAGTTGTATCTCGGGCCGTGATTCGTCGCCGCTTGAATCTGCTTTGAAAGGGCGCGGCTTCACAGGCTGCGGATAAACTCGCGGCATGCGGGGCACTGTAACAGGGCACGAGTTTACTCGTGCCGCAACTGTCGCAAAATCGGCGCGGGCTTCAGCCCCCGCAAATGCCCGACCTTCGGGATACGCTCGACGTTCCCCTTTTTCCGCAGCTTGTTCAGCCGTGCCAAATACTGCCGGGGAAGAGGGGTTTCAACCCCTGAGGGATGCCGTGCCGGCGCGTTCTTCCAGTCCGCCGGCTCTACGTCCCGCGCAACTCCGCCAGCGTCTTCTCCAGGCTCGCCGCATCCTCCACGTTCACGGCCTTCTGCGCCGCGTCAATCTGGCGCATCAGCCCGCACAGCACCTTGCCCGGCCCCACTTCGATAAATAAATTTCCGCCCGCCGCAACCAGCGCCTTTGCGCAATCCACCCAGCGCACCGCGCCTGTCACCTGCCGCGTCAGCGCGTCGCGCGCTCCGTCGGCCGTGGTCACCAGCTTCCCGGTCACATTCGCCGCAACGGGAATCTTCGGGTCCTTCAGCGTAAGCCCCGCCAGCACCCGCGCCACCTCCTCCTGCGCCGGCTGCATCAGCGCGCAGTGGAACGGCGCGCTCACCGGCAGCATCACCGCACGCCGCGCGCCCCTGGCCTTGCACAGCTCCGCGGCCTTTTCCACCGCCGCCAGCGCGCCGCTAATCACCGTCTGCGCCGGCGAGTTCAGGTTCGCCGCGGCCACCGGCATTCCCGTCTCCGCCGCGGCCTCCGCGCACGCCTCGGCCACCGCAACCGCGTCCAGTTGCAGCACCGCCGCCATGCCGCCCTGGCCCGCCGGAACCGCCTCCTGCATCGCACGCCCGCGCGCCTTCACCGCGCGCACCGCGTCCGCAAACGCCAGCGTCCCCGCCGCCACGTGGGCCGACCATTCACCAAGAGAATGCCCCGCCGCCAGCGCCGGCTCCACGCCCTCGCCGGCCAGCACCCGCGCCGCCGCCACGCTCACCGTCAAAATCGCTGGCTGCGTGTTTTCGGTCAGCTTCAGATCCTCTTCCGGCCCTTCAAAGCACAGCCGCGACAGCGCAAATCCGCAGGCCTCGTCGGCCTCGGCAAAGGTCTCTTTCGCAATCGGGAAATTCTCGGCAAGTTCGCGGCCCATACCCACGGCCTGCGAGCCCTGCCCCGGAAACAGAAAGGCAACTTTCGTCGTCATGTCAGAAAGGATTCTATCGCGCTGGGGTGTGCTACCAGGGGTCGGTGATGGTGCATTATCCGCATGGCCGGTTATTCAACCGGAGCAAACCATCTGTGATGAAAGTGGACGCCGCAGCTAACGACCAGTGACCGCAGCGTCTCCATCGGACTCTATCTTTTGCGCCTTCTGAAAATCCCCTTGCGCGTAGTAGTAAGAACTGAGGATGGTGTAGGCAATAAGCATCTGAGGATGCGCCGAGATCTGCCCTTCAATTAGCTTCAGACCCTGCATGGAGTCACCACAGGAGAGCTCCCAAAGAGCTGTCTCTGCCTCTGGTGTGTCTCGGAGCGGAGATTTAGGAATGCCATAGATGTGGGCGCTATCCTGCCCTGCGGCTAATCGTCTCATCCGACCTTTCCAGTGAGAACAGATTCTCTTGGCCTCTTGCGCGTTACCCTCAATCGCGAGCAAATGAGCCAGTTGCAACTCATTTTCCGACTTGATGTCATTTCCAGCAACTCGCTCCTTTGCCAATTCGGCTCGGTTGTGTCGAAAAACGGTTTCCGATTCCCTCAGTCTGTGCATGCCTTCAAGTAGGAGGCCGAGAGGAAGATCGTTGAACAAAACTACGTCGTAACGTTCGTACTCGTCCACTAACTTTGGGTTGCGGGTAAACGCCGCCCAAGTTATGTCAGAGATTTGTTGACGGACCTCAATTTCTTGGTTGAACCGGCCCGCCTGATGAGCATCATTTGCTTTCTTTCTTAGTTTCGAGAGTTCACTGACCAGACCACGACCCTTTAAACCGTCTGACTTTCCCAAAGTGTTTTGCCCATGCGCGACTGCACAAATGAAAACCAGCAGCACTGCAGCAAAGGCTGACGCGAGGATTTTTTTGACTTTCATGTCTCTGATTGTCGCTCGCCGTTTGAAGCGCAAAGGATCTCCGTATGACACTTCCAAAACTGACACAAATCAGTCGAACCCTGCTCTGGATGAACTGTCGCCAAACCGGAAGCCGCGCCCCCGCCCCTCAATTCCACCGCTTCTTGTCGTCGTCCTCGTCGATGCGGTTGCCCTGTCCGTCAAAGCGCACCGTGCGCCCCTGCTTCTTCATGTAGACCTCAAACTTCCGCGCCGCCCGCCGCCGCTTCCATCGGAAGTATCGATTGCGCAGCCCGTAGAGGCGCTCGCTCATGGCAAAGGCAAATCCCCGTTGCGGCGCGCGCCGGATGTACCACCATCCCGCCAGCGCCCCGCCCAGTTCCGCAAAGGCATAAAGCCGCTGGCTGGTGAAGAGCAACGCAATCGTAATCAGCCCGTAGACAATCGCCAGGTACTTCGCCTTGATGCCGATGGGCAGCGGAAACATCATGAATTCCATCTCGCCGTAGAGCACCCCGATGGCCACCAGCAGCCCGAAGATGCCGCCGAAGCACCCGGTCAGCACTGCGGTCCCTGGGTCCATGTGCAGCAACGTGCCGCCCAGGAACACCACCACCGCCGTCAGCGCCGTTCCAATCACAGACACGGCATAAAGGCCCATCACCCAGCCATCGCTGCGCATGCCTTCCAGAAATCCGGCCAGGAACCACAGCGACAGCAGCTCCAGCGCCGTCTCCAGAATCGCTCCTGAGGGATGAATGAAGCTGTAGCTGATTGGCTGCCACAACGCGCCGTGCAAAAAGGCCTGCGGCACAAACACCAGCCATCCGACCACCTGGGACGTGGGGCCGGAGGCCAGCAGCATACCCGCCGCCAGCGCGAAGTATGCCCCCAGATTCCACAGCACCAGCCTGCGCGTGGCGCCGCGAAAATCAGGGAACGCCAACGATGTCGAACCAAGCCTGCGCATTGCTGCCTTCAGGGTACATGCCCCGGCGCGCCGGTGTCATCGGCCCGCGCCGGCCACACCCAAATCGCGCCAGCAGCCTCACTCGGCTCCCGGCACCACCACCAGCCCGCGATGCCCCTTGGCATCCACCGCGCGCACGCCAAAGTACACGTTGTCCTTGGAGATGGGCAGCGTCACCGTCACCGTCTTGCCCGGCCCGTCGCCGTTCACGCGCTTCATGTACTGCCACTCCGGCGCGGTCGTCACGCGCCACACCACCTCGTAGTGCGTACCGGCAGGCGCGCCCGCTGGCGGATCCCACGTCAAAGTGGACGAGTTCTCCACCGCTTTGTTCTCCAGCGTCAGATGAAGCGGCCGGCCGGGAGCCGAGGCCAGCGTGGCCAGAGTGGCCGCATTCAGCCGCGCCACGTGCGCCACATAGTTGTAGTCCACAAACTGCGGCAGGTCGCCCTTGATAGGCTCATGCGAGCCCGGCGGCGGAAACACCACGTCCTGGTGCTGATGATTAAAGTCCTCGCGCCACTCCGTAAAACGCGCCGCCGCAAACCCCTCGCGATTGAAAGACAGGTGGTCGCCGCCACGATGGTAGCGGTCCGGCCGGTCCACCAGAAAGGCCTCAAACCGCTTCGGCCCCGCCTGCGGAAAATAGGTCTCCGCCACGCCGTAAATCTCCCGCGCCAGCTCCCGGCTGGCCGAGTCGTTCTCCAGGCCCAATGCCCGAATTTGCCGCACCTGTTGCGGCGTGGCCGTCAGCGGAATCCCCGCGGAAAACACGCGCACGCGGTCCTTCAGTTGCAGCCTGTCGCCCGGCGTGGTGTTGCCGCCCACAATGTCGTTGTTCAGCACGGCCTCCAGCTCCCAGCCCTGGCTGCGCGCCAGCCTGGCCAGATGCTCTGAGCCCACCAGGCCCTCCTCCTCGCCGGCCACTGCCACAAACACCACCGTGGACGGCAGCTTCAGCTTGCTCAGCGCCCGCGCGCATTCGATCGATACCGCCGTCCCGGAGCCGTCGTCATTCGCGCCAGGCGCCGCGCCTGAGGTGTCCGCCCAGTTCTTGAAGGCTCGTGAGTTCATTGAGTCATAGTGGCCCGTCACCAGCACCATTCGACCCGCCTCGGCAGGGTCACTGCCGCGCAGGATTGCGTAAATATTCGTCAGCTTCGTCGGCTTCAAAATCCGCCTGGCCCACGGCTCGCCGCTGGCCGGGTCGGCGATGAACACATCCCGCTTCACCTCCAGGCAGCCGCCGCACTGGCGGGAAATAGCCTCGAACTGCCCGTAAATCCAATCCGCCGCTGCGTTAATCCCCTTGCCGGGGGGCAGATTGGTCTCCATGCTGGTCATCGTATTCCGGGTGCCGAAACCAACCAGCGTCTTTATCGTCTGTTCTATGTGTGCGGGCTGGATGGTTTTCAGCGCCCGCGCAATCGCCGGGTCAACCGGCGCCGGAGACACGGGGGCGGCATGGCGCTGATAATCGGGTTGGGCGCTGCACACGGCAGGCCCCAGAATCAGGGTGCACACCAGAGTTGCAAGGGCGAATCGCATGGCCTGGGCTCCACAGTTGGGAATGGATTTGCCCCTCGTGCTCTCCGCCTCTTGACCTGGAACAGGTTTCTCTCTAAAACTAGCGGAGTCGTACCGCGAGGTACCGCCATCCTACAACACGAGATGCCTTGAGAGAGGAGGCTCACATGCCTACTTGCCCCGAATGCGAGAACAATCTGGACATTGAAATCGACGAAGTCGAAGAGGGAGACGTTGTTTCCTGCGAGGAGTGTGGAACGGAATTTGAAATCGTCGGCGTCGAACCGCTCGAGCTGTCGCGCATGGACGCGGGTTATGATGATGAGGAAGAACTTTTAGAGGAAGAGGAGGAAGAAGAGTGAAGGGAAGGCGCACAACCCTTGCCGCCGCGGCGCTGTTCGTGGGCTTGGCCGCGGGGCTCATCCCCCTCGGCGCGCATCGCACGCCGGCCATGGCCGAGGCACAGAACCTGGGCCAGCGCAGCGTCTCCGGCGACGTGGTTGACGCGGACTCCTCGCTCGTTTCCGGCGCGATTGTCTTCCTCAAGAATCAAAAGACCAAGGCCATTCGCAGCTATACCACCGCAATGGATGGCCGCTTCCACTTTGCCCAGGTCAGCATGTCTGACGATTTCGACCTCTGGGCCGAAAAAGGCGGCAAAAAAAGCTCCACCCGCACCGTCAGCTCCTGGGACACCCGCGCAAAATACATCGTCGAACTCAAGATTAAGTAGGCCGGGCTTCGCGTCTGCCTGCATCGCACAGGCCGGCAGTGTTTAGGCAGACCGCGTTTAGGCTGGCCGCGCAGGCAGCCGTTGCGCCGCTTCCTTCAGCGCTGCCGTGCCCAAATGGAGCCGGCCTGCCCGCCCATCCGCCGCAGGCGCGTCACTTGATATCCCAACTCCTCCAGCGCGCCCGTGGCCTGCTCCACCGTTTCGCCGCGGAACAGGTGATACTCCATCCGCACATTCCGCACCGCCTTCCACCACGGCGCGGGATGCAGAATCTCCCACTCCGCACCTTCGCAGTCCAGCTTCAGCAGGTCCACGGCTCCGCCCGCCCGCTCCATCACTGTCTCCATGGTCACCTGCGGAACCGCGTGCCCGTCCGCCAGCCCTTCCATCACGCGCGCTTGGTTGCTGGGCCCATCATCCCTCAGCATCACCGTTCCCCCGCGCCCGCCCACCGCCTCGGCAAACACCTGCACGTCCACCGCCGCGGCATTGGCCCGCAGCAGGGGCAGAATCCGCGGATTGGGCTCGTAGGCGTAAATCCTCGCATGCGGATAAAACGACCGCGCGGCCAGAGAGAAAAATCCAAGGTTCGCGCCCACGTCCACAATGGTCCGCACCTCGCCCTCTCTTCGGCCCGGCATTCGGCCCAGCCCCCGGCCCAGCCCGTACACGTTGCGCAGCATGCAGGTCAGCAGCTCTGATCCCACGTCCGCTTCATCCGGCGTCGCAAGCCGAATCCATCGCCCCGCCACCCACACGCGCCGCGGCGTCGCGAACCAGCGCGGCAGCAGAAACGGCAGGCGAAAGCGCAGGTCGTTTACGCACACTTCCGGCAACGTCTCCATCAGAGACACCAGGCGCTGCATCCTCGATCGCTCGTTTCGCATGGGGTGTATCCGCGCCGCAATCGGCTCGTTCTCAGCCCGGTTCGCCTTCAGCCGTCCAGCTTTTTTGTCACCAGATCATTCAGCAGCGCCGGATTCGCCTGTCCCTTGCTGGCCCGCATCACCTGGCCCACAAAGAAGCCCGCCACCGCCTTCTTGCCGCCGCGATACTGCTCCACCTGCTTCGGATTCGCCGCGATGACTTCGTCAATCATCTTCTCGATCGCCGCCGTGTCCGTAATCTGCTGCGGCTTCTCGCGCTCGTACACGGCAGGGAAGTCCTCGCCCTTTTCAAAACAAATATCGAACAACTGCTTCATCTGCCTCGAGCTGATCGTGTTCTCCTCCAGCAGGTCCGCCGCCAGCGCCACGCCGGCCATCGTCACCGGCGACTGCTCCAGCTCCAGCCCTCCAGCCTTCAGTCTGCCGCCCAGCTCGCTCAGCAGCACATTTGCCACGCGCCGCGGACTCTTCGCCGTCTTTGCCGCCGCCTCAAACCGGTCAGCAAACTCGCGCGATGCCGTCAGCGTGTGCGCGTCCTGCGTCGAGAGCTCATACTCGGCAATCATCCGCGCGCGCCGCGCCTCCGGCAGCTCCGGGAGCTTCGCTCTTTCGCGTTCAAGAAATTCAGCAGTCACAGTCAGAGGCGGCAAATCCGGCTCGGGAAAGTAGCGGTAGTCGTGCGCCTGCTCCTTTGACCGCATCGAGTAGGTCCGCCCCTCGTTCGCGTTCCACAGCCGCGTCTCCTGCTTCACGCGCTCGCCGCTCTCCACCACTTCCACCTGCCGCGATAGCTCGTACTCCAGCGCCGCGCGAATGAACTTGAAGCTGTTCACGTTCTTCACTTCAGCCTTGGTGCCGAACTTCTCCGCGCCCTTCAGCCGCACGCTCACATTTGCGTCGCAGCGCAGCGAGCCCTCTTCCATGTTGCAGTCGGAAACCGCCGTGTACAGCAGAATCTCCTTCAGCCGCGTCAGGTATTCAAAGGCCTCCTCCGGCGTGCGGATATCCGGCTCGCTCACAATCTCCACCAGCGGCGTGCCGCAGCGGTTCAGGTCCAGATAAGTCCGCGTTGCCGAGTCCCCGAAACCATCGTGCAGGCTCTTGCCCGCATCCTCTTCCATGTGCAGCCGCGTAATGCCGATGCGCTTGGTTGCGCCATCCGCCGTCGGCACTTCAATCCATCCGTGCTCGGCCAGCGGCTTGTCGAACTGCGAAATCTGGTAGCCCTTCGGCAGGTCGGGATAAAAATAATTCTTCCGCGCAAAAATCGACCGCTCGCGCACCTCGCAATTCAGTGCCAGCGACGCGCGCACGGCAAACTCCACCGCCTTCTCGTTCAGCACCGGCAGCGCACCCGGCAGCCCCAGGCACACCGGGCACACATTCGTGTTCGGCGCAGAGCCAAAGCGGTTCGCGCAACCGCAAAAGGCCTTGGTCGCGGTCAGCAACTGCACATGCACTTCAAGCCCAATCACGGGCTCATACTTGGCCAGAACGTCCTTGGAAATCGCGGCGGCTGCGGGCATATTCAAATTCTATCGCGGCTGCTGCACGTCTCTCAGCCGCCCTCACTTCGTCGGGTCCGGCGCGGTGAACGGTGAGCAGCACGGCTTCTCCGTCGCGTGGAAGTTCATCAGCTCCAGCCGGATGCCGTCCGGGTCATACAGGTTGAACTGTCCCTTGCCGTCGCGGCCAATCTGCGTGTGGCCGTCATTGCGCACTCCGCTGAGCCGCCCCTCGCTCTTCAGCTTCGCAAACGCCTCGTTCACGCTCACTTCGCCAATGGAAAGATGATCCAGCACGCCAAGCGAGCGCTGCGAGATGTTCGCCGGAATCCCCGAGCCCGAAGGCCCGCTCGTCAGCATGTACTCCAGCCAGTCGTGCCCATTCGGCGCCTGCTGGCTCACCCAGTCAATCTTGCCCGTCTGCATGCCGCCCCACCAGTAAGGCTTGAAGCCCAGCAGCCCGCGATAGAACGTGTCCTCCTTGGCGCGGCTGTGCACCAGAAAGCCCATGTGAATGATGTGTGTCCCAATCGCCTTCGGGGCGTCCGGAGCCTTGGCGTGCGCCGGCGGCTGCACAAACTGCACCTTGTTGCCCTCCGGGTCCCGCACCTCAAACCACTGGCTGCCGTCCGCCCCGCGCGTCACGTGCGCCGGCGTCTTCCATCCCTTCGCCGCCAGGTACGCGCGCATCTGCTCGTCGCTCGACACATTCCACGCTGTGTGGTCCAGCCGGTTCACGCCTGCATCTTTTGGCAGCGGCAGCACCTCCACAAACTGTGTCGCACTCAGCGCGTAGCGCACGCCGGCCGGATTCTCCGGGTCCGCCTCCTTTGCCGCGCCCACAATGTCGCGGTAGTAGTGCTCGGTCGCCGCCGGGTCTGACGTGTAGACGGCAATATGCGATATCCCCGTAATCCGCGGCCGCGCCGGCGCAGCCTGGGCAAAAGCGGTCAGCGTAGCACCCGCGGTCAATCCCGCGCACAGCACAGCAGCAAGCCTTCCCTGCATCTTTCACCTCGAATCCTGTCGCGCGACTAAAATAAATCGATTTCATCATGTCTGTAAACCGGCAGCCCTGCAATTTTCGCTTGCCGCGGCGCTGCATGTGCGCCGTACAATGCGCACATGCGCCGCATCCCAAGCCTCACCCGCATCTTTTCTGCATCCCTTGTCCTCGCTTTCGGCCTTCCCGCAATCGCGCAAACCGCCATCCCCGCCACCTCCGCAGCGGACCGCGCCCAGGCCGTCGCCATTTTTAAACAGCTTGTCGAAATCAACACCACTGACACGCCCCAGGGCAATGTGACCACCGCTACGCGCGCCATGCAGCAGCGCTTTCTTGATGCGGGCTTTCCCGCTGCTGACGTGCATCTGCTGGGCCCGAACCCTCGCAAATTCGATCTCGTCGTCCGCTATCGCGCCCCCGGCCATCCCGCGCTCAAGCCCGTCCTTTTCCTCTGCCATGTGGACGTGGTGCAGGCCCTGCGCTCGGACTGGCACACCGATCCCTTCAAATTTCTTGAGAAGGACGGCTACTTGTATGGCCGAGGCACGCAGGATATGAAGGACTCTGACGCCGCGCTCGTCGCCACCTTCGTCCGCCTGCACAAGGAGGGCTACAAGCCCAAACGCGACCTCATCCTCGCCCTCACCGCCGACGAGGAAGGCGGCAAATACAACGGCGCAAAATGGCTCGTCCAGAATCATCGTGACCTGGTGGATGCGGCCTTTGTCATCAATCCTGACGCCGGCGGCATCGATCTCCAGAACGGCCGCGCCGTCATCGCCGATGTGGAAGCCACGGAGAAGGTCTACGCGGATTTCCAGCTCATCACGCGCGATCGCGGCGGACACAGCTCCCTTCCGCGGCCAGACAATGCCATTTACGAGCTCGACGCCGCGCTCACCAAACTCGCCGCCTACAAATTCCCGTTTGAGCTGAATGCCGTCACCCGCACTTATTTCGCCAACCTGGCTAAACGCGAAACCGGCCGGAATGCCGCCGACATGCGCGCCATTCTGCAGGACCCGCCGGACATGGCTGCCGCCGCGCGCCTCAGCCAGGAGCCCAGCTTCAACTCCAATTTCCGCACCACCTGCGTGGCCACGCGCCTCTTTGCCGGTGATGCCAACAATGCCCTGCCGCAGTACGCGCAGGCCATCGTCAACTGCCGCATCTTCCCCGGCCACTCGCCTGAGCAGATTCGCAAACAGCTTGTCGCGCTCTTCAATGATCCAAAACTTGAAGTGAAGTACGAGTCCGATGATGGAGTCGTCTCTGACGCCGCGCCCGATCGCACGGCCATCGTGCCGCCGCCGCCCATCCCCGCCGTCTTCGGTCCGCTCACCCGCATCATTCAGGACATCTGGCCCGGCCTGCCCGTTACGCCCATCATGGAAGACGGCGCGACGGACTCCATTTACTTCGCGCAGGCCGGCATCCCGTGCTACGGCTACTCGGCCATCGCGCTTGAGCTTGACGACGTGCGCGCCCACGGCCGCGATGAGCGCCTGCCCATCGACTCGTTTTACAAATCGCTCGATTTCTTCTACGCCTTCACCAAAGCCCTCGGCAACGAGTAGGGGAAGGGAATCGCACGCAACCATTCAAGGCCCGGCCCGCGGCAGCCACGCGAAATCGGAGCCATAAATCAGAGTCAGTAATTCGTGCCGCGCTTCACCCGCATTGCGCCAGGCAGAACTCCCGCGCAAAGCCCGAGGGCTCGGCGGAGATCTTCACCCGCGGCCTTCCGCTGGCATCGCAGGAGTAGATCTCGTGAATCTTCAGCCCCTCGGCGTGTTCCAGCCGCGTCACCGGCACTGCCGCCAGGTCGCTCTGCGCCTGCAGCGCCGGATCAAATGGAAACAGCACTTGGTCCCAGTTCGTAATCTCGCCCATCGGCTGCCCCTCGATGTCCAGCCGCGTGCATTCCAGGTAGCGAAAGTGCCCAACGTTGTGCGCCGGCTCATACATCCGCTCCACGCACATGGGCGGCTCGTCGGCCGCCGGCAGCTCCACGCCGCGCGGAAAAATCAAATCGAAGACAATCATCCCGCCGTGGTCCGCCTCGCGCCAGATGCCGAAGTTCTGGTTCAGCCGGTCGTGCAGATGGTCGTCCATCGCCGCCGCGCGAATCGCCAGACCAATGGCGCTGGCTGATCGCATGTACGACGACCGCCGCACCTTCCGCCCGAAGGTCTCGCGCAGAATCCGCGCCACAGGCGGCAGTTCTGACGCGCCTCCGGTCACATAAAGCGTATCCAGCGCGCTGTCCTTGTGCCCGGCCAGCAACCTCTCCACCACATCGCGCGTCTGCTCAATCAGCGGCCGGCAGCGCTCATAGAAGTCCTCCACCGGAATCGTCACCTGCTCCCAGCCCCCGCGCACCCGCTCCAGGTCCACCGTCACCTTGCGCGTATTCGGGTTCAGCGTCTCCTTCTTTTCGCGGCACTCCTCCAGCAGGTGGTAGCGCTCCACGGCGCTCAGCGTGCCCGTTTCGCCCGCGGTCTCCAGCGCCAGTGTGGCCAGAATTTCGTCAAAGTCGTCGCCGCCCAGCCCAGCGATGCCATCGGCCGCCTCCACCACGTGCTCGGTCTCGCCCAGCGTCACCAGTGACACGTCAAACGTTCCCCCGCCCAGGTCATACACCACCAGCCCGTTGCCCGCGCGGCTCTTGCGTTCCGCGCTGTTGCGGTGCGCAAACTCAATGGCCGCCGCGGAAGGCTCGTTCACCAGGCCCAGCACCGTAAAGCCCGCATCCTGCGCCGCTTCCTCCGTCAAAAATCGCTGGTTGCTGTTCGCGCTTGCCGGCACGCCCAGCATCGCCTCCAGCGGCTCGCCCGGCTCCGCGCCCAGCGTGGAGTTCTCCACCAGTTGCTTTCTCAGCGCCGTCATCATCTCGGCCATCAGCGTGCGCATCGGCACTTCCTGCGCGCCCACGCGCACCAGCGTCTTTGGCCCCGCCGTGCGCAGCCAGCGCTTCAGGCTGCGCAGCACCGTCCAGTCGCCCTCGCCCTGCGCCGCCACCGCCTCCCAGCCGTACACGCGCTCTTCGCCCCGCACCGCGGCCACCGGCGGAAACCACTCCCGCACCAGCCCGTCCGGCGTTTCAAAGTTCACCAGCGGAAAATTCCCACGGTCTGCCGCGGCCACCACCACTCGCGTGGTTCCAAAGTCTATTCCGATTCTCATGCTTCCAGTCTACTGAAATCGGCATAAAACCCGTGCAAAGGCTCTCTGCATGGTTTCACCCCGTGCCTCCCTGGGCGTCTCAAAGTGCTCCGGCAGGTCATCCCATCAACTGCTAAAATCACCCTTGAATGATCCTCCCGTTTGTCCGCGAAATTTTCGCGGAGCTGGAGCACGCCCCCGGTTTTGAGCGCGTTCGCAGGCACCTCAGCCTGGGTGCGGGGCGCAGGCGTGTCTCTGGACTCACCGCAACCGCACGCTCGCTTTACCTTCCCCTGCTTGCCCGCGCCGCCCGCCGGCCCGTCGTTGTCATCGTGGCCGACAACAAGGCCGCGGAAGCCCTTGAAGCGGCTCTCCGCGCCGGCTGCGAGCTCACCGCCGCCATTGAACCCTCCCAAGTGGTTCGCCTTCCCGCCCACGACGTGCTGCCCTTTGAGAATCTCTCGCCGCACCCTGACGTGCAGGAGCAGCGCGCCGCGGCTCTTTGGAAGCTGGCCACCGGAGCAGTCTCCATCCTCATTGCGCCGGCTGAGGCCGCGGCCCTCCGCCTCTTTGATCGCGACTACTACGCCAGCCTCGCCGTCACTCTCCGCCGCGGCGAGGAGATCGACATCGAAACCCTCACCGCGCATCTGGCCAGCGTCGGTTACACGCGTATGGACCTGGTTGAAATGCCCGGCCAGTTCACCCGTCGCGGCGGCATCCTCGACATCTACTCGCCAGAGGCCGACCGCCCCGTGCGCATCGAGTTCTTCGGCGACGAGATTGAGACCATTCGCAAATTCGATCCGGAAACCCAGCGCTCGCAGGCCGGCATGGATGAAACCCTCCTGCTGCCGCTTACGGAAACGCCGGTCACTGAGCGCCTTCTCGCCGCCGTCCACGCGCGCCTCAGTCGCCAGCGCGTTGCCGGCGAGGCCCCCGAGCTCGCCGCCGAGGAGGCCGCGGCCTCCGGCGTCAGCGTCTTTCCCGGCTGGGAGTTCTTCAGTTGCGTCGCCGGAGCGGAAAATCATCTTCTCCAGCTCCTGCCCCGCTGCTTCCTCTTCGTCGATGAGCCCGCCATGGTTCGCAATCAAATCGACCGCTGGTGGAACAAGGTCGAGCAGCGCCATGATCGCTCCGGCATCGGCTCGCTCATCCGCCCTGAGGACATTTATCTCCGCCCTGAAATCCTCCAGGGTCTGCTCACTTCGCATCCCGGCCTCGATCTCGACCAGCTCGGCGCAGTCGATGTGCTCGACGAGGACAACACCCTCGGCGAAATCGAGCTGCCCTCGCGCCCCACGCTGCGCTTCCACGGCTCCATCCCGGCGTTCACTGATCAGTTGCGCAACCTCATCGCCGCTGACCAGCGCATCGTCCTCGCCGCGCCCACCCAGGGCGATGTGGAGCGCCTGGCCACCGTGCTCCGCGAATATCAGCTCCCCTATCGACTCGGCTCGCGGCCTGACCACGCCACCGGCGAAACCATGCTTGAGGAGGCCAGCTATCTCGCCGGCGATCTTCAGGCGCCCGTCATCGTGCGCACCCGCGTCGCCGCCGGCGTCAGCTTTCCGCAATCCAATCTCGTCCTCTTCGGCGCGAATGATCTCTCTGACGAGGCCGACATCCAGGCGCGCCCTGAGCCCAAGCGCTCCAAAACCGCCGCCTTCGTCTCGGACTTCCGCGACCTCGCCATCGGCGATTACGTCGTCCACGTCGAGCACGGCATCGCGCAGTACCAGGGCCTGAAGGAGATTGTGCAGGACGGCCTCTCCATCGAGTTCATGATTCTCGAATTCGCTGAGCAGGCCCGCCTCTACGTTCCGCTCACGCGCCTTGACCTCATCCAGAAATACCGGTCCACTGACGCCGGCCCCGCACCCGTCCTCAACCGTCTCGGCTCGCAGCAGTGGACCAAAACCAAGGCCCGCGTGCGCAAGGCCATGCAGGACATGGCCGGTGAGCTGCTCGTGCTTTACGCTCAGCGCCACACCGCGCAGGGCACCGCCTTCTCGCCCGACAACGAATTCCAGCGCGAGTTCGACGGCTCCTTCGACTATCGCGAAACCGACGACCAGCTCACCGCCATCGCCGCCATCAAGCAGGACATGGAATCCGCCACGCCCATGGACCGCCTGCTCTGCGGCGACGTGGGCTACGGCAAAACTGAGGTCGCCATGCGCGCCGCCTTCAAGGCCGTGCAGGATGGCAAGCAGGTCGCCGTACTCACGCCCACCACCGTCCTCAGCTTCCAGCACTTTGAAACCTTCAAGCGCCGCTTCGCCCAGTTCCCCATCAACATCGAAATGATCTCGCGCTTCCGCACCGCAAAGGAGCAGAAGCTCATCGTCGAGCAGGTGGAAACCGGCAAGGTCGACATCCTCATCGGCACCCATCGCCTGCTTTCCAAGGACATCAAATTTCAGGACCTCGGCCTGCTCATCGTCGACGAGGAGCAGCGCTTCGGCGTGCGCCACAAGGAGCGCCTCAAGCAGCTCCGCAAGGAAATCGACGTGCTCGCCATGAGCGCCACGCCCATTCCGCGCACCCTCCACATGTCCCTCGTCGGCCTGCGCGACATGAGCGTGATTGAAACGCCGCCGAAGGATCGCATGGCCATCCAGACCGTCGTTGCCAAGTTCGACGAGAAAATCGTCCGCTCCGCCGTCGAGCTCGAGCTCGAACGCGGCGGCCAGGTCTACTTCGTCCACAACCGCGTTGAATCCATTTACGAAATCGCCGCGCGCATTCAGGAACTCGTCCCCGCCGCGCGCGTCACCGTGGGCCACGGCCAAATGGGCGAGAGCGAGCTTGAAAAAGTCATGCTCGGCTTCATGCACCACGAGTTCGACGTGCTTGTCGCCACCACCATCATCGAGAACGGCCTCGACATCCCGCTCGCCAACACCATCCTCATCAACCGTGCCGATCGCCACGGCCTCAGCGAGCTTTACCAGCTTCGCGGCCGCGTGGGCCGCTCCAATCGCCGCGCCTACGCCTATCTGCTCATCCCGCCCGAGCAGGAGCTCACTGGGATTGCGCGCCGCCGCCTCGCGGCTCTCAAGGAATTCAGCGACCTTGGCGCCGGTTTCAAAATCGCCGCGCTCGATCTCGAGCTGCGCGGCGCGGGCAACATGCTCGGCGGCGAACAGAGCGGCCACATCGAAGCTGTCGGCTTCGAGCTCTACACCTCCATGCTGGAAGCCGCCGTAAAGGAGATGAAGGGCGAAAGCAGTGAGGAGCGTCCCTCCACGCAGCTCAACCTCGGCATCGCGCTGCGCATTGACGAGAGCTACGTGGCCGAGGAAAACCAGCGCCTGCGCCTCTACAAGAAAATCGCCGGCGCGCTCTCTGACGCCGCCCTCGCTGACCTGCGCGCCGAAATGGAAGACCGCTACGGCCCGCTGCCCGACGCCACCGTCTACTTGCTGGAGGCCGCCGCGCTGCGCCTCGAGTGCGAACGCATCGGCATTGCACAAATCGATCGCCGCCGCTCTGAGCTGCAATTGCGATTCACTGAGAATGCGAAGGTCGATCCCCGTCAGCTCATGCGCCTGGTCGCGCGCAACGCCAAACGCGGAGCGCAGTTCACGCCGCAGGGCGTGCTCAAGCTGCCGCTCGCCGCCACGCGCCCCGATGAAGTTCTTCTTGAAATCCGCGAGCTCATCGCCGGCCTCGCCGCTGAGCCCGTCGCCGGCTAGCGGCTCCAGAGTCGACATACCCGAAGCCACTTTTAACAAGGGCGTTTTCTTCAAGAAAACGCCACTCTTTACAAATCTGAATAGGGCACGGGAACTCTGGAGCCGCTCTAGCGGCTTCACCACGTAGAGGGTCATTGAGATATTGAAAGGGCACGGCTTCAGCCGTGCCATAAGGCGGACAAAATCAGCAGGGCTTTAGCCCCTGAGGGATGGCTTGCTGCGGTTCGAATGCAACTTTGGAGCTGCCGGAAAAGGACTACACTTTCGGCGCACCACACTCGCTCGACGCCGCAAACCGCCCCGCGCTCGTCCACGTCCGCGTCGCCAGCGTCACTCGTCCGTTCTTCTCAAACCGCGCAAAGAATTCCCGCAGCGCGTTTTCAAAGGCTATGAACTCCGGCGCGCCCGGCATCGGCACATGCGAGTAGGAAAGCGTCAGCCCCCGCAGCGCCTCCCAGTCCATCACCATCTCGCTCGTCGCCTGCTGGTGGTGTACCTCGCCGCCGGCAAAATATTCATTCATCCGCCGGTACACCGCATAGCCCGCCTTCACCAGCTCCAGCGTTCCGGGTATCGCGTGCAGAAATTGATCGTAGGCCTCGTTTTCCGCACGCCCGTGCTCCTCGCGTCCGCAGGCCACAATCGCCACCCATCCGCCCGGCTTCAAAATCCGCCTGAACTCCGCCAGCGCCAGCGGCACGTCAAACCAGTGCAGCGCGCGCCCCACGGCCACCATCTCCACGCTCGCATCGCCCAGCCCGGTCGCCTCCGCCGTCCCGTCCACCACTTCAAATTGCGCATCGCCCGCGTGCAGCCGCGCGCACATCGCGTGCATCGCCGCATTCGGCTCCACCGCAATCACGCGATTGCCGTTCGCGCGAAACACATCGCCCAGCATGCCCGTGCCCGCGCCCACATCGGCCACCGTCCACTCCGGCGTCAGCCCGCACCACTCCCGCAGCGCGGGCAGCATCGCCGCCGCGTCGTAGCGCTCGCGATACCTGGCATACTCATCTGCCTTCTCGCTGAATTTCGCCCAGGAGTTTCTCAGGTCAGCTTCGGCCACGCGCAGCCCGCCTCATGCCTTCCATTTGATGTTGCAGCCGATCGACGGCCTCTGCTCCGCCGCAGGAGCCTTGCCCGCCAGCACCGCATCCATCGCCGCGCGCAGCTCCCCGCCCGTCACCGCAATTCCGTTCCCCGGCCGGCTGCCGTCAAGCTCTCCGCGATATACCAGCTTGAATTCGCTGTCGAAGAGAAAGAAATCCGGCGTGCACGCGGCCTTGTACGCCTTTGCCACGGCCTGCGTCTCATCGTAGAGATACGGAAACACAAATCCCTGCGTCTCCGCCTGCCGCTTCAGCCCCGCCGGGCTGTCCTCAGGAAAATTCTTCGCGTCATTGCTGCTGATGGCCACAATTGCCAGCGGCTTCTGCGCGTAATCCTGTCCCAGCTTCGCCAGGCCCTTTTCCACGTGCTTCACATAGGGGCAATGCGTGCAGATAAACATCACCAGCAGCCCCTTGTATCCGCGAAAATCATCCCGCCGCACCGTTCCGCCCGCCACCACATCCGGCAGCGCGAAATCCGGCGCATCCGCGCCCAGCTCCAGCATCATTGTCGATTCGGTCAGCGCCATCGCAATCTCCTCCCCGCGCGCTTCTTGCCGCTCAAACAGATTTTCCCTGCCGCCCGCTCAGAACAAACCCGACTGCCGTCCCGGCATCGCCAGCCCAAAGTGCTCATAGGCCAGCCGCGTCGCCACGCGCCCGCGCGGCGTCCGGTCCAGAAATCCAATCTGGATCAGGAACGGCTCATACACTTCCTCCAGCGCGTCCTCTTCCTCGGCCAGCGTTGCCGCCAGCGTGCCCAGGCCCACCGGGCCGCCGTCGTACTTCTGCATAATCGTCAGCAGCAGCCGCCGGTCAATCTCGTCAAAGCCGTGCGCATCCACTTCCAGCATCGTCAGCGCCGCGTTGGCCGTCGGCCGGTCAATCGCGCCCGTCCCGCGCACCTGCGCATAGTCCCGCACGCGCCGCAACAGCCGGTTGGCAATGCGCGGCGTGCCGCGCGACCGCAAGGCAATCTCCGCCGCGCCGTCCGCGTCAATCGGCACCTGCAGCACCTCGGCGGAGCGCTCCACAATCACGCGCAGCTCGTCCTCGGTGTAGAACTCAAGCCGCAGCAGAATCCCAAACCGCGAGCGCAGCGGCGAGCTCAGCAGTCCCGGCCGCGTCGTCGCGCCCACAAACGTAAACGGCTTCAGCTCCATCACGTGCGTCCGCGCCGCCGGACCCTGCCCAATGATGATGTCCAGCTTGTAATCCTCAAGCGCCGTGTAAAGCTTCTCCTCCAGCACCGGCTGCATCCGGTGGATCTCATCCAGAAACAGCACCTGCCGCTCGCGCAGGTTGGTCAGGATGGCCGTCAGGTCCCCCTGAATCTGCAGCGCCGGGCCTGAGGTCTGTTGAAAGCCCACGTCCAGCTCGTTGGCAATAATCGTCGCCAGCGTCGTCTTGCCCAGTCCCGGCGGCCCAAACAGCAGCACATGGTCCAGCGCCTCGCCGCGGCTTTTCGCCGCCTCCAGCGCAATCGCAAGCTGCTCCTTGGCCTTGGCCTGCCCAATAAACTCGCCCAGCCGCCGCGGACGCAGCTTCAGCTCAAAGTTCTGCTCTTCGTCCGCGCGCGCCGCGCTCACCAGCCGTTCCGGGGAATTGTCAGTTGCCCTCGTCATGCTGAGGGCAGTGTAGCGGCTGCCGGGGGCGCGGGCAAAGTGCCGTCTGTTGTGCTGCTTCCCCACGCCCCGGCCACCCCTGCCGCACTTTCCCTAACTGCTTCACACGTAAGTAACCTAACAGCCCCTCAGACTCAAAGAAGTTATTGATTCGAGATTTTGTCCGTCGTATGATTGCGCTACCTCACGGGAGGGTGCGCTTCAGAGTCAGGCATTGCTGCGCCGATGTATGCGCGGATTGTTTCTGCATCTGAAACCGGACATAGAAAGGAAACTCCCGCTTGAGAAACCGCACGCTGCCTGTGCTGCACGACCGCTTTTTGGGAGCTTCGAAAAAGGAAGGGAACGGGCCGGTCAAAGAAAGGGTTGCACCGGCCTCCCGGAACTGCATTCAACTCGCGGCTGGACACAACTGCCATGAACCGGCCGGGCTGGAAAGCCAGGAGATATCCATGCGTCACCGTTCTTTGCTCGGCGTATTACTGCTTGTCGGCCTTACGTTGCCACTCACCAGTTGCAGCGTGGACCCCGCTCTCACCTCCATCACAATCATTCCCAGCACCATCTCCTTCGGCGGCGCCGGGCTCACCGCGCAGCTCACCGCCGTCGGTTATTACACCCGTCCCGGCCATGTCGCTGTCACCAGGGACATCACCGATTCCGTCACCTGGCAGAGCTCGTCCACCGGCTGCGTCACCGTCACCAGCACCGGCATGCTCACCTCCGGTGTGGATGTTTGCAAGGGCATCGTCGTCACCGCCGCTGCGCCCGGTTTCCACGGCGACATCGTCGGCCAGATGACCGTGGACGTAACAGCACCGCCCACCACTGGCGGGGCCGTCACCGGTCTTCGTTTCACCCAGGCACCGCAGCTCGGGTCCGTGGGTCACACCGTGCAGTTCTCCGTTATGGGCGTCACGGCGGATGGTTCGCTGGTCAGGCTCCAGGGCCAGCCCACATTCAAGTCCACTGACAATCAGGTTGCCAGCGTCGATGCAGCATCCGGCCGCGTCTCCATCAGCGGCGTCGGCAGCACCACCATCGTTGCCACTTATACCAATCCTGACGGCGCCACGGCAGTCGGCGTTACGCATCTGCGCGTCCCCGCCGGATTCTAAAACCCGGCGGAGAATCTTCGCGCAAGCCACCATGCCGGCCGCTTTTCGCGGCCGGCTTTGTTTTGTCCGTTAGACTGGTAAGCGGCCCTCTTTCCTGATGACCCACCGGTTCGCCACCCTTCGCCGCTTCCGCTTCAACCGCCCCCAGCGCATCGCCGCCGGGCTGCTCCTGCTTTTCCTGCTCCAGGGCCTTTACGTCACCACCCGCCAAACCCTCACCGGCACTGACTACCAGTACGCCCGCTGCGGCCGCGAAACCTGGGAATCCCCCTCGACCATCACCGGCTACTTCACCTCCTGCGGCAACATCCGCGACGGCATCCTCGCCTACCGCGCCGCCGGCCTCCCTCTCACCCTCAACGTCCTCTTTCAGCGCGCCCTCGACCGCTTCCGCAGCCCTGAAGATCGCTACCTGCCCACCGGCGGCCGCGTCAGCCTGTGGGAACTCCGCCACCAGATGACGCATGTCCTGCTGCTTTTGCGCCTGCCCTTCCTTTTTGCCGGCTGCCTGCTCGGCGCGGGCCTCTGGTGGGTCACGCGAAGGCTCTACGGCAACCTCGGCGGCTACACCGCCCTCGGCCTCTACTGCTTTTCCCCATCCATCCTCCAGGCCTGCCTTTCGCCCAGCGCGGATATCTTCGCCGCCCTCGGCGTTTACGGCGCAGTCTATACGGCCATCGGTGTCGCCCACGCCATGCTGGGGCCGCGCCGCAAGGGCCGTCCCCGCATCGTCCTGCTCACCGCCGCCCTGGCCATTGCCGCCGCCTCTCACATCGTCGCCCTGCCCATCGCCGCGCTGCTGGGTCTCGTCCTCATGCTCTGGGTGGCGGAGGGCCGTCGCAGCCAGGCCATGCCCATCATCCTTGTCGCCTGCGCCGGTGCCATCCTCGGCCTCTTCGCCTGTTACAACTTCTCGCCGGACGCCTTCAGCTACGTCTTCCGCTCCGCATCCGGCTTTCTCTGGCTCTCGGCTGACCCCGCACGCCGCTTCTTCGCCAGCCTCTCCAACGCCGGCCTCATCCTCGCCGCCTGCTCCGCCATCCTGCTTTACTTCGGCGTCCGCCGCTCGCGCTACTTCGGCAACACCGCGCCGCTCCTCTGCGCCGTCGTCCTCTTCGCCCTCGTCATGACCGGCGCACACGGCTCGCCCTGGATCTGGGCCCTCCCCTTCCTCTTCACCTTCATCGCCGGCGTCTTTGCCGACGCCTATGAAACCCCCCGCGGACGCCTCGCCTTCGCCTCCGTCATCGCCATCGTCGTCCTCCAGGCCGGCCTCTGCGTCCCCACCCTCCTCGGGCTCATTTAGACGCTTCCCTTGCCGCCCGCGCCGCCTGCCTCAACCCGCCCCCTACCGCGCCCTCTAAAATAAAGCAAAAGAATGACTTATTCTCCACTCCCCGCCTTGCTCTCAGGCCCCCCGGAAGAGTAAACTAAAGGGGCAGCCCGCGGAGCCCGGCCCCGCTTTTTTTGAGCGACCCACCTGCCGCTTTCCGCGAGCCCCGAAAACCTATGGCAGACGACAAGAATCCCCAGCTCCCTCTCGACGGCGGAACCCCGCCCGGCGGCCATAACATCATCTCCATCAACATTGAAGAGGAGATGCGCCGGTCCTATCTTGACTACTCCATGTCGGTCATCATCGGCCGCGCTCTACCCGACGCCCGCGACGGCCTCAAGCCCGTCCACCGCCGCGTCCTCTACACCATGAGCGAGATGGGCCTCGAGCACAACAAGAAGTACACCAAGTGCGCCAAGGTCGTCGGCCAGGCCATGGGTGTCTACCATCCCCACGGCGACTCCGCCATCTATGACACCCTGGTCCGCATGGCCCAGCCCTTCTCCCTGCGCTATCCCCTCGTCGATGGACAGGGCAACTTCGGCTCCGTCGATGGCGACCCCCCCGCAGCCATGCGTTACACCGAGTGCCGCATGGAGCGCATCGCCGGCGAGCTCCTCGCCGACATCGATATGGAGACCGTCGACTTCACGCCCAACTACGACGAGTCCACCCACGAGCCCACGGTCCTGCCCACGCGCATTCCCAATCTCATCGTCAACGGCTCCAGCGGCATCGCCGTCGGCATGGCCACCAACATTCCGCCCCACAACCTCACTGAGGTCGTCAACGCCGCCATCGATCTGGTCAAGAACCCCAAGGCCGGCCTCCTCGAAGTGCTCAAGCACGTGCAGGGCCCTGATTTCCCCACCGGCGGATTCCTTTACGGCAAGGCCGGCATCGTCAATGCCTACAAGACCGGGCGCGGCCGCTTCATGATGCGCGCCAAGGTGGCCACTGAGAACCTGACCAAGGAAAAACAGGCCATCATCGTCACCGAGATCCCCTACCAGGTCAACAAATCCAAGCTCATTGAGCGCATTGCCGAGCTGGTCAACAGCAAGGTCATTGACGACATCGGCGACGTCCGCGACGAAAGCGACCGCGACGGCATGCGCATCGTCATCGAGCTCAAGCGCGGCGCGCAGCCTGAGATCATCCTCAACCAGCTCTACAAGCACACCCAGATGCAGGAGAGCTTCTCCATGATCTTCCTGGCCGTGCTCAACGGCCAGCCCAGGGAGCTGCCGCTCGACGAGGCCATCCGCTGCTTCATCGCGCACCGCATGGAGGTCGTCCAGCGCCGCACCGTTTACCTGCTGCGCAAGGCCCGCGAGCGCGAGCACATCCTTGAGGGATACCAGATCGCCCTCGACAATCTCGACGCGGTCATCAAAATCATTCGCGCCTCCCGGTCGCGCGTGGAAGCCCGCGAGAACCTCTATGCATGGGGCAAGGGCAAGGACATCCGCATCAACCTTGACCGCGAGCGCGCGGCCAACGAGGAAAAGGGCCTCACCCTCCGCCAGGTGGACGCCATCCTCGAGTTGCAGCTCTATCGCCTCACCCAGCTCTCCGTGGATGAAATCCTCAACGAGCTCGCCGAAATCCGCAAAAAGATTGCCGAGTACGAAGAGATTCTCGCCAGCGACAAAAGGCTCCGCGCCGTCATCGTTAAGGAGCTCGAAGAGGTTCGCGATCGCTACGGCGACGCCCGCCGCACGCAAATCATCGACGAGTCCGCCGAGCTGCAGCTCGAGGACCTCATCGCCGACGAGCAGGTGGCCGTCACCGTCAGCCACCAGGGCTACCTCAAGCGCACCCCCATCTCCATTTATCGCCAGCAGCGCCGCGGCGGCACCGGCCGCATGGGCATGAAGACCCGCGAAGAGGACTTCGTCTCCCAGCTCATCGTCGACTCCACCCACGCCTACCTGCTCTGCTTCACCAACACCGGCCGCGTCTACTGGCTCAAGGTCTATGAAGTCCCTGACGTTGGCGCAGCCGGCAAGGGCAAGTCCATGCAGAGCCTCCTCAGCCTGCAGCCCGGCGAAAACGTCCGCGCCATCCTGCCCGTCCGCGATCTTGAAGAGGAGGGTCGCTACATCTTCTTCGCCACGCGCAACGGCACGGTCAAGAAAACTCCCCTCAAGGACTTCTCCCACGTCATGGCCCGCGGCATCATCGCCATCGCCATTGACGAGGAAGACGACCTGGTCACCGCCGAGCTCACCAATGGCAGGCAAACCGTCTTCATCGCCACGCGCGACGGCATGGCCATCCGCTTCGATGAGGAGTATGACTCCGAGCGCAACGGCATCGGCCTGCGCCCCATGGGCCGCAACGCCGCCGGCAACCGCGGCATCTCGCTCAAGAAGGGCGACTACGTCATCGGAGCAGCCGTCACCAACTCTGACGCCACGCGCGACACTGAGCGCGACGAGTGCGCCCGCCAGCACGGACTCACTGACAAGCTCGCGGCCGCCCGCAAGGCCTATGCCAACGCCGAGGCAAAGCTGGTCAAGGCCCGCGAGGACTACCGCAACAAGCTCGTTGACTCGGTCGCCGTCACTGCTGCGGACAAGGCGCTCGACGACGCATGGAAGGCCATCAAGGCCCTCGACGAGAAGCTCTGCGTCACCCGGCAGCTCATCCTCACCGTCACTGAGCACGGCTTCGGCAAGCGTACCGACGTGGACGAGTACCGCCTCACCGCGCGCGGCGCGCAGGGCGTCACAAACCTCAAGGCCACCACCAAGGTGGGCAAAACCGCCTCCATCCTGCTCGTCAATGAAACCAGCGAGCTGATGGTCATCAGCCAGTTCGGCAAAATCATCCGCATCGACACCAAAACCATCCGCGCCGCCGGTCGCGCCACCCAGGGCGTCCGCCTGCTCAACCTTGACGATGACGACAAGGTCGCCGCCGCCGTCATCATCCCGCCGGAGGAGGCCGCCGCAGAAGACGAGCCCACCCTCCTGCAATAGCCCCCGTGCCGTGCCAGTGCCGGACGCATCTCGCACCTCCGGCTTGCTTTACCGGTTTCGGAACCTCACCGCCGCCAGTGCCAAAAGGAACCCGCTTTGGCACTCCCCATCAACTTTTTGACCACCCAAAATTCGCCAATTGCGTCATACACTACATATGCTCTGGTTTCTCCGCGTGCTCCCCATGCCGCGGCCCGCTCTCATCGCACTTCTTTTTGCCGGTCTCCTCTGTGTCCCCGTGCTGGCCCAATCCCCGGCCCAGTCCACGGCGCAGTCAATGGTCCATCCCACGGCCCAGCCGGCGCACCGCGCCTCCACGCACGCCCAATCCCCCCACGTCAGCTCCGCGCATCACCGCGCCGTGCGCCACGCCACAATTCATCACGCGGCACGCACTGCGCATCCACGCGCCCGCCATGCCACCCGCCACGCCGCCCACCGCACCGCCCGCCGCACTGTGCATCATCGTCGCTACGCGCATTCACGCCGCCTGGCCCGTCTGCATCATGCCCGCCGCGCGCGCCGCACCGTGCATCATCCGCGCGAAGCCAGATCCGCCGCGCATGGAAACTCCAGCGCCGCCTCCGCGCTCGCGCTCACCATCACCTCACCCATTCTTCCGCATCCCGCGGACTCCTCCCGCCCGGACCGCATTGCGCGCGATTCGGCCACATTGCACGACTCCGCCATGCCTCACAACTCCGCCGCCCCGCGCGATGCTTCAGCCGCCGCCGCCGCGGCCGACATCCCGCCCGCTCGGTCCATCCCGCAAGACACTTCTGTGGAAACCGCCTCCTTCCACCCTGGCCGCATCGTGCCCACCGCTCCCCTGCGCGGCACCATGGCCTCGCTTGAGCGCCAGAACCAGCGCACCCAGGCCGACGGCCTTGAGCGCATCCTCAACAACACCGATCTCAATGACCGCATCGCCCGCGGCTTTCTCGTTCCCATACCCGTCTCCGGCGATCTCACTGTCAATGATCGCCTCCCGCTCAACCACCGCTACTGCCGCCCCTGGACCTCCGACTTCCTCGCCGATCTGGCCCGCGCCCACCAGGCCGAGTTCCACAGCCCGCTTGAAATCAGCTCCGCCGTCCGCACCATCGATTATCAGAAGCGCCTCGAGCGCATCAACGGCAACGCCGCCAGCGCCGTCGGCGAAATCGTCAGCCCCCACGTCACCGGCGCCACCATCGACATCACCAAAAAAGGCATGAGCACCCGCGAAATCTACTGGATGCGCATCGTCCTTCGCGATCTCCAGCAGGACGGGGCCATCGATGTCGAAGAGGAGTTCCACCAGGCCTGCTTCCACATCACCGTCTACAAGAGCTACCTCTCCCGCAACGCCCTCCGCCAGGCCCGCCGCCGCGAGCTCACCACTGAGGCGGTCGACGACAGCTCTCACTAGGGCGTTCTTTCATTCCCCTCCGTGCCAAAGCACGGTACAATCTCCCGCGAGCCTGATTTTTCTCCTCGGATGGGCGTCTGCGCCGGGCCCGGTCTGCGAAACCATCGCCGCCCGTGCGCCGCACGTCCGTCGTCTGCACACGCGGGATTTTCAAGTCCCCTCAACCCATGCCTCAAAAAAGGTGTCACCATGAGCGATCCAACCCTTCTGCCCGCCGCCGGAGCTTCCGCGCCCGAGCCCGGCCTCTCTCAGTTGCAGCGCGTCACCGGCGTCTTTTCTTCGCCCTCCAGGGTCTTCAAGGACATCGCCGCCGGCCATCGCAGTTGGTGGCTGCCCTTCCTCATCGTCCTCCTCACTGGCGCATTCATGTACGGTGCCATCACCCAGGAGGTCACCTGGCGTGGTGTTTATGAAAATCAGCAGCGCAATGCCCCAGCGTTCGCCCAGCGCATGATGCAGAACATGCCTGCTGAGCAACGTGCGGCGGCAGATCGAAGAGGTCCAACGACGCAGGCCGTCATCTGGGCGCTTTCTCCGCTCGGCCTTCTGCTCCTGAACATGATTGCGGCGCTCATCCTCTGGCCCACCATCAATTTTGGCTTCGGAGGCAAGGCCAACTACGGCGCGATCCTTGCCGTCACCATGTATGCCACTCTTGTCCTCTGGCCCATCAAATTGCTGCTCGGGGGCATCGCGCTCTTTGCCGGCGCGTTGCCCGATGCATTCAATCTGCAGAACATCGCCGGCACCAACATCGCCTACTATTTCTCGAAGCAGGACATCGGCTCAGCGCTCTACGCAATTCTGATGTACCTTGACCCGCTCATCATCTGGAACCTGGTGGTTACCTCAATCGGCGTTTCCATCGTTGCCGGCACCAAGCGCGGCTCCGGTTACATTGCCGTCTTCGGCTGGTGGATTCTGCTGGTGCTCATCGGCGTAGGCTTCGCCGCAGCCTTCAGTTGAGTTCTTCTCTTTTGCCCACAGACAAAAACGGCGTGCATCCCAGGATGCGCGCCGTTGCCTTTTAAAGCTGAAAGCCGAGAGCTGAAAGCTGACAGCTCATTTCACTCCGTCCACCGCCGGATAATCAGCGTCGCGTTGATGCCGCCGAACCCGAACGAGTTCGACAGCGCCACATCAAAGCTGTGCGCAATGGCCTTGTTCGGCACATAGTCCAGCGTGCAGTCCTCGCCCGGCTGGTCCAGATTCATTGTCGGCGGCAGCATCTGGTTCTCGAGGGCCAGCACCGTAATGCCCGCCTCCAGCCCGCCCGCGCCGCCCAGCAGGTGCCCGGTCATCGACTTCGTCCCGCTGATCTTCAATTTCCTGCTCACCGCCTGCTCGCCGAACACCGCCTCAATCGCGCGCGACTCGTTTCCGTCGCCCGCCGGCGTGGATGTGGCATGTGCGTTCACATAGCCCACCTCATCCGGCCGGATGCCCGCGTCCTTCAGCGCCGCGCGCATGCTCCGCTGTGCTCCCGCGCCCTCCGGGGCAATGCCCGTCATGTGGTGCGCGTCGGCGCTCATGCCGTAGCCAATCACCTCGGCCAGAATCTTCGCTCCGCGCTGCTTGGCAAACTCCAGCTCTTCCAGAATCAGAATTCCCGCGCCTTCGCCAATCACAAATCCGTCGCGGTCCTTGTCGAACGGACGGCTGGCCCTGGTCGGCTCGTGATTGCGCGTGGAAAGCGCGCGCATGCTCGCGAATCCGCCCACCGATAGCGCCGTCACCGCGGCCTCTGATCCGCCCGCAATCATCACGTCCGCGTCCCCATGCAAAATCATCCGCACCGAGTCGCCAATCGAGTTCGCGCTGGTTGCACAGGCCGTCGCCGTGGCGGATATCGGGCCCTTCGCGCCGTACCGGATGCTCAGTTGCCCCGCCGCCATGTTCACTATCGTCGCGGGAATAAAGAACGGCGAAATCTTCCGCGGCCCGCCCTGCAGAAGGCTCGCGTGCTCGCGCTCGATAATCTCGAACCCCCCGATTCCCGACCCGATAAACACGCCCACGCGGTCGCCAATCTCCGGCGTAATCTCCAGGCCGGACTGCGCCATCGCCTCCTGCGCCGCCGCAAAGGCAAAGTGCGTGAACCGCCCCATCTTGCGCGATTCCTTCTTGTCCACAAAGTTCAGCGGGTCAAAGTTCTTCACCTCGGCGGCAAATGTCACCGGAAAGCCCGTGGTATCGAACGCCCGGATCGGACCCATTCCGCTGGAACCGGCCATCAGGCTCTGCCAAACCTCGGGCGCAGTGTTGCCCACGCCGCAAAGCAGCCCCAGGCCCGTGATGACTACGCGACGCGTCACCGGCTACTTGCCGCCTTTCGCGTTCTTTTCGATGTAGTCGATTGCGTCCTTCACCGTCTTGATCTTCTCGGCGTCCTCGTCCGGAATCTCAAGGTCAAAGGCCTCTTCGAACTGCATCACCAGCTCGACCACGTCGAGCGAGTCGGCTCCCAGGTCTTCCTGAAAGCTGGCGCCGGGCGTCACCTCCGCCTCGTCCACCTGCAGTTGCTCCACAATAATCTGCTTCACCTTCTCTTCAACAGCCATGCAAGCTTCTCCTTCTCTCATCGGCAAAAACTTCAAACGCACTCCGGGGCTCGTACCTCCGCCGCGCTCCGCCTGCCTACAATAACGGCCCGCGCCGGGAAACACAACCGGTACGCCCCATTCCGCGCACCCATCCGCGAATGGCCCCGAAATTCCAAGTCTACCGGGCCGCCCATGGTGTGTAAAGCCGCTCTCCCGCAATCAATTACCCGCTCCACTCCGCCCCGCGCGCAACCTCCCGCTGCGCACCGCCGCGCGCCCACCTTTCCACACCCCGCAACCCCGCCGCAGGCGTACATTAGGCGAAGAGGGAACTGGGTTCATGACCTTGGCCATCGTCGCCATTCTCGCTCTCGTCGCCGGACTCGCCATCGGCTACTGGATGCGCTCGCACGCCGCAAAGACGCAGGTTGATGCGGCTCGCACTGAGAAATCCATGCTTGAGCAAAGCTTCGCCGGGCTTTCCGCCGAGCTCGGCCTCGCAAAATCACAGATCGAGCAACTCCGCGCCGAATCCGCCTCCCGCGCAGGTTTTGAATCCCTCGCCAATGAGCGTCAGGCCGCCATCGAACGCCTCAACGCCGATGTCGAAACAAAATCCGCCTCTGAAAAATCCCTCACCGCCGCCGTCAGCAAGCTCGAAGCCGACCTCCGCAACGAGCGCCAGAACATGGCCGAAAAGCTTGCACTACTTGAAACAGCCAAGCAAACTCTCGCTAACCAATTTCAGACCCTCGCTGCCGACATCCTCGACGCAAAAACCAAGTCCTTTTCTGAAGCCAGCCTCAAAGACCTTCAGCCCCTGCGCGAGCAACTCGAGAACTTCCGCAAGCGCGTCGATCAGGTCCAAACCGAATCCACAACCAGCGTCACCGAGCTCAAGACACTCATCGGAACGCTCGGCACACTCAACAAATCCCTCACGGAAGAAGCGCACAACCTCTCAACAGCCCTCCGCCGCGACACGAAAATGCAGGGCAATTGGGGTGAAACCATCCTTCGAAACATCCTCGACAAATCAGGACTCAAAGAGGGAATTCATTACACCTATCAGGAGAGCTTCACTGAAGTGAACGCCGATGGCGAGCCGGGCCAGCGCCGCCAGACCGATGTTGTAGTAAAGCTGCCCGGCCACAGGCACCTGATCATCGATTCGAAAGTCTCGCTCAATTCCTACCGCGATTCGGTCAACGCGGAAGACGATGCCGGTCGCAAAGTGGCAATCAAGAAGCATCTTCAGAGCGTTCGGACCCACTACAGCGAACTCTCCAGCCGCAGCTACCAATCGCTCAATGGCGTGCAGTCGCCGGACTTTGTCGTCATGTTCGTCCCCATCGAACCGGCATTTCTGCTCGCACTGCAGGAAGATGAAACCATCTGGCAGGACGCATATTCGAAAGGCGTCCTCCTTGCGGGACCAACAACGATTCTTTTTGTCGTGCGAATCGTCGAGGACCTCTGGAAACAAGAACAGAAAGCCCGAAACGTTGAGAGCGTAATGAGGCGCGGCTCCGAGCTTTATGACAAGTTTGTCGGCTTCATATCGAACTTGGAGTCTGTAGGAGAAGCGCTGGTGAGCGCACGGAGCGCATACGAGGCGGCGATGGGCCAACTGTCCACAGGGTCGGGCAACTTGGTCGGTCAAGTTGAGAAGTTAAGGCAGCTCGGGGTTTCTCCCAAAATCACCAAATCGGGCCCGAAGGTAATTCCAGCGAAGCTGCTTGAGCATGCCGAGGCCGACGACTCCACACTTTCCCTCGCCGCCGAAGGCGAGGAGACTCCAGACCGCACACTCTGAAAAACCTTGACCCCAGCGCCTCTCTACGCCGCCGCGCCCTTTGGCGTCGCCGCCGGAGTGGCTGCCGGCGCGGGCGCTGCGTCCTTCTTTTCCCGCTTCAGCGTCATCGTCATGCCGGGGAACTGGTCGTTGTCGCTCGAACTTGTCAGGTGAATCTCGTCGCCATCCGCCGTGCACACGTGGTGAATTGTCATCCCGTTGAACGACACGTCGAATGTGAACTTGTCTCCATCCACTTTGCCGTTTTGAATCTCCATCGGCTCGCCCTGCGGCCCCTGCACCGTCCCGGTCAGCGTCGTGCCGTCCTGCTTGAAGGTAAAGGTTAGCTCTAAGTCCCCATTCGGCGTCTGTACCGTCGTCGTCCAGGCGCCCGTCACATCCGTCGCGCCCGCGGCCCGCGCCGTCATCGTCGTCGCCAGCGTCATGGCCACCCCCGCGCACACCCAAAGCAGTCTCTTCATCGCTCCCTCGCAGCCGCATTGTGCGGCGCAGCCATCATACACGCGACCCACGCGTGGTGCAGCTAGCTTTCCGCTTCCGCAAACACCGCCCGCAGCCGCTTCCAGGTCGTCGCCAGCTCTTCCGGCAGCACGCGCGTCTCGGCCACCGTAGTCATAAAATTCGTATCCCCGGTCCAGCGCGGCATTGCGTGCAAGTGCAAATGCCTGTCCACGCCCGCTCCCGCCGCTCGGCCCAGGTTCATGCCAAAGTTCAGTCCATGCGGCCGGTAGAGCCGCTCCAGCGCCGTCTCGGTCCGCTGCGCCAGCTCCATCATCTCGTGCGCCGTCTCTTTGGGCAGCGCCGCCAGCCTGTCCAGGTGCGCAAAGGGCAGCACCATCACGTGGCCGCTTGTATACGGATACGCATTCAGGCACACAAAGCAGCTTTTGCCGCGCATCACCAGCCCGCCCGCGGCCTCGGCTTCTTCCACGTTCATCCCGTTGGCAATCGCGTGGTCCACGCTCGCCACCAGGTTGCAGAAGACGCAGCCCGTGTCGCCCGGCCACGCCGCCAGCCGCTCCGGAACGCCCGGCCGCACCTTCCCGTCCGCCTGCGTCACATACGCATACCGCCACGGAGTCCAAAGCAAATCCATCGTTGCCGCACCGCCGCCCACAGTATAGAGGCGCGCCGCCACTCCTGTTCGTTCTCAACATCCAACGCTCTCGCAACGCACTCGCACACGCTCGCGGATGAACATTTCTCTCCGCGCGCACCTGCATTTGCCCCGCTTCTGTTGCATTCCAGCCCGCAGCTCCGTGAATTTTCCGTGGAAACCGTTCTCGGGCCCGTCCCTTGTAAGCCCTTGCATTGACGCTGCCAACCGCCGTTGCTACACTCTGAAGGGTGGTGTCCTGCGCCGATTCCCGCAGTTCACTGTGGCCGCCCCTCCCACCAGCCGTTGCGTGCCTGGTGCTTCCCATGGAGACGAGTCGCCTTTCGCGCCGCATCGCCGGCCGGGGGTTCTGTCTCTGTGGATTGCTCACTGCTCACCGCTGCGCGCCGGGAACTCAGGCCTCCCAATTCCCTCGTCCGGCCCCGGCCCGCGCGGGAGTTCTGCTTCAGTAGCGCCTCATCGGAGTCGCCCCGAAGGCAGGAATCCGGAGCCCTAACCTATGCCAAAAGTCGTCAATCCCGAACCCGAGAGCGCAACCCTGAACATCGAACTCGAAACGCCCACCCTCGAACCGGCGACGGAGCAAGCTGAGCCGTTGCAAGAGTCCACGTCCAACCCCGAGAATGCCGAAGCAGTCGCGACACCCGCGCTGGACGCCGATGCCCCAACCCACTCTGCTGCGCTTGCGCAGCCGGCCGAGGAGGACTCTCCCCAGTCCGCATCCGCCGAGCTTGAAGCCTCCGCTGAGCCGGAAGCCCACGCTGAGCACGAGGCGCACCACGCTGCCGAATCCATGGAAGATTTCTCCGCCGCCCTTGAGGCCTTTGAGCGCGAGCAGGCTGCGGAAGCGGCCGCCGTCGAGGCTTACGGCGACAAAATCGTTTCCGGCACGGTCATCAAGCAGACTGAAAAGCATCTCGTGGTCGATGTCGGCCTCAAGTCCGAGGGCCTTGTGCCCCTCGAGCAGGTCACTGACCACACCGGCGCCGTCAAGTTCCAGCCCGGTGTAGTCATTGAAGTCGTCATCGAGCGAGAGGAGCCCGAAGGCGGTTACCTCGTCAGCTACGAGAAGGCGCAGCGCCTCCGCGTGTGGGACTCGATCGAGAAGGCGGCCAATGAGAAAACGCCCGTCCTCGGCACCGTCGTCAGCCGCGTCAAAGGCGGCCTCACCGTCGACATCGGCATGAAGGCCTTCCTCCCCGGCTCGCAGCTTGAGGTGCGCCCCGTCCGCAACCTTGACGGCTACCTCGGCCAGCAGATTGAAGTCCGCGTCATCAAGCTCAACAAAAAACGCGGCAACGTCGTCGTCAGCCGCAAGGAGATCCTCGAGGAGGATCTCAACGCCAAGCGCTCCACCACGCTCGAGCACCTCGGCGAGGGCGCGGTCCTCACCGGCACCGTCAAGAACCTCACCGACTACGGCGCGTTTGTTGACCTCGGCGGCATTGACGGCCTGCTCCACATTACGGACATGAGCTGGGGACGCCTCACCCATCCCCGTGACCTGGTCAACGTCGGCGACGAAATCCAGGTCAAGGTCCTCAAGTTCGACAAGGACAAGCAGCGTGTCTCGCTCGGCTTCAAGCAGCTCACGCCCGACCCCTGGCTCGACGCCATTGAGCGTTACCCTGTCGGCGCGCATGTTCACGGCCGCGTCCTGTCTGTCACGGATTACGGCGCGTTCGTTGAGCTCGAGCAGGGCATCGAGGGCCTCGTCCATCTCTCTGAGATGACCTGGTCCAAGCGCCTCAAGCATCCCTCCAAGCTCGTCAAGCCCAGCGATGAGGTTGACACCGTTGTCCTCAGCGTCAATCCGGCTGACCGCCGCATCTCGCTCGGCATGAAGCAGCTCCTTGAGAATCCCTGGGAGCACTTGAGCGAGCGCTATCCCACCGGCGCAGTCGTCGAGGGCCGCGTCCGCAACCTCACTGACTTCGGCGCATTCATTGAGATTGAAGACGGCATTGACGGCCTCGTCCACGTCTCCAACCTCAGTTGGACCAAGCGCGTCAAGCACCCGTCTGAAGTCGTCAAAAAGGGCGAAAAGGTCAAGGCAGTCGTTCTCGGCGTCGAGCCGCAGAACCGCCGCCTCTCGCTCGGCATCAAGCAGCTCCAGCCCGATGTATGGGAGAGCTTCTTCGCCTCCCACCGCGTCGGCGATCTCGTCCACGGCAAGGTTCTCCGCACCGCGCAGTTCGGCGCGTTTGTTGAGATTGCCGAAGGCGTCGAAGGCCTCTGCCACGTCTCTGAGGCGGTCGGTGAAGACGGCGCACCCGCCAAGATGGACCAGGGCGACGAGCACGACTTCAAAATCATCAAGATTAACGTCGAAGAGAAAAAGGTGGGCCTCAGCCTGCGCACCACCGGCCAGGAGGCCAGCCGCGCTCAGGTCGAGCACTACAAGGAGAGCGCGCACAAACAGCCCGTCTCCAGCTCCACCACCACCCTCGGCGACCTCATCAACTGGAAGAAGGAAAGCGAGTAACCCTCCTCTCCCTTCCGCAAACTCCAACGGCCACCCGCAAAGGTGGCCGTTGCTTTTCTTGAGCAACCAGCAACCAGCTAGCAGCTAGCTGCCATCAGCTCCGCCCCGTACACTTGAATCATGCCCGCCCGCTTCCACGTCGAGCACTTCGGCTGCCGCGCCGCACGCGCCGACGGTGAAGCCATCGCCGAGCGCCTCCGTGCCTCGGGCCTTGCCGAGTCGCAGCCCACGCTTGCCGATGTGGTCATCGTCAACACCTGCTCCGTCACCGCTGAGGCTGACCGCCAGGCCCGCGCCTTCATCCGCCGCGCCCGCCGCCGCAATCCCGCCGCGCGCATCCTCGTCACTGGCTGTTACGCCCAGCGCGCGCCCGATGAACTGGCCGCAATCCCCGGCGTCTCCGCCGTCGTCGGCAACAGCCACAAGGCCCTCGCGCCCGGCATCGCGCTCAGTCTCGCCAATGCCTCTGCCGCGCAACAGCAGGCGAATGCGCTCGTCCAGATTCAATCGGCGCAAGCCGCGCCGGCCCTGCCGCAGCTAATTCTGGCCGATGACACCTTCGCCCATTCCTTCCTCGAGGAAGCCCGCCTCACCCCCGGCGCGCAAACCCGCCCCAATCTCAAAATCCAGGAGGGCTGTTCCAACCGCTGCTCCTTCTGTGTCATTCCGCAAACCCGCGGCAGCTCGCGCAGCCTGCCCGCCGCGCAAATCCTCGCCCGCGTCCATGAGTTCGTCGCCGACGGCGGCAACGAGCTGGTCTTCTCCGGCATCAACCTCGGCCGCTGGGGCCGCGACCTCACGCCCACCCCCGGCCTCCCGCGCCCCACGCTTGCCGCGCTCGTCCGCCTCATCCTCGAATCCACGTCCCTGCCGCGCCTGCGCCTCAGCTCCATTGAGCCCATGGACTGGGACGCCGATCTCCTCGCCGTCCTCCACGATTTCTCCGGCAACGGCGAACCGGGGTCTCCGGCGACAGGCCCTCATCGCTGGGGTGCGCGCATCGCGCCGCACGCGCATCTCCCCTTGCAGTCCGGTTCTGACTCCGTTCTCCGCCGCATGCACCGCCGTTATCGCCCCTGGCATTACCGGCAGAAGGTCGCCGGCCTGCTCCGCGCACTCGGCCCCGACCTCACCCTCGGCGCGGACGTCATGGCCGGCTTCCCCGGCGAAACCGACAGCGAATTTGCGGAAACCCTCGCCCTCATCCGCGCGCTGCCCTTCGGCTATCTCCATCTCTTCCCCTTTTCCCCGCGTCCCAACACGCGCGCCTGGGCTCTGCACGCCGCCCACCCCGTCCCAGCCGCCATCGTCGACGAGCGCATGGTCGCGCTCCGCCAGCTCGCGCAGGAAAAGTCCCTCGCCCATCGCCGCCGCTTCCTCGGCCGCACGCTCCCGGCCATCTCGCTCCACACGCCGCCCGCGCTCGCTGCTTTCGCCCGCACCGCCGCGCTCACCGCCAACTTCCTCCCCATCGAGCTCGACGCCGTCCTGCCCGCCAACCAGCTTCTCTCCGTCCACGTCACCGCGCTCAACGCCGATGGCGTCCTCCGCGCCACAGTCGCCGCGCCCATTCCCGCCGCACCCGTTCCCGCCCCGCAGCCAACCATTCCCGCCGCTCTCGCCGCCGTCTAACTCCGCCGTCCGCGCACGCCCGTCAAACCGCGCCGATGGTATACTCAGGGTGCATTGCCGTACCCGTCCGCGTGCCGATTGCACAGCCGCGGTCTGAGCCAAAACCCATTGGAGGAGTCCCATCGCTCTCGACAAACGCTCGGCCAAGTCTTTCATCCGCATCAATGACCGTATTCGCGCACGCGAGGTCCGCGTCATCGACGAAAACGGCGAGCAGCTTGGCATCCTGGCGCCTTTTGAAGCCTTAAAGATCGCCCGCGAGCGCGGCCTCGACCTCGTCGAAGTCTCGCCCAACGCCGTCCCGCCCGTCTGCCGCATTCAGGACTACGGCCGCTACCTCTACGAGAAGGAAAAATCCGAGCGCGCCGCCCGCAAAAAGCAGAAGGTCATCGTCATCAAGGAAGTCAAGTTCTCCGTCACCGTCGACGAGCATGACTACCAGACCAAGAAAAACCAGGCCGTCCGCTTCCTCAACGAGGGCGACAAGGTCAAGGCCAGCCTGCGCTTCCGCGGCCGCCAGATGACCCATCGCGAGCTCGGCTACAACATCATCAACCGCCTCATTCAGGACATCGGCGAAGTCGGCGTTGTCGAGTTCATGCCGCGCATGGAGGGCACCATCCTCCACGCCATCCTCGCCCCGTCCAAAAAAGAAAGTGCACGGCCCAAGCCCCCGGCCCCGCCTGCCACCGCGCAGCCGCCCGCGCCTCCGGCCCAGTAGCCCCGCGCACGCTTCACGCCGCTCAAGACCGCTCGCATCCGGGCGGCCTTGTCTGTTGCGTCGCGCCCGCCCCGTGTATCCTTTCGCCATGCGCCACGCACCCAGAGCCTGCTTCCCGCTTTCCTGCCTTCTTCTCTCCGCCGTCGCCGCCCTTCCCGTGCTTGCGCAAACCGCGCCCCATTTCCCCACCACCAGCGACCTTCGCCAGCTCAAGACCATCTCCAGCCCCGCGCTCTCGCCTTCGGGCTCGCAGGCCCTCTTCACCGTCACCGGTTCCACCGCCAACGGCGCAAAACCCCACCTCTGGGTCGTCTCCACATCCGGCGCCGATTCGCGAACGGCCCAGCCCCGCCAGCTCACCTTTTCTCCGCCCGAGGACACACACGGCGAGAGCGACGCGCAGTGGTCGCCGGATGGCCACGCCATCTTCTTCCTTGCCCATCGCACCCTGCACACTCAGCTCTACCGCCTTGACCTCCGCGGCGGCGACGCCCGACCCTACGACCTCAAAATCCTTCCCCCCGTCGACGACTCCACCAGTCAATACGCCATCCCGCCCTCCCTGCTCAAAAAAGCCAAAGACAAATCCGCCGACAAAGCAGCCGCCAAACCCAAGCCCCTTGAAATCGACATCTCCGGCTACGCCCTCTCCCCGGACGGCCACTGGCTCGCCCTCTGGGCCAAAGATCCTGAAACCCCCGGCGAAAAAGCCGAGAAGAAAGCCAAAGCCGACGCCGACTGGGTCGATCACCAGACCCATCGCACTCGCCTCTATCTCGCCGCCCTCGGCTCCGACGGCGCAATCTCCGGCGCGCTTCAGCCCGTCGCACTCGGGTCCGGCCATGTCGTGCCCGATGTCCGCCTTGCCGTCTGGTCGCCCGCCGCTGCTGCTTCGTCCGCGTCAGACACTCTCCTTGTCTTTACTGAAAAGCCGAACCACGCCTCTGACCTCGGCCCCGCCGGCGCAGCCTGGCTCGTCGATGCCGCCTCGCCCGCGCACGCTCAGCAGCTCGCCGCCATCCCCGCCACCGTCAGCGGCGGCAGCTTCTCGCCCAACGGCGCGCACATCGTCTTCTCCGCGCAAACACCTCAGGACGCGCCTCCCGGCTACGACGAGCTCTTCGCCCTGCCCGGCTCCGGCCGCGGCACGCCCGTGCGCCTCACCGTCGGCTTCGGTGGCCAGCTCAGCGCACGCGGCCTCCAGTTCGATTCCGAAAACTCGCTCATCGCTGCCGCCGGTCTCGGCACCCGCATCGCGCCCGTCCGCATCGCTCTCAGCGGCGCGTCGCATCCGCAGCCCATCTCCCTCGGCGCATCCATCGTCACCGGCCTCGCCACCAACCGCGCACGCACCGGCTGGCTCTGGCTCGCCCAATCCGGCGGCCATCCCGTCCAGCTCTGCTTCGCCGCCCAACTCGGCCAGCCCTGCCGCGCGCTGCCCATCCCCGCCCTCGCCCCCGCCCGTCTGCGCACTGTCGCGCCCCAACTCATCCACTGGAAAAGCGGCGGCCTCACCATCCAGGGCCTGCTCTATCTGCCTCCCCAGGCCGCTTCCGGGCCTGAATCGTCCAAAAAAGTCCCGCTCATCGTGGACGTCCACGGCGGACCCTTCGGCGCATGGCAGGACCGCAATGACGAATGGGCCGATTTTCTTCTCGGCCACGGATGGGCCATCCTGCGCCCCAACCCACGCGGCTCGTCAAATTACGGTGTCGCCTTCGCCGCGGCCAACAAGAACGATCTTGGCGGCGGCGACTATCGTGACGTCATGGCCGGTGTTGATTACGCCCTCGCCCACTTCCCGCTCGACCCCCATCGCATGGCCCTCATGGGATACAGCTACGGCGGCGAGATGGCCGGCTTCGTCGAAGGCAAAACCGATCGCTTCAAAGCCATCGTCTGCGGCGCGCCCGTCATTGACCAGTTCAGCGAGTACGGCACCGAAGATGACTCCTGGTACGACCGCTGGTACTTCGGCAAGCCCTGGGAGCACTTCGCCGACGCCTGGCGTCAAAGCCCGCTCTCCGGCGCCTCCCACGCCAAAACTCCCTTCCTGCTGCTCCAGGGCCAGGCTGACACCACTGACCCCATCGGTCAGTCGGAGGAGATGTACCGCGCCCTCCGCCAGGAAGGCGTCCCCGTCCAGCTCGTCACCTACCCGCGCGAAAACCACGACCCCCTCGCCATGGGCATCTTCGGCTATCCCCGGCCCGAGCCCTGGCACGGCTATGAAGCCCGCCAGCACATCGTCGATTTCCTCCAGAATGCCTTCGCCCCTCCCGCCCAGCCCTGAGCCCCGCACCCAGCCTTGAGCCAGCCCAGCCCTGAGCCAGCCCAGCCCTGAATCGCTGTCTTCAAAAGGCTCGTCCGGCGGCCGCCCAAAAGCTGTGCCCCATCCATTCGCCCGCTTTTGGCGAATGGGTGGGAAGCCACGGAGGGAGCAGTGGCCTTCAGGCCACTGAATCCCGGCCCAGACAGCCAAGGGGCTTCAGCCCCGGGCATTCGTCTTTCGCCTTGTAACAGGGCCCGACTTCAGCCGTGCCATCAACGGCCGCTATATTTCTCTCAGGGCTTTAGCCCTCGGCCTCTCCACCCCACCATGCATGGCGCCGGAACCAGCCCTGAGGTATACTGTTAAGAGCCTAAAAGGACAAGGAAATCCCTGTCTTCACGGCCATTCGGCAGAGGAAACCCTCTCCACCAAGACGAGAAGAAAAATGCCCAAGTTGAAGACCCATAAGGGCGCGGCCAAGCGCTTCAAGAAAACCGGCACCGGCAAAATCGTCCGCGGCCAGACCAAGACGCGCCACATCCTTTCGTCCAAGTCTCCCAAGGTCAAGCGCAAGCTCGGCAAAAGCACGCTTGTCTCTGACGGGGACTACGCAAAGGTCGCGCGCATGATTCCCTACGCCTGACGCGCTGCGCGCGGCGGCGTCTTTCGGCCTCCGTGCAGTGAAACAGCAGCCACCGGGCCCATCCGGGCCCCCGAACCCGCAAGCGAAATGCGTTGCTCCCGGAATTGGGGAATGCTTTCGTGAACGGCTTCGAGACTCAGGCTTGACCGTGCGAGTGAAGAGGTTCCAAGCGCCAGCGCCCTCAAAATGCGCCCGCCTCCTGCCTCCAGCCGCCTAACCGCCAAACCAAACGGAGAACACCCATGCCTCGCGTAAAACGCAGCACCAAGCGCAACAACCGCCGCAAAAAAATCCTCGATCGCGCCAGCGGCTACTTCCTCACCAAATCCAAGCTCTACCAGGCTGCGCAGGAGGCCGTCGAGCGCGGGCTCAAGTTCGCTTACACCGGCCGCCGCCAGAAGAAGCGCCAGTTCCGCTCCCTCTGGATTGTCCGCATCGCCGCCGCCGCCAAGCTCAACGGCACCAGCTACTCCCAGCTCATCAACGGACTCAAAAAGGCCGGCATCGAGCTCGACCGCAAAATCCTCGCCGACATCGCCGTCCACGACGCCGCCGGCTTCACCCGGCTCGTTGATCAGGCCAGGTCCGCCCTCGCCGCCAAAACGGCATAATCTCGGCTCCCCATTCCACGCACAAAAAGCCCCGGCCCGCCGGGGCTTTTCTCATTCTTTCCCGCCGCCCAGGTCAAGCAAATCGCCATCCCCACCTGAGCCGCCGCCCCCCTCAGCCCATGGGAGTACCATGGCCCATGCGTCTTTTCCTCGCGGCCGCATCCCTCTTCGTCCTGCTCGCCTCCGCCTCGGCCCAGTCCATCGCCCCCGTCCCGCCGCGCGACTCTGACCACGACGGCCTCCCTGACGCCCTCGAGCACGCGCTCCTCGTCCAGTTCCAGCCCCACTTCCTCGTCAGCGCGCACGATTGCTCTCTCCGCCCCGCAGAATTCCGTCCTCTCGGCCTCAGTCCCGTCGTCCAGGCCCAGAACGGCGTCCTCTACGGCCAGGCTTTTCCCCACCTCAGCCATTCCAGTCCCGTCGATTCCAGTCCAGGCCAACCCCGTCAGGTCGAGCTGCATTATTACCATCTCTGGCGTGCCGACTGCGGCCAGCTCGGCCATCCTCTCGACGCCGAGCACGTCTCCGTCCTCCTCCAGCGCACCGGCCCCGCCGCCTCGTCCAACCCAGCCGCCTGGCAGGCGCTTTACTGGTACGCCGCCGCCCATGAGGGCACACTCTGCGACGACAGCCAGATTGCCCCCGCCGCCTCGCTCCACGCCGTCCTCCACGGTCCCCAGGTCTGGGTCTCGCGCGGCAAGCACGCCTCCTTCCTCAGCCCCGCCCTCTGCGCCGGCGGCTGCGGCGGAGACGATTGCACCCAGTCCACGCCCCTCCACCCGCCCGCCATCCTCAACCTCGGCGAGCTCGCCGCTCCCATGAACGGCGCAACCTGGGCCCGCTCCCCCCACTGGCCCCTCGCCGTCAAAATGAGCCGGTCTGACTTTTCCCCCAGCCGCATCGCCCGCGCCCGCAGCCTTCCCGCCGGCGGCGTCGCCTGGGCCAACCCCGGCAAGCGACCCCTCCAGGCCGCCAT
This sequence comes from Occallatibacter sp., assembly GCA_035763705.1. Taxonomy (GTDB): domain Bacteria; phylum Acidobacteriota; class Terriglobia; order Terriglobales; family Acidobacteriaceae; genus Telmatobacter. The sequence continues at coordinate 229,525 of DASUAU010000026.1, read as the reverse complement.
CCTCGGCGGAAACAGCGCCCTCGGCGGCGCCGACACCGGCATGCAGGCCGCCGGCGCAGCCCTCGACACCGCCAACACCCACACCGGCAGCGCCCTCAACACCGCCTCCGCACACAGCTCCAGCAGCCTCGCCACCGCCGTCCACAACGTCGGCCACGCGCTCCACATCACTCAGCAAAAGGTCGACCACGCCCTCCAGCCGCCCAACACCCCGCCCGCACCCCAATAGCCACCCACCCAAAGCCATCCACACCGCCCCATCCATCCGCGCCGCCAATCCGCGCACACAAATCCAACTCTCCCGCCAACAACAAAAGCCCCGCCATCCGGGGCTTCTTCTATTTGCAGTCTGTCTGTGAGTCATCGCGTATGGTACGATCCGGATCGCGAAAAGGCACAATCAAAGCGGACGGTTAAGATGCGCGGAAAAAACTCATTCAGTGACGAAGAAATCAGAGCAGCTGCCGACATTCTTGGCGATTGGCTAGAGAAAGACGCAATCATTCACATCCCGCTCCAGGCGGATGTCGAGCGTGACAAAGAACTCGGCGCATGGGTCGATTGCAAAATACTTATACCATGGGAAAGAATCAGGAACCCGTTTCAGTCGTAGAGTCGATATTCGCCCCGACCCACAAACTCCAGCACGCCCAAATCCCGCAGCACCTGCAACTGCTGGCGAATCTTGTCCCGCACATGATAGTTCTGCGGATACGCCTTCGCGAACTCACCCTCCAGCGCATAGATATCTTTCGACGTAAACTCGGCTTTCCGCAGTGCGCGAACCATCTTTAAGGTCAGCACCGTCCAGCCGCGTTGCTCGACGGACTTTCTAGCCAGCGGAAGAAATCGTTGAAATTGCCTTCGTACCTCGGTAACCGGAAGCGCCTCGCGGTTCTCAATTACCGTGACTTCACCATCCCTCACAATTCGGTCGAGTCGAATGTCACATCCAACCCATCCTGCCCGCCGCGCCTTCGCGGACAGTGGCTTGCGCCTTTCCACGATTTCAGCAGTCATAAAGCTCGAATGGACCGCCGTCAGGCCATGAACCTCCCAGCCCTTTGTCCGCTCCAGCAGGCAAAGTGTTGGTGCTGTGCCCGCTCGAATGCGCTGCATCATCGACTCATATGCGCCATCGACGAGCGAGCCCTTTGGTCGCCGCTCAAACGCCTTCAGCTCGTAGCGATGGCTGCACTTCGGGCATACAAAATCCGTCGCGCCGGTATTCACCTTGGTCTGCTTCACCTCGTCGGCGTCGCACGCCAGGCAGTAGGCGTTCTTCGCAAACCACCCCTCTGAGAGCACGCGCGCCTTCTGCGACTCACTCTTGTACCCCTCGGCCAGCCGCAAATCACATGTCAAGTCCACAGCCCTGCTCCCCGCGCCCTAGCATACCCCATCGCATCGCCTAACTTGCTGACTTGCCAACGCGCTCCCCCGCCCAAAAATAATTCCCCCACTTTTGCCGATTATTTCCGCAATCCTGCCACACTGGAAATAGCCACAAATCTTCACCGCAGCACAGCACTGCAAAGCGCCGCCTGGACGGCCAGTCCTTGCCGATGAATTCGCTGAACCTGCCACACTGGAAATAGTCACACCATTTGCCCATGCCCTCATCCCGTCACAAATCCGCGACTCCCTTTTCCCTGCTCCCTGTTCCCTATTCCCTCAGCCCACCACCGCCCGGCTGAAAGCTGACGGCTGAAAGCTGAAAGCTGGGGGGGTACCCCCCTCCCCCCCTTTTTTATTTTTCTTTTCCACAGTTTCTTTGCCGACAATTTCGCGTCTGCCTTTGTCCTTTCTTCGCCATTCACTTCGCCTTCCCGCGCGCAACCTGCACACTCCACGCACCATCTCCCTCGATTTCCCCTGTGAATGCACAATCATTGGTGATATCCACAGATAAATCTGAGATTTGCACTTGCATCCACAGACGGGGTAGGTTCAAAGTCCTCTTCAAGTGATGAACCTGTAGGGAATTGGACGGCAATTCCAACCCGGCAGAAAGCGCATCGCGAAATGGATTCAGAGCGGTTCGGTCGGCAACGGCAGGGCGGCAAAGGTTCAAAGTAGCGATGTGTGGAGAGCCGGGCGGCGAGGAGCCGGACCTGCTTGGACGCGAAGATTCATCCACGGCGCAAGTCGCGGATGCAAAGTTCGAGTGCAGCCAGGGATTCATCATCGACCCAGCCGCGAAGGCCAAAGCGGGGCAACCCGACAAGGCAGGCGCGGTCCGCCGGACGGCATCGATTCGGGGCAACTCGAATATCGGCCGGCCGGCAACGCCGAAGGGCATAGGCTTCAGGGCAACTTGGAATTTAGCCCATCGGCGGCCCGAATGTGACGATGCGGGGCAACCCGCAAATGCGCTCAGGGCAAACCGGAAGGGGCCAAACCCGGGGCAACTCGGGAGGCTGCCAGCCGGGGCCGGAAGATTCACGAAGCGGGGCAACTCGCTTACGGAATCATCGGCGATACCGAAGAGCCGGACGTCGGGGCAACTCGATTTCAGGCCGGTCGGCACCGCCGAAGGATGAGAGCGTCGGGGCAACTCGAAACTCCATCGCCGGCAAAGCCGGAGATGCGTGCGCGGGGCAACCCGGGAGCGCATCACAGGCGCTGCAAGGGGGCGTGCGGAAGGCGGGGCGACTCGCTGGAACCACTTAAACCGGCAGCGCGGACACATCCGAAACCCGAAGCACTCCGGCAACGGAGCGCCTCGGAACCGGGGCAACCCGGAATCCAGGGCAACCTGGAGTAGGAGAGCCGGCACAGCCAAATGGACCGAGGAAGCGGGGCAACCCGTGGAATCGTCGCCGGCGCGGATGTAGCGCGCGGAGCCGGGGCAACCCGGAGCCGCCGACTCGCCAAGCCGGAGGGTGCGGGAGCCGGGGCAACTCGGAGTCCGGCCCGCAGGCTGAAGGGGACGATGCATGATTCGATGAGCTATAAGGGCACCCCGGAAGCGCCAGAGGCCGAAAGGTTTCTGGCGCTTTCGCATTTGCGCCCGACGCATTGCCGCCGCTTCTTCGGCGAAGAGCCTTGTCGAGTTTCGCCCGGTCGTTTTCCTGCCCGGCCTATTTTCTGTCCGGCTGCTTTTCTACCCAGTCGCTTTCCTGAAAAAATCAGCCCTTCTTCGCCGTCCGCCGCGTCCTCGCCGCCGCGGCCAGCTCGGCCAGCAGCGTCTTCGTCTCCGCCCAGTCAATGCATGCGTCCGTAATGCTCTGCCCATACACCAGCGGCCTGCCCGGCTCCAGCTTCTGCGCGCCGGCCACCAGGTTGCTTTCAATCATCACGCCCAGAATATTCGCGTTGCCTGCCGCAATCTGCCCCGCCACGTCGTGGCACACCGCGGCCTGCCGTTTGTGGTCCTTCTGGCTGTTCGCATGGCTGAAGTCAATCATGATTCTCGGCCGAACGCCGGCCTTCTCCATCTCGGCCGCCACTTCCGCCACGGCCTCGGCGTTGTAGTTCACCAGCTTTCGTCCGCCGCGCAGAATCATGTGGCAATCCGGATTGCCCGTCGTCACAAAAATCGCCGACTGCCCGTGCTTGGTGTGCCCCAGAAACGTGTGCGAGTGCGCTGCGGAAAGAATCGCGTCAATCGCCACCTGCACATCGCCCGAGGTCGCGTTCTTGAAGCCCACCGGGCAGCTCACGCCGCTCACCAGTTGCCGGTGTACCTGGCTCTCCGTGGTCCGCGCGCCAATCGCGCCCCAGCTCACCAGCCCCGCAATGTACTGCGGCGAAATCATGTCCAGAAATTCCGTACCCGTCGGCACGCCCATCTCCGCCAGGTCCAGCAGCAGGTGCCGCGCCTCCCGCAGCCCGTCGTTAATCTTGTACGAGCCGTCCAGATACGGATCGTTAATCAGGCCCTTCCAGCCAATCGTCGTGCGCGGCTTTTCAAAATACACGCGCATCACCAGGTGCAAATCATCCCGGTGCTCGGCAATCGCACTCTTCAGCAGCCCGGCGTACTCGCGCGCGGCCTTCGTGTCGTGAATCGAGCACGGCCCGCATAGCACCAGCAGCCGGTCGTCGCGCTCGTTCACAATCTCCGCCGTCCGCCGCCGCGCCTTGTAAATCGTCTCCGTCGCGGCTTCGGTAATCGGCAGCTCTTCCTCCAGAAACACCGGAGGCAGCACAACCTTTGTCCACTGGATGCGGACATCTTCAATGGTGTAGGACATGGCTCTTTCCTGGCACTTTCGCTTGCAGCCGCGTCCGCCAGCCGCCCCGTGCCCATGGCCCGCACGCCGGCGTGCTTGCGCGCACACTCATCCCTCAATGTATCAGCCGCCTCGCAGCCCGGTCATCGAATCCGGTCATCGGACCCGGTTATCGGACCCGGCCTGCCTGCGCCGGCTCAAAGCCCGCCCGCCCTAGTGGACATAGGTGAAGTACACCGCCGCGCCCGCGCCCGCCGCCGCGCCAATCAGCAGCACCGGCAGCAGGTGCCGGTGGTGGTGCGGATACTCCCGCTCGTCCACCTTCTGCGCGTCGTGCCGCACGCGCTCCACGCTGTCGTAGGCAATCGTATCCGTCGCGTTGTTGTCTGTGTCCACAAACCGGAACGACGTGTCTTCCAGCGCGCCCAGCGTGCCGAACAGGTCCGTGCCGTCGCGCATCTCCAGGTGCACATACGCGCCCGCCTCATACTTTGAAAGCGTCTTTTCCACCTTGCGCGCATGTTTATCCAGCGTGTGCCGGTCCATTTGGGTGTTCTGGGCGTCGGTGTTCTGGGCCTGCATTCTCTGCGCCCGGCACATCGGAAGAAGCGCCGTCAATGCCACGGTGAAAGCTAGGCCGGCGATCGTTCTGGAGCGAAAGAGCGGGTTCATGGTTCCTCCGAAGAGGCTCCAGTATAGGTCCGCGCGCACGTGGGCACCAGTTACCGAAGGATGAGCGCGGCTGCCGCGCGCATGGGAACGGCTCTTCCGCCACTCATTCTTCAGGGGAAATTCACTCGCTGGCCGCGCCGCTCCGGTGATACACTCGGCTCTGTTTCGCGGCATCTTCGCCGCGCATTTCTCCGTCACAACTTCCCGGATCTCAGATTCCGGATCCCGAATCCCGAATCCCGAATTAAGAATCCCGAATTAAGCATCCCGAATTAGCATCAAGGAGAATTTCTATGTCAGAAGCCGCTTCCGCTGCGCCGCAACCCAATCCCGCCATCGTCTTCAACATGGTGCAGGCCAAGCAGCAAACCGCCGCTCTCAAGGCCGCCATCGATCTCGACGTCTTTCGTGCCGTGGGCCAGGGCCCCGGGGACGCGGCTTCCATCGCGCGCCATTGCTCGGCCTCCGAGCGCGGCATCCGCATCCTCTGCGATTTCCTCGTCATTCACGGCGTGCTGCAAAAAGAGAGCGGGCATTACACACACACGCCCACCAGCGCCGCATTTCTTGATCCTGCTTCTCCCGCCTGCCTGGCCTCCGTGGCGCAGTTCATGAGCAACGCCGCCATCGACGATCCCTGCGAGCGCCTGACTGAAGTCGTGCGCAACGGCCGCACCATCCTTGAAGGGCAGGGAAGCGTCGAGCCGGACAATCCTCTCTGGGTCAGGTTCGCGCGGCAAATGGCGCCCATGATGGCGCCCATGGCGGCTCCGCTGGCGCAAATCGTCCTCCAGGGCCACGCCGGCTCCATGCACGTGCTCGACATCGCCGCCGGCCACGGCCTCTTCGGCATCGCCATCGCCAAACTGAATCCGCAGGCCCGCATCACCGCCGTTGACTGGGCGGCCGTGCTCGGCGTTGCGCAGGAGAACGCGAAGAAGGCCGGCGTCGACGCGCGCTATTCCCCGCTGCCCGGCAGCGCCTTCGACGTGGAATTCGGCGGGCCCTATGATGTGGCCCTGCTCACCAACTTCCTGCACCACTTTGACAAGCCCACCTGCGTCGCCCTGCTTAAAAAAATTCACGCCGTGCTCAAGCCCGGCGGCCGCGTGGCCACGCTCGAGTTCGTGCCCAACCCTGACCGCGTCTCGCCGCCCGTGCCCGCCTCCTTCGCCATGACCATGCTGCTCACCACCGCTTCCGGTGATGCTTACACGCTCGCCGAGCTTTCCTCCATGTACGCCGAAGCAGGCCTCAAGGATGTTCAGGGCCATCCGATTCCCATGAGCTCGCACACCGTCGTCGTCGGCCACGCGTAACTGTGCGGCGGCCGAATCCTCGTAGGCTTCAGATGAGCGGAAGGAGATGCGATTGGGCCCTGACGCGGCCCTGACGCCGGCCCTGACACCGGCCCTGACGCCGGCCGCATCGCCCGCCGCCGCAGTCCTTCGCCTTGACTTTCCAATTCCCGTCTCCCTAGAATTAAGGAGGAAGACTCCACGAAAATCCGCGTAAGTGATTCAGCTTTCATGGATTTGTGGCATATTCCGGGCTCCCGTGCCCATCCTGCCGTCACCTGTGGCGCGGGTGCGCAAGCGCCGGAATGAAGGGAAGCCAGATGCCTGAGGTGCGCGTCAGCCCGCGTGAGCGGATGGTGCTGACAGCCATCGTCGAGTTGTATATCGCCACCGGCGAACCCGTTGCCTCCCAGGCGGTTGCCCAGGTTTTCGCCAGCAGGGACGGCCTCAGCTCGGCCACCATCCGCAACGTGATGGTCACCCTCGCCGAGTCCGGATTGCTGGAGCAGCCGCACACCTCCGCCGGGCGCGTGCCCACCGCCGCGGCCTTCCGTTATTACGTAGAGCAGATCACCCGGCCTGATGCGGCACTGGCGCGAGCCGGAGCCCAGGGCGCGGCCTCCGCCGCAGACGTGCTGCCCCTGAGCGATGCGCGCCGCGGACAGATTGAGGACAGCTTCACCGGCGTTTCCAGCAGCACCGAGTATCTTGAGCGCACTTCGCACGTGCTCGCCCTCATCTCCAGCGGCCTGGGCGTGGCTCTGGCCCGCTCCACGGAGTCGCAGATTCTGGAGCACATTCATTTTTCGCGGCTCTCCACCGGGCGCGTGCTGGCCGTTCTGGTTACGCAGGCCGGCGCCGTGCTTGACCGTCTGCTCACGCTCGACCGCGAGCTGACGCACGTGGAGCTTGATACCGCGGCGCGCTACCTGAATGAAAACTTTCGCGGCTGGCCGGTGGATCGAATCCGCTCTGAGGTGGCTCGCCGCATGGAGATGGAGCGGGCCGCCTATCACCAGTTGCTTGCCGCCGTGGAGGAGCTCTGCAGCAAGGGCGCGCTGGCTGAGGGCGAGGCCGCGCAGACCATCTTTGTGGAGGGAATGGCGAATCTGATTGGCGCGGAAGTGGACCGCGAACGGCTGCGCCAGATGCTGCTGGCGCTGGAGGCCAGGCAGCGGCTTGTGGAATTGCTCAACGCCTACGTCGACGGCAGCCGGCAGGAGGTGCGCGTGGTCGTCGGCCTGGAGGATGCCTCGCCCGCCATGCAGGACCTGGTGTTCATTGGCGCGCCGGCGCGGCTGGGCGGCACAAGCCTGGGCACCGTGGCGCTCATCGCTCCCACCCGCATCCAATACCAGGAGATGATTCAGGCTGTGCGCTACGTGGCCGGGCTGTCCGAGCGCATTCTGGAGGGCCCGGTCGACTGAACTGGAAGGTGCGCGCCGGCGGCCGGCGGCCTTTTTTCACCGTTTGCCGCAGGCCGGATTGCTTCCGGCTGCGCTCGCGCCGGCGCGGAAAGCCTGATCCTTACCGCAGACAGGCAGATTGGAAAGCTACCATTGAAGATGAGCGGCAAAAACTTTGGAAGAGCACGGAGAGGCATGTCGGATCAGGAAACAGAGCAGACCATCGTGGAGAGAGAAGCTGAATCGGCTGAGGGCGCAACCGCTGCGGAGACTTCCGCCGCCGCGCAGGAGCCTGCAACGCTTCCCGCGGCCGAGCTGGACAAGCTGAAGGCCGAGTGCGAGCAGTGGAAGGCCGAGCGCGGCCAGTTGCTCGATCGCCTTGCGCGGCTGCAGGCCGAGTTTGAAAACGCGCGCAAGCGCAATGAGCGCGAGCGGACGGAGTTTCGCGACTACGCCGTGGGCAGCGTGATTGAGCAGTTTCTGCCCGTCATTGACAACTTTGAGCTGGCGTTGAAGGCGCAGGGCTCGGCCGAGCAGCTTCGCACCGGCGTGGAGCTTATCGTCAAGCAGATGGAAGAGATTCTTCGCCAGCTTCAGGTGCAGCCTGTGCCCGCATTGGGCCAGGAGTTCGACCCGCGCCACCATGAGGCGCTGGGCACCGTGGAGCGCGATGACCTGCCCGACCAGCACGTGGCCGAGGAGGTTCGCCGCGGTTACAAGCTGCGCGACAAGCTTCTGCGTCCGGCGCTGGTCCGTGTCGCATCCAATCCCAAGCAGACCAGCGATTGAATCTCCCTTCAACTTGAATGAGTCAAAAGAATACCGTGAGCAAAGCAGATTATTATGAGGTTCTCGGCGTCAGCCGCGGCGCCACCGATCAGGAGTTGAAGAGCGCCTATCGCAAGCAGGCGCTCAAGTATCACCCTGACCGCAATCCCGGCGACCACGCGGCCGAGGAAAAATTCAAGGAGGCCAGCGAGGCCTACCAGGTGCTGAGCGACGCCGACAAGCGCGCCGCCTATGACCGCTTTGGCCACGCCGGCGTCAGCGGCAACGGCCCCTCAGGCTTTGGCGGATTCTCCGGCAGCGTCGACCTGGGCGACATCTTCGGCGACCTTTTCGGCGAAATGTTCAACATGGGCGGCTCCGCGCAGTCCCGGCCCGGCCGGCAGCGCCGCGGAGACGATCTCCGCTTCGACATGACCATCGATTTCGAGGATGCGATCTTCGGCACGGAGACTGAGGTCCGCATTCGCCGCCGCGAAAGCTGCGAAGCCTGCAAGGGAACCGGCAGCTCCTCCGGCCACGGACCCGTCACCTGCCCGCAGTGCCGCGGCCGCGGCCAGATTCGCTATCAGCAGGGCTTTTTCTCCGTGGCGCGCACCTGCAGCGCCTGCGGCGGCACCGGCTCCATCGTGAATGACCCCTGCGCCACCTGCCACGGCGAAACCCGAGTGGCCCGCGAGATGCAGCTCCACGTCAAGGTTCCCGCCGGCGTGGAGGAGGGAACGCGCATTCGTTATGCGGGCGAGGGCGACGCCGGCCGCTCCGGCGGCGCAAGCGGCGACCTGTACGTGGTGCTCTCCATCCGTGCGCACGACTTCTTTGAGCGTGCGGGTTATGACCTCCACTGTGCCATTCCCATCAGCTTTCCCCAGGCCGCCCTGGGCGCTGAAATTGAGCTGGACGGAATCGATGGCCCGGTGACCGTGAAAATTCTCGAGGGCACGCCGAACGGCAAGGAGATCCGCGTGCGCGGACGCGGCGTTCCTCATCTGAATGAGCGCGGTCGCGGCGATCTCATCGTCCAGGTGAGGGTGCAGATTCCCAAAAAGCTCACCAAGGCCCAGCGCGATCTGGTGGCGCAGCTTGGCGAGACGCTTACGGTGGACAACAGGCCCACCTCGCCCAGCCTGCTGGACAAGATGAAGGACCTGTTCAGCTAGCCCCGGCGGCAACGGTGCCGTCAGCCGCGCCCCCGGCTCCGCAAAGGCTGAAAATCCATGGATGGATTGGACACTTAGGTTTGTTCCTGCACGATATAATCGCGCCGATGGCGCTGAGCCCGAAGACACGCATTGACAATTACGAGATTCTGGCCCCGCTGGGGGCCGGCGGCATGGGCGAGGTCTACCGCGCCCGCGATTTGCGGCTGAATCGCGAGGTCGCCATCAAGGTGCTTCCCATCTCGCTGGCCGGCGACCCGGAGCGACTGCGCCGGTTCGAGCTCGAGGCGCGCGCGGCCGCCGCCCTCAACCATCCCAACATTCTTTCCGTGTACCAGATGGGCACCTTTGACGGCGCGCCCTACATTGTGTCGGAGCTGCTGGACGGCGAATCGCTGCGCGAACGCCTGCGCCACGGCCCGCTTTCGCTGCGCAAGGTGGTCAGCCTGGGCGCGCAGACGGCGCGCGGATTGGCGGCTGCGCATGAAAAGGGAGTCATCCATCGCGACCTGAAGCCGGAGAACCTGTTTCTCACCAGGGATGGACAGGCCAAGGTTCTTGACTTCGGCCTGGCGCGCATCACGCAATCCAGCGCGCCGCTGCCTGCCGACGAAAATCTGCAAACGCAACAGACCATTCCCGGCGTGGTGCTGGGCACCGTGGGTTACATGGCGCCGGAGCAGGTGCGCGGCCAGGTGGCCGACGCGCGCTCTGACATTTTCGCTTTTGCCGCAATTCTCTACGAGATGATTACCGGCCGGAGGGCCTTCAAGGCGCCCACCTCGCCTGAAACCATGACGGCGATTCTGCACGACGAGCCGCCGCCCATCACCGAGTTGGCGCCCGGAACGCCGGTGGCCTTGCAGCGCGTGGTGCAGCGGGGGCTGGAAAAGGATCCTGAGCAGCGGTTCCAGTCAGCCTCTGATATGGCCTTCGCGCTGGAGGCTCTGCCGGATGCCTCCGTGCTGGTCGCCGCGCCGCAGCTTCGCTCGAGGTCCCGGCGGATTCCCCGTCCGGCCATCGCGGCGCTTGCGGTTCTGGTGGCCATCCTCGTGCTCACGTGGGGCTACTTTCAGTGGTGGAAAATTCCTGTAGTTCCCGTCGTGGGCAATTATGTGCAGTTGACCCACGACGGCCTGCAGAAGACGCTGCTCGGTGCCGACGGCGTGCAGCTTTACATGACGCTGATTAACTCCGGAGCCGAGGGTGTGGCCGTCATGCCGGCCGACGGCGGTCAGGCAACCGATCTGGCCATGCCCAGCCCCAACATGATTCCGCTGGACGTGACCGAAGACGGCTCAAAATTGCTGCTGGTCGATGGAAAAGGCGTTCCGCCGGTGGGCTCGCTGTGGAGCCTGCCGGTGATGGGCGGCTCCGCGCGCCGGCTGAATGATGTGGTGGGCGACACGGCTGCCTGGTCGCCCGATGGCAACACCCTGGCTTTCGCCAATGGCGGCGATTTGTATCTCGCCGATGCCGAGGGCAGCAATCCCCGCAAGCTGTTCACCGTCAAGCGCCTGATTGCGGACCTGAGCTGGTCGCCCGATGGCCGCAATTTGAGCTTTGACCTGGCCAACTTTGCCGACATCGGCAACGCCGGCGCAGGCCTTGGCAGCCAGGCGCTGTGGGAGATTGCAAGCGACGGGTCTGACCCGCATCCCATGCTGGGCAACTGGCAGGGAGGCAACGGAGCATGCTGCGGAAGGTGGACCGCCGACGGAAAGTACTTCGTCTTCCAGTCGCAGGGACAAATCTGGGCGCTGCCCACCGGCCACGCGCTCTTTGAGGGTGAGCCAAAGCCCGTGCAGCTCACCTCCAGCCCCATGTCGCTGCACTCGCCGATGCCCTCGGCCAACGGCCAAAAGCTCTACGTCGTCGGCCGCACCTATCGCGGAGAATTGTCCAGATACGACGCGGCGCGGCACACCTTTGTTCCGTATCTCGACGGCATCTCCGCCGAGTGGCTCGACTTCTCAAAGGACCGAAAGTGGATTGCCTATGTCAGCTATCCCGACGGCGCGCTGTGGAAGTGCCGCGCCGATGGCAGCGGCAAGATGCAGCTCACCTTTCCGCCCGCGCATCCGGTGCTGCCGCGCTGGTCGCCGGACGGGCTGAGCCTTCTCTATTTCGAGTTTCCCCTGGGCTCGGCCTTGCCCGGCCACATCTTTGAGATCTCCGCCGACGGTGGCACTCCCAGGGAACTGCTGCCCGCCGGCCGCAACAACCAGCAGGACCCGAACTGGTCGCCCGACAGCACGCGGATTGTCTTTGCCGGGGATGCCAATGACGCCTCCGCCGGCAACGCCGGCCCGGAGATTCGCATTCTGGATTTGCGCACCCATGTGGTCACCTCCGTGCCGGGCTCGCAGGGTCTCTACTCGCCGCGCTGGTCGCCCGATGGGCATTATCTGGCAGCCATGACCGGCGACTCTGAGAGGCTGATGCTCTACGACTTTCAAACGCAGCGCTGGACCAGGATTGCCAAAGGCTCCTTTGGCTGGCTCAACTGGTCGCACGACAGTCGATTTGTCTACATGAAGGACTTTGCCGGCAAAGGCTCCGTGGTGCGCGTGGAGATTCGCACCCGCAAGCTGGAGCGCGTGGTGGACCTGACCGGCTTTAGTGACACCGGCCAGGGCGGCGGCTCACTGGCGCTCACGCCGGACGACGCGCCGCTCTTGCTGCGCGATACCGGCACGCAGGACGTGTACGCAATGGACTGGAAAGAGCGTTGATCCAGACCCGCTGATTCAAGCCGGCTGATTCAAGTCGGCTGATTCAAGCGCGCTCTTCCCAGGGCCCGGCAGGCGCGCCTTGCTTCAGCCGTGTTCGACGCTTGCTTTCATCTGCGCAAAGGCCGCATCGATCAGCCGCGTGAGCGCCGCCTCGTCGAATGGCTCCCCAGGACGCAGCTTGACGTGGCGCATGCGTTTGCCCTCGCCCAGCAATAGATGGCTCGGATCCGGCAGCAGCGCGCCCTGATAGAAGCCGACGTTGACGTGCGCAGTGAAGACATGCACGTAGCCGAAAGGCGCATCGCCCAGGCACGCCACCGGGCAGCCGTCGTGCAACACTTCACGGACCTCATCTCCGCAGGCGCGCATCGCCTTGAACCAGCGCAGCGCAATCGCGCCCAGGTGTCCTTCGCGCGCCTTCAACCACGCATCGATGGCCGGGTCGCGTTCGAGGGTGCCGTCCAGCCGGAAGAGATCGTTCTTTGCCATGGTGAGCCGGGCAGCGGTGCAGGAAAAATGCGGCATGGCGAGGAGCCCATGCCGCATGGTTTGAAGCTGTTTGGTGGAGCTGAGCGGGATCGAACCGCTGGCCTCCTCGTTGCGAACGAGGCGCTCTCCCAGCTGAGCTACAGCCCCACAACTTCCTTATTTTAGCAGTGAATCATCACGCGTGGAAGGGCCCGCGCAGGCGGCCGGCAACGCCGGAGCCAGAACGCGCCAGCCCAGCGCCGTGGCCGCGGAGGGTCAACGGAAATAGCTGAAGCTGCCGCACAGGGTCATGGAGTTGGGCAGGGCGGCCATCGTGAAGACGGGCTGCGTGTCGCCTGAGAAAAACGCAACTTGCAGGGTTTTGCCGGAGACATAGGTGGCCATCCACTCCGTGTCCTCGGTGCCGCAAAGGGTGTTGTGGTGCAGCAAGCGCCTGCCCGCCGGAATGTTGAGCCGGTAAAGCGTGCCGCTGGGGTCGGTGTTCACGTCGGCATCAAAGGCCGCGCCGGTTTCAGCCGGCGTCAGCCTGCGGACCTGCACCAGCGGAAAGGCCAGAAAGTTGATGTTGAGCCGGGTGCCGGAGAGGTAGATGTCTCCGGTGATGCGCGTCGCCGTTTCGCTCTCCGCGCGCCAGTAGCCCCTGTCCTGCGCCGCGCAGCGAAGGGCGAAGGCCACAGCCAGAACGGCTACGGCGGCGCTCAGAATGCGTTGCGGGATTCGTCTCTTCATGGCATTGAGGGGATTGCGCACCGGTTTTGCAGGAGCTTGAATGAAAAAGCAACAGGCCGGGAGAGTGCCGCGGCCTGTTGTTGTGTGTTCGGTCCCAGCCGGGTTCAGGTCCGGTCTGCATGAACGGGCTGCATGAACGGGCTTAAAGCTGGTTCATGTTGGCCAGGAACTCGGCGTTGTTGCGCACCTTTTCCAGGCGGCTGATCAGCAGCTCCATGGCCTCAACCGGCGAAAGCGGGTTCAGCACCTTGCGCAGAATCCAGATGCGCTGCAAATCTTCCTTGGGGATCAGCAGCTCTTCCTTGCGGGTGCCGGAGCGCTGGATGTCGATGGCCGGGAAGACGCGCTTGTCCACCAGCTTGCGGTCAAGGATGATTTCCATGTTGCCGGTGCCCTTGAACTCCTCAAAGATGACCTCGTCCATGCGCGAGCCGGTGTCAACCAGCGCGGTGGCGATGATGGTGAGCGAGCCGCCCTCCTCAATGTTGCGCGCTGCGCCGAAGAAGCGCTTGGGCCGCTGCAGGGCGTTGGAATCCACGCCGCCGGAGAGCACCTTGCCCGAAGGCGGCACGATGGTGTTGTAGGCGCGGGCCAGGCGCGTGATGGAGTCAAGCAGGATAACGACGTCGCGCTTGTGCTCAACCAGACGCTTGGCCTTCTCGATCACCATTTCGGCCACCTGCACGTGGCGCGCGGCCGGCTCGTCAAAGGTCGAGCTGATCACCTCGCCCTTCACTGAGCGCTGCATGTCGGTCACTTCCTCTGGCCGCTCGTCAATCAGCAGAACAATAAGGACAACCTCGGGGTGGTTGGTGGTGATGGAGTTGGCGATGGCCTGCAGCAGCATGGTCTTGCCGGTCCGCGGCGGAGCCACGATCAGGCCGCGCTGGCCCTTGCCCACCGGCGTAAGCAGATCCATCACGCGGCCGCTGGTGGCCTCGCGCTCGTACTCCATCTTGATGCGCTCCTGCGGATAGAGCGGCGTCAGGTTGTCAAACAGAATCTTGTTGCGGGTTTCCTCGGGCGACTCAAAGTTGATGGCCTCAATCTTCACCAGCGCGAAGTATTTCTCGCCTTCGTGCGGCGGGCGGACGTTGCCGCTGATGGAGTCGCCGGTCTTCAGGTCGAACTTGCGAATCTGCGACGGGGAAACGTAAATGTCGTCGGGGCCGGGCAGGTAGTTGTAATCAGGCGAGCGCAGAAAGCCATAGCCATCGGGCAGGATTTCCAGCACGCCGTCGGCGAAGATGTGGCCTTCCTTCTCGCTCTGCGCCTGGAGGATCTTGAAGATCAGATCCTGCTTGCGAAGGCCGCTGGTACCGGGAATTTCGAGGGTACGCGCAATGCGGCTGAGTTCAGTAATGTTTTTTTCTTTCAGTTCTGCGATGGTCATGATCACCTGCGAAGGGGAGGAGTTGGGAATTGTGAGAGGGTTCCGAGAGGGGGAAATTGCTCTGGGAAGGGTTAGGCGGGAATCATCGTAAGCGTCAGGCGAGGCTCGTGTCGAGAGCGTTTGCAGAGGAGACTACGAGAGCCGTTGTGTTGCGGAGCAGGGCCGCCGCGGGGCAGCCCTTTGGAACGTGATGATGAAACATGTACGGGTTGATGAAGCGTGAAGAAAATACCTGGATAAGGGCTACGCCGCGCGACGGGCTTCCACCGGCTGGTCAGCCGCTGCGCGTGCGGAGGGCATCGTGCCGGGGTTGGTGCCGTGGAAGCGCACCAGAACCTCGTTGGTGGTGTCCTGCAGACGAGTATTGGGCTTGTGCAGCATGCGAGTGGCTTTGCTCGCCAACTGGCAAAGCTGGTAACGGTTGGACACATGAGAGAGTGCCCCAAAAACCAAATCGGAACGCATTTGAACATTCTCCTTCTAAAATCCGCCGCCCGAGGGTACTACCTGGCACCCGCGGTGCAACCGGCAGCTGGCACTTCCTGGGCCGCCCGAACAACCTGCTTCACTCCCTTAGACGCAGAAACCGCGCACTGAGTTCAAAAAAATCTTGCAGCATTTGCTGGTGCAAGGGAATGATTTTGTGCTGCTTCAGCAGGCAGAATGCTGCTGGGGGAATCCATGCGCTGGCTCTTCCCAATCCTGCGTTTGAACTTCACACGCCAACCCAGCACTCTATGAGCAGCGGCTCCAGACTGATGAGGAATTTTACGAGCGAACGCGCGATTGCGCCGTGCAACCTATCATTATGGATAGCACCTTGAGAGTATAACGGGTCCGGTTGCCGGTCAATACATATTTCGATGGATATTGTTGACCTTTTCAGCCTGCGAGACGGGGTTAAGACTGCCACTAAGCCCTTGCTTTGCATGGACTAAGCGACTCCAGGAAGCCGATTGGCCGGGCCCTTGTGGAAATCCCTCAGGCCCAGTAGCTGCGGTCCAGGGTGCGGTACTGGATGGCCTCGGCCAGATGGCCCACTTCCAGGGCCTCGGCGCCGCCCAGGTCCGCAATCGTACGGGCCACTTTCAGGATGCGGTCATGGGCGCGGGCGGTCAGTCCCTGCTGCTGCATGGCCCGCTCCAGCAGCCGCTCGGCGTCGGCTCCCAGCTCGCAGTAGACGCGGATCTGGCGGGTGGACATTTGCGCGTTGGAGTAGATTTTTTCGCCGTGCTTTTTAAAGCGCTCGCGCTGGCGCTCACGTGCGGCCAGCACGCGGGCGCGGATTTCGGCCGAACCCTCGGCGGCAGCGTTGCCGCGCAGCTCCTTGTACTGCACGGCGGGGACTTCGATGTGGATGTCGATGCGGTCCAGCAGCGGGCCGGAGATTTTGGCGATGTAGCGCTGGATCATGGGCGGCGTGCAAAGGCACTCACGCGACTTGTCATTGAAGTAGCCGCAGGGGCAGGGATTCATGGCCGCGGCAAGCATGAACCGCGCGGGAAAGGTCAGCGACATGCTCGCGCGGGCGATGGTGACGGTGTGGTCCTCCAGCGGCTGGCGCATTACCTCAAGAACATTGCGGGGAAACTCGGGCAGCTCGTCAAGGAAAAGCAGGCCGTTGTGGGCCAGCGAGACCTCGCCGGGGCGCGGCACAATGCCCCCGCCGATAAGGCCCGCGTCAGAGATGGTGTGGTGCGGCGAGCGGAAGGGCCGCTGGGTGACGAGGCCGGCCGCGGAGTCCAGCACGCCGGCCACGGAGTGGATTTTGGTGGTTTCCAGGGCTTCCTCAAAGGTCAGCGGCGCAAGAATGGAGGGCAGCCGCTTGGCGAGCATGGTTTTGCCGGAGCCCGGCGGGCCAATCATCAGAATGTTGTGGCTGCCGGCCGCGGCCACTTCCAGCGCGCGCTTGGCCGTCAGTTGGCCGCGAACATCCTTGAAGTCGACGTGGAAGTGCTGCAGCTCGCCGAGGAGGGTTTCCGTGGAGACGCGGAAGGGCTCGCGCTGCACCTGGCCAAGGAGCGTTGTGTTCAGCAGTTGAATCACGTCGGTGAGCGAGGCCACGGGATAGACGTTCACGCCCTCGACGACTGCGGCCTCCGGCGCGTTGGCGGCGGGCAGGATGAGGTTGGGAATCCCTTTTTCGCGGGCCAGGATGGCGACCGGCAGCATGCCGGGAACCGCGCGGACGCTGCCGTCAAGGCCGAGCTCGCCCACCATCAGGAAGCGGCTGGCGTCGTCGATGGTCAGCGCGCTATAGGCGCCGAGAATGCCGATGGCGATGGGAAGGTCGAAGCCGGAGCCTTCTTTTTTCAGGTCGGCGGGGGCCAGATTGATGGTGATGTGCGTGGGCGGAATCTGGTAGCCGGAGTTTTTGATTGCGGCGCGGACGCGGTCGCGGCTCTCGCGGACGGCGGCATCGGGTAGGCCGACGGTGTGGAATTGATCCTTGTCCGTCACAATTCCCGAGTAATCGACTTCCACGTCGATCAGGTTGGCGTCAATTCCGTAGGTGGCTGCGCTGAGAGTTTTATAGAGCATGAAAGGAGAACTCGGGCTGAGTGTATCAGAGGGAAAGATGATGGGTGAAAGTTCGAGGGCGGTGGCGGGCGGTTGAGAGTGTGCGCCGAGGCGCGAGAGTCCTGAAGGCGCTAGAGCCGCCGCCGCGGCGACGGGCTGTTCGCCGGGGCCCGATCGTCGTATCCTGAAAGAGAGAGTTGTCAGGCGGGATTTGGCGATGAAGATGTTCACCCTTGACGAAGCGCAGGCTCTGCTTCCCGTGCTGGAGGCGCTGCTGAAGCGCGCCCTGGACAGCAAGCAGGCGGCCGCGGTGGCGGAACTTGAGCTTGCGGCTCTGGCGCAGAAGATCTATTTGATGGGCGGCATGCGCGTGGACGTGGCCGAGGCGAGCAAGCAGCGGGCCGTGGTGGACGGACACCTGCAGCGCGCGCGGGAGAGCGTGGCGGAGATTGACTCGATTGGCGTGCAGGTGAAGGACCTGGACGCGGGGCTGCTGGATTTTCCCTGCCGCGTGGAGGACCAGGTGGTGCTGCTGTGCTGGCGCATGGGCGAAAGCTCCATCGACTACTGGCACACGCTGGAAGCGGGCTTCAAGGGCCGCCAGCCGCTCGATGAGCGCTTTCGCCGCAGGCCGAACTCGAGCCCGAACTCGAACCCAAACTCGAATCCGGACTCGAACCCGGGCAACAAACCGAACTGAAAATGGGCGTCACGGAGGATTTTTCGCGTGGCTGAGCGGGTGCATTCCGTCGTCCTCTCCGGGCAGGATGTGCGTGCGGTGCTGCGTCGTAAAGCGCTGGTTCCGGCGATGCGTGCGGCGCTCAGGGATCACTCGGCGCGGCTGGTGTGGCATGCGCGGACGGCAAGGGGTTGACACGGAGCGTAAGCGAAATGGGCAGCGGCGCGTCTTTCCTTTTACAAGAGCGATTGCGACGAGGTGCGGCCCGCGATGCGTGTGGCTCGCGACGGGTGCGGCCCGCGACGGATTGGACTCGCAACGGATTTGGCCTGCGACGGATTGATTGAACTGGCGACGAGTGGGGCCCGCAGGTTGTACGCTTTGCGCAGGAGCCGGGCTGGGTGAAAAACGGAAACGGAGAGGAGCGGCGATGAAGACAGGTGCATGGGCTGGGCTGGCGCTGGCGGTGCCGCTGCTTCTTTCCGGTTGCAAGGGTTTTTGGGATGCGCCGGCAGCAAGCGGCAGCGGCGGCTCGGGGACCACGACGGAGTCGAGCGGAAATTTTTATGTGCTGAATGCGGCCACCGATGAGATTGCCGGCCAGTATGTGAACCAGGGAAAGGTCACGGCGCTCTCGGGCAGCCCCTATGCGCTGCCGGATACTCCGCTGGCGATGGCGATTGCGCCGAACGGGGATTTTCTTTATGCCAGCACCCCCAGCGGGATTTATCTCTACACGATTGGATCCGGCGGGCAGTTGACGCTGGCGACCGCGGGCGGGCCCATCAGCAGCGATGCGGCGGCGTCCATGCAAGTGGATGCGACGAACTCGTGGCTGGTGGAGGCGGTTTCCGGCACCGGCGAGGTGTTTGCGATTCCGATCAATTCCTCCACCGGCATGGCAACCTCCAGCGTGGAGCAGCATGCCGTGCTGCCGGGAAGCGCGATTCAGCAGCTTGCGATTTCGCCGGACGATTTGCGGGTCTTTGTGGCCATGGGCGCGGATGGCACGGCGATTGTCCCGTTCAGTTCAGGGAATAAGAATCCTTTTGGGACGGTCTCGCCGATTGCGGTGGAAGGCAGCGGCGGCGCGGCAATCTCGGTGGCCGTGGACCCGCTCGACAGGATTTTTTTCATCGGCGAGACGGCGGCGACAAGCGGCTCAAACACGGGTGGGCTGCGGGCATTTGATTTGTCCACGATGAAGGAGATTTCCGGTTCGCCGTTTCCCAGCCAGGGCCTGGCGCCCTACTGGATTCTGCCGTGGTCGACGGGCAGCTATGTGTATGTGGTGAACCGGCAGGTCAGCGGCAGCTCAACAGGCGTCATTGCCGGCTTCTCGATTGGGTCCGCCAGCGGCGTGTACTCGTTGACGGCGCTGGGCAGCACCTTTGCCGCGGGGACGCATCCAGTGGCGCTGGCCGAGGACAGTACGGCGACATTTGTCTTTGCGGTGAACTACGACGGGAGCCCGGACCTGACCGGCTACACGCTGGACGGGGCCAACGCCGGCTACCTCGACCAGGTGGTGACGGCGGCCACGGGCACTGACCCCGTGAATGCGACGGCGATTGCGGCCACGCCTTAAAGACAGTTGCCAGTGCTCAGTTGTCAGTGGCTCAGTGACCAGTTGTCAGCGAGACAGATTCCTTGATTGCGAACCCAGATGCGGCCTTTGTTCAGAATAAAACCGTGAAAGCGGCGAATTCCTGAAACGCTTGTAAAGGTTCCGTAGCGTCGCGGAACGTTCTTTGAAGCATCACGCGCCGAAGGGATCGTCGCTGGTGACGCCGTTGGGCAATGCTTTGATTGCCGCCTGGAAGCCCGGCCAGGCATTCGCTGCGGAGTCCGAAGTCAGGTTGGCGTAAAGCTGCGCGAGTGTTCCGTTGCCGCCCAGCGCAACCATTGCCGGTGCGATTGCGTTGAGGGCATATCCCTTGCTCAGGAGCCAGGAGAGGAACGCCATGCCGCATCCGGTGCTGTCGGCGTTCTGGTCGGTTGGGTCGGTCTGATTGACAAAGTCCGGCATGCCGTCCTCGAACCATTGCGGAGCGGTGGCGAAGTCCGCCAGCGCATTGTTGCTGGTGGAGGCCGCGCACCATCGCGACAGAGCCTCGCCGGTGCTCACGCCGCAGAGATTGCCGCCCATCGAGCACTCGCTCAGCTCCGCCTCAAAGAGCGCGGAGACCCGGCTGGAGTTTCCATAGGCCGCATCCGCTTCAATCGCGTTGCCGGTTCTGTAGTCGCAGCCCAGGTGGTCCGCGCCGCCGGTGCCGTCGGTCGCGCCGCCCAGGGCGAAGACAATCACGCTCACGGCTCCGCCCGTGGTGCCGAAAAAGGCATTGTTTGCGTTCACCACGCGGTCCGCATCCTTCAGCAGGTCCTGCGCATTCTCGAGGGCCGGCGTGCCCAGTGAAGGATCAACGTATACCGTGACCTTGCCCGACGGACTGGTGCCCACACGCTGGGCTGTGCCGGCATAGGAAGGCCATTGCGGCTGGGCGGAGGCCCGGCGGCGTGTCGAGTGAGGGTGTCTGAGGGGATGATTCACGGATCGACCTCCACTGCGGGGTGCCCGCCCCCGGTTGACAGCCCCCGTTGTCAGTCGCCAGCCGCCAGTTGTCACCGGACGCCTCGCGGGGTTAGGCCTGCCTGCTTCCTGTGTGACGGATTCCGAGAATGAATGGATGTCGTGCGGGGAAGATATTTTTTGGCCGGGCGGGAGTTGTGCTGAGCGAGTCCTCGAGATTATGGTCGGGGCGGAGATTGCGAAGATCAACCGCGAGTCTTTCGACTTCGGTCGCTGGCGCGATCTTCGCTCAACAGGACAGTCGTTTATGGCGCGCGGGAAGAATCTGCGCACCATCGTCGGTGGGGAAACTTACTTCGC
This sequence comes from Occallatibacter sp., assembly GCA_035763705.1. Classification (GTDB taxonomy): domain Bacteria; phylum Acidobacteriota; class Terriglobia; order Terriglobales; family Acidobacteriaceae; genus Telmatobacter. Next base: position 208,590 of record DASUAU010000026.1, on the reverse strand, counting down.
TGCCTGCTCGCCTGGGCCGCCCGGCTTCCATGCGGTCAGGAATTCCGTGATGGGCTTGGTCTGATAGGCACGGCCGTTGTTCAGGTGGTCAGTGTCTTGGGACTTGAGCAGTTTGCCGTTGGCGTCGAGGACAAAGATCCACGGGTAGCCGGGAATTTGGGGAAACTGGCTGAGGAAGGTGGCGTTGGTATTTGTGGGGCCCATGTTGACCTTGACGAAGATGAAGTTGTCTGCGCGCAGCTTTGTAACGTCAGGATTGCTTTTGAAGAAGTCGTCGAGCTGGTGGCACCAGTAGCACCAGTCGCCGCCCACCTCAAGGAGGATGCGTTTGTGCTGCTGCTGTGCTTCTGTCTCGGCAGTAGCCAGGTCCTGGGCGGGGTCCCGGCGGAAGTCATAGGCGGTGGAGAAGTCGCCGGGCTGAGGCTTGGGCAGGTCGTAGACCGGGACAAAGGGCTTGCCGTCGACAACGTAAGGGATTTGGTAACTGACATCCACGGGCGTGCCATCGACGGTGTAGGGCTGGTATTTCCAGCGCGAGATCGCATTGGACATCGCGTCCTCAAGCGCCTGGTATTGCGAGAAGGGCGCACCTTCGGCAATCTTCACGCTGCCATCTTTGCGAATGATGACGGGGACGGAGACGGCGCCGCGAAAGACCCGGCCACCGTCGAGGATGGGGATGGAGGCGGCCACCTGATAGACGGGCACCGGCTGGGGCTGGCCGGGCTCAATGGTGTAAGGCTGAAGGATCGCGTTGGAGGGCGGGCTGAGGAATCCATTGTCAGGCGGAGACCAGGTTTCGAGCGTTGTGATGGTCATTTGCGAAATGAGCCTGCCACGCTCAATGACCGTGACCTTGTGGGCCACGGTGCGATTCTGAAAGGGCTGGAGGTCCTCGAACTGAACCGTGGTGCTTCCGGCCACGACGAGGTGGAGATGCAGGCCAGTGTCAAAGCAGTAAGTGGGAAAGAGGAAGTTGGGATCGGTTTTGGGCGCGTAACGCTCGGGATGCACCACGGAGACGCAGACGAGCTTGAGTCCGCCGGTGGTGACCATCTGGATTTGCATCTGGTAATCAGGCTTGATGTTGGCGGCCTGATAAAGAGGGTCAATGACGGGACGCGTGATGCGCAGTGTGAGCAGATGATGCCGGAACCCGTTGTCCCTTGATTTGCTTTGGAAGCGGGTGATGCGGGAGACGTTCCACTGGGAGCCGTTGAACGCGGGTTCAGCGCTGACGTAGGTGCGCTTCCAGCGCAAAGGTCTGGAAGTCCACTGCTCGACTGTGCCGGAGTCAGGCTTCCCTGTGGAGCTGTCGAGCATCTGATATTCGATTTTGATGTGCCAGGGCTCAAGGCCGGGGCCGGCCAGGGCGTTCAGGCGGAGGCCGTCGGCCAGGACCTTGTGGGCGAGCTCACTACGTTTGACCTCGGGCGGCGCGGCGTGGGCGTTCGCTGGTGGCTGGCCAGACTGTGCGGCCGGCGCGTCGGCGGCGCCGAGCGATGGGGAGGCGAAGAGGATTGGCGCGGCGACCGCTGCGGAGAGCGTGAGGCGCAGGAAGCGGCGAAGTGAGAAGTACATCGTTTAACCTCTGGACTTTTGGCGAGACCATCTTACACAAGAATTGGCCGGGCTTACAGAAGAAGCGATGGGGCGCCGATGGAGAATGCGTTACGGAGGAGTGTGCGACCGATGGCATCAGGACGTTGGAAGGTTGGTACGGGAGCAGGGGGCGCGGGGCGTGCGCGGGGCTGGCTGGGCTGGGCCGGTGCTATTCTGAAGTTGTTGACGGTGTTTGCGTTGAGGAGCATTCCGAGGCCGGAAAGCCCTGCCGCCGGGCGGGTGAAGACCGGGCAGGTGAGAACCGGACAGGTGAAGACCGGGCTGGTGAGAACCGGACTGGTTAGAACTGGGCTGGTGTCTCTGCTGGCGGTTTGTTTCCTGTGGCCTGCGGGCGGATGCCGGCGATTCAAAAAGAGAAAACCTGAGATGGTGTACCTGTGGACGCGGGATGTGTATCTGCGTGACCGCGTCGCTGCGGTGTCAAACCAGACCGGCGAGGTGAAGAACGGCGAGGCCATGGAGGTGGTGGCGCACGGCAAGCGGTTCCTCAAGGTGAAGACGGCCAGCGGGCAGCAGGGCTGGCTGCCCGAGCGGTCGGTGATTGACGCGAAGACCTATGCGCGGTTTGAGAAGCTGGGCCAGGCCAACAAGAACGACTGGGTGGTGGCCGAAGGGACCCTGCGCGACGAGATGTATCTGCACGATGCGCCGGGAAGGGATACAGACAGGCTCTATCTGCTGCCGGCGAATGCCAAGGTGGCGATGCTCAAGCGGGCGAGCGTTCCGCGCTATTCACTGGAAGAGGCGAGGCGGATCGAGGCGAGGAAGCCCGCGAAGGAGCAGTTGCCGGGCGAGGCGGCGCGGCCTGACCAGGGGATGGAAGACTGGTGGCTGGTGCGGGCCAAGAATGGAGCCACGGGCTGGATGCTGGGCAGCCGCGTGGATGCCGATGTGCCGTATACGGTGGGCCAGTATGCGGAGGGGCAGCGGATTGTGGGCAACTACCAGATTGCGACGGTGCACGACGACGACGCTCCGGGCGGGCCGGTCGACGAGCCGGAGTATGTGATGGCGCTGAGCCAGCTCAAGCAGGGGCTGCCCTACGACTTTGACCAGGTGCGGGTGTTTACGTGGAGTCTGCGGCACCACCGGTATGAGACTGCCTACCGGCTGCGCGGGATTGAAGGGTATTTTCCCATCACGATTACGCAGCAGACGACCAAGCAGGGGACCGAGCCGGTGTTTACGTTCACCATTGCGGGGTCAGACGACGTGAGGGTGGACCCGGAGACGGGGATTGCGCGGCCGGCGAAGCCGCGGACGGTGAGCTTTGCGCTGGAGGAGACGATTGTCAAGCGCGTGGGGCCGGACCTGGCGCCGATTACGGTGAGGAAAGAGACGGAGAAGAAGGCGCGGAAGAGACGGCGGTGAGGCGGGAGCCTGGTCGGGAGCCTGTTCGGGAGCCTGGCGTTGCCGCCCGCGCTCGGCCGGGACGGGAAGACGGAAGAAAACGGAACAGGATGAGCGTGCCCTGCGCCGGCTGCCTGTTGGCATCCTTGCCAAAGGCTGCGAAGATGGTACATGCCCGTTGTTTATCTGCGCCGCCTCACCAGCGCCTCACGCACCGACTCGGCAAATCGCCATCTTGCCCGTTACCTTGCCTTCATCGCCGGCGCCGCCAATGCAGGCGGATTTCTGGCCGTCCATCAGTACACCTCGCACATGTCCGGGGTGGTTTCTTCGGCGGCGGACAACCTTGCCGTTGGGGATGTGTGGCTGGTAGTGGATGGCTTGGTTGCGGTCTTTGCCTTTTTCATGGGCTCTTATCTCAGCACGGTGCTCATTCGCTGGGGCAAGGAGCGCGGGCTCATCAGCCGCTACGCGCTGCCGCTTCTCTCAGAAGCCGCGCTGCTTGCGGTCTTTGGATTCACGGGCAGGGAGTTCACGGGCCAGCGCGTGCTGGGCACGGTTGTTCTGCTCTGCTTCACCATGGGGCTGCAGAACGCCATGATCACCAAGATTTCTGACTCGGTGATTCGCACAACCCACATGACGGGCATCGTCACCGATATCGGCATTGCGGTTGGCAAACTTTCCTTCGCTTCTACACACCAGGACATCCAATCCGCGGAGGTGATGGCCGCATTGCGGCTGCTGCTCTCCCTGCTGGGGCTGTTCTTTGTGGGCGGCGTCATTGGGGCGGTGGGCTTCAAGCATGTGGGCTTCCTGTTCACCCTGCCGCTTGCGTCCATTCTTTTTGTGCTGGCCATTATCCCGGTGATTGACGACTTGAGAGGCAAGGAGATGCCGGCAAATGCGTGATGGATGCCGGGTCTGAAGCCCGCGCCGATGTTGCGACCGTTGCGGCACAAGTAAACTCGTGCCCTGTTACAAGGCGGGCTGCGGCGGGGTACAACTTGTGGCGAGGGCGTTTGAATGGGGCACATGGCACCCGGCCAAATATTAAACAATATTGGAGGATTTCTTTCCCGGCCTACGCATTCCCGGTTGAAATCCGCTGTTCATCCAACGGACAAAGCAGTCGGCGAAATCGATGTACATGGTTTTGGAAGTTTGCGATAGGTCACTGTTGTTGACAATGCTCGCATAGTGATTCAGCAGTTCGTGAACCTCTCTCAACGTTGAAGCAGACGGCGAAGGCTGGTGAGCAACTGATTCTTCCACTTTAGCGGCCTTGCGCGTGACTGGTATGCGCGTCATCGCTGCTCCTTCCGGCTTTTCAACATTGCACCCAGATTAAGTCAACCTTGCACGTCGGGATTTGATGCCAATTCCTCTGTGCGGTCCATGATCTTGTTTTCGAGATCACTTAACCAGTCATATGCTTCTTGCGGAGTCTTACGTTTGATGATCTCGTCAATGCGTGACATGATTTCTTTAGTATCGGGATCGTTCTTGAATTCGTCCTCATCTTCAAATGAATCGAAATGTGCAGCCATAACTCAAATTCACACTCCTATTCGTGAGATTCTCTGTGCGGTGATTGGCGGGTGTCCCGGTTTCCGCGTTCTAAATATACCGCGAATGATGTGTGCTACGGGTGCGGCAGAGACTCTTTGCCTCCGTCTTAGCCTCTGCGCCGCAGCTCGTGCTCGACGACGCGGAGCATCTCGTTTTCCGGGGCGGGCTTGCCGGTCCAGATTTCAAACTGGCGCGCGCCCTGCGTGATGAACATCTCCAGCCCGCTGATGAAGGGGATGCCGCGCTTCTGGGCCAGTTGCAGCAGGGGCGTTTCGATGGGGTTGTAAACCATGTCGAAGACCAGCCCGGCGTTGAGCTCTTTTTCCGCGATGGGCAGGCTGGGCTTGTGGTCCTTCATGCCGCAGGGCGTGGCGTTGATGAGCACGTCAAAACGCTGCTTGGCGAAGAGCTCATGCTTCAGCGAGCGGGCGTGGGCCTGGCGGGCGAGGGTGACGGCGTGCTCGTGGGTGCGGTTGACGATGAAGACCTCTGCGCCCTGCTCCACGAGGCCGAAGACGGCGGCGCGCGCGGCTCCGCCTGCGCCGAGCACGGCGACACGGGCTCCCGCAAGGCGAAGACGTTTCTCCAGCGGACGGATGACGCCGGCAACGTCTGTATTGAAGCCGTAGAGCTTGCCATCCGCGCCGGTGCGCAGGGTGTTGCATGCGCCGATGCGGGCGGTCAGCGGATCGGTGTTGGCCAGGTGCGGCAGCACCTCCTGCTTCAGCGGCATGGTCACGGCGCAACCGGCCAGCGGCAGCTCCCTGACGATGGTCAGCAGATCGTCAAGGTTGCGGGGCTTCAGAGGCAGCAGTACGGCGTTGAGATTCTCGCGGCGGAAGGCGGTGTTGTGGATCAGCGGCGAGAGGGAGTGGGCAACGGGGTTGCCGGCGACGCCGAAGATGCGAGTGGCCTGGTCAAGCTGCTCAATGCGGTAAACGTCCAGGAGTGTGCGGATGGAGGGCTGGCCGGGCGCGGTCTCCTCGCCATCCTCTAGCGCGGCGAAGGTGAACAGCGAGCCGGCGCGGGGGCCGAGGACGCGGCTCAGGATGCCTTCCTCGCCCATGGCGATGCCGATGATGTTGGTGGAGTGTGAGCGGTCCTCAATCAGGCGCAGGACGGCGAGATTGTCGGCCAGCGAACGGGCGGTCGAAACCACCTTCACATAGTCCGGGTGGAAGGCCTGGATGCGGTCAGCCGCGTGGGCCAGCGAGCGCGTGCGGGAGAAGTCGTGAAAGCTGATCAGCAGCGCTGCGCCTGCGGCGCGGAGCCTGGCAATCTGGGAGGTGCGGGCCTGCTCAGCCGATTCCACTTCGAGGTCGAGAATCTGGCATCCGGCCTTGGCGCAATCCTCAAGAAAGGCGAGCTGGGCGGCCAGCGAGCCGGTGAAGGCTCCGCCGTTGGCCTTGCGGCGGCAGGTGGCGATAACCGCCGTATCGCGGTGATGATGAAGGAAATCCTTGAGTTTGGACAGGGCCGCGGCGGGCTTGGGCAGCAGGTCAAAACGGAGCTCAAAGAAGCGGCAGTCGCGGAGGGCGATGTTGGCGTGCTCAAACAGCTCCGCGGGGGTTTTGGCGGAGAGGGCAACGCAGAGTTTCCCCAGGCGCAGCCGGGCCGGCGCGGACACTGAGGGCTCGGCAATGGCTGCAGAGTGTGGCATGGTAATCAATTGACGCATGTTAGACGGGTTGAGCCCCGGATGCAACTGGGAATAGGGCCGGGAGGTGGGGAATTTGAGGATTTCGCAGGGGTAAAGGTGGGTGTGGCAAGCTGGAGGCTGGAGGAAATGGCCAAAATGGGAGCGGAAACGGCGGTGGTGGGCGCGATTCACGTGTGGGAAACGGGCGGAGCCAGGGACGCGAAGGCGCTGGAGGCCTGGGTCGGCGAGCGGCTGGCGGCGCATCAGGCCGCGCTGGCGGCCCTGCTGGCGGTCGAGGGCGAGCGGACGACAGAGAATACGCTGCGGCTTTATGACGTTGTGGTGCAACAACTTAGCCTGGCCGGGGCGCAGGCGGGCGTCTTGCACTCCGTGGCCGGGGAAAAGGCCGTGCGAGACCAGGCGCAGGCTGAGGCGCAGCGGATTGCGATGGCGGCCAGCGCGCTCAGCCTCAACCGGCCGGTCTATGACGCCTTGGCGGCGATCAAGCTGGACGGGGCGGACGCGGCAACTCGGCACTATGTGGAACGGACGCTGCTGGGTTACCGGCTGGCCGGCGTCGACAAGGACGAGGCGACCCGTGCCCGGATCCAGGAGCTCAACAACAAGGCGACGATGCTCTCTCTCGAGTTTGGGCGGAATATCCAGGAGGGCGGCAAGACGATTCAGGCCACGCCGGAGGAGATGGAGGGGCTGCCGGGGGACTATATAGCGCGGCACCCGGCGAACAGCGAAGGCAAGGTGACGCTGACCACCGACCAGCCCGACATGCTGCCGGTGATGACCTTTGCGGCCAATGCGGCCCTGCGGGAAAGGATGTTTCTCGCCTACAACTCGCGTGCCTATCCGGTCAACCAGCAGATTTTGCTGGACCTGCTGGCCACGCGGCAGGAGATTGCCGACGTGCTGGGCTTCAGGAGCTGGGCGGACCTCGCGACCGCCGACCAGATGATGAAGTCGGCGGCGAATGTGAGGGAGTTTCTGGCCAAGCTGGACGAGGCCAGCCGGGATGGCGCGCGGCTGGAGTATGCCGAGGTGATGGAGTTTGCGCGGGGACGCGAGCCGGGATTGGCCGCGATTGACATGACGGCGCGCGGCTACTGGTATGAGCAGTTCCGGCGCGCAAGGTTTGATTTCGATTCGCAGTCGGTGCGGCCCTATTTCCCTTATGCGCAGGTCGAGCAGGGCGTGCTGCGGACGGCGGCGCGGCTCTTCAAGGTCGAGTTCAGGCCGGTGAATGTGGAGGCGTGGGACAAGTCTGTCAGCGTCTTTGATGTGTTGGAAGCCGGCCAACGCGTGGGACGGTTTTATCTGGACATGCATCCCCGCGAGGGCAAGGACAAGTGGTTTTCCGCCGCGCCCGTGGTCACGGGCGTGAAGGGGCGGTATCTGCCGGAGGCGGCGCTCATCTGCAATTTTCCGGGCGGAACGTCTGAGGATCCCAGCCTTCCACCCCAGCGACAAGGCCCCGTCGCTGGGGACCCCGGCCTGATGCAGTACTCCGATGTGGTCACGTACTTTCACGAATTCGGCCACCTCATGCACGCGATATTGGGCGGGCAGACGCAGTGGGCCGGGGTCAGCGGCTTTGCCACGGAGGGGGACTTTATCGAGGTGCCGTCGCAGATGCTGGAGGAGTTTTTCCGCGACGAGGCGCTGCTGCAGAGCTTTGCGAAGCACCATGAGACGGGCGAGGTGCTGCCGGCGGAGACCATCAGGCGGATGAAGCGCGCCGGAGCGTTTGGGCGCGCGGACTGGGTGCGGGCGCAGCTCTATTACACGACGCTGTCGCTCGATCTGCATGACCGGAATCCGGCGGGGCTTGACCTGGATGCGGTGACGAAGGAGCTTTACGAGAGTCTGCAACCGTGGACGTGGAAGGACGGCAACCGGATGTATGCGAGCTTTGGGCATTTGACCGGGTACTCCTCGAACTACTACACGTATGCCTTTGACAAGGTGATTGCGCTGGACTTTTTTGCGCAGTTTGACGCCAAGGATCTGCTGGGCTGCGAGGCCGGCGCGCGCTATAGGAAGACGGTGCTGGAGCAGGGCGGCAGCCGGCCGGGCCGCGAGATGGTGCGGGCGTTCCTGGGGCGCGATGAGCAGTTTGAAGCGTTTACGAAATGGCTGAACGAGGAGTTTGAAGAGGCGGCGCAACCGGCGTGATGGATGGAGGCGAGTTGACATCGTTGCTATACTTGTATAGCAGAAGAAATATGGGAGGTTGCGATGCTGGCGATTCGTTTACCCGAAGAGATTGAGAAGCGATTGGAAGTGCTGTCGAAACGGACGGGACGGACGAAGACCTACTACGCGCGCGAGGCGATTCTGGAGCATCTGGCGGACCTGGAGGATCTTTACCTGGCGGAGCGGCGGCTGCGTGAAATTCGCGCGGGCAAGGTGAAGACGGTTCGGCTGAAGACGTTGAAGCAACGCTATGGCGTGGACGATTGAGCTGGATCCGCGGGCCCGGAAGGAACTGGATAAGCTGGACAGGCAGGCGGCGCGGCGGATTGTGCGTTTTCTGGCCGAGCGGCTGGCGAAGATGGACGATCCGCGAGCGTTGGGCGAGGCGCTGAAGGGCTCGGAACTGGGCAAGTTCTGGAAGTATCGCGTGGGCGATTACCGGGTGATTGCGCATATCGAGGACCGACTGGTGAGGATTCTGGTGGTGCGGATTGGAAACCGGCGCGAGGTGTACCGGTAGGCATGAATGATGGCCGCGCGGCAAGGTGCTGAACAGGCGACCAGGAAAACTGAATCGGCGGCAGCTGGCGCCGAATCCCTTGGCAGCAGGAGGAGTTTTGCGATGCAGGTAGGCGTGATTGGTTCAGGATTGGTGGCAAAGACGCTGGCGACGGGCTTTTTGAAACACGGGTACGCCGTGACGCTGGGTTCGCGCAGCCCTCAGAAGCTGGCAGAGTGGGCGGCGGCGAATCCGAAAGGGCGGACGGGGACGTTTGCGGATGCGGCGGCCTTTGGAGAGGTGATTGTGCTGGCCGTGAATGGCAAAGTGGCGGCGGATGCGCTGCGGCTTGCGGGCGCGGGCAACCTGAAGGGCAAGCCGGTGATCGACGCCACGAATCCGATTGCCGATGCGCCGCCGGTAAACGGCGTGGTGCAGTTCTTTACCGGCGTGAATCAATCGCTGATGGAGCAACTGCAGAAGGAGTTTGCGGATGCGCGCCTGGTCAAGGCCTTCAACAGCGTGGGCGCGGCGCACATGGTCGATCCGGAGTTTCCAGGCGGCAAGCCGACCATGTTTGTGTGCGGCGCGGATGCGGGCGCGAAGAACACCGCGGCGGCAATCCTGGAGAAGTTTGGCTGGGAGGTCGCGGACATGGGCGGCGCGGAGGCGGCCGGCGCAATTGAGGCGCTGTGCGTGCTGTGGTGCATTCCAGGATTTCGCCAGAACCAGTGGAACCATGCCTTCAAACTGCTCAGGAAGTGAAGGCGCGCGGAGGTTGAATGGCGGGAACGACAGCGGACTTCAAGGGCAGGTGGGCGCTGGTCACCGGCGCCAGCGCGGGCATTGGCGTGGCGCTGGCGCGGGAGCTGGCGCGCGCCGGCGCAAAGCTGATTTTGACGGCGCGGCGGCGGGGGCGGCTGGAGGCGCTGGCGGCTGAATTGCAGGCGAAGGGCACAGAGGTTCGCTGGGTCGTGGCGGATTTGAATGATGAGCACGCGCCGCAGCATATTTATGACGCAACCGAGGGCGCCGGCATTGCGGTTGAGATTCTGGTGAACAACGCGGGGCTGGGGCAGTATGGCGCCTTCCACACCAGCATGGCGGAGCAGGAAGCGCGCCAGGTGCGGGTCAACTGCGAGGCGGTGGTGCGGCTCTCGCGCCTGTTTGTGCCGCGCATGGTCGAGCGCGGGCGGGGATGGGTGCTGGTCGTGGCGTCCACGGCGAGCTTTCAGCCGGTGCCGTACTTGTCCACCTATGCGGCGACCAAGGCCTTTGACCGCTTTTTTGCGCTGGGGCTGGCCGAGGAGGTGGCCCGGCACGGGGTCAAGGTCACGGCGCTCTGTCCGGGGACGACGGAGAGCGAGTTCTTTGAGGTGTCCGGCGCGCAGGCGTTCCAGAAAGGCGTTCAATCGGCCGAGGAGGTGGCGCGGCAGGGCATTGAGGGGCTGGTTCGCGGCAAGCGCACAGTGTTGCCGCGATGGAGCGGGCGGGCGACGGCCTTCATGGTGCGGTTTTTGCCGGTGGGCGTGATTACGCGGGCGGTCGAGAAGACGGCGCGACCGAAGGGGTGAGGAATGGGAATCGCAGGGTTCTTCAGCGGACGGGGCCGCCGAAGATCCTAATGGGCGGGAAGCAATGAAGACCTGAGTTGTGAATTGGGTCACGGGAGGGCGCGGCGAGGGTCGCGCACGTTTTGTTTTGCGAAAGGCTCAGTTGCACGGCGCGTCGGGCAGGGGGCGGACCCAGATGTTGCGGAAGGAGATGGGCTGGCTTTGGTCGCCGTGGGCCTGCAGCTTGATGGGCGCGCTCGAGTACGCCTTGTAAAACGGCTTGCCGATGTAGAGGGTTTGGCCGGTCAGCTTGAAGTGGTTCTGGACCAGGACGCCGTTGAAGAAGGCGGTGACGCAGGCCGGCGTGGCCACGGAGCCGTCGGTGTGGAAGGTGGGCGCGGTCCAAATCACATCGTAGGTCTGCCACTGGCCGGGCTTGCGCGCGGGATTCACGAGGGGCGGGCTTTGTTTGTAGATGGAGCCGGCCTGGCCGTTCACATAAGTGGTGTTGCCGTAGGAGTCGAGCACCTGCAGCTCGTAGCCGTCGTCGCCGGGTCCTGTGGAGGCGAGGAAGACGCCGCTGTTGCCGCGTGCCTGGCCGCTGCCGGTAATGCCCGTGGGGATGCGCCACTCGATGTGGAACTGGTAATTGCGGAACTTGCGAATGGTCTCGATGTTGCCCACGCCGGGAGCTTTCACGACGGTGAGGATACCGTCATGGACCTGCCAGCGGGCGGGCGTGTGATCCTGCGCGGAGACCCACTGGCTTTCATCGTGGCCGTTGAAGAGGATCATGGCGTCCGAGGGCGCGGCGGCGTCGGTCGCGCCGGGAGTCACGACGGGCGGGACGGGGGTCCACTGCTCTGTTGCTTCGGGCTTTGGCGCTTCTGGTTTGGTCGCTTCGGGTTTGGGCTGTTGCGCGGCGAGGGTTGCGGCAGTGAGGGTTGGGGCGGCAAGCGCTGCGGCGGCAAAGGCGAGGAGAGAATGGGACAGGGCCCGGGAAAGGTGAATCTTCATGGCGGAGATGAGGATACACCTTGCGCGGAGGCGGCGGGAGGCGGCGGGCGGCGGCGGGCCGGAGGTTTTGCACAGGAAAAACAGCGGCGCGGCAACTTTTTTGTGGGGAATGCATCCTAACTGGTATTGAGAAGAGGCTGCCCCGAAGTACGACCTGCCAAGTAAGGTATCCTTCCCCTGCGAAGGCCCGGCAACGGACCTCACCCCTAGAACCCTTCTGGACCTCCCTCCAAATATTGCCTCTCAAGCGGGCCTGCCGGAAGGCAGGCCCATTGCTTTTGCGCGCGAAAGAGGCGGGCAAACGGGGAGTACCGATAGAATCGTCGCAGTGAAGCGGCAGAAATCCAACGGCAAAAAAGTGAGTGGAGGCGCGAAGCTGGAGGCGGAGCTGCGCCAGACCGATGCGCTGCTCGAGGCGGCGGGGCTGGTGCGGCGGCGGCGCGGCACGGCGGGCGTGACGGTGCGGATGCGGATGGAGCGGGCGGCTCCGGAAGAGTTGACGACGCCGGCGGCGGAGCCGCGGACGGCGGCGAACGGGGTGCGGTGGATTGCGGCGCCGGGCACAAGATCTGGTGCGTGGGGCGGCATGCGGTGGCTGTGGCACGGCTTCAGCACGCGGCAGGGCGGCCTCAGCCGGGCCTATTGTGCCGGTGTCAATTGTGCCAAGGATGCGCCCGGCGAGCTCAATCTGGGATTTACGGCGGCCGATGAGCAGAGGATTGTGGCCGAGAACCGGCGGCTGTTTGTCGAAGCGCTGACGGGCGATGCGAATCTTCCGTTAATCATGCTGAAGCAGTTCCATTCCAACATGGTTGTGCGGGTGAGCCGCGAGGATGCGCTGCGAGCGGTGCCGCGGAAGGCCGACGGCGCAATGACGGACGAGCCTGGAGTGCTTCTGGCGGTGCAGACGGCCGATTGCCTGCCGGTGCTGGTGGCGGACCGGAAGCTGCGGGTGGTGGCGGCCTTCCATGCAGGCTGGCGCGGCACGGTCAAGCGGATTGTGGAGCTGGGCGTGGGAAGGATGCGGGCCGAGTTCGGGTCGCGGCCGGAAGACCTGACGGCGGCCATCGGGCCGGGTGCCGGGGTGTGCTGCTACGCGGTGGGCGAGGAGGTTCTCTCGGCCTTCGAGTCGCAGTTTGCCTATGGGCGGGAGCTCTTCAAAGAGGTGTACGACTCGGACCCGGTGCGGACCAGGTATCCAATGCTGTTTTTAACGCAGCGAGCGCCGGGCCACTCGCCGATTGGGCCCAGCCTGCACGTGGACCTGGTCGAGGCCAACCGGCGGCAGCTTTTGGATGCGGGGATGAATGCCGGGGCGATACGGACGACCGGCGGATGCACCATGTGCCAGCGGGAGCTGTTCTTCTCGCACCGGGCCAGCCAGGGACACGCGGGGCGGATGATGAGCGGGATTGGAATTCGGCCGCGGTGAGGGGCGCACCGCGGTGTCGCGGCCGAAGCGGAAGAATCTCCGGGTTCAGGCGGAGGGAGCGGCGGCTTCCTGGGGATTGACGAGGTCGCGCAATTCTTTGGAGGGCTTGAAGTAAGGAACGCGTTTGGCGGGAACTTCAACGCGCTCGCCGGTTTTTGGGTTGCGGCCAATGCGTGGATTGCGCTGGCGGATGCGGAAGGAGCCGAAGCCCCGGATCTCGATTTTGTCGCCGCTTTGCAGCGCGGAGATGACGGAATCGAAGACGGTTTCGACGATGACCTCGCCATCACGACGGGTAAGGTCGCCCAGGCGCGTGACTTTCTCCACCAGGTCTGCTTTGGTCATAGGGGTTCAAGCCTCCGCATCCAGCATAAACAAAATCGGCGCGGTGGGAAGTGCAAAAAGTTGGAAGGGGTTACGGGCGGTGGGGCAGGGGGCAGGTGCGGGCGGGGACCGAACGGCGGCGAATGCCGCTGGCGGGCGTCCAGGGGCGGCGTGGATTTATGATGGCGGGAGTCTTTGCCGAATGCCATTTTGGGCCGGGGTGGGAGGAAGCGTGAGCCAGACGCCGCATCCGCAATACAGTATTGTGATACCGGCCTACAACGAGAGTGGGCGGATACCGGGAACGCTGGAGCGGGTGATTGCCTGCGTGCGTGCCAATGGCTGGCGGGCGGAGATTCTGGTGGTCAACGACGGGTCGCACGACCGGACGGCGGAGGTGGTGCGGGAGATTGCGGCCGGCGCGCCGGAACTGCGGCTGCTCTCAAACCCGGGCAACCACGGCAAGGGTTACAGCGTGCGGCACGGGATGATGGAGGCGCGCGGGGACGTGCTCATGTTCACGGACTCGGATTTGTCTGCCCCCATTGAGGAGGCCGAGCGGCTGTTCGCGGCCATCCGGAATGGCGCGGATATCGCCATCGGGTCACGCTGGCTGGAGAGCGGGCGGCAGACCCACCGGCAGCCGCTTTACCGGCAGTTTTTCGGGCGGTGCTTCAACCTGGTGACGCGGATGATGATGCGGCTGCCGTTTGCCGACACCCAATGCGGCTTCAAGGCGTTTACCCGTGAGGCGGCGCGGACGGTCTTTGCCCTGCAGACGATTGAGCGCTGGGGATTCGACCCGGAGATCTTGTTTATTGCGCTCAAGCGGGGGATGAAGGTGCAGGAAGTGGCGGTGAGCTGGGCGCACGACGAGCGGTCGCGGATGAGCTACCTGAGGGACGGTGTGCAGATGCTGAAGGAGCTGGCGACGATTCGCTGGAATGCGCTCACTGGGCGCTACCGGGCGAAACCGGAGAAGGCGCGGCTTGCCTAGGCTGGGCGAGATTTGCGCCGCGCGCGGAATTCATTCTTAAAGAAAAAAATGATGCAGGAGCAGGAAGGCGCGCTAGTCGGCGGGCGCTTCCCAGTGGCCGGATTGCGCGGAGCGGAAGAGCGCTTCAATCACGGCCGTGTTGGCGATGGCGTCCTCCAGCGGCACGGGGACCGGGCTGCCCTCAAGCACGGCGCGGGCGAAGGCGTCCCCCTGCATGGTGTATTGATCGGCGGCGGGGAAGGTCTCCGTGGCAATGCCGGAGCCGCTGAGGTCGCCCGTCGAGTCGACGAAGAGGCGTGTGGGCCGGTCATTGGGCGCGTTGAAGGGAATTTCGATTTCGATGCGGCCGTGGGAGCCGAGGAAGTGGACGCGCTGGTAAGGGACCAGTTGCGTGCTGCAGGTGAAGATGGACTGGCCGGAGGCGAAGTCGAGGATGGCCGAGGTCAGGCGGTCGGTGCCGAACTCGGGGTCGCGCTCAACGCAGGCGAGCACCCGCGCGGGCTCCTGGGCAAAGGCGTACCGGGAGAGATAAATGGAGTAGCAGCCGATGTCATAGAGCGCGCCGCCGCCGGAGTCAGCCTGATTGCGGATGTTGGAGGGGTCGCGATTGAAATAACTGAAGAAGCTGGTGATGGCGCGCAAGGGACCGATGCGGCCTTCATGCAGCAGCTCGCGGAGGCGCAGCCACTGGGGATAGGTGCGGATCATGAACGCTTCGCCGATTTGGACACCGGTGCGGGCGCGGACGTCGAGCAGCAGGCGCGCCTCAGCGGCGGTCAGGCTCAGGGGCTTTTCGCAGAGCACGTGCTTGCCGGCCTCGGCGGCGCGCAGGGTCCAGGGCACGTGCAGCTGGTTGGGAAGCGGATTATAGATGGCGTCGATTTCCGGGTCGGCGAGCAGCTCTTCATAAGAGCCGTAGGCGCGCGGGATGCCAAGCTGGCTGGCGGCCTGGCGGGCGCGGGCAAGGTCGCGGGAGGCGATGGCGTCCACCGTGGTAAAGTTGCCGCGCTGCATCGCCGGGATGACTTTTTTCAGGCCGATGGCCGCGGTGCTGAGGACTCCCCAGCGGAGTGTGCCTGGCATGGAGGTGATAATACGCCGCAGGGCTTGGGGGCTTGGCGTCGCGGCTTCAGGCGAGGCAAATCTTAGAGATTTTCAAGGGTCCGCCCCGGATTGGAAGGAGAAGGATTGCAAGGCGTAAGTGAGGTTGCGGCAGCGGGGGTGAATAACTTTCGTAATTCCGAAGGAGAGATTTACGCGGTAGCATGACCTGCGGGATGGTGTGATAGGCTGCACGCAAGTTCACAACAAACAAGCCCCCGGTACGCAAAGGGGAATGCTGATGGCGTCAACGAACAGTTGTTTTTGAGGGTGGCTGTGATGAAGAGAGTTCTGCCTTGGGGTAAGGTTTTTGCCAGCGCCGCGGTGCTGGGCTGGATGGGCGCGGCATGTGGGTTGAACGCGGCGGCACAGACGGCGGCGCCCAGGCCGCTGGCGCGGATTACGGCGCAGGTGGACGACAGCAGCCTGGCTACGCTGAAGGGGAACACGCTGCCCATTGCGCAGGCGGCGTTTGACCGCGGGGCCGCGCCCGTTTCAATGCCCGCGAACCGGCTGATGCTCGTGCTCAAGCGGAGCCAGCAGCAGGAAGCGGACCTTGAAACCTATCTTGAGGCGGTGCAGGACCCCAGCTCGCCGAGTTATCGCAAATTTTTGACGCCGGAACAATTTGGAAAGTTATACGGCGTCTCCGATGCGGACCTGGCCACGATTGAGGCATGGCTGGCCGGCCACGGGCTGCAGGTGGACCGCGTCGAGAAGGGGCGGACTGTGCTGGAGTTTTCCGGCACGGTGGGCCAGGTGGAGGCGGCCTTCCACACCTCGATCCACAGCTTTCAAGTGAACGGCCGGCAGTACTGGGCAAACACGACTGACCCGGAGATTCCGGCGGCGCTGCTGCCCGTGGTGGCCGGTGTGGCATCGTTGAACAGCGTGAAGCCCAGGGCAACGTACCAGCGCGGACCGAGCGGCGTTTTTGATCCGCGGTCAAAGACCATCCGGCCGAGTTACACGGTGGGGGACTCGGCCAACGGCTACACCATCTTTCTGGGGCCGGCGGATGCGGCCACGATTTACGATACGCCGACCAGCCTCAATCCGAACCTTTCGGGGACGGCCTACGACGGCACCGGCGTAACGGTTGCGCTGGCCGGCGACTCGAACGTCAGCACGGCGCAGGTTGCCAATTACCGGTCGACCTTTGGACTCTCCGCCAAGGCGCTGCAGGTGATTACCGACGGCGCGGACCCGGGCGCGAACGGCGACGAGATTGAAGCCTACCTGGACACCGAGTTGGCGACCGGGATTGCGCCCAACGCGAATGTGATTCTGTACACGGCCGCGGACACCACGTATGAAGCGGGCCTGTTTCTGGCCATCCAGCGGGCGCTGGACGACAACCAGGCGGACATCTTGAGCGTGAGCTTCAGTGAGTGCGAGGCCGAACTGGGCGCCTCCAGCAACCTTTATATGGATGAGCTGTGGCAGCAGGCGGCGGCGCAGGGAATCACGGTGCTGGTGGCCACGGGCGACAGCGGCTCCGCGGGCTGCGACAATCCGCACTCTGAGAACGATGCGCAGAGCGGTTTGGCGGTGAACGGGCTGGGCTCGACGCCCTACAACATTGCGGTGGGCGGCACGGATTTTGATGCCCTCCTCAGCCCTCCGACGAACTTTACGAATTATGTAGACGTGACGAATACGCTGCCGAATCATCGCAGCGCGAAGTCGTATATCCCCGAGGAGCCGTGGAATAACTCGACCTATCCAAACACTTCGATCAGCCAGAACCTGCCGCTGAGCCACTACTCAGGCTATTCGGATGACATTGTGGCGGCCGGCGGCGGCGTCAGCACGGTCTATCCTGCGCCCACCTGGCAGAGCGGCTTTGGAAGCACGGCGGGGCGGAACCTGCCGGATGTATCGTTCCTGGCGGGGAATGGATTTTACGGCGCGGTGTGGGGCCTGTGTACTGACCTGGATACGGATGCCAACAACAATCCGATACAGGATTGCGCCTCAGGCGCAACCGGCAACAACTTCAACCTGACGGGCGTGGGCGGAACTTCCGCGGCGACGCCTGCGTTTGCGGCCATGCTGGCGCTGGTGGAGCAGAAGACGGGCTCCCGTCTGGGACAGGCCGACTATGTGCTGTACAAGCTGGCAAAGTCGATGTACTCGACGGTGTTTCACGACGTGAAGAGCGGCGACAACTCAGTCTCGTGCTACGCCGGAACCACGAACTGCGCGTCGAATTCGCAGGGCTACTACTTTTTGTCAGGCTATAACGCGGTGACAGGCTTTGACGATGCGTCGGGTCTGGGCAGCGTGGACGTCACGCAGTTGGCGAACAACTGGGCCAACGCGGGACTGGTGGCGACCAGCTCCGCACTGCAACTCAACGGCGGCACGGCGGCCCTGAGCATTACGCACGGGCAGAGCGTGACGGTGGCGGGAACGGTGACGGGCGCGGGCGGCACGCCGACGGGGCTGATGGGGCTGGTGGACGACCTGAGCCCGGTGACGTATCCGGGACAGGAGGCGATTGCGACCTTCTCAATGAGCGGCGGCGCGATCAGCGGGACGACGAATGTGCTGCCGGGCGGTAGCTATCACGTTTCGGCGCACTACAGCGGCGATGCGACGTTTGCGCAGAGCGATTCAAACCAGATTCAGGTGACGGTGGGGGCAGAGGCGAGCACGACGAGCCTGACGGCGGCCTACTACGATCCGTCGACTGGGAACCAGGCATCGACACCGTATTACGGATATATCTATGGGCTGGATGCGCAGCCGTACGGAAACAGTGCGTCGCTGGCGAATCCAGATGGCGCGGCCACAGGCACGATTACCTTCAAGAACGGAACGTCGACGCTGGGCACCGCGCAACTCAGCAGCGCGGGCGTGGCGGAGCTGCTGACCGCGACGGTTCCGGCAGGCAGCGACAGTTTGACCGCGGTGTTCCCGGGCGATGCGAGCTTCAATGCAAGCACCAGCTCGCCGTTGAGTTTGGCGGTGCAGAAGGGCGTGACGGCGACTTCAATGACGGCCTCGCCCACCAATCCGGCTGTGGGCGCCAGCGAGACCTTCAGCGTGACTCTGACGACCGACAGCGCAGGCGTGGCTCCGACCGGAACGGTGACGTTCATGAACGGCGCCGCGACGCTGGGAACCGTGCCCCTCGCGGGGACGGGAGGCAGCTACTCTGAGGCATCGGTCAACCTTGCTGGCGGCACGTCGAGCTATTCGACAACGAGCCTGCCGGCCGGCAACGATTCGATTACGGCGGCCTACAGCGGCGACGGCAACTATGCGGCATCAACGTCGTCCGCAGTGACGGTGAATGTTGGCGGGCAGCAATCGAGCTATGACATTGCGCTTTCACCGACATCGATCACGATCAACTCGCCGGGTGGTAGCGGAAGCAGTATGCTCACAGTGACGCCAACGGGTGGCTTTACGGGCAAAGTGACTTTGACGGCCACCATTTTTTCCAGCCCAACCGGCGCAACGTATTTGCCGACGATAAGTATTTCGCCGACATCGTTGACGTTCAATGATGCGAATGCGCAAACGGCGACAGTGACCGTGAATACGACGGCGGCGACGAGCGGGGCGGTGCGCATGCCGGAGCGGCCGGGCGCGGGCTGGATGGCCAGCGGCGCGGCGCTGGCCTGCCTGCTGCTCTTCGGGCTTCCCGGCGCAGAGAAGCGGCGGCAGTGGCGGCAACTGCTGGGCATGGTGATGCTGGCGACGGCGCTGGGGCTGGGCGTGACAAGCTGCGGCAGCGGCAGCAGCGTGGGCAACGGCGGCGGCGGAATCGCCGGAACCACGCCGGGCAAGTATGTTGTGAACGTGACTACGTCGTCTGGAACTTATAGCCTTTATACCCCGTTGACTGTGAATGTGAATTGAGCGGGGTAACACTGGGAGACAAACCGCGGGAAGCAGACGGGGTGCCGCGGCACCCCGTCTGTGCGTTACACTTGCCGGTTCCAGCCAGGTAGGCTTAATGGCGGGCAAAATTGCCGCGAAAAGAAAACGCTTCCAACTCTGCGCATGATTTGCGTGCGCGCAAGCCTGCGTGCAGAATCGGCATGCAGGACTGACGCGCAGAACCGGCGTGCCGGACAGACGTGCCGGACAGACGCGCCGGACAGACGTGCAGGAGCCTGAGAACGTGGAGGGAGTTTTGAAAACCGTGCAAGCAAAGGCAATGAGGCTCAAGACGGCGTGGGCTTTGGCGCTGGTGCTGGCGGCGGCCGGCCTGTGCGGCGCGCAGACGCAGACGCTGGAGGCCGGGCCGGCGAACCTCACCCACGAAGGCGACTGGTTCCGGCTGGAAGACGGGGCGATTGGCGCAACGTGGCGGCTGAATGATGGGCGGCTGAGCGCGCTCACGCTGACCGACCGGCTGCACGGCGTCACCATCACAGAGGCCCAGCCCTTCGCGGTACAGATGCAGGATGGGCGCGTGTATCTTGCGACGGAGATGAAGGTGGACGGCGTCGTGAGCACGCGCGCGCTCGAGGGCAATGCCGGTGCGGCGCGGCAGGCCGAGCGGCTCAAGGGCGAGCAAGTGTCGGTTCCGCTTGTCACGGCGGATGGCGCGCTGCGCGCGCGGTGGCGCGTCGTCATGTGCGACGGCGGGAACTATGTGCGCGAGGTGGTCACGCTCACGGCGGTGGGCAGGGATGCGGCCATTGGCCGGCTGCAACTGCTGGATCTTTCGCCCCAGGGCGCGCACGTCAGCGGGACGGTGAAGGGTTCGCCGGTGGTGGCGGGAAACTGGTTCATGGGCTTGGAGAATCCGCTGGCAGAGAGCCGCGTTTCCATGGGCCGCGCGACGGCCTGGGTGGACCGCGAGCTGCCGCTGAAGGCCGGGCAGTCGATCACCTATTCGGCGGTGATGGGCGTGGCGCGAACGGGCCAGATGCGGAGGGATTTTCTGGCCTATGTGGAGCGCGAGCGCGCCCATCCCTACCGGGCGTTTCTGCATTACAACTCGTGGTTCGACATGGGCAACTTTGGCCCTTATGACGCGAAGACTGCCGTGGACCGCATCCACGCATTTGGCCGGGAGCTGGTGCGCGCGCGCGGCGTCCAGATGAGCTCGTTTCTCTTTGACGATGGGTGGGACAATCATCATTCGCTGTGGAAGTTCAACAGCGGCTTTCCGGATGGCTTTACGCCGGTGCGTGCGGCGGCGGAGAAGTATGGCGCGGAGCCGGGCATCTGGATGTCTCCGTGGGGCGGCTATGAGAAGCCGAAGCAGGAGCGGATGGCCTTTGCCAGGCAGGCCGGCTACGAGGTTGTGAACGGAGGCTATGCGCTCTCAGGGCCCAGGTACTATGCGGCGTTCCGTGATGTGTGCCTGCAGATGATGAAGCAGTACGGCGTGAACCAGTTCAAGTTTGACGGGACGGGGAACGTGAACCAGGTGGTGCCGGGCAGCCGCTTCGACAGCGACTTTGCGGCCATGGTGCATTTGATTGGCGAGCTGCGCAAGGCCAAGCCGGATGTGTTCATCAACGTGACCACGGGGACGTGGCCTTCGCCGTTCTGGCTGCGCTATGCGGACTCAACCTGGCGCGGCGGCGACGACACGTCGTTCACCGGCGTGGGAACGTATCGCGAGCGGTGGATTACCTATCGCGATGAGCAGCTTTACCGCAATGTTGTGGAGCGCGGGCCGCTCTATCCCATCAACTCGCTCATGCTGCACGGGATTGTGTATGCGCGCTTCCGCAAGGGGCTGGACACCGACCCTGGAAATGATTTCCGCAATGAGGTGCGGTCCTACTTTGGCGAGGGCACGCAGTTGCAGGAGCTTTACATTACGCCGGGGTTGCTGTCGAAGGCGAACTGGGATGATTTGGCTGAGGCGGCGAAGTGGTCGCGCGCGCACCAGGATGTGCTGAAGGATTCGCACTGGGTGGGCGGCGATCCGGGCTGGCTGGAGGTGTATGGCTGGGCGTCGTGGTCGCCGCGCATGGGGATTCTGGTGCTGCGCAATCCGAGCGACAAGGCGCAGGCCATCCGGCTTTCGCTCCAGGATGCGCTGCAACTGCCGGAGGGCGCGGCCGAGGTCTACGAGGCCAGGAGCCCGTGGAACGAGGACGCGGGCACGGCGGCCATGCGGATGGACGCGCGCGAGGCGCATACTTTCGAGCTGAAGCCGTTTGAGGTGCTCACCCTGGATTTGACGCCGGCGGCGGGCGCGAGGCAGTAAAAAGGATAGAGTACGAAGAACCGATAGAGAAAAGGAAAACCAGGACGATGACCAAACCGACTCTGATGGTGCTGGCGGCGGGAATGGGCAGCCGCTATGGAGGGATGAAGCAGATTGACCCCGTGGGCCCCGGCGGCGAGACGATTATGGACTACTCGATCTTCGACGCGCTGCGCGCGGGCTTTGGGAAGGTGGTCTTCGTCATCCGCCAGGATATGGAGACCGCGTTCCGGCAGACGATGGGCGACAAGTTTGCGCGGCACGTGGCGGTGGAGTGCGTCTTCCAGGAGATGGACAAGATGCTGGGCGCGTACACGCGGCCGCCGCAGCGGACCAAGCCCTGGGGAACAACCCACGCGGTGCTCATGGCGGGCGAAACCATTCGCGAGCCGTTCGCGGTCATCAACGCAGACGACTACTACGGCCCTCAGGGCTTCAAGATGCTGGCCGGGCACCTGAACGCGGGCGGTGGCGACTACGCCATGGTGGGCTATGTGCTGCGCAAAACGCTTTCAGAGTTTGGCACGGTGGCGCGCGGCGTGTGCCAGGTCAGCGCCCAGGGCTACATGCAGCGGATTGTGGAGCGGAAGGCGATTGCGCCCAAGGGCAACGGAGCGGAGGACACTGAGGCGGATGGAACTCGCGTGCCGCTGACCGGCGACGAGCCTGTGTCCATGAACTTTTGGGGATTTACGACGGAAATTTTCCCGCAGTTGAAGGAATATTTCGCGCAGTTTCTTGAGGAGCACCATGCGGATTTGAAGGCCGAGTGCTATCTGCCGGAGGCGGTGAACGTGCTGGTGGGCCGCGGAACGGCGCGCGTAAAGGTGCTGCGCAGCACCGATGCATGGTTCGGCGTCACCTATCGCGAGGACCGGCCGCGCGTGGTGGAGAGCATCGCAAAGCTGGTGGAGGCGGGGCTCTATCCACACCGGTTGTGGAGTGAGTGAGGCGGAGCTGGGGCGCGCGGCGGAGGCGGTGGCGCGCAGGTTTGCCATTGACGGCGAGCTGATTCGCGCCGAGCCCTATGGCAGCGGGCATATTCACGACACATTCTGCGCGGAGTTTGCCGGCGGCGGAACCATCCCTGCAGCGCGGCAGCGCGCGATTGTGCAGCGGATGAACGAGCAGATCTTTCGCGACCTGCCGGGGCTGATGGAAAACATTGAGCGGGTGACGAAGCATGTGTCCGCCAAGGTGGCGGATGAGCCGGACGGCGAACGGCGGGCGCTCAATCTGATTCCAACGCGCGAGGGCGGGACGTGGCTGCGCGACGAGGCAGGCGGCGCGTGGCGCGCTTACCGGATGATTGAGCGGGCGCGGACGGTGGACGCGGTCAGCCGGCCTGGAGAAGCGTTTGAGGCGGGCAAGGCCTTTGGGAACTTTCAGAGGTTGCTGGCGGACCTGCCTGCGCCGCGGTTGCATGAGACGATTCCTGACTTCCACCACACGCCCAAGCGGTTTAGGGCGCTCGAACGCGCGATTGGGCAGGATGCGGCGGGGCGCGCCAGCACGGCGGCGGCGGAGATTGGCTTTGCGCTCGCGCAGGAGCCGATGACGCGCGTGCTGCTGGAGGCGGGGCTGCCGGAACGCGTCACCCACAACGACACAAAGATCAACAACGTGATGCTGGACAACGCGAGCGGCGAGGGGTTGTGCGTCATTGATCTCGACACGGCGATGCCGGGGCTGGCGCCCTACGACTTTGGCGACATGGTGCGGACGGCGACCTGCCGCGCGGCGGAGGATGAGCGCGACCTCAGCAGGGTGGGGATGGAGTTTGCGCTGTATGAGGCGCTGCTGCGCGGGTACCTTTCGGCAACCAGAGAATTCCTGACAGAAGAGGAGCGCGAGCTCCTGGCCTTCAGCGGCAGGCTGATTACCTTCGAGATTGGGATACGCTTTCTCACGGATTTTCTTCAAGGCGACCGCTACTTCAAGGTGCATCGCGAGGGGCAGAATCTTGACCGCTGCAGAACGCAGTTTGCGCTGGCGCGGTCGATTGCCGCGCAGGAAGAACGGATGAACCGGCTGGCGGAAACGCTGGGCTGAGATTCGCGGGACGGCGGCCCATGGGCCCATTCGAGCAAAATCCGGGATGCTGTACCCCGAAGCCGCAACCTATGAGTTGACGCGACCATCAGGGAGCGGCAACCTGGAACAGCCCTCATGCGGCATACCCTCTCGGATGTTGCTCTAGAATGGCAAGCACTGTTGCGAATCCTCGCGAGGAGCCCTGAGCCGATGAAGCCTGCGCTGTGTTGCCGCCGAATTGCTGTTTGGACCGGATCTTTGCTGCTGAGCGCGATGGCCGCCGGAGCTGCGCGTGCCCAGCAGCCTGCGGCGAAGAACCCGTGGATGCCGGATTTGCATTGGCGGATGATTGGGCCGTTCCGCGGCGGGCGCACGCGGGCGGTGGCGGGCGTGCCCAGCGAGCCGAATGTCTTTTACATCGGGCAGGTGGATGGCGGCGTGTGGAAGAGCGATGATTTCGGGCGCACGTGGCATCCGGTTTTTGATCACGAGGACACGCAGTCGATTGGGGCCATTGCGGTGGCGCCGTCCGACCCCAAGATTGTGTATGTGGCCAGCGGCGAAGGGTTGCACCGGCCAGACCTCTCGGTGGGCGACGGAATTTATCGCTCCGGCGACGCGGGAAAAACGTGGACGCACCTGGGGCTGCGCCAGGGCGAGCAGATTCCTGCGCTGGCCGTGGACCCGCACAATCCGAACCGGCTCTTTGCGGCGGTGCTGGGGCATCCTTATGGGCCGAATGCGGAGCGGGGAATTTACCGCTCGACCGACGGCGGCGCGACCTGGAAGAAGGTGCTGTTCTCCAACGATCGCACGGGCGGATCGGATGTGGTGATTGATCCGAAGAATCCCGAGGTGGTCTATGCGTCCATGTGGGAGTCGACTCTTGGACCGTGGGAGGACGACAACGAGTACGACCGGGCGGGCGGTGGATTGTACAAGTCCACCGACGGCGGCGCGACCTGGCACAAGCTGACGAAAGGACTGCCGGACGACCTGGTGCAGATTAACGTGGCGATTGCGGCCAGCAATCCCGAGCGGCTGTACGCCACGCTTTCCACCATGCACGTGGGCGGTTACGCGTCTGGCGTGGGGCTGGGCGTCTACCGCAGCGACGACGGCGGAGAGAGTTGGCGCAAGGCCACCGAAGATCCGCGGCCGGCGATGAAGATTGGCGGCGGCGACCTGCCCGTGCCGGCGGTGGACCCCGCGAATGAAGACGTGGTCTACAGCACGAGCATTGTCACGATGAAGTCGACCGACGGCGGCAGCACGTGGGTGGGCTTGCGCGGCGCGCCGGGCGGCGACGACTACCAGAACATGTGGATTAACCCCGAGAATCCGAGAATCATTCTGCTGGTAAGCGACCAGGGCGCGCTGGTCACGGTGAATGGCGGACGTACGTGGAGCAGTTGGTATAACCAGCCGACGGCGCAGCTTTATCACGTGGCGGCGACCAATGATTTTCCTTACTCTGTGTGCGGCGGGCAGCAGGAGAGCGGATCGGTCTGCATCGCCAGCCGCGGCAATGACGGGGAGATTACCATTCGCGAGTGGCACCCGGTGGGGATTATCGAATATGGATATGCCGCGCCGGACCCGCTGCACCCGGAGATTGTCTACGGCGCCGGGCGGACGGAGGTTTCGCGCTTTGACCGCGTAACCGGACAGGTGCAGAATGTTTCGCCCGCGCCGATTGAGGAGCCGGGGATTCGCGCGGACCGGACGGAGCCGATTCTGTTTTCGCCGGTGGACCCGCATCGGATGTACTACGCGGCCAACAAGCTCTTTGAGACGCAGGATTACGGGAAGACGTGGAAGACCATCAGCCCGGACCTCAGCCGCGAGCATACAGGGCAACTGCCCACGCTCCTGGCGCTGCCGGCCAGACAGGCTCAGAAGCGGCGCGGAGCGATTTATTCCGTGGCGGCCTCATACAAGACAACGCAGACCATCTGGGCGGGAACCGACGACGGGCTGGTGTGGATTACGCGGGACGGCGGGGCGCACTGGAAGAACATTACGCCGAAGGATCTGACGCCGTGGAGCAAGGTCACGCAGATTAGCGCCTCGCACTTTGACGATGAGACGGCGTATCTGTCGGTCAGCCGGATGCGGATTGACGACATGCGGCCGTACATCTATCGCACGCACGATGGCGGCGCGACGTGGACCCCGATTGCGGCCGGGCTGCCCCAGAACGAGCCGGTGAACACGGTGCGCGAGGACCCGGTGCGCAAGGGACTGCTCTTTGCGGGAACGGAGACGGCGGTGTGGTTCTCGCTGGACGACGGCGCCCACTGGCGGAGCCTGGAGTACAACCTGCCGCATACGTCAATGCGGGATCTGGCCATCAAGAACAACGACCTGATTGTGGCCACGCATGGGCGGTCGTTCTGGATTCTCGATGACATTACGCCGCTGCGGCAACTGAAACCGGACGAGGCGCGCACGGAGCCGGTGCTCTTCCGGCCGGGCGCGGCGGTGCGCGTGCGGCGCGACACGTATACCGACACGCCGATGCCGCCCGATGAGCCGGCGGGAAAGAATCCGCCGGATGGCGCGTTGATTGACTATGCGCTGCCGGAGGGGACGGAGGGGCCGGTCAGCCTGGAGATTCTGGACGGTGCGGGGCACGTGGTGCGGCGCTATGCCAGCACAGACAAGCTGGAGCCGACCCGCGAGGAGATGGAGAAGCAACTCATTCCGCTTTACTGGCTGCAAATGCCGATGGCGCTGCCGGCGACCGCCGGGATGCACCGGTGGGTATGGGATTTGCATGGCTCAACGCCGACTGCGACGCAGTATGACTATCCGATTTCGGCGGTGCCGCACCAGACGCCGCGGAAACCAAAGGGTCCGCTTGTGCTGCCGGGGACGTATACGGTGCGGCTCAAGGCGGATGGCAACACGCTCAGTCAGCCGCTGCGGGTCACGATGGATCCGCGGGTGAAGGCGACGGCGGCGGACCTCGATGCGGAATTTCAGCTTGAGAAAATCCTGGTCTTCCAGGTGAACGCGAGTGCGGAGGCGGCGCTCGAGGCGCACTCGGCGCGGGAGCAGGTGGAAAAGCTCGAGAAGGATGCGGCTGCGCCGATGAAGCAGCAACTGGAAGCGGCGGACAAGGCCCTGGATGCGCTGCTGGACGGGGTGAAGGATAGCGCGAAGGCCGGCGCGGACAGCGAGGAAGGCGCGGAGACTGAGCCGGGACTGGACGGCGTCAGCCAGCAGGTGGCCGGGCTTTATGGGCAGGTGGGGCAGGCCGATGCCGCTCCGACGGCGGCCCAGCAGCAGGCCGCGAAGAAGGTGGGCGCGCAGGTGACTCAGGTGCTCGAGAAGTGGCGGAAGGTGAAGGCCGGGCCGCTCAAGGCACTGGACTTGAAGCTGCAATCGGCCAATCTGCCGGGCATTGACCTCGCGCGCCGGCCGGCCACGATGCCGCAGACCGGCGACGAGGACTAGGTGCCCATGCAGTGCCGGGCGGCGGCGCTCAGTTAACAATCGCGTCAGCCGGTGCTATACTCGCGCTCACGAGGGGCCGGCCATGCGGCGGATGATTTTGCCCGGTTTGTGTGTGCTGCTTGCTGTCAGTGTAGCGGTGAGTACGGCGCGCAATGCCTGCGCCCAGCAGCGGGGATCCGTTGGACACCCCGTTGCCCATGGCGGCGCAGCATTCCACGGCGCGCAGGGCGCCCACGAATTCCACCCTCAGCGCCATGACCACGATGGATTTGGCCATGCCCCTGGCGACCACCATGCCCGGTCTGGCCATGCGGAGAGACGCCACCGCCGCAGGGGCTTCGCCGGCAACCGCGTCCGCGTGATTTCGCCCTACGGATACGGCTATGGCTACCTGCCCGACGATACGGGGCTGCTTTATGACACCGGTCCTGCCTACGTGAGCCCGGACGCGACGGCTTACTCTGGCCCGGAGCCCACGCAGGTCGTTGAAGTTGAACCGTCGCCGGCGACCGGGCCGCAGCCAGCGCCGCCGGCAGCGGAAGCGCAGCAACACGCCGTGATCAAAGAGTACAAATGGCCCGCGGCGGAGCTGGCTCCCTCGCAGGCCAGCGCCCCGCGACAGATCTTTGCCATTGTGCTCAAGGATGGCGCGACGCTCTCCGCGGTTTCGGTTTACGCCTCCAACGACGCACTGCATTTTGTGGACCCGGACGCACGGCACCTGCGCGTCGCCATGACCGATGTGGACCGGACGGCGACCCTGAATCTGAACCGCTCGCGGAACCTGAATCTTTATCTCCCCGCCGCGGAGTGAGCCGCACCACCCGGCACCTTCGCCCGCAGGCAAGGAGAGCCACGCGCATGCGGCGGAAAAACCGAGCGGGATTCCAGCTAAATTGTTGATTCGCATGGTGGGCGCTGTAGGATTCGAACCTACGACTTCCACCGTGTGAAGGTGGCACTCTACCGCTGAGTTAAGCGCCCGGGGAGGGTCTGCGGAGGGTCCCAAAGGGGCATCCCGTAGGGTAGAGTAACACCAGCGGGGCTCGGCGGCCAACTCCAGGCAGGACCGGGGATTGGCGGGCCGGATTGGGCGTCTGGAGCCCAAGGAAAGTGCGGCGGAGCGCAGTCGCTCGCCGCCCCGGAAGCCGCGCCGCAACACCCCCTGGGGATTTGGGATGCGCTGGAGCTTTGGATGGAACCGCGATGCAGCAGCTTTCGCCGCCGGCGGAGGTGCGCGGCCGTTTGCGTCAGCGGGTACGTCGCCGGGCTCGTCGGCGGGGCTGGGCCGGGCCTATGGGCTGTTCCGGACCGGCGGCGACTCCGGAGCTCCGTCTGGATCAGCTTCGGGATCAGGCTCGGGCGCCGGCTCGGGCGCAGGCCCGGGCGTTGGTAAGCCGGGAAAGACGGCCCATCCTGAGGCTGACGGGGACCAGAACCGGGCCTTCAGCGAAAATTCAGTTTCGGCGCAACCTTCCGGTGACGATGGGGTTGAGGAGAGTATGGCAACCCTGGTTCTTGACAGGCCGGGACTGGCAGCCGGCGCGGCCGGCCGCCGGGGCAGTGCAAAGGGCGCGTTGCCGGGCGAGTATGCGGCGGACGAAACCAGCGATGCCGCCATCATGCTGCGGGTGGCCGCGGGAGATGAGGCGGGATTCAACTTTCTGGTGGAAAAATACCACCGCGGGATGATCCGCTTTCTCTTCCGGATGGTGCACAGCCAGGCGGTTGCCGAGGAGTTGGCGCAGGAGGTTTTTCTGCGGGTCTACCGCTCGCGCGAAAGCTACCGGGCGGAGGCGAAGTTTTCCACGTGGCTTTACCGCATTGCAACCAACCTTGCGGTAAACCACGCGCGGGATACAAAGCACGAACGGTCGGCGCAGACGATTTACCTGGATGCGCCGGACCCGGAGACGGGAACCACGCCGGATGTGGCCGACGACGAGCCGGTGGTGGAGCAGCAGATGCTCCGCGACGAGCGGATGGCGGCCATCCGCCGGCATGTGATGGCGTTGCCGCAGCGGCAGCGGATGGCGGTGCTGATGCACAAGTATCAGGAGATGGACTACCGGCAGATTGGCGAGGTGCTCAAGTTGAGCGAGTCGGCCACCAAGTCGCTTTTGTTCCGGGCTTACCAGACGCTGCGGGAACGGTTGAAGGAATTTGTTTAGGCGGCAGCAGCCGGGCGCAAACCGGCAGGGAACTGAGAGGTTAACGATGAAGCGCGACAAGACGAATGCGGACAGGACGAATTGTGCCGGGATGGAAGCCAGGCTGGCCGAGCTGCTGCTGAATCCTGCAGCTGCGCCTGTCGCGGTGCAGACGCATGTGGCCGGGTGCGAAGGCTGCCGGAAGGAGCTCGAGGAGCTGCGCGCGACCATGGCGCTGATGGATGCGTGGCAGGCGCCGGAGCCGGGCGCGTACTTTATGACGCGGATGAACGCGCGGCTTGAGGAGGCGCATCGTGCGCCGCGGGCCGGCTGGCTGGCGCGGCTGCGCGACCGCGTGGCCTTTGGGCCGCCGATGCACGTCAAGCCGCTGGCCGCCATGGCGCTCACGGTCATGCTGCTGGTCGGCGGAGGAGCCTACCTGGACATGACGAACTGGGAGAAGCCGGCGCAGACCAACGGACAGGCGGCGGTGGTGCACGATCTGCAGACGCTGCAAAGCAACGCGCAGCTTTTGGATGAGCTGGATTCAATCTCCGGCGACGGCTCGGCGAACACGACGGGCACAAACTAAAACAGGGCAGCGGGCGGAAAGTGGCCGGCACTGCGCAAGACGCTGTGCCAGACGCCGTACAAGACACTGCGCAACAGATCAACAACAGGGGGCCGGGCGACATCATGATCGGGTTTGCCAACGCGGGAACAATGCGCCGCGCGGTGTGGACTGCGGTGATGGTGGCTGTCTGCGCGCTGCCGGCCTGGGGGCTAGGTCGCGGTGAAGGGCCGCGGCAGCAGCGCCCGCCGCAGCAACGGCAATCCGCGCAGAGGCAGGAAAGGCCAAGGCAGCAGCAGCGCGGGCAGCAGGAACGGCCAAGGCAGCAGCAGCGCCCGCAGCAGTTTCGGCAGCAGAATCGCCCGCAGCGATGGCAGCAGCCGTATGCACGCGGACAAAGAGGGCCGGCGGCGCAGGCCATGCCGCGCTATGGCCAGCGGATGCAGCCCCGGAACGGGAATGCGTGGCGCGAAGCCCAAAGAGGCCAGCGGCAAATGCAGGCTCCCAGCGGAAACCGGCCGGCCTACATCGGCCGCGAGCCGGGCGGCAACCCGTATGTTCGCTATCCCTATCAGGCGCCCGCATATGGCGCGCAGCGCAGAGGCAATGTGGATTATCCGCGCTATATGGACCCGCGGTATGCGCCGCCGGGCCATCTCAGCGCGTGGCTGAATGCGCATCGCGGCGTGCCGCCGGCCCAGCAGGAGCAGCTCTTGCGCAGGGACCCGAGCTTTAACCGGCTGCCGCCGCAGAGCCAGAGGCAGTTGCTGCACCAACTGCACAGCGTGGACAGGATGCCCACGGCGCAAAGAGACCGGCGGCTGGCGCGGGCCGAGGCGCTCGAGCGGATGTCTCCCCAGCAGCGGGCACAGGTGAATCAGTCTGCGCGCATGTGGCGGACGATGCCGTCGGACCGCCAGTCGATGATGCGCAGTGCGTTTCGCGACCTGCGCTCCGTGCCGCCGGACCAGCGGGGCATTGTGCTGAACTCGGAGCGCTACCGGCACATGTTTTCGCCGCAGGAGCGCGGGATTCTGGCGAACCTGCTGAGCGTCGAGCCTTACGAGCTGCAGAGATAGGCTCCGGCGCGGCGGGTACACGGGTTGCAGGGCAGGCCGGCAGCGGAGGAGCGAATTCCCCTGCCGGCTTTTTTGTGTGCCAGTTTTTTGTGTGCCAGTTTTTTGTGTGCTGGGAAGGAGGGCCCGGCGCGCAGGCGACGGGCTTTGCACCGGGCTGCGCGGCGGAGCGCGATGCGCCTCTACGGTACAATGTGAGTAGAGCCAAGGCCAGATTTTTCGTGTGGATTTGCGCAGGCAGAGCGCAGACAGAGCCGCAAGCAGCGCGCAGACAGAGCACAGACAAAGCACAGACCGAGCAAGGAGTTTTTCGTTTATGGCGATTCCCGCCACACAGATGCGTCCGGGCATGATCATCAAGCACAACGACCAGCTTCACCTGGTCTTCAAAGTCGAGCATCGCACGCCGGGCAACCTGCGGGCCTTTATCCAGGCGAAGCTCAGGAACCTGAAGTCGGGCGCGATGTTCGAGCACCGCTTCCGCTCAGCCGACGCCATTGAGAAAGTGGTGGTGGACGAGGTCGACATGGAGTTCCTTTATGCCGACGGGGACGACTTCTACTTTATGAATCCGGTGGACTTTGAACAGACGGTGCTCAAGCGGAGCACGCTGGGCGAAGCGGTCGATTATCTGACGGCGAATCTGCAGATCAAGGTGAGCTACTTTGACGGCGAGGCCGTGGGCATTGACCTGCCGACGTTTGTCGAGCTGACGGTGGTGGAAACCGAGCCGGGGCTCAAGTCGGCCACCGCGTCCAGCGTGACCAAGCCGGCCAAGACCGAGACCGGCCTTGTGGTGCAGGTGCCGCCGTTCATCAATGAAGGCGAGAAGATTCGCGTGGATACCAGCGAGGGCGCGTACTTGAGCCGGGCGTAAATTCACCCTTCGCAGTAAGCACTGGCCGGGGCTCAGTCCCCGGCCTTTCTATTTGCGGCAGCCGCGGGAAAAATTCCTCGACAAAAAAATCTGTTGCACGCTCACTGATTTTGTGTGTTACAGTCAGTAACGCTATGGCGGGTAACAGTAGTCCGGGTCATGACCCCTCGGAGCTGGGCGAGCTCGAGCGCGGCATTCTCACCATTGTGTGGCGGATGGGCAATGTCTCCGCCGAGCAGGTGCGCGAGGAGCTCGGGCGTCCCCTGAAGGATTCCACCGTGCGAACGGTTTTGCGGCGGCTGGAAGAGAAGGGCTACCTGGCGCACACGGTGGAGAACCGCACGTTTCTTTATCAGCCGGCGGAGAGCCGCCAGCGCGTGGCGGGGCGCGCCGTCAAGCGCATCGTGGATTGGTTCTGCGATGGGTCCGTGGAGTCGCTGCTGGTGGGCATGGTGGACCAGAAGGTGCTGGACCGCGCGGAGCTGCGGCGGCTGGCGGAGCGGATTGCGGCAGCACAGAAGGACGCTGCGAAGGGCAGGGGGCACACGGACGCGGGCGGAAAAGGGGGCAGGCGATGATGTTGTCCTTACCACCGGGATCGGCGCTAAATGCGGCGCTAAATACGGTGCTGGAGTCGGCCGCGCGGTCGCTCCTGGCCGCCGTCGTGGTGTGGGCCGGGCTGCGGGCCTTTCGCATTCGCAGCGTGCCGGCGCAGAAGGCGGTGTGGGGGCTGGTGCTGGCCGCGGCGGTGGCCATGCCGCTGCTCATGCCGTTGGCCGCGCGCTGGCGGGTTTTGCCAAAGGGCGCAACAGTGATTCTGCCCCGCTCTGCTTCGTGGGTGCTCGCGCCGGAGCAGTCGCACATGCAAACCAGGAGCCCCGCGCGCGCTGAGAGGTTTGATGTGCCGGCGAATGCGGCTGCGTTGCCGGATGCAGCGGCCATAAAGGCTTCCGCGCCGTCCGCACCTCTAGACAACGTTGGCAATCGCATTTCGGAGGAGGCTCCTTTTCCGGCTGAACTTCCTTTCACCGCGCCCGACACGCGAGATGTCGCGAAGACGCAGCCCGCTGCGGCGAGGCCGCCCGCGATGCAGACGCCGGCGCACGCAGTGAATCGGTCAGTCTCATTGCTGGGGCTGGCGTGGCTGCTCTATGCGAGCGTCACGGCCGGTCTGCTGCTGCGCATGGTCTATGGGCTTGCCTGCGCAGTGCGGCTTTGGCGCGGTGCAGAGCCGGTGCCGGAGCTGTTGCTGGAGCTGTTGCTGGAGCCGGCGCAGAGGTATGCGCTGCATGGAGACGCCGGGCTGCGTGTGCGCGCCAGCCG
Organism: Occallatibacter sp.; assembly: GCA_035763705.1. Lineage (GTDB taxonomy): Bacteria > Acidobacteriota > Terriglobia > Terriglobales > Acidobacteriaceae > Telmatobacter. Next base: position 175,592 of record DASUAU010000026.1, on the reverse strand, counting down.
CGCCGTGGCCTCGCCGGTGACCATTGGCTCCGGCATTGTGCTGCCTGCGGATTACGCGGACTGGGATGCGGAGAAGCTCCGCATTGTGCTGGCGCACGAGCGCTCGCATCTTCAGCAGCGCGATTTTTATCTGCAACTGCTTGCCGGTCTTTATGCGATTACGTTCTGGTTCAGTCCGCTGGGCTGGTGGCTCAAGCGCCGGCTCTCTGACCTTGCAGAGGCCATCAGTGATCGCGCCGGACTGTGCGAGGCGGCCAGCCGCTCAGCGTACGCGCAGGTCTTGCTTGAATTCGCGGCCAGGCCGCGCCCAACCCACTTAGGAGTTGCCATGGCACGTCAGGGAAGTCTTTCACGGCGCATTGATCGGGTCTTGAACGACAACGCATTTCAGCAGGCTTTTGCTGCCAGCCGGTTGCGCGTTGCGGTCGCGGTGCTGCTGGTTCCAGCGGCGGTCTTTGCGGCCACAACGCTGGTTCGCGTGCAGGCCGCGGCGCAGACGGCGCAGTCCGCTCCGCAATCCCCCGCACCTGCCCAAAGCACGCCGCGGGTTGATGCGCAAACCGCGCCGCAGGCTGATGCCCAAAGCGTACCGGATGCAACGCCCGCGCCGCCGGCTACGCCGGGCACGAAGCGCAGCGAGATGGAAGTGCTTGTTCCTCCCATGCCGCCGATTCACGTGGTGGTGCCGAAGACCGTCTTTGTGATGCCGCCAATGCCGCCCATGCCGCCGATTCACGTGGTGGTGCCGAAGACCGTCTTTGTGATGCCACCGATGCCGCCAATGCCGCCAATGCCTCCGATTCATGTGGTGGTGCCGAAGACGGCGATTGTGATGCCACCAATGCCGAAGGTCTATGCACTGGCCAGGCTCGACCAGTTGCACTTGGTTGTGCCGATGATGTACTCGATGCAGGGGCCGAACCTGATCGTGACAAAGAACGGCGCGTATGCGTATCACTACTCGACCAATGGCGACTCGTTTGTGCTGGTGAAGCGCAATGGGCAGAACCCGGTCTTCAGCGGCGCATGGGTGAATGGGCACCAGGAGGAGATTGCGAAGGCGCGCAAGCTGGCGCATGGAGACTTTCTGTGGTTCACGCGCAAGGGCAAGTCGTACTTCATCGACGACCCGGCGATAGTGAGTTCCGTTGAGGCTTCGATGGATGCCATCGGGGCGCAGCAAAAAGAGCTGGGCGCAGAGCAGGAGGCGCTGGGCAGGCGGCAGGAGGCGCTCGGACGGCAGCAGGGAGCGCTGGCAAAGCAACAGGCAGAGATGGCGCACCACATGGCCCAGGCAAACATGAAGACGCCGGAGATGAACGAAGCGATTGCCAAGGTGCAGGCTGCGCTGGCTGAGCTGAAGGCCAGGCAGGGAAGCACGATGACCACCGAGGAGTGGGCCCGGATTGAAGGCGAGTTGGGCGCGCTGCAGGCCCGGCTGGGAGAGATGCGTGCGGCGGCCGGCTCCAGGCAGGGGGAGACTGGCAGCCAGATGGGCGAGTTTGGCGCGAAGATGGGCGAGTTTGGCGCGCAACAGGGAAAGCTGGGCGCGCAGCAGGGCAAGTTGGGCCAGAAGCAGGCGCAACTGGCGCTGCAACTTCAGACCAAAGTGAATTCCATCATCGATCAGAGCATGCAGAACGGGAAGGCTCATCCGGTGCAGTGAGCGCGCAATTTTGGCCCGTGCAAACTCAGAGGAATTGCAAAACACGAAGAGCCTTCGCGCCGCCGGCGAAGGCTCTTGTGCGTGCCGGGCGATAACCGTCAGAGCTGCACGAGGCGCGCCTCAAGCAGTGCCGGAATGGTGGTCAGCGCTTCAAGCACCGTGGAGGAGACGGGTGCATCCACCTGCACCACGGCCAGGGCCTTCACGGGCGCTGGGCCAATGCGCTCGCGGCCCAAGGCGAAGTTGGCAATGTTGACGCCGTGCTCGCCCAGCAGCGTGCCGATGCGGCCGATGACCCCCGGCACGTCAAGGTTGCGGCAGACAAGCAGATTGCCTTCGAGCGGCGCCTCAATGTCAATGCCGTCAAAGCCCAGGATGCGCGGGTGCTCGCCGTGGATGACGGTGGCGACAGCTTTGCGGATTCCCGTGGAGGAGTGGAGCTGGAGGGTGAGCACGGTGCCTGCGCCGCCGCGCGGGCTGGGCAGCGTTTCCTCATGCAGCCGGATGCCGCGTTCCTGCGCGACGGCGGCTGCGTTGATGCGGTTGACGCTCTCTGAGCTTTGCAGCAGGCCCTCAATGGCGGCGTTGCGCACCAGGTCGGTTTTGGCGTCGGCAAGCGTGCCGCTGTAGCGGATGTGGATGGACTCGATGCCGCCCGTGCCGGTTTGCGCCAGAAAGGAGCCGAGGCGGTTGGCCAGATCGATATAGGGCGCGAGCTTGATGTACTCCTCGTGGCTCAGCGAAGGCAGATTGACGGCGTTTTGCACCACGCCGAGCTTGAGATACTCGCGAACCTGCATGGCGATTTGCACGCCCACGGCTTCCTGGGCTTCCGCCGTGGAACCGGCGATGTGCGGCGTGAGCAGCACGTTGTCGAGAGCGAAGAAGGGTGAGTCCTTGAGCGGCTCGGCGGCAAAGACATCGAGCGCCGCGCCGGCGACGTGGCCGGAGTGGAGCGCGTCCGCGAGCGCGGCCTCGTCCACCAGCTCGCCTCGCGCGCAGTTGATGATGCGCACGCCATTCTTCATCGTGGCCAGGGTTTTGGCGTTGATGATGCCGGCGGTTTGCGGTGTCAGCCCCACGTGGAGGGTCAGGTAATCGGCCTGCGCAAAGAGCTCTTCCACGGGCACGAGCGTGATGTTGTTTTCGCGGGCCACGGCGGCGGAGACGAAGGGATCGCTGCCCAGGATTTCAAGGCCGAAGGCGCGGGCGCGGCGCGCCACCTCCAGCCCGATCCGGCCCAGGCCCAGGATGCCGAGGGTTTTGCCGCGCAGCTCTGAGCCCTGCAGCGATTTCTTCTCCCACTTACCGGCGTGCATGCCGGTGTTGGCGGCGGCCAGCTTGCGCGCAAGCGAGATCATCAGGCCCAGGGCCAGCTCGGCCACGGCCACGGCGTTTGCACCGGGCGTATTCATCACCACAATGCCGTGGCGCGTGGCGGCGTCGGCATCGATGTTGTCCACGCCAACGCCGGCGCGGCCAATGACGCGAAGTTTGGGCGCGCTCTGGAGCAGGGCATCGTCCACCTGCACGGCGGAGCGGACGATGAGCGCGTCCGCATCGGCCAGCGCGGCGGCCAGGCCGTTGGGCAGCTTGTCGTGCGTCAGCACTTCCCAGCCGGGCTCGGCCTGAAAGACAGCGAGGGTTGCGGGCGAGAGTTTTTCGGCGAGGACAATCTTCATGGGCACTCCGTGGGGCTCGGCCGATTCGAATTCATCGAAGCGGATGTTGTGTTTTTCGCAGAGCAGGTCGAACATGCGCAGGACGGCCGCGTGGGGCTTGCCTTCGCCGCGCTCGTATTTGGTCAGCGAGTTGGGATGAACGCCGAGCTGCTCGGCCATCTGGTACTGGTAGAGGTCGAGCTGGCGGCGCGCGATGAGAAGTTTTTCAGCAAAGCTGAGTTCGGGCATGGGCTAGGCCTTGGTGGAGCCGGTGTGGGCTGCGTCGGAGAAAACCTGTTGCGCGGCGGCCACGCCCTGGCCGAACTTGACGGGCAGCTTCAGCGTGTCTTTGGCGATGTGCTCCATCGCGCCGAGCAGCGCGATGGTGTCCAGCGCGTCAAAGAATCCCAGATGCGCGACGCGAAAGATCTTGCCTTTCATCTCGCCCTGGCCGTTGGCGATGACGGCAGCGAAGCGCGTCTTGAGCGCCTTGACGACGTCGCTCGAGTCCAGGCCCTCCGGCACGGCGACGGCAGTGGCCGCGGCGGCGGGCGCTGTTGGTGCAAAGAGCGTGAAGCCCAGGGCGACAAGGCCGGCGCGCGTGGCGGCGGCGTTCACCTGCGCATTGTCGATAAGCGCGATGCGGCCTTTTTCAAGGTCGCCGCCGGCCTGCCCGGCAATGTAGTCGAGCGCCGCCCCAAGCCCGGCGATCAGCGCCACCGAGGGCGTGTAGGCGCTTTCGCCCTTCACGGCGTTTTTGCGCTCCTTGCGGAGATCGAAGTAGTAACGCGGATTTTTGGATTTCTCCATCGCCGCCCAGGCACGGTCGCTCACGCTCAGGTAGGCCAGGCCCGGAGGAATCATCACGGCCTTTTGTGAGCCGCCGATGAGAATGTCGATGCCCCAGCCGTCCACGTCAAAGTGCGTGGTGCCCAGTCCGGTAATGCCGTCCACGACCAGCAGCGCCTGCGCCGCGGCTTCGCGAATGAGCCCGGCGATTGCCTGGATGTCATGACGGACGGCGGTGGAGGTTTCCGTGGCCTGGACAAAGACGGCGCGGGTCTCAGGCGTCAGCGCGGCGCGGACCTCTTCCAGGTCGAGGGTGTGGCCGTAAGGCGCGGCCACCAGATCAACTTGGCAGCCGAAGGCTTTCGTCAGGTCCGCCCAGCGCTCACCGAACTTGCCGGCCGTCAGCACCAGCACGCGGTCGCCGGGCGAGGTGAGATTCGAGACCGAGGCCTCCATCGCGCCGGTGCCGGAGCAAGCCAGAAGCAGAACGTCATTCTGCGTGCCGACAAACACCTTAAGCTGGGCAAGAACTTTTTGGTAAAGGACGCGGAATTCGGGGGTGCGGTGATGCATGTCCGCGGCAGCCATGGCAAACTGGGCAGCGGGCAGCAAGGGGGTCGGTCCGGGAGTGAAAAGGCGGGTTTTGCGGATCATGGTGTTTTGGGTCTCCTTTTGGAGCGCCGAGCGGGCTGGCGTTCATGAAATCACAGAATACACAATTTTGTGACTTTTGTGAATTTCACGCTGTGGAAAAGAAAGAGTTAGGGGCTAAGGGCTTGGTTTCTGCTTGGCTTTTGCTTGGCTTTTGCTTGGGTTTTGCCGGCGCAATCAGCGGAAAGCGGTCGAAGCGCCGGGTGAGCAGGCCAGAGCGGGCTAAGCAGGCAAGTGCGGGCGCGGATGCTGTCCGTCCATTAGAATTTGAGGAGAAAAGGGGCATCGATGACGGAAGCAGGAGCACTGGAAGCGCAGATTCAACAGCAGATGATTCGGGCGATGAAGGCGCGCGACGCGGAGCGGACGGGGACGCTGCGGCTGATCAAGACGGCGCTCAAGAACAAGGCGATTGAGAAACGCGGCGCGCTGGAGCCGGCCGAGGAGCAGCAGGCGCTGGCGACGATGATCAAGCAGCGGCGCGACTCGATTGAGCAGTTCACCAAGGGCAACCGGCCGGAGTTGGCGGCGAAGGAAGCCGCGGAGATTACGGTGATTGAGGAGTTCCTGCCCAAGGCGCTGGATGAGGCGGGAGTGAAAGCGCTGGTGGCCGGGGCGGTGCAGGAGTTTGCGGCCACCGCCGGCCGGGCTGCCACGCCGAAGGAAATGGGAACCATCATCAAGGCCGTGCAGGCGAAGGTGCAGGCCAGCGGGCTGCGCGCGGAGGGCCGGCTGGTCAGCGAGGCGGTAAAGGCCGCGCTGGCGGGCTAAAGCAAAACCAGCCTCGGTGTATCCCGGAGCCGTAACCTGGAACAGCCCTCATTCGGCATACCCTCTCGGATTTTGCTCTAAAAAAGTCCCACATAGTCCGGCGGAATGGGCGCATGTTTCAGCAGGCCCAGTTCGCCCGCCAGGCGCTCCAGGCGGGCGTGGGTGGCGGCGGTGGGCGGAACCAGCGGCAGGCGCACAACGTCAGAGGCGCGGCCCATGAGGTTGAGAATGGTTTTGACGGGGCCGGGATTCGACTCCCAGAAGTTGGCCTCAAAAAGGCGGCTCCAGATGCGGTTGAGCTCGCGGGCGGTCTCCCAGTCGTTGTTCAGGGCGGCGCGCACCATGCGGCCCACCTCGGCCGGAGCCTCATTGGACGCGACGCTGATCAGCCCGTGCGCGCCCAGGGCGAGCGTGGGCAGCGCCAGGCCGTCGTCGCCGCAAAAGACCTTGAAGGCGCGCGGCAGCGTGTGGAGAAGCTGCTCGATTTGCGGCAGGCGTCCACTGGCTTCCTTGATCGCCTGGATGTTGGGCGCGTCTTCGGCAAGCCGCAGAACGGTGGCGGGGTCAAGGTTCACGCCGGTGCGGCCGGGCACGTTGTAAAGCACAACAGGCAGAGGATTGACGGCCTCGGCCAGGGCCAGGAAATGCCGGTACTGGCCCTCCTGGGTGGGCTTGTTGTAGTAGGGGTTGGCGGAGAGAACGGCGTCCACGCCGCGCATCTGGCGGAGTTGGGCGGCCTGGCGCAGAAGGGTGCGGGTGCAGTTGTGGGTGCAGCCGGCCCACACCGGCACGCGTCCGGCGGCGGCGTCCACCACCAGTTGGACCACGTGAAGCCACTCGTCCTCATTCAGCGTCGCCGCTTCGCCCGTCGAGCCGCAGGCCACCAGCAGGTCGATGCCGGAGTCGATTTGCCAGTTCACCAGCGCGCGCAGCGCCGGATCGTCCGTTGAGCCGTCTGCCCGGAAGGGCGTGACCAGCGCGGTGCCGCATCCCAGAGTTTCCATCACAGAAAAGTTTATACCGGCGGGCTGTGGAGAAGCTGGGCCGCAATCACCGCGCCAGGCGGATACTGGCGCGCTTCAGGATGGATATTCGCGGGCGATGGGCGCGTGGAAGGTAAGCGCGACGGCCCATGCGCCCGCGCCCAGGATCCATGAGATAAAGAAGGCCGTCCAGGGCAGGCGCGTGGCGGGCGCGGCCACGATGGCGGAAATCCAGACGAAGAAGGTGAACAGCGTGATCAGCACGCTCTCACCGAATGCGGCAATGCGCGGGATGGGTCGCGGAACCGGACGGAGAAGGATCAGGACGCCGCACAGCACCTGCGCCGCGCCGGTGGAGAGTGCAAGGCCGTGGCGGAAGGGGAGCCATGTGGGGATAAGCGCGACGGTTTGCGGCGTGTAAAGAAAATGGGAGATGCCGATGGGGATGAGAGAGGCGGCGAAGAGAAGGCGCGCGGCGGTGGCGGCGCCGGGGCCCGTGGCAAAGCGCGAAGGAAGGCCGGAGAGACGGATGTAGAGCATCCAGCCGCCGGCCAGCAGGATGGTCAGCTCGCCCAGGCCAAGCCAGACGCCTTCGATTTGCGGAGCGGCAAAGATGGCGGGGATTTTGAGCGAGGTCCACAGGATGAGATAGACGAAAAGAATGCGCGCGGACCAGGCCACGGTGGCGCGCAGCAGCAGGCCCACGGCCAGAAGCAGCATCAGCAGGCCGCAGGCGTACGCGACCATGCGGCGCGCGGGCAGGCCTTGCGGAACGGGCTGCCAGCCCAGGGCGAAGTCGCCGAAGACGAATGCAAGAATGCCAAGGCCGGCCAGGCCGACGGAGAAGAGGGCGCAGGCGAGGGTTTGCGTGCGGTTCATGGTCAAAGCGAACCGTACAGGAGCGCGCGGAGAAGCGTCAAGAAATTTGCGCGCGCAGGCGGCTAGAGATCGGCGAAGACTTCGCGGAGCTCCCATGCGCCGGATTTGCCGGCAATCCACTCGGCGGCGCGCACTGCGCCTAGAGCGAAACCGCGCCGTGAGGAGGCGTCATGGCGAAGCTCGAGAACGTCATGGTCGCTGGTGGCGGTAACAATGTGCTCGCCTTTGGCGTCGCCGACGCGATGCGATGCGATGGGAACGTCCGCGCCGGGCTGCACGGAATGGATGATGGCCTGCAGGGTGAGCGCGGTGCCGGAAGGCACGTCGATCTTCGAGGTGTGGTGGGTTTCCGAAATGGAGAAGCGATAGTCCCGGAGTCGAGCCAGCTCGCCCGTGAGTCGAAAGAGCTTTTGCATGCCGACGGAGAAATTCGTGGCATAGAGCAGCGCACCGCCGCGGCGGCGGGCGAGGGCGCGCATCTCCCGAAGGTGGGAGTACCAGCCCGTGGTGCCCACCACGATGCGGCCGCCGAGAGAGAGAACCGCGCGCATATTTTCCAGGGCGGCTGCCGGCGTGGTGAAGTCGATCACCGCGTCAATGCCGGCCAGGCTGGGCGCGGTCAGGGCTGAGGCGTGTTCGTTCTCTGTGATGTCGAGGGTGCGAACGCCATGGCCGCGTTCGCAGGCAACTTCCGCCACAAGAGAGCCGGTTTTGCCTTTGCCTAGGATGAGGAAGAGCATGGGTATCCTTGAGGAAGATGATAGCGAACAGCCAACACCTCTTACAGCTTACAGCAGCAGGCGAATGCTGCGCGAGGTCGGCTCCAGCGGTTCCAGAAGCGGCGCGCGCGGGAAAGATTAGCCGTTGACGGTGACCTGTTTGCGGGCTTCCACGTCGAAGACCTCCGGGTCGGGGTCCTGGAAGAAGGCGGCGTGCAGCGAGCGCACGGCCTCATCGGCGTCGTCCTCGTCAATCATGAAGCTCATGTTGATTTCGCTTGCGCCTTGGGAGATCATCCGCACGTTGATGTGGCGAATGGCGCTGAAGACCTGCGCGGCAATGCCGTTCTGGCCGCGAATATCTTCACCCACCATGCACACCAGCGCCTTTTTGCCTTCGTACTTCACGTCGGCAAGCTGGCTCAGGTCGGCGGCGATGGCCGGTAGCTTGTCATTCGAGTCGACCGTGAGCGAGACCGAGACTTCGCTGGTCGAAACCATGTCCACGGGAGTCTTGTGCTTGTCAAAGATGGTGAAAATCTCCTTCAGGTAGCCGTGCGTCATCAGCATGCGGCTGGCCACAACGTCGATGATGGAGAGCTTCTTTTTCACGGCGATGGATTTGAAGGGGCTCTTGCAGTGCGGCGCAAGCGAGATGATGCGCGTGCCCTCGTTCTCCGGATTCTTGCTGTTCAGCACGAGGACGGGAATGTTCTTTTTCACCGCGGGGAGAATGGTGGCCGGGTGTAGAACCTTGGCGCCGAAGTAGGCGAGCTCGGCGGCCTCCTCAAAGCTGATCACCTTCACGCGCAGCGCGTCCGGGCAGACGCGCGGGTCGCTGGTCATAATGCCGTTCACGTCGGTCCAGATTTCGATGGTGTCCGCTGACAGCGCGCCGCCAAGCAGCGCGCAGGTAAAGTCGGAGCCGCCGCGGCCGAGCGTGGTGGTGATGCCGTCCTCGTCCGCCCCGATAAAGCCGCCGAGAATGGGAACCTGGCCCGCATCGATGAGCGGGCGAAGCTTTTCCGCGGCGCGTTTTTCAATGGCGGAGTCAATGGGCGCGGCCTTCTGGAACTGCGAATCGGTGAGGATAATGTCGCGCGCATCCACGTGGGCGGCGTTGATTTCACGGTCAGCGAATGCGGCGGCCACAATGCGGCTGGAGATGCGCTCCCCGTAGCTCACCACAAGATCGGCGATGCGCGGGGTCAGTTCGAGAATGGCGGCAAGGCCGCGCAGAACCTCATCGAGCGCGTCGAATTTCTGGTCAATGTGCGTGACCATGGGGCCGGCGTCCTTCAGCAGGGCGCAGGCTGTGTCGCGATGGCGGGCGCGCAGGCGCGAGCTCAGCGCGAGCGAGCCGGTGCGGTCGCCGCTGGCGGCGCAGTTGGCGGCGCGCAAAAGCTGATCCGTAACGCGGGCCAGCGCGCTGACGATGACCACAGGGCGCTTCCCCTGGGCCACGCGGCCGGCAACAATCGAGGCGGTGCGCACGATGGCTGCGGGATCTTCCACCGAGGTGCCGCCGAACTTCATGACAACCAGACTCATGCGAGTGTTCCCATGTTTTTCGTCAGATTCCGCTAATCAGATGACTCACGCCAGACGCAATCGCATCTCCCAATTCGATTCGCTTCTTTCGTTGCTGCGAATTTGATCGGTCGGTGGACTCGGGTTCAAGCTTGCCCAGACTCTTGAGCAGCTCAGCGTTAAGGATGGTGGCGCCGGCGGCGCCGCGAATGGTGTTGTGCGTCAGAACGGTGAACTTCCAGTCGAGCACGCCGCAGGGACGCAGGCGGCCTACGGTGGCAGTCATGCCGTTGCCGCGATTGCGGTCCAGCCTCGGCTGCGGGCGATCAGGCTCCGGCGCGAATTCCACCGGCTGCGCGGGCGCACTGGGCAGGTTGCGGCCGGCGAGCGGGCGGAACTCGCTCCAGGCGGCCAGGATTTCCTCGCGCGTGGCCGGTCTGGCCAGCTTCACGCTCACGTTCACCGTGTGGCCGTCCACCACGGGAACGCGATTGCAACTGGCGCTCATCCGCGCGGCCAGCGGCCTCACCGTGTGGCCCTCCAGCGTGCCCAGCAGCTTCAGCAGCTCCTCTTCCATCTTTTCCTCTTCGCTGGCAATGTAGGGCACAACGTTGTCGAGGATGTCCATGGAAGGCACGCCCGGATAGCCTGCGCCGCTCACGGCCTGCATCGAGGTCGCGAAGATCTGCTCGATGCCGAAACGGTCGGCAAGGGGCTTCAGCGCCAGCACCGGGCCCATCACGGTGCAGTTGGAGTTGGTCACGATGTAGCCGCCGGAATCCTTGCGCCAGCATTGTTCCTCGATTAGGTGCAGGTGCTCGGCATTCACTTCCGGCAGCACCAGCGGCACGTTCGGCGCCATGCGGAAGGCGCTCGAGTTCGACAGGACGGCGTGGCCGGCGGCGGCGAACTTCGGCTCCATCTCGCGTGCGAAGGCTGCGTCAATCGATGCGAAGATGACCCTGGGAATGGAGCTGCTTGGCGCGCCTTCCGGCTCGGCGGGCGAAACCGTCATGCGCGCGATGCGCTCCGGCATCGGCGTGTCAAGGCGCCACTTGGCCGCTTCGCCGTAAGGCTTGCCGCTCGAGCGGTCGCTGGCGGCCAGCCACGTCACCTGGAACCAGGGATGGTTCTCAAGAAGCTGGATGTAGCGCTGGCCCACCATTCCGGTGGCCCCTAAGATGCCGATGGGAAGTTTGCTTGGCATGGTTCTGAACACTCCAGTGTACCTGAAGGATGAATGCGGAGGAATGCGGATGAATGTGATGCGTTGCGGGCGGGGGTTCTGGCGGTCCTAGGACCGCACAGGAGTGGCGCAGGCCGTGCCCACCACGGTCGTCCACATTCGCACCTGCCAGCGCTTCACCAGGCCGTTGGCCACGTAGGGGTCAGCCTTGGCAAAGGCCTCAGCGGCGGCCGGTGTCTCGCCCTGGAAGAGGAGATAGGCCTGGTTGGCGGGCTCGGCCAGCGCGCCGCCGAGCACCAGATCCCCGCGCTCCGTTGCCTGCCAGGCGAGCGCGAGATGCGCAGTGCGAAACTCTCCCCTGCGTTCCAGGTAGTCGTCGGCGAGGTCGTAAATCAGCAGTTGATGCATGGGCTCGGGCCTGCAATCAGTGTAACGCACGCCGGGAGCGCGCGGGCGTGCGCGTTGCGCCCCGCAGTCTGGGTTTTGGGTTCAGGCCAAGGCGGCGAGAACTGCTGAGACATATTGAATCAGCGCGCTTGCATGGGCTTTTTGGCTTCAGCGAAAAGAGTTCCGTTGCCCGCCAGGACATACATATAACCGCCAGAGGTATCAGGCAGGCCAATCTGTCCCTGACGCGTATTCAGGATTACTCCGTCCGATATCCGGATGGATTTCATTGCGGTGACTCCAACTGCATAGAGGAGAGCGCGGTTAGAATCGGTTCGTAGTTGGAAGCTGTCTCCCATCTTCTTCCTTTTGATTTCAATTCCGCGATCAATGAACGTGAGTTCTGATTGGAATGCCGAGGGTTGTTCCCAGGCATCCGGGCGGCTATGGAAGTCAGTTCCTAAAGCAGCGATGACCAGCAAGCCGGATAATGTAGCGGAATTAACCAACTTGTCGGGAAATTTGAGCTTCCAGCAAACCCTGCCAGTTGGGAGGTCCAATGCGCAAAGCGCGTGAGAAGCCACAATCACCGAAGCACCGAGCCTCAGAATCTCAGAAATGCACGCTCCGTCAATTCTCTGGCGCCACAGAGTCTCCCCCTTCTTAATGGAGTAACAAACCACCCTTCCATCGTTATTGGCTGTAATGACTCGATTCCCCGCGATCAAGGCAGTTGCGTTGACCTGGTTATTGCTGCCCCGCGATAGCTTTCGGCTCCAGATTCGCTCACCTGTTTTGGAGTCCAGGCAGTGGAAATAACCTTTGCGATCTCCGATGAAGACCCTGTTGAGGCTCACGGCTGGCAGGGAATAAATCCACTCCCCCGGCTTGCCGTACGGCGTAAACGACCAACAGACAGCCCCATCTGTCGGATTGAGTGCGTACAAAGTGCGAACGCTCGTCGCGAAGAGTTTGTTCCCCGCGATTGTGACTGATGAACCTGCATACGAGTCGAGGTCGATCTTCCAGATCACTTTGCCTGAATGTTTTGAGCAGGCGACAACGGCGCCGGGGGAGAAAAGAGAAGCAAACACCCTGGAGCCCACCACCACGGGATTGGGCCGGGTTGTGTGAGAGGGAAGAATTGCATGTCTCACATCGGGCAACTTAGTCTTCCATCGAATCATTGCAAGCGCACCTGCCATCTATACTTCCACATCACTTACTCGCGTGCGGCGAGCGGACTCAGGCCATGGCGGCGAGAACTGCCTCCGCGAACTGGCTGGTGCCGGCGTGGCCGCCCACGTCCCGCGTCAGGGTTTTGCCTTCGGCGTAAACAGCTTCCAGCGCGGCCTGTACCTTGTCGGCGGCGGCCTGCTCGTCAAGATGGCGCAGCATCAGGATGGCGGATTGCAGCAGCGCGGTGGGGTTGGCCAGGTCCTTGCCGGCAATATCCGGCGCGGAGCCGTGGACGGCCTCGAAGATGGCGCAGTCCAGGCCCAGGTTCGCGCCGGGCACAAGCCCCAGGCCGCCGATAAGGCCGGCGCAGAGATCGCTGACGATGTCGCCGTAGAGATTTTCAAGCAGCATCGTGTCGTATTGATAAGGATTCATCACCAGCTGCATGCAGGTGTTGTCGATAATGTGTTCGCCGTAGGTGACGTCGGGAAATTCCTCGGCAACCTTGCGGGCGCAGCGCAGGAACAGGCCGTCCGACAGCTTCATGATGTTGGCCTTGTGGATGGAGTGAATCTTTTTGCGGCCGTGCTTGCGCGCGTATTCAAAGGCGAACTTCGCAATGCGCGTGGAGCCTTTCTCCGTGATTACCTTGATGCTTTCCACCACGCCGGGGACCACTTCGTGCTCAAGGCCGGCGTAAGAGCCCTCCGTATTTTCGCGGATGATGATCAGGTCGACGTCAGGGTATTTGGTGGCCAGGCCGGGAAGATTGCGGATGGGGCGGAAGTTGGCGAAGAGGTCAAACTTTTTGCGCAGGGTGACGTTGATGCTCTTGAAGCCGCTGCCGATGGGCGTCGTCACGGGGCCTTTGAGCGCAACCTTGTTGGTCTGGATGGACTCGTAAAGCGCGGCGGGAATGTATTCGCCGAAGACCTCAAAGGCCTCAGCCCCGGCGGCAAAGCGCTGCCACTCGAAGCGGACGCCGGTGGCCTCAAGAATGCGCACAACGGCCTGCGTCACCTCAGGGCCGATGCCGTCGCCGGGGATGAGAGTGATTTTGTGCGGATGAGTTTGCGCCATGAATGCTTCCCCCTGAATGTATCCGAATGGATGAATCCGATTGAATGAGTCCGGATGAATGAAGCAGCTATTTCTTGCTTTTGGTGCCGCGGTGGGTGTCGAGCAGACCTTCGAGCTCTTCCTTGAATTCGCGTACGTCCTTGAAGTCGCGGTAGACGCTGGCGAAGCGGATGTAGGCGACGGTGTCGATGCCTTTGAGGTGCTGCATGATGAGTTCGCCGATTTCCGAGGCGGTGCGCTCGCGCTCAGGCGCGTCCATCAGGAAGGACTCGGTGGCGTCGACGATGGCTTCGAGCTTGGAGGAGGAGACAGGGCGCTTCTCGCAGGCGCGCAGCAGGCCGCTCAGGACTTTCTGGCGGTCGTAGCGCTCGCGGCGGCCGTCCTTTTTCACCACCATGTAGGGGATTTCGTCAATGCGCTCGTAGGTGGTGAAGCGGCGGTTGCAGCGCTCGCACTCGCGGCGGCGGCGGATGGAATCCGCCTCCTTGCTCTCGCGGGAGTCGACGACGCGGTCCTGGGCAAAGCCGCAGTAAGGACACTTCATGCGAGTTTGATTTTACGGCATTGGGCGCGGGGCAGGGCGGCACGGCGGCTGGGGTTTCGGCGCGGGGCAGGGCGGCCGGCTGTGCTGCACAGTTTCACAGTTTCACAGCCGCGAAAACGAGTGTCGGGCTGTGCTGCACAGTTTCACAGTTTCACAGCCGCAAAAACGAGTGTCAGGCTGTGCTGCACAGTTTCACAGCCGCAAAATGCACCGTCGGTGCAGCTATCAGCCATCAGCCGTCAGCTTTCAGCTTGTTTGTGGCTGGTCGAGGGCGTGGGCGTGTCCCCCTTACCTTCTATTGTGCGACGGACCGGGGAAATAGTCGGCAAAATGCCGCGGGGAAATTTCGGTGTGGAATGAGGCGTTTGCGGACGGCTTGATGCGGAAAGGGATTGACAGCGCACTGGCGGGCGCGGCATGAGGCGATTCTGCCGTATGAGCGGGCGTGGCCGCTGCTGCGGTCAGGGAGATACCGGTTGAGGATGGGGAGGGAGTAGAGTGAGGAGTTTCTAGGTTGAGACTCGTGATTTCCGGGTCCTCCCGTCTATTTTTCCGCAAGCGCTTTCTGGACTGCGCGACTGAGGACATCGACGCTCCCGGGATAGTATCCAAAGCTTTGATATGCGATGAGGCCATGGCGGTCAATGACATAAGTGCGCGGAATGCCGGCTGCGGCAAAACGCGCATACGCGGCCCGCGTGGGATCCGATGCGAGGGGGAAGGTTAAGTTTGTGTGGGTCTGCTGAAAGTTGAGGACGGTACCTAAATCCTGCTCGCGGGCGATGGCGATGAAAGCGAAATCAGGCGAGGATTTGTACTTCTGCCAGACTTGCTTTTCCATCTCCGGCATCTCGGCTTGGCAGGGACCGCACCAGGTGGCCCAGAAGTTGACAACGATAACTTTGCCCGTTTCGTTGGCAGGGGAGAATGTGCCGCCTGAGGCCTCTTGGACGGAAATGGCGGGCACTTTGTCTCCGACTTTGGTGCGAGCGTCTGTATCTGTGGTGGATAGATGGCAGGCAGAGAGAGCAAGAATCAGCATGCTGAGGCAAGCGAGGAGGAGGCGGCGCAGATTCATGCTCTGTTTATAGCTCAAAAGGGGCAGGGATGGAGGCGCATTGATTGCGATAAGGCCACGATGAACGGGGCGCAGGCCACAGAGACCGGAGAAGCACCGCCCACTCATCGCGATCAAGCCGCGATGAATGGGGCACAGCTTTCTGGAATACCCTTCGAGACCTCACTTTCAATTTCTTCTGAAATCCATGAGTGGGCCGCCTGCCACAGTCCACGGGTTTCGTGGAGACTCTGGCGTCGATGATCGGGCCACCTACCCCGCCTGCGTTGTCTAGTCAGTCCTTACAGGCCGAAGCGTTCTATATCGTCTTTCAACCGTTGTGCTTCTCGAGGTGCATTACGCTTCTTCCACGCATCTTTTTTGAAACCGCGCATATCATCAAGCAGTTTCCTGATTTGCTCGACCCAAGTTCCCTCGATAAAAGCCGTAACTGTTCCCATGCTCTCGTTGAAGTAGGGCATATCACGACCGTACGTCACACTTTGCCTCATATTGAATTCGAATGTCCGCTTTCCAGCCACTACAAGGCTGATCGTCATGTGCGTCGTCTCGGTGGAATCGTAACCTCTGCCGTCCTTCTCCCGTCCGCCTTCTAGACAGGTAATTGTGTAATCTATTCCGGCAAAACGAAATGAGCTTGAACCGCCGAAGCGCGTGAGGCTGTCTTTGATTTCCGGAAGAATCGTATCCGGCTCCTTTTTCAAATAGTCATCGATGTATTTGAATTGGGAACTGTAAAGGTCCCACATGGTCTCACGCAGTTTGAGTTCCACAGCGCGTTTGCGTCTGCGTTCTATTTCTGCCCGAATCTCAGCGTCATCCATGTGCGCTCCTCTAGTGTTCGCCGTGCAACCTCAGCTTACGTAAATGGCAGGTGGCTCACTTATCGACTCTGAATATACGCCTTGGCATTAGAGAAGCTGTGCCCCGTTCATCGCGGTTACATCGCGATGAGCGGGTTTTTGTGCAAGGCCGCGGCCAGATTAGGATAGGGCCATGCCATACGGGCTGAAGCGGTTCCAGAAGGCGGAGGCTCTGCACTTCATCACGTTCAGTTGCTTTCACCGTCTGCCGTTGCTCGAAGCGCCGGGGTCGAAGGACACAGTCGAGGCCGTTCTGGAGTTGATGCGGGCACGCCATCAGGCCCGGATCTACGCGTATGTGCTGATGCCCGAGCACGTCCACGTGCTGATGAACGAGCCGCCGTCGATTCTGATGGCGCAGTTTTTGAAGTCCTTGAAGCAGTTGACTTCGCGCAAATTGAAGGGCGACCGTGCCCGGTTCTGGCAGTACCGCTATTTTGACGGCAACATTCACGGCGAAGACGCCCGGTCGGAGGTAATCCGCTATATCCATCGCAACCCCGTGAAGCGAGGATTGGCCGCATCGCCCGAGGAGTACCGATGGAGCAGCTTCAACCACTATGCGACCGGTATTCGGGGGGTGGTGGAGATTGAGTCGGAGTGGACGTCACGATTGCGCGGCCCACTCATCGCGAAAAGGCCGCGATGAATGGGGCACAGAACTGCACAGGTGTCCGCCCACTCATGCGCAAAGGACGCGCATGAATGGGGCACAGACGCCCGCACAGAGATACACGCCCACTCATCGCGAAGAAGCTGCGATGAATGGGGCACAGACGCCCGCGTAGAAACCCGCCCACTCATCGCGAAAAAGCCGCGATGAATGGGGCACAGACACGCACAGAGAGACCCCACCCACTCATCGCGAAAAGGCCGCGATGAATGGGGCCAGAACCGCGAATTCACTCTCAGCTTAGAAATTCGGCGATGGCGGAGACGACGGATTGCTGTTCGTCTTCGCGGAGTTCGGGGAAGAGGGGCAGGGCGAGGACTTCGCGGGCGGCGCGCTCGGACTCGGGGAAGTCGCCTTCTTTATAGCCGAGGGACTGGAGCGCGGGCTGCATGTGGAGTGGGAGGGGGTAGTAGACCTCGGAGCCGATGCGGCGGGCGGTGAGGAAGGCGCGGAGGTCGTCGCGGCGCGGCGCGCGGATGACGTACTGGTGCCAGACGTGGCGGGAGCCGGGGATCTCATGGGGCAGGACGACGCCGTGGGTGGGATAGGGGCCGGTTTCGGCCAGGTCGGCGGCGTGGAAGAGCGCGTGGTAGCGGCGTGCGGCGGTGTGGCGGGCGTGGTTCCAGCCGTCGATGTAGTTGAGCTTGATGCGGAGGATTGCGGCCTGGAAGCCGTCGAGGCGTGCGTTCCAGCCGACTTCGTCGTGGAAGTAGCGGCGCTTCATGCCGTGCTGGCGGAGCATGCGTGCGCGCTCGGCGATTTCGGCGTTGTTGGTGGTGACCATGCCGGCATCGCCGGCGGCGCTGAGGTTCTTGGTGGGGTAAAAGCTGAAGGCGGCGGCGTGGCCGAGGGCTCCGGCGGGCTGGCCGTGGATTTGTGCGCCGAAGGCCTGGGCTGCGTCCTCGATGAGGAGAAGATTGCGCGGCTGGGCGAGGGCGGCGAGAGCGGGCCAGTCGGCGCATTGGCCGTAAAGATGGACGGGGAGGATGGCGCGGATGGATGGTCCGCGCGGGCTGTCGAGCACGGAGGCGACGGCGGCGGGAGAGAGATTGAAGGTGGCGGGGTCGATGTCGGCGAGGACGGGCGTGGCTGCGGCGCGGAGGATGGCGCTGACGGAGGCGAAGAAGCTGAAGGGCGTGGTGAGGACGGCGTGGCCGGGTCCGATTTGGGCGGCGGCGAGGGCGAGCCAGAGGGCGTCGGTTCCTGAGGCGCAGCCGATGGCGTGGGCGACGCCGAGGCGGGCGGCGGCTTCGCGCTCGAATTGGGCGACGGGCTCACCGAGGATAAACTGCTGCGTTTGCAGGAGATGGTCGAGGGCGGCGAGGAGCTCGGCGCGGAGGGGCTCGTACTGTCGGCGGAGGTCGAGCATGGGCACGGGGAGGGTTTGGGCGGGGTGCGCGGCGGCGGGCTGGGCCGGACCTGATGCTGGGTTTGGCACGGGAACATGGTAGCAGGGCCGCAATGGGACGACGAGGCGCGGACGGCGCGGGCGGGGCGAATGTGCGGGGAAAGCGGTGGGGCAGGTTGAAATGGCGGGCGAACCTCTATACAGTTGTCACATTGCGGGGAGCGGCGTCTCCGGGGCTTCCGGGCGTTCCCCCGCGGCATTGCAAGCCGGTGCAGGATGACTGCACCCAACCCTACCCCCCAACACGCGAGCAGGAGATCGGCACATGGAAAACAAGCCGGCACAGAATATTCAGGACACCTTCCTGAACACGGTCCGCAAGGACAAGACCCCCATCACCATATATCTGGTGAGCGGCGTAAAGCTCACCGGGCGGATACGTTCGTTTGACAAGTATTCGGTGCTGCTGGAGAACAACAGCCAGGAGCAGTTGATCTTCAAGCACGCGATTTCAACGGTGGTGAGCAACCGCAGCGTGATGCACAGCGAGCACAGAAGCGCAGGCGTGCACGGCAGCCTGGGTCCGTCGGCGGTTCCGGCGCCGGCCCCCACGGCGGCAGCCGCGGGCGCTGAAACGCACTAAACACGCCGGGAGCGAAGACTTTTGCCAGAGGCTGCGGGCAACGCCGGAGCCAGACCGAAGCCAGGGCTGGAGACGCGGAGCGGCCGCGGCAGAGGCCCTGAGCGCGCCGTGCTGGTGGGCGTGGACGCGGGCGTGCGCCTGCGCGCCAAACGTGCGGGAGCGGCGGGGGCGCGTCGCGCGGCGCTGGCGATGAGCCCGGACACGGATGCGGAGCCCGTCGCTGAACGAAAGCTGGAAACCGCGGCGATGAAGCCGTGGGATGGGCCGGGGCTGGACGCCGAGGAGTCGCTCAAGGAGTTTCGTGAGCTGGTGGCGAGCGCGGGCGGCGAGGTGGCGGCGGAGCTGCTGCAGAGGCGGCCGAGGCCGGACCCGGCGACACTGGTGGGTGCGGGCAAGGTGGAGGAGATTGCAGCGGTGGCGGCCTCAACCGGGGCCGATCTGGTGCTCTTTGACCAGGACCTGACGCCGACGCAGTTGCGCAACCTTGAGGCGGCGCTGCCGTGCCGCGTGCTGGACCGGACGCAGCTTATCCTGGACATTTTTGCGCGGCATGCGCGGACGCGGGAGGGCCAGCTTCAGGTGGAGCTGGCGCAACTGGAGTACATGCTGCCGCGGCTGACGGGCCGCGGAAAAGCGATGTCGCAACTGGGCGGCGGCATTGGCACGCGCGGACCGGGCGAGACACAGCTTGAGACCGACCGGCGCAGGATTCAGCGGCGGATTGACCAGTTGAAGCGCGCGCTGGAGGCGGTGCGGCGCGTGCGGCGGCAGCAGAGGCAGCGGCGCGAGGCGGTTCCGGTGCCGACGGTGGCGCTGGTGGGCTATACGAACGCGGGCAAAAGCACGCTCTTCCACCGGCTGACGGGCGCGGAGGTGTTGCAGTCGCCGCGGATGTTTGCCACGCTGGACCCGAAGCTGCGCGCGCTTTTGCTGCCCAGCCGGCGCAAGGTTCTGCTGAGCGACACGGTGGGATTCATTCGCAATCTGCCGCATACGCTGGTGACGAGTTTTCGCGCGACGCTGGAGGAGGTGGCGCAGGCCGAGGTGCTGCTGCACGTGCGCGACGCGGCATCGAGCTACGGCGAGGAGCAGAAGGCGCAGGTGGAGAAGGTGCTGGCGGAGCTGGAAGCGCTGGGCAAGCCGCGTATTGAAGTGCTGAACAAGGCGGACCTGCTGAGCGCGCAGCAGCGCGAAGGGCTGGCGCGGCGCGGCGAGGTGATGGTGAGCGCGCAGACGGGCGAAGGCATGGAGGCGCTGCTGGCGGCGATGGATGCGGCGCTGGCGCTGGACCCGGTGGTGGAAGCCGAGTTTGTGGTGCCGCAGAGCGAGGGCGCGGTGCTGGCGGAGATGGATGCCGGCATGGTGATCCACACGCGGAGCTATGAAGGCGAGGCGGTGCGTTTGCGCGCGAGCGGCGCGGCATCCCTGGTGGGGCGGCTGCGGCGCTTTCGCGTGCGGACGGATGAAAAAGGGATGCGGGAGGCGGGGTGAGCGAAGAAAAACAGAAGGATGGGCGGCAAATCGTGACGCTGGCGAGCCGCGAGGTTTATCGCAACCGCTGGATGCGCGTGCGCGAGGATGAGATTCTGCGGTCTAATGGGCAGCGGGGAATCTACGGCGTGGTGGAGAAGGACGAATCGGCGATCATCATTCCGGTGGACGGCGAATGGGTGTGGCTGGTGGAGCAGTTCCGGTACACGATTGGCGCGCGGGCGATGGAGCTGCCGCAGGGCGGATGGGAGCGGGCGATTGACGACGCTGAGCGGCTGGCGCGCGGCGAGCTGAAGGAAGAGACGGGGCTGCACGCGGAGCGGATGACGAAGCTGGGCGAGCAGTGGATTGCATACGGGTTTACGCGGCAGCGGCAGCATGTGTTTCTGGCGACGGGGCTGACGCAGCAGGAAACCAACCGCGACGACGAGGAGCACGACCTGACGGTACACCGCGTGGCGGCGGCGGAGTTTGAGCAGATGATGGTGGACGGCGCGATAGGCGACAACTGCACGATCGCGGCGTGGGGGCTTTACCGGATGTGGCGCGAGCGGCAGGGGTGTTAGAGCGGGAAACACGGACAGACCAACGCATGAGCCATGATGTCTTCTATTCTCCCGCATTTGCCGCGGGAGGATTGGCCCACGGCAACTTAACGATCGAAGGTGGGCCGCACGCCGGGGTTCATCCTCGGCTGCAAAATAATCATGCGCCCGAAGCTTTCCGCGCTCATCGAATCGCTAGCGGAATCCCAAGAGGCCGACTGGTTCCTGGAAGTTCAAAGGAGAATCTACTGTGAGCGAACTCACTGCCGCACAAGCCCACCTGTTTGTCCACGATGTGCTCCTAGGCGTTCTGAAGAGCGAGAGCCGGACCACGCGCTCAGTGCTGGACGCCGTTCCCAATGTCAACCTGGATTACCGGCCCGATCCATGCGCCAAAACAGCCAACGAACTTCTTCGTCACATTGCAGCCGCGGATAACTTCTTCCTAAAGTCGGTCATCGACGCGTCATTTGTGCCCGGCAGTGTGAAGATTCCGGAGGCGGTGAAGATGCCGGCGGAGGTGGCAGAGTGGTATGGAACCGAATACTCAAGGCACCTTGACGCAGTGAGTAATCTGGCCGGCGAACATCTGGTGAGGATGGTGGATTTCCGTGGCATGTTCCAGCGCCCTGCCTACGCATTTCTTCAAGCCGGACTCCTCCATGCGGTTCATCATCGCGGCCAGTTGTCCGGTTACCTGCGGCCCATGGGGGGTAAGGTTCCGGCTATCTATGGAGAAAGCTACGACTCCGCCGAGGCGAAGAGAGCCGCACAGGTCCCGGCTTGACGTGAGCATCATCATCCATCTTTGTTCGACCATTCACCATGAAACACTCGGCGCGAGCGGCAAGGATGACGGCGCGGCTGGGGATGGGCTACGACGCGACGCTGTAATGCGCGAGGACGCGGCGGACCTTCACAGCGGGGCCGGTGGGCGCGAGCTGCATGAACTCCGCGGTGTGGGTGCCGCGCTGGTTGAGGTAGTAGAGCACGATGCTATCCATGCCGGCGAGCGTGTCCACAAGCTGGAAGCGGAGCTGAGGGAAGGCCGCGAGGCCCCGGGCGAAGTAATCGCGCAGGGCGGCCTTGCCGGAGACGAGCCCGCCGGGAAGGCCAAGGAGCTGCGCCGCGACGGGCGAGACAAGCTCCACGCCGTCCTCGTAATGAGCCAGGATGGCTTCAATGTCGCGGGAGTTCCAGGCGGCAATCCACTGATGGGCGAAGGCGAGAGCTTCGTCTTTGGTCATGGCTTCCTCAGTTCGGCATTCCTTTTTCAGGATGGACAATCTTCACAATTTTAGCGTCGGGCGCGCTCCACGCGGCCGCGCCGGAGTGGGTGAAGCGGTGCGTGGCCTGGTCCCAGTCGAGATGGGTGATGGAGTCCTTTCCGTTCTCGTAGTCGTAGGTTGTTCCATCGTCAGAGAAGAGGGTGAAGGTGGCATTGGCGCCGGGATAGACGCGGATGGAGGCGATGGCCTGATGCTGCTGCGTGCTCAAGACCGGCGCGCCGAGAGGGACGATGGAGCCGGCGCGGACGAAGAGGGGAATGGTATCAATCGGCGCGGAGACGGTGATGGTTTGGCCGCCTTTGAAGCGCGCGTTGGTCCAGTAGTTGTACCAGTCAGAGCCGGCGGGCAGATAAACCTTGCGGCTGGTTGCGCCCTGGCGGGTGACGGGCGCGACGAGAAATGCGGGGCCGAACATGTATTCGTCGCAGATGCCGGCGACGTTGGGATCGCCGGGGAAGTCCATGAAGAGTGCGCGCATGTAAGGCGCGCCGGTCTGGTAGGTGTGGTAGGCGAGCGAGTAGGTGTAAGGCAGGAGGGTATAGCGCAGGCGCAGGTATTTTGCCAGGATGGGCTCGGCCTGAGTGCCGTAAGACCAGACCTCATTGTGCATGCGCTCGCCGTGGGCGCGCATGACGGGCTGGAAGACGCCCCACTGAAACCAGCGGACGAAAAGCTCAGGGTAATCGAGATAGCCGTCGACGTTTTCTCCAGCGCCGGCAGGGCTGACGAGCGGTGTGTGCGCGGGCTTGTAAGTGGGAGGTATCTCGGGCGAGAAGAAGCCGGCGATGTCGGTATCCCAGTAAGGCATGCCGGAGGCGGTGAAGCCGAGGCCGGCGGCGATGGAGCGCCGGAGCATGTCCCAGGTGGCGGTGATGTCGCTGGACCAGAAGACGGTGCCGTTGCGCTGCGCGCCAAGGTAGGAGGCGCGGGCGAGAATCATGACACGGCGGCTGCGACCAAAGTCGCGGCGGAAGCCGTCATAGACCGAGGCGGTGTGGAAGAGCGGGTAGACGTTATAGAAGCGCTTGCCTGAGCCGACGTAAAAGAAGTCATCTTCAGGATCGATGTCGGGCTCGGTTTCGTCGAGCCAGAGGTAGGAGAATCCGTCGGGCTTGATGTAGCGGTCGCGGATTTTCTGCCAGTACCAGCGGGCGGCGGCGGGGTTGGTGGTGTCAATGTTGGGGCCGATGGCCTTGCTGAAGCCGCCGGAGTCGGGCGTGCCGTCGGCTTTGCGGATGAGCCAGCCTTTTTTGACGAGCATGTCGTAGTAAAGCGTGCCCTGGGCGAAGTGCGGCCAGACGCTGAGGAGGGTGTGAATGCCCATGGCGTTCAGTTGCCGGTTCATGGCGGCGGGGTCAGGCCAGCGGGCCGGATCGAGGTCAAGATTGCCCTGGTGGGTCATGTTGAGGAAATCGACGACCAGCACGTCGAGCGGGAGATTGCGGTCGCGATAGCCTTTTGCGACGGCGAGCAGCTGCGCCTGGGTGGGATAGATGGCCTTGCTCTGGATGTAGCCGTAAGCCGCCTTAGGCAGCAGGTGCGCGATGCCGGTGAGCTGGCGATAGCCCTCGTAGATTCCGTCGGTGTTGCTGGCGGCGATGACGAAGAAGGAGACGCGGTTGCCGACCTGGGACGACCAGACATTGCGCAGGTTGAAGCCGAGATCGACGGTGGTTTTGGAAGGATTGTCCCAGATGAGGCCGTAATCGCGGCTGGAAACGAGGAAGGGCACGCAGACGGTTTCGCCGCCGATGGCGCCGTAGTTGTGCCAGCAGTCAATGCGATGGTCGCGGAGATCGAGGAAGCCCTGCTGGTGCTGGCCGAGGCCGTAGTAGTGCTCGCCGGCGGGCGAATCAAAGACGGCGGAGACGCGGTAGCCGGGGTCATCCCGCTGCACGTTGGCGGGGGGAGGGCCGGAGGAGACGGGCCGGTTGGGGTACATGGACCACTGGCGCATGGTGAGGAGCGGACGGCCGGCAGCGGTGGCGAAGGAGAGGGTGTCGTTGAACGGGCCCTGCCGGGGCGGGCCGCCGCCGAAGTACTCCTGGCGCAGCTTGTTGTTGATGTCGTCGAGCGGGAAGCGGTGGGGCACGGAGAGACTGGGCGGCGCGATGCGCACGACCATTTGGGCGGAGCGATAGACTTCGTAGCCGACGGAATCGGTGGTGTGGGTCCAGCCGGAGCTGGAGGGCGTGGCGATGAATCCGTATCCGGGTGCGGCGAGGGCTGCGTCGTTTTGAGTGCTGAGGGTGACGCGGAGGATGTTGGGGGCGTAGGGCTCGAGCGCGATGGTGCGGCCAGGCCGGTTGAGCACGAAGGCGTTGGATTGCGCAGTGGCCGCCGGGCAGGCAAGCAGCGCGGCGAAAGCAAAGGAGGCGGCGGCAAAGGAGGCGAGCAGGCGGGGGCGGATGTGGATGTGGAAGTGGCGAGGCCGGGCAGCGGCGCGGAGCGGGATTTGCATGGGTTTTTCCCCCTGATGGAATGCGGAATGGACGCGATGGCGCGAAAAGCGGGACAGGAGCATCGTAGGAAGCGCACGGGGGTTGGGTCAAATGCGGGGCGGGTGTGGGACGTGGGGAGGGGGTGGGAGGGTGAGGGCTTGGGGGTGTTTTACGAGAATAATTACGAGAGGGATACAGCCAAGGCACAGGGGAGCCGCTCGCAAAGCGCGCGCCCGGGTAAGAAGTGTTAGGTTCATGTCTAATGACGAATCGCGATGAGGGGCCGGGTCTAGTTCAATTTGACTCCTTTGACAACTTCCAAGATGCGAAGGCTATAGCCCCCACGACAATCACTCAGGAGCTTGTCGCTGCTGTGCGCCATCTGGATGAGCGGGAGGAATTCGAGCCATTTATCCAATTCATTCTGAGTGATTCCAACGAGACGCCTCACGGGCCGGCTGAGATTGCCGATATCCTGACACACAAACTCACACTTGACCGGGAAGTCGGTTTGGCTGCGTTCGTTCTGAAGGGGAAGTCATTCTCGACCGTGAGGCCGATAGACGTCAGCCACCAGTTTTATCGACTCTCGAAGATCGATGGGCTACGGTTTGCGGTCTTTGCTGCAAGTGGGAACGTTCTCGACCCTGCGAAAGAAGAGTTCTGCTCGACTGCACGGCGTCTCTCCTGCAGGTACGCGATCCTCGACGCTATTGATCTCGCGCGTCTTTTCGTTGCGTTCGGTTTTTTGTGTCCGCGCGATGCCCAAAAAATAGTCGCCGGTCGTTGCTCTTGCGGATATTCCCCGCAAAGAAGAATCCTAAACATTCTCCAGCAGGAATCCCTTAAAGCGCTCGCGGTTGCCCACAGACTCGATCAGCCTTCGGGCCTCATAGTTCTCCCAACCGGAAGCGGCAAGACCAGAATTGCTGCCGAAGATGCCAAGAGGTTTGGCGCTCAGAAGGTTTTGTTTATCGGCCATACTCAGGAGATCCTTGATGTGGCGCGCTCCGAGTTCGTGGGCATATTCTCCCGCCAGCGCGTCGTAGCGCACGCCACCGGCAGGTCGCTTTTGAACCCCGTAGCGGTAAATATCAGCACGATCCAACTGCTCCGCCATAACATCGCCAAATTGCGACCGAATGTCTTTGACTATGTGATCATCGATGAGTTTCACCACGCCGCTGCGAAATCGTATAGAGATGTCTTAGATCGCCTGAAGCCCGCATTTCTCCTAGGGATGACGGCTACTCCCTATCGAAGTGATCGCCAAGATATCGCCGAGCTCTGTGACCACAACATTCTGGTAGACTTCGACCTCCGCTCGGGTATCAACATGGGCATCCTCTCGCCCTATCACTACTTCGGCTGCTTTGACGATATCGACTACTCCAAGGTGGCACATAATGGAATTCGATATGACGTCAAAGACCTGGAGCGAGCGTTAATCATTCCCGAGCGAGATCGAGCGATCATCGCCAAATGGCGCGAACATGCGGAAGGAAAGCCGACACTCGCGTTCTGTTGTTCCCATGAACACGCAAAGAGAGTCGCGGCGAGCTTTATCCGCGAAGGGATCTCGGCTGAGGTCTATTTATCCCACACGTCGGTCAATGATCGGAAGGTCGTGGCTGAAAGTCTCCGCAAAGGAAAGATCAGGGTCGTTTGTGCAGTCGACGTTCTGAATGAGGGAGCGGATATGCCGTTTGTCGAATGCCTACTTTTCCTGCGGCCCACGGAGTCGCGGAGAATCTTTTTTCAGCAGCTCGGTCGTGGGCTGCGGAAGCATGTCGGTAAGCCGCTTTGCACTGTCATCGATTTCATTGGCCGATTCAAGAACGCTTACCGAATCGTCGAGTATCAGGGTCTGTTGCCAACGGACTCAGACGAGCACGTCATACCGTTCGCGTCAATCCAATCGAGGAAACAAATTCTGAACCTTCCGCTCGGTTGCAGCGTGAACTTCGACGAAAAGGTCATCGACATCTTCATGCGTCAAATCGTCGACCAACGAGTCCCCACCCGTCACAACTTCAGCCGGATATTGATCCACCACTATCAGAGATTGGCGCTTTCGTTGGGTCGCATTCCGACCGCGCACGATGTGAACCGATATCAGCTTCTAGACAGTTCGTTCTACAAGGCCATCTTCGGTAGCTGGAAGCGTTTTCGCTCAATCATGGAAAGCTCTGATACATGGCCCCGGAATTGATTCCTCGCATGTCGGCATGGCGGTGGTTGCTGTGACATGATTTGCGGGCGGAGATGCGGACGCCGCATCGAAAATGATGCGGCGTTGTCGTATCAGGAGATATGTGAAAGGCTAGCTGCGCTCTTCGACGGGGAGCCAGGGGCAGGGGTATGGGGGGCCGATGTATTCGGCGCGGGGGCGGATGAGGCGGTTGTCGTCGAGCTGCTCGATGACGTGGGCGGCCCAGCCGGCGATGCGGCTGAGGGCGAAGATGGGGGTGAAGAGGTCGATGTCGATGCCGAGGGTGGTGTAAGTGGATGCGGAGTAGAAATCGACGTTGGCGTTGAGCTTCTTTTCAGCGTTGATGAAGCGCTCGATGGCGCGGGAGATCTGGAACCACTTGGGCTGGCCTGCGTCAATGCAGAGCTTTTCGCTCATCTGGCGGAGGTGGGTGGCGCGGGGATCCTCAGTGCGGTAAACGCGATGGCCGAAGCCGGAAACCTTCTGCTTGGCGGCGAGCATGGCGCGGACGTGGGCGACGGGGTCTTCGCCGGCCTTGTCGATCTCAAGGAGCATGCGCATGACGGCCTCGTTGGCTCCGCCGTGCAGCGGGCCCTTGAGCGCGCCGATTGCGCCGGTGATGGCGGAATGAATGTCAGACAATGTGGCGGCGATGACGCGGGCGGCGAAGGTGGAGGCGTTGAACTCGTGGTCCGCGTGGAGAAGGAGGGCGATGTCGAGGGTTCGCGCGGCGGTTTCGCTGGGCTTTGTGCCGGTGAGCATCCAGAGGAAGTTGGCGGCATGGGAGAGGGAGCGGTCGGGCGAGACAATCTGCCTGCCCTTGCGGATGCGGTCATAGACGGCCACGATCATGGCGATTTGGGCGGTGAGATTGAAGGCCTTGCGGACGTTGGCGTCGTGGGTGTTGTCCTTCTCGTCGGCGTCGTAAAAGCTGAGGGCGGAGACGGCGGTGCGCAGGACCTCCATGGGCGAGGCGGAGGCGGGAAAGCTGCGCAGCAGGTCGAGGATGCGGGGGTCAAGCTGGCGGGCCTGGGCCAGGCGCGACTCGAATTCGCGCAGAGCGTCGCGGTTGGGCAGGCTGCCGTTCCAGAGGAGGTAAGTGGTTTCCTCAAAGGTGGAGTGGACGGCGAGCTCGTGGATGTCGATGCCGCGATAGGCAAGGACGCCGGCTTCTCCGTCGATCCAGCAGATGCCGGAGTTGGCAGCGACGATGCCTTCCAGACCCTTTCCAGCGACCGCAGTGGACATAGGCTTTGATTTCTCCCTTGGATGCCTTGGTGGTGCGTATGAAGTAAGTAGCGTCCGCGTACCCGGCGACGCGGAACGGATAAAAAGAGCAGTAGATTCTTTATAGCGCGTTGGTTTGAGGGTTGTCACGGCGGGGGCTGCGCGAAGCGGTACGGGGCGTGGAAGGGAAGTGCGCAGAAACGCTCCGGGCGGGGTAGAATCCCGTGCAGTGCCCTGCACGGCGGGCGGCGAAGCGGAAGGCCTTAGGGACGGCCGGGCAGGACGAAAGGGGAAGGAATGAACGAACTGGAGAATCCTCCTAGAACGTATTCGGGCGCATTGCTGGCGGTGCTGGCGATTGCGCTGCTGGCGGGGTTGGGCGGGCTGGTGTGGGCGTATACGCTGAGCGGGCGGCTGGCGCACCAGGAAGCGTCGATGACCGAGGCCAACCAGCAGAATGCCAAGCTGCAGGCGGAGCTGCGCGAAACCAATGCGCGGCTGAGCGTGGCCACCGACGAGCTGGCCAAGCGGCTGGGCATGTCCCAGGACCAGATGAACCAGCGCGCGCAGCAGATTGTGGCGCGGGAGAACGCCAACACGAAGCGGCTGGAGGCGGCGCAGCAGCAGACGGCTCAGCAGGTGACCCAGGTGGCCAGCGACGTGACCAACGTGAAGACGGACGTGGGCGGAGTGCGGACGGACCTGGGCAAGACGCAGACGCAGGTGACGACGGCGCTGAGCCAGTTGCAGTCCATGAAGGGCGACCTGGGCCAGCAGAGCGGGCTGATTGCGCGCAACCATGGCGAGCTGGAGCTGCTGAAGCACCGTGGCGACAGGAACTACTACGAGTTCCACCTCTACAAGGGAAAAAGGACGCCGGTGGGGACGGTGAGCCTGGAGCTGCGCAAGACCGACCCGAAGCGCAGCCGGTTCACGCTGGATGTGTTTGCCGACGACAAGCGCTATGAGAAGAAGGACCGGAACGCGAACGAGCCTCTGCAGTTCTACAGCGGGAAGGACCCGGCGCTCTATGAGATTGTGGTGAACACGATCAACTCGAAGCACGAGGTGAGCGGATACCTTTCGACGCCGAAGAGTGCGCCGGCGCCGGCCGCGACGCCGTAGCACGCGGCAACGGCTACTGAGGTTCCAGAGTTGCCGTACCCAGAAACCTGAATCCATTGCGGCATTTTCATCAGGAAAATGACGCCTGTCATCGGCGCCAATAGGGCACGTCTACTCTGGAACCGCTTTCACGGCAAGGTGCTAGCGCTCGATGACGGGCGCGGTGGGCGCAAGGGTGAGCGGGGGCTGGTACTCGAAGCCGAAGGTGAAGTCGAGAGACTTGCGCGCATCCCAATCGGCCTTGCTGAGGGTGAAGGACGTGACAAAGGTGCCTTCGACGGTTTGGCCGGGCGGGATGGTGGCCTCGGTTTCGAGCGCCGGGGCATGCCACTGGTCAAGCTCGGGATAGGCCTGGAAGACGCGGTTGTATTCCGAGGCGGGTGCGGCGTAGCTGGTGTGCACGCCGCTGGCCAGTGTGGCGTTGGCCATGACGTGCGCCAGGAAGAGGGGATTCTTTCCGCGGTTGTGGAGCTGGACGCGGGTGAAGACGAGAACGTGCTCATTGGCCTGGGGAGGGATGGGCGCGCCGTTGGCGTCGAAAGCCGGCGTGGTGGTGCGCATGGGGCGGGCCCAGACCTCGAGCACCTGGCCGGAGGCATCGGACGGCTGATGGCCGGCGATGATGTAGGCCGCGATGAGTGCGCCGATGAAGAGGGTGGCGATGATGCTGGCGAGGACGATGGGACTGGTGCCGCGGGTGAAGGACTCGCCGCGGGCGGCGTCGTCGAGCGGATCGGTCGAATCCTGACGCGAATCCTGGTGCAGGAGACTCATGGCGAACTTATCTTAGCGCTCTCGCGGCATGGGCGGCGAGGAATCGCAGACGGAGCGCTTGCAGGGCGATGGGGTTGCACCGGATACGGTGCAGAGAGTGAGATGACGGGAGCAGGCCGCTGCTAATTCGTGGCGACGCTACGCCTTGGGCGGTGGGTGAGGAAGTAAAGGAGCAGGAGCGTGGCGGCGGTGGCGCTGAGGGCGGCATCGATGGCGGGCATACCGCGCGGTCCCCAGCGGGCATAGCCGCGGCCATCCACAAAAGCCATGTAGGCGGCGGGCAGGTTGCCGAGCGAGTTGATGATGGAGTAGCGCGCGCCGCCGCTCTTGCCGGAGTCTCCGAGGAACTCCAGCGCCACGGCGGTGAACAGGGCCCAGCATGCGCCGATGGTGAAGAGATAAAGCACGGTTGCGGTGAAGTAGACGGCGGGGCGCAAGGGGCCGAGGGCGAGTATGGCGAGGGTTGCGGCATTGGCGAGGCCGGCAAGCAGAAAGGCGATGGGCGCGCGGACGCGGGCGGGAACGAGCGCGACGCTGAGCGTGCCGAGGGTGGTGAGCAAAGCGCCGGCCAGGCCGTTGAGCCATGCCACCTGCGCGCCGCTTACGCCGAAGTCGACGGCAAGCGCGGGCAGTAGGCCGATCATGGCTCCGCTGCACATGGGCAGCGTGACGAGCAGGACGTAAGGAATGGCGTCCCAGCGAAGAAAGGTGCCTTTGAACTCGTGGCCGATGCGGAGGAAGGTGGCGCGGAAGTCTGGCGCGCCGGGAGTATCCGTGGAGGGCAGGGCAAAGACGGCGAGCGCGGGCAGAAAGATAAATGCGGCCATGACCCATCCGAGCGCGGGCAGGGCGACGCGACTGGCGAGGCCGGTGAGGGTGAAGACGGCCAGGGCGCTGAAGGCGAGCGAGCCGGCCTGGTAGGCGCTGGCGGCGCGGCGGCGATTGACTTCATGGACAAAGCTGCCCATGATGCCGCCGCAACTGGCGGCGGCGAGCAGGCCAAGGCAGTAAGCAAGCAGGATGAGCCGTATGGCCCAGGGCGAAGCGAGGCTGGGCTGACGAAAGGCAAAAACCATGGTGACGGCGGCTGCGGCCGAGGCAAGGAGAATCCAGGAGCGGCGGCGGATCCAGAAGTCGGCGACCGGGCACCAGAAGAAGTAAATGGTGTGGGGGATGGTGAGCAGCGCGATGAGCGCGGCGATGTGGGCCGGAGCGACACCCTGACGGCGGAGCAGGAAACCAAGCGCGCCGTTGACCAGCCCAACGTCAATGACTGCGGTGGGAGCGATGAGAAACGCGAAGAGCCAGGGCCTCTCCTTTGCCGCGGAGGAAGCCGCGGCAGGCGAGGTGCAGGGTTCGCTGGGTTGCATGGCACGAGAGTAGCACGCGCATTGCGCGCGGCGGGAAAGAAGCACGGATCAGGATGCGGACTGCCCATCCGGACTGTGCATCGGGAACTGCGGCACAGGTGCGGAGCGCGAGGGGCCCGGTTGCGAGCGCTCCAAAGCCATACCCAAAACGGGCAGGCGGAGGATGCGCCCTTCGCGCGAAGCAATTTTTGGACGAACCGAGGAAGAGCGGTCCGCCCGCGCAGGGCATTTCGGCAGGGCGTTTCGCGGGCCGGGAGCGCGGCCTGCTATGCGGCGCTGCTTGCGGCGTCGCGCATCCGAAGCACGGCATCGGCCTGCGGGCCTTTCTGGCCCTGGACGATGTCGAATTCGACGTCATCACCCTCTTTGAGCGTTTTGTAGCCGTCCAGCTGAATCGCCGAGTAATGCACGAAGACATCGGGGCCATCTTCACGCCCGATAAATCCATAGCCCTTGGCGTTGTTGAACCACTTCACCTTGCCTTTGTACTGAGCCACCGGCTTTCGCCTTTCCTGGAATCTCGATGTGATTGCGGCAGTCTGCCTGCAAAGCGGGCCCGCCGTATTTGATATGACGGCAAAAGTGGGCGAAAGGTTGATTGCCCCCGCGAGGAAGGTGGCCACAAAATGGGACACGGGTGGCGAAGGCAGGCGGGAAGCCGGCCGGGGAGGGGGATTTCCCGCATATTTGAGAGCCTGAAGCGCCGGAAAGGGGCAGGGGTGGGCTAGGACTTTCGCTTGCGGGCCAGGCTGCGGGCGTAATAAAGGACGCTGGCGAGGGTTTTGCCGTCGTGGATGGCGCCTTTGTCGATCATTTTGAGCAGGTCATTCAGCCGGACCAGGCGAAATTCGATTTCTTCGTCCTCGTCCCAGTGGGTGTCACCGGCGGAGAGGCCTTCGGCGATGTAAACGAGCATGGCTTCGGCCAGAAAACCGGGGCTGGCATAGAAATTGATGAGCGGACGCCACTTTCTGGCGCGGTAGCCGGTTTCCTCCTCGAGCTCGCGCTGCGCGCCGGCCAGTGGATCCTCGCCGGGATTGAGCTTGCCGGCGGGCAGCTCCCATAAATACTGATTGGCGGCGTGGCGGTACTGGCGCTCGAGGACGACCCAGGGGTTCTTTTTGCTTTTGGAGCTGTCGAGGGCGAGGATGACGACGGAACCGGTGTGGCGTATGACGTCGCGCTCGCTGGGTTTGCCGCCGGGGTCGATGAGCTTGTCATGTTGGATGCGGAAAAGCGGGCACTCGAAGACGACGGTGGAGCTGACGAGCTGGGCGGTTTGCGTGGAGACTTGGGCGAGTGCCTTTCGGGAGGCTTTGGCGGGCTTTGATTTGGAGCTGGAGGACTTGCGGGCGGCTTTGGCGGCTTTGTCCTTTTTGGGCATCGGCTGCGGGTCTCCTGGGTTTGGGGGGTAGGGGTTTGGGGGTTGGGGAATGCCGAGGGCGGAAAGGCCCGGTCAGGAGCAGTATACGCAGGCGGGGTTGCGGGAGTTGTGCATCGATTGGGTACGGCGTGGCATCCTTAGAGCAAAAGCAGCGCCTTCAGGCGGATGGACGCCGGGCGCGATTCCCTGAAGGATTTCTGCACGAAGCGAGAGCGCGTTGACGACCGTAGACTGTCACTCCACAACCACGGTGCCGGGAACGAGCCGGCTGTTTGCGGACTTTTGCGCTGGCGCGGAACGGGCGCGGCGTTTTTATCCAATGGCGGCGGACCCGATTGCGGGGGGATGGATGAACGGGCCGGCGCGGCCGGGGCACCTGGCCGAGCTTGCGGAACTGCTGGCCGGGCAGAATGCGGCGGAGCCGAATGCGGGGGCTGGGAGCGCGGCGGTGGGCGAGGCGCTGGCGGCGCTGAAGTCCGGAGCGGGCGTGGTGGTTACGGGGCAGCAGGTGGGGCTGCTGGGCGGGCCTTTGTACACCGCGCTGAAGGCGGCGACGGCGGTGGCGCGGGCGCGACAGGCTGCGGCGGCGGGCAAGCCGCATGTGGCCATTTTCTGGCTGGCGACCGAGGACCACGATTTTGCCGAGATTGACCATGTGACCTTTCCGGCAAAACGGGAGCTGCGGAAGCTGAAGTATGGGCGCGGGCCGGAGGCGGCCGAAGGCCGGATCGAGACGCCGGTGGGCGGCGTGGTGCTGGACGATTCGGTTGAGCCGCTGCTGGAGCAGGCGTGGGAGCGGGTGGGATTCTCTGACGCGATGGAAGCGCTGGCGGCGGCTTACAAGCCGGGGCGGACATTTGCCCAGGCGTTTGCGGAGTTCTATGGAAAGGTGTTTGCCGCGCAGGGGCTGCTGGTGCTGGATGCGGGTGGGCGAGCGGCGCACCGGATGGGCGCGCGGGTGCTGCGGGCGGCGCTGGAGCAGGCCGACGAGCTGCACGCCGCGCTGGTGGAACGGAATGCGGCTCTGGAGGCGGCGGGGTATCACGCGCAGGTGGCCGTGGGGGCGGAATCGAGCCTGCTGTTTCTGATGGATGAGAAGACGGGCGCGCGGGTGGCGCTGAAGCGCAAGGCGGCGACGGCGGCGGAGCCGAAGGGCGCGTGGCAGGCGGGGCGGACGAGCTACTCGACGGAAGAGCTGGTCGGGATTCTGGCGGCGGAGCCGGAGCGAATTTCGCCCTCGGCGCTGCTGCGGCCGGTGTTTCAGGATGAGCTGCTGGGAACGTCGCTGACGATCGGCGGGCCGGCGGAAATTGCGTATTTTGCGCAGTCGGCGGTGCTGTTTGAGCGGATATTGGGGCGGATGACGCCGGCGGAGCCGCGGCTCTCCGCAACCCTGATTGAACCGGCGACGGCGAAGCTGCTGCGGCGGCACGGGCTGGAGCCGGAAGCGGTGTTTGGCGAGACGGTGGAGAGCCTGGCGCAGCGGCTGGGGGCACGGGCGATGCCGGTGGAGGGCAAGCGGAAGCTGGCGGCGGCGGGGCAGGCGCTGGATGCCGAACTGGAGCCGCTGCTGGAATGGATGAACGCGGTGGACGCGGGGCTGGGGCGCAGCGGGACGACGGCGGCGAGCAAGATGCGCTACCAGATGAACCGGCTGCGGCGGCTGGCGGCGAATTTCCAGTTGCAGAAAGAGGAGTCGCTGAAGCGCCATGCGGAGGCGATTGTGACGGCTGTGTATCCGGAGGGTGGCTTGCAGGAGCGGGTGCACGGAGCGGCGTACTATTTCGGGCGCTACGGGCTGGAGCTGGCCGAGAGGCTTGCGGAGCGCGCGGCAGAGCCGTGCGCGGGCCATCAGGTGGTTTGGCTATAATCCCTGCGAAATGCTGGGAGGGCTCAATTGAAAAAGCTATGGGCTATGGTGGCGCTGGGTGCGGCGCTGGCAACGGTGACGTGTGCGAGTGCGCAGGCGAAGGGAAAACACTCCGAGAGCTGGGAGAGTCCTTGCGCGGTGGCGGGCCAGGACAACGCGTTTCTGAGCATCAAGACCTACAATCTGTGGCCGGGCAAGGCGCCGGAGGCGCATGGAGATGCCTGTGAGGATATTCCCACGATTACGGAGTTTGACCCGCAGCCGGGGACGGCGAACGGCTCAGCCGCGGTGATTTTTCCGGGCGGCGCGTATATGAATCTGGCGGGCAACCTGGAGGGCCGGCAGATTGCCGACTGGTTTGCGGCGCGGGGCTTCAAGGCCTTTATTGTGAGCTACCGGCTGAGCTCGAATGGGTATTTGCTGCCGATTCCGCTTTTGGATGCGCGGCGCGCCATCCAGACGGTGCGGGCGCGGGCGGAGGAGTACCAGATTGACCCGCATCGGATTGTGCTGATTGGGTTTTCGGCGGGCGGGCACCTGGCGGCGCTGGCCGCCACGCAGTTTGTGAAGAGCGATGCGGAGGCGAAGGACCCGGTTGAGCGGGTGTCAAGCCGTCCGGACTACCTGGTGCTGGGCTATCCGTGGATTGGGGCGATTTCGCCGGACACGTCGCACCTGAGCTACTGCGCGTTGTTCCACGTGATGGGCCGCTGCGAGGCCCTGCGTGCGGCTTATTCCCCTGACTTGTACGTCACTAAAGACACGCCACCCACTTTCTGGTATCACACGTTCGACGATAAGACAGTTCCGGTGGAGCAGGGGCTGAGGTTTTATGAGGCGCTGGTGAAGGCGGGGGTTCCGGCCGAGGCGCACATCTTCTTTCACGGTTCGCATGGATCGGGGCTGGGCAAGGGGAGCGAGTCGCTGGACCAGTGGCCGCGGCTGCTGGAGACGTGGCTGAGGCTGCACGGGCTGATGACGCCGGAGAAGAGCGGCGGCATGTAAAGGCAGGGAGTAGGGAATAGGGAGTAGGGAGTAGAGAACAAAGTTCTGGCAAGGCGAACAAGCCATAAGCAAAAGAAGGAACGGAAAACTGAATTGAGGAGAGGCGAGCGATGAAATTGGCTGGAAAGCTGGGAGTGTGCGTGCTGGCGGTGATGGCATGCATGACGCTGGGCGCGACGGCGCGTGCACAGGATGCGCAGCACGGGCAGGCGAGCGAGCACAAGCCGGAAGCGAAAGAGACGCCGGTTCCGCCGGAAAAGCCGGTGGCCACGCACCACGAGATTACGCTGGACGGCACGGCGCTGAAGTACACGGCGACGGCGGGGAACCTGATCATTCGCGACGAGAAGGACCAGCCCTACGGCAGCATTTTCTATGTGGCATACACGCTGGATGGGGCGGAGCCGGGCACGCGGCCGGTGAGCTTTCTTTACAACGGCGGGCCGGGCTCGGCGACGCTGTGGCTGCACATGGGCTCTTTTGGGCCGGTGCGCGTGCAGACCGACAGCCCGAAGGCGACGGCGGGACCGCCCTTCAAGCTGGTGGAGAACCAGTACTCGCTGCTGGACAAGACGGACCTGGTGTTTATCGATGCGCCGCTGACGGGCTACTCGCGCGCGGTGGGCAAGGGAACGGCGAAGGACTTTGCGGGCGTGGACGAGGACCTGAAGGCCTTTGACCGGTTCATCATCCGCTATTTGACGGTGAACCAGCGGTGGAATTCGCCGAAGTTTCTGATTGGCGAGTCGTATGGAACGACGCGGTCCGCGGCGCTGGCCGACATGCTGGGCGAAAACGGCGTGCAGTTGAACGGCGTGGTGCTGATTTCGTCGATTCTGAACTACGGCATCCGCTCGCCGGGCTACGACAACGTGTACATCTTCAACCTGCCGAGCTATGCGGCGGCGGCGTGGTACTTCAACAAGATTCCGAACAAGCCGGCGAATGTGGCCGCGTGGGTGCAGCAGGCGCGGGAGTTTGCCGAGGGGCCCTACGCGGCGGCGCTTTTCCTGGGCGACAAACTGCCCGCGGCGCAACTGGACGAGGTGGCCGAGCAGATGAGCCACCTGACCGGGCTGAGCGTGGACTACCTCAAAAAGGCGAACCTGCGGGTGAACCCCTTCCGGTTCCGCAAGGAGCTGCTGCGCGGCGACCGGGATATTCTGGGCCGCTATGACATGCGCTTTGCGGGAACCGATGTGGATGCGGCGGGCGAGTTTCCGGGCTTTGACCCATCGGACACGGGCATAACCGGGGCGTTTGTGGCGGCGCTGCACACCTATCTGCAGGGGCAGTTGAAATACGAGTCGAATGACACATATAACCCTGACGCGGAGACGATTGGGAAGTGGGACTGGAAGCACAAGCCGCTGGGCGGAGGCTTCGCGTTTCGGGGTGAGCAGGCGGAGCCGTATGTGGCTGGAGACCTGGCGGATGCAATCCGCAAGAATCCGCACCTGCACGTCTTTAGCGCGAACGGATACTTTGACCTGGCAACGCCTTTCTTTGGAACGGAGTACGACCTGGACCACATGAACCTGGATCCGGCGCTGCGGGCCAATGTGCAGTTTGGCTACTACCCCTCGGGGCACATGATTTACCTGAACGTGAAGGCGCTGGGAATGCTGAGCGGGGATTTGAAGGCGTTTATCACGAAGTCGGTGGCGGACTGAGGCAGATGAAGGCGCGGCGGGACCGGCAGTGCCGGTTCCGCTGATTTTGGTCGCGTGAAAAATTGCCCGGAAAACTTAAGAAGCGGGCAACTGAGAACGGGAGTGGAAGGGAGTCCCGCAGTCGGTTGCCCGCCGGACCCTGAACCGGGTCTAGGTGGTATCTTTAGTGTAGGCCTAATCGAGGGGAAATCAAGTTCTTTTTTGAGCCGGGAGCGGACTCCGTGACTGCAGTCACGATCCTGCTTCAAAACGGTTCCAATCGCGTTGACTACTGTATTTTTCTCCTGATACAAAAGGGTGTTCCATCCGCGATGGACGACCGCACCTGACCGCCTGCAGCACCCGGAAGACGTATGCACGAAATCTTTCAAGAACTAGGGGCATTGTTCCTTGCCTCGGCACCTACCGCTCTGCTGTTTCTGGTGTTGGTGGTGTGTTACCAGTTTCTGGTGCAGAAGCCGCTGACGGCGACGCTGAAGGAGCGTCGCGCGCGCACGGACGGCGCCATGCAAGAGGCCGGGCAGGCGATTGCCGAGGCCGAGGCGCGGGCAGCCGAGTATGCCGAGAAGTTGCGCCAGGCGCGGGCCGAGCTGATGAAGGCGCGGGACCTGCGGCTGAAGCAGTGGAACGCGGAGCGCGATGCGGCCGTGGAGGCGGCGCGCAAGAGTGCCGGCGAGCGCGTGGCCGGTGCGCGGGCCGACGTGGAGGCTGAGGCGGCCAAGGCAAGGCAGACAATCCAGGGCTCGGCGGCGGAACTGGCCAGCCAGGTGGTGCGCGCGGTGATGCCCGCCAGTGCCGGGGGTTCCCGTTGAACGAGTCAAGGACCGAGTCAAGGAACGAGTCAAGGGTGAGAGCGCAAGGGTTGGCACGGGTTTGGATGAGGATGTGGGTTGGCGTGCTGGCGGGGATGCTGTTCGCGGCACTGCCGGCGGGGCTGCATGCGCAGACGCAGCCGACCAGGCAGGATTCATCGGCTGCCGTGACCACCACGGGCGCGAAGATGGCGGTTGCGGTGCAGAAGGATTCGACGGAAAGCTCAGACCCCGAGGATGAAGACCAGTATCTGCATACGCCGATTGTGAAGACGATTGCGCGGACGATGCACCTGAGCCTGCGTGCCGCGGACAATGTTTTTCTGGCGCTGAATTTTCTGATTTTGGCGCTGGGCATCGGGGTTCCGCTGGGACGGATACTGCCGAGGATTCTGCGGGAGCGGAAGAAGAAGCTTAACCGCAGCCTGGAAACGGCGCGCAGGATGACCGAGGACGCCGGAGCG
This sequence comes from Occallatibacter sp., assembly GCA_035763705.1. Lineage (GTDB taxonomy): Bacteria > Acidobacteriota > Terriglobia > Terriglobales > Acidobacteriaceae > Telmatobacter. Next base: position 137,280 of record DASUAU010000026.1, on the reverse strand, counting down.
CGGCTGGGCGCGGTGGAAGCGCAACTGGCGAAGCTGGACCAGGAGATTGCGGCAATGCGCGCGGGCATGGAAGAAGAGCTGATGCGCGATGAGGCGCGGGTGAAGTCCGCAATGGAGGAAGAGAGCGCGCGAATTGTGGCCGGTGCCGAGCAGGAGATTACGGCGGCGGCGGCGCATGCGCGGCGCGGTCTGCGGCAGTTTGCGGCGGACCTGGCGATTGAGCAGGCGGCCAGGCAACTGGTGCTGACGGCGGAGAAAGACAAGGCTTTGATTGCCGAGTTTGTGCGCGAGGCGGCGCAACCCAAAAACGGAGGACGGAACTAGATGGCCGCCTTTGTGTCGCGGTATGCGCGCGCGTTTTTGGATGTGGTGACGGCGGCCAGGCTGGACACCGCCGAGCTGGACGGGCAGCTTGCCGATTTTCTGGCCACGTGGGACGGCAGCGTGGAGCTGGAGAAGTTTTTTACCAACCCGGCGGTGTCCGCGGCGCAGAAGGTTGCTTTCCTGGACGTGCTGAACAAGAGGCTGGGCATGCGCAGGGAGCTGCGCAATCTGATTGCGGTGCTGATCAACAACGACCGCATCGGGGGCATTCACGCGGTGGCCGAGGCCTGGCGCGCGGAGCTGCGCGAGCGGCTGGGCGTGAAGCAGGCGGAGATTGTGACGGCGCGGGAGCTGAGCGCCGAGGAACGCGCGGAGCTGGTGGCGGGCGTGGTGAAACTGGCGGGCGCGAAGGTGGAGGCCAGCTTCAAGACCGACGCATCGATCCTGGGGGGCACGGTGGTTCGCATCGGCTCCACGGTGTATGACGGGTCAGTGCGCGGACGGCTGGAAAGGTTGAAGGAAGCGCTGGTGGAGGGCTGAGGTCCCGCGGCGAAGACAGGCAGCAAGCTTAAGCACGAAGAAGGAAGAGCAACGATGGCTCAGATCAAGGCTGACGAGATTACGCAACTGCTTCGCGAACAGATCGCGAACTATGACGCGAAGGTGCAGGTGGACGAGGTGGGCACCATCACCTCGCTGGGTGACGGCATTGCGCGCCTGCACGGGCTGGACAAGGTGATGGCCGGCGAGCTGCTGAGCTTTCCGCACGGCGTGGCGGGGCTGGCGCTGAGCCTGGAGGAAGACCAGGTGGGCGCGGTGATTCTGGGCGACTACACCGAGCTGAGCGAAGGCGACGAGGTGAAGCGCACGGGCAAGATTCTGAGCGTGCCGGTGGGCAACGCGATGATTGGCCGCGTGGTGAACGCGCTGGGCGCGCCGATTGACGACAAGGGCCCGATTGCGACCACGGAGCTGCTGCCGGTGGAGCGGCTGGCGCCGGGAATTATTGACCGGCAGCCGGTGCGCGAGCCGATGGCGACGGGTTTGAAGGCAATCGACGCGATGATTCCGATTGGCCGCGGCCAGCGCGAGCTGATTATCGGCGACCGGCAGACGGGCAAGACGGCCGTGGCGCTGGACACGATCATCAACAACGCGAAGAACGACCTGATCTGCATCTACTGCGCCATCGGGCAGAAGCGCTCGTCGATTGCGGGCGTGGTGCAGACGCTGGCCGAAGCCGGCGCGATGGGGCACACGATTGTGGTGGCCGCCTCAGCGTCAGAGCCGGCGCCGATGCTCTATCTTGCGCCTTATGCGGCGACCGCGCTGGGCGAGTATTTCCGAGATACGGGGCGGCACGCGCTGGTGATTTACGACGATCTGTCAAAGCACGCGATGGCCTACCGCGAGATTTCGCTGCTGCTGCGGCGTCCGCCGGGCCGCGAGGCGTATCCGGGCGATGTGTTCTATCTGCACTCGCGCCTGCTGGAGCGCTCCGCCAAGCTGAGCAAGGAAAAGGGCGGCGGATCGCTGACGGCGCTGCCTGTGATTGAGACGCAGGCGGGCGACGTTTCAGCCTACATTCCGACGAACGTGATTTCGATTACCGACGGGCAGATATTTCTGGAGACCGACCTGTTCAACAGCGGCGTGCGGCCGGCGGTGAACGTGGGGTTGTCGGTTTCGCGCGTGGGCTTTTCAGCGGCCATCAAGGCGGTGAAGCAGGTGGGCTCCACGCTGAAGCTGGACCTGGCGCAGTATCGCGAGCTGGCGGCCTTTGCGCAGTTTGGCTCAGACCTGGATCCGCTGACGCAGAAGCAGCTGAACCGCGGCCAGCGGCTGACGGAGCTGCTGAAGCAGCCGCAGTTCCATCCGCTGACGTGGCAGCAGCAGGCGGTGGTGCTGTTCGCGGGCACGCAGGGCTATCTGGATGACCTGCAGGTGAGCGAGATTCGCGCCTTTGAGGATGGACTGTACAAGTACTTTGAGGCGACCCAGGGGCTGCTGATGGAAGAGCTGACGAAGAAGCGTCAGTTCGACGACGAAGTCCGCGAGAAGCTGCACGCGGCGCTGAGGGAATACAAGGCGGGGTTTGCGGCGGAACTGGCCGCGGCAGAAGCGTAAGACGTACGACTGAGAACTGACGAATGGCGAACGTACTGGATTTACGGCGACGCATCCGCAGCGTGAAGAACACGCGGCAGATTACCAAGGCCATGAAGATGGTCTCGGCGGCGAAGCTGCGCCGTGCGCAGGAGCGGGCGCTGGCGGCGCGGCCTTACGCGAAGATGATCACCAGCGTGCTGGAGTCGCTGACGCGGCGCATCGAGATTTTCGATCCGCTGACAGGCAATCTGCGGCATCCGTTGTTTATCACGCGGCCGGAGAAGCGCGTGCTGCTGGTGATTGTGAGCGGCGACAAGGGTTTTGCGGGCGCGTTCAACGCGAACATCCTGAAGACGGCGCAGCACTATATCGACACGAACACGGACAAGGAAATCGACATTGAGGCGGTGGGCCGCAAAGGCCGCGACCACATGCGGCGGCGGTATCCGACCGCGGCACACACTGGGACGCTGGACGCTGAAGGCCACGAGCACCAGGCGCGCGCGCGCCGGGCGCCTGTGGAGGTGACGGGCGACCATCCGGGGATGCTGGAAAAGCTGGAGGCGTCGCGGGTCTTCGCGCTGGCCCAGAACATCATCGCCCGCTATGTGCACGAGGAAATCGACGCGGTCTACATTGTCTACAACGAGTTCAAGAGCGTGATTTCGCAGCGGGTGGTGGTGGAAAAGCTGCTGCCGCTGATCAGGATTGGCGAAGCGGAGATTGCCGGGGCACGCGAGTTTACGCCGGAAGAGCGCGAGCGGGCGGCCGAGGCAGCGGTGAGCGCGGGCATTGAGCTGGAGCCGGCGGATACGCACGAGACCGACGAGGAAGCGAAGAAGTTTGGGACGAGCGAGGTGGATTACATCTACGAGCAGCCGGCCGAAGAGCTGTTCGCGGGATTGATTCCGCAGTATGTTTCGTCCATGCTGTTTCACTCGATGGCGGAGTCAGTGGCGGCAGAACATGCGGCGCGCATGACGGCGATGGATTCGGCGACGAACAACGCCTCCGACATGATTGACGCGCTGACGCTGCACATGAACCGCGTGCGGCAGGCGGCGATTACGAAGGAAATTATTGAGATTGTAAGCGGAGCGGCGGCGTTGTGAGGTTCCACCATGAACGTCCGGGAGCTTTTGCGTTATGAGATTTGGAGCAAGGAGACTTCAAGAAGGATTCTTAGGCCGATTGTAAAGATTCTGAAGCCTACAGGGATCGTTTTGGGTTCTCTGGTCTTTTTGGCCGTTGTTGTTTACGCAATTGAAAGCGGCTGGCTTACAAATGGAGAACGCACTGCTGGAAAAGTTGCTCTGGTACAGGTGGAGAAATTGGAAACGCTCATCGACTGTAATTGCGACGGCTTTGCAGTGACAGATGAAAATGCGAAAGCCGCCGTGGAGGTAGCGCGACAAAATGCGTGGACGCTTCGTGATCGACAAGTCGCTGCCCTACTTTCGTTCTATCTTTGGGAAGTGGAGCAGGCGCAGGGACAAGATAGCCGGGAAACAAAACTGAAAAGACTTATGCAGCAGCGGGGCTTGCGATGGCACTCAGATCCGAAACTTGATAAGGAAGACCGTTCTTCGAGGTTCCAGGAATTCAGCAGCTTTCGATCGGCATTGCAAAAGGAATTGAACTAGCAGAAAGTACGCAAGAAAAAGGCAAAACATGGCAGAGAATATCGGCAAAGTGATTCAGGTTTCCGGTCCGGCGGTGGACGTGCAGTTTGAAGAGGCGACGATGCCGCCGATTTACCAGGCGCTGCGCGTGACCAGCGAGGGCTTTGACGTGCCCGTGCCCATCAGCGTGATTCTGGAGGTGCAGCAGCACCTGGGCGAAGGCCGCGTGCGCACCGTGGCGATGGAAGCCACGGAGGGCATGGTGCGCGGGATGAAGGCCATCGACACAGGCGGGCCGATTCGCGTGCCGGTGGGCAAGCAGACGCTGGGCCGCGTGATCAACGTGGTGGGCGAGCCGGTGGACAACCTGGGTCCGATTGGCGAGAAGGAACGCAATCCGATTCACCGGCCGGCGCCGCTGTTCGACGAGCAGTCAACGCGCGAGGAGATGTTTGAGACGGGCATCAAGGTGATTGACCTGATCCAGCCGTTTTTGAAGGGCGGCAAGATTGGCCTGTTTGGCGGCGCGGGCGTGGGCAAGACGGTCGTCATCATGGAGCTGATCAACAACGTGGCGAAGAACCACGGCGGCTACAGCGTGTTTGCCGGCGTGGGCGAGCGGACGCGCGAGGGCAACGACCTTTGGCTGGAGATGACCGAGTCGGGCGTGATTCATCCGGGCAAGTGGGAGGAGTCAAAGTGCGCGCTGGTTTATGGCCAGATGACGGAGCCGCCGGGCGCGCGGCTGCGCGTGGCGCTGACGGGGCTGACGGTGGCCGAGTACTTCCGCGATGTGGAAGGGTCAGACACGCTGCTGTTTGTGGACAATATTTTCCGGTTTACGCAGGCGGGCTCCGAGGTGTCCACGCTGCTGGGGCGCATGCCCTCGGCCGTGGGCTACCAGCCGAACCTGGCGACGGAGATGGGCGAGCTGCAGGAGCGGATTACGTCCACAAGCAAGGGATCCGTGACGAGCGTGCAGGCTGTGTATGTGCCCGCCGACGACTTGACGGACCCGGCGCCGGCGACGACTTTTGCGCACCTGGACGCGACGACGGTGCTGAGCCGTCCGCTGTCAGAGCTGGGCATTTATCCGGCGGTGGATCCGCTGTCTTCGACCTCGCGCATTCTGGCGGCGCGCGTGGTGGGCCAGGAGCACTATGACGTGGCGCAGGGCGTGAAGCGGATCTTGCAGCGCTACAAGGACCTGCAGGACATTATCGCGATTCTGGGCATTGACGAGCTCTCAGAAGAGGACAAGCTGACGGTGGCGCGGGCGCGCAAGGTGCAGAAGTTCCTTTCGCAACCGTTCCACGTGGCCGAGCAGTTTACGGGCATCCAGGGACGCTATGTGAAGATTGCCGACACGGTGCGCAGCTTCAAGGGCATTATCGAAGGCAAGTATGACGAGATTCCCGAGCAGGCGTTTTATATGAAGGGCTCGATTGAAGAAGTGTTGGAGACGGCGGAGAAGCTGAAGGCGACGGCGTAAAGACAGCCGGCAGTTGTCAGTTGTCAGCAATGGCAGCGGAAGTGAGTGGGACGGGGCGCATGGCAGAGGCGACAAATCAACTGCGGGTGAGGCTGGTGACGCCGGAGCGCACGCTGTTTGAGGTGATGGCGGAGTCAGTGGATCTGCCGTCGAAGAGCGGGTATCTGGAGCCTCTGTATGGCCATGCGCCGCTGATGGCCGAGCTGGGCGCGGGCGACGTGACGCTGCACGGCGGCGATGCGAACGGGCAGCGGTATTTTGTGAGCTGGGGTTTTGCCGAGGTGCTGCCGGAGCGGGTGACGATTCTGGCCAACGACGCACTACGGCCCGCGGAGATTGACGTTCGGCGCGCTCAGGAGCAACTGGATCGCGGCGAACGGCTTTGGAAGGGCGCGGGCGACAGCGAAGAGGCCTACGACGAGGCGCTGCGCGTGATTGCCGAGGCCGAGGCCAAGATTGCGTCGGCCGGCGGCGCGGCGAGGAAGCACTAGAGCGGTTCCAGAGTTCCCGTGCCCTATTCAGATTTGTAAAGAGTGGCGTTTTCCTGAAGAAAAAACGCCCCTTGTCAGAAATGGCTTCGGGGTATGTCAACTCTGGAACCGCTGCGAACGGCGCTGGAACTGAAGATGCACAGGAGGCCCTGCGATGAGCGGGGCCTTTTTGTTTGTGCAAAACAGGGTGCTGGTGGAGCGGGCGGGGGTGCGCCTACAATGCAGGTGTGATGGGCAGGTGTGATGGGCAAGGACAAGGGATCCACGTTTGAGGTTGCGTGCCCGGACTGCGGGGCGATGCTGAAGATTGACGCCGCGACCGGGCTGGTGGTGAGCCACACTCCGGCGCCGCGCAAGCGGATGTTCGAGGACCTGGAGATGGCGGCCAAGGCGATGCGCGAGCACGATGAGCGCAAGGAGTCGATTTTCCGGCAGAGTGTGGATGCGGAGCGGAACAAGGAGGATTTGCTGGAGAAGAAATTTGCCGAGGCGCTGAAGAAGGCAAAGGACGCGCCGGAGGGCAGGCCGCTGCGCGAGTTTGACCTGGACTGAGGACATTGCATGCGTTGCGCGGTGCGAGCCGCGCGGCCTGGTTTCTCTCTGGAAGTGCAGCGAAGCGGGGTGAGCCTTGCCGGCCGCGGGCGGTGAGGCGGAAAGGGAGGATGCATGGCTCTGGCACCATTTCCAAAGAGGGCAGACGCGCCGGATGCGGAAGCGGCGGCGGCGGAAGACGGGTCGTCGGACTGGATGATGATGGCCGCGAGCGGCGCGCTGGTGGCGGGCGGGCTTTTGCTGCTGGCAAGGCAGCGCAAGGCGGGGCTGGTGACGGCCGCATCCGGCACGGCGCTGGCGTTGCTTGACCAGCAGGATGCACTGCGCCGCTGGTGGGGCTCGCTGCCCGGCTATATGGAGCGCGTGCAATCGCTGATTGGCAAGGTGCAGAGCACGGTGGACGACCTGGCGGCGAAGCGCGAGCAGATTACGCAGGCGATGGCGACCGGACCGAAGGAAGTTTAGATTCCGAGTTGACGGCGGCCTTCAGGGCTGATGCGGTGAGGCGTCCATTTGGGCTCCCAGACGAGATCGACCTGAACCTTGCTGACGTCTGGAATGCTGGCGAGGCGGTTGTTGACCTGCTCAAAGATGAGGCCGCTGGCGGGACACTGCGGAGTGGTGAGCGTCATGGTGACGCGGACCCACTGGCGGGGCCATGCGGGGGTGGAGTCAGGGTCGGGGCCGGTTGCAACGGAATAAATCAGGCCGAGATCGACGAGATTGAGCTTGACCTCGGGGTCAAAGCAGTCGCGCAGGGCTGTGAGGATTTCCGATTCCGACAACATACGCTAATTTTTACGCTCCACGAGATACCGGGCGACGGATTTCAGGCCGTCGGCGCGGCTGCCATAGGGCGCGAGCGCGGCAAAGGCTTCGTCGATGAGCGCGGCGGCGTCACGCTGGCTCTGCTCGATTCCAAAGACGGCGGGCCATGTGGATTTCTCAGTGGCCTGATCCTTGCCGGCGGTTTTGCCCAGCTGCGCGGAATCGACGGTCATGTCGAGGATGTCATCAATAATCTGAAAGGCGAGTCCGGCTTTGCGGCCGAAGGTGTCGAGGCGCGCGACATCCCCGGGCGTTGCGCCGGCGAAGAGGCCGCCGGTGACGACGCTTACGCGGATGAGCGCGCCGGTTTTGGCGCGATGGATGGCCTCCACGAGCTCCGGCGTGGGCTTGAGGCCTTCGCCTTCGAGGTCGAGGACCTGGCCGCCGATCATGCCGTCCAGGGTGCCGGTGGCGTTGGCGATGAGGCGGATGATTTCGACCGTGGCCGCGGGCGGACAGTCGAGCGCGGCAAGGGCTTCATACGCGCGAGTCTGCAGGGCGTCGCCGGCGAGAATGGCGATGGCTTCTCCAAAGACGACGTGGCAGGTGGGCTTGCCGCGGCGCAAGTCATCGTTGTCGAGTGCGGGCAGGTCGTCGTGGATGAGCGAGTAAGTGTGGAGCATTTCAAGGGCCGCGCCGAGGTGCGCGATGCCGGCAGGGAGCGAGCCGGCGATGGTGACCGCGGCCTGCATGGCGAGAACGGGGCGCAGGCGTTTGCCGCCCGCAAAGGTGGAGTGGCGCATGGCGCCGTGGATGGAGGCGGGTACGGCGTCCACGGCGGGGATGAGGGCATCGAGCGCCCGGTCGGTGAGCTCGGCGCCCTCATGAATCAACGACTTTACGTCGGCGGACATCGAACTATGATAACCGAGCGCGGGATGGTTTTCGCTCAAAGAACCAGAGGGCGGCAAGCAGAAGCGCGGCGAGGGCGGAAAGGCCCCGGCCGAAGAGGACGTCAGGCGTCGCGCGCCAGTCGACGGTGAGGCGAACGCGGCCGGCGGGAACGGCAACAGTGAGCAGGCCGTCGTCGCGGTCATGCAGCTCCTGGGGCGGATGGCCGTTGACGCGGACCTGCCAGGCCGGGTAACGGCGGAGGCCGAGGATAAGGTAGCCGGAACGCGGCGTGGAGGCGAGGACGCTGAAGTGCTCAGGCGAGGCGGCGTCTGGTGCGGCGGGGAATGTGGCGAGGCAGGTGTTCTGATTTGGAGCCCACTCGAACATCTCGTCGTCTTTGGAGTAAACGCCGAGAGGGATGGTGGGGTTGGTGTTGAAGCAGGCGAAGGGCAATCCCTCTGCCACGAGGGTGGTGTCAGTACCGTGCGGCCCGTATTCCTGGTCGCCCATGAAACCCGCGCCCTGCCGGTAGGTGGTGAGCATGGGAGCAACGGCGTCCTGGTCGTCGCAGACCTGATAGAAGTTGCGCGCGGCGAGATGAAGCCCTGACGCGAGGATGCAGGCGATGGCGGCGACGGAGGCGACACGCAGAGCGCGATGACGGAGTCCCGCGGGCCAGAGCGCGGCGGCCAGGAAGATGGCCATGGGAGCCTGCATGGCAACGAGCCAGCGCCACGGGAACTGGAGAAAGGCGAGCTTGGGCAGGAAATCCCAGAGTGGTGCGGAGATGGGAAGCTGCAGCAGAAAGATGGCCGGCGGAATGAGGGCGAGGGGAATCCACCAGTGAGCTTTGATTAGATTTTCAGGGCCTTCGGGTTTGGGGAGTGTGCGGCGACGCCAACTGATGAGCAGGCCGAGGAGCGCGAGTGTGAGCATCGCGAGGCAGATGCGGGAGGCCGAGCGGAGAACAATGTCGTGATAGGCGAGGGCGGAGTCACCCTTGAAGGCATAGAACCAGCTGTTTTTGATCTCGTAGCCGGGGCCGGAGACAGCGGCGTGAATGTCGACCCAGCGTTGCTCGTAGGTGGCCGGAACGAGATAGAAGCCGGCGACGCCAAGGCCAAGGAGGACAGCAAGGGCGGAGCGGAGGATGGGAGCCCAGGAACGCCAGAGAATGGCGGCGAGGAGAGCGACTGCGGCGAGCAGGTAAGAAGCGATGACGCCGAGAGGCGCGTTTGAGAGCCAGGCTGCGGCAAAGACGAGAGCAAGCGGAACCGTTGAACCGTCAAAAGCGCGGCGGACTGTGCCGGAGGAGGGTTGGCGGTCCCGAAGGATATAGAGCAGAAGCAGGGGAATCCAGAGGCCGCCGGCGAACTCACCGTAGTCGGCGCGCTCGATCGCATCAAAGAGCGCGTAGCCGGAAAAGATGGCGAAGCAGCCGGCGAGAATGGCTGGACCCTCGGCCATGGCATGGCGTGCGAGTGCGCGTGTGCCAAAGCCCGTGCCGGCGAGAAGCGCAAAGGTGACCGCAAAGGGGACGAGCGACCAGGGAAGGACTGCGCCCAGCGCTGCCCCGAGCATCCACGAGAGAGGCGGGTAAAAAACGAAGAGCGGTTCGCCTGTGCCGTAGTTGGAGCTGGGCGCCCAGTGGGGATAAAGGATGCCGTGGCTCCAGGAGTATAGCGCGTCAAACCAGCTTGCGAGGTGGAAGTCGAAGTCGTGTCCGCAGGATGGTCCGCGAATGAGCAGGGGCGAAGCGGCGAGCAAAGCGGCGAAGAGCAGGACGGCAGGGGCAAGCGAGCGACGCCAGACTGCGGCGCGCGGTAGCGGAGGGTCAGCGGGCGGGGCGCTCATGGCAGCAGGCGCAGGGTGTGGCGGGTTTGCTGAGCGACGGCGGCAGAGGTGAAGGGCAGCGCGAAGGTGCGGCCGCTGTAGTAGTCCTGCCACTGGTCACGGAAGTACGGACTGAGGGGATTGCCGCTTTCGCCAAGGACGATGTCCTCGGTGGATTGGTCAATGTTGCTCCAGTCCATGGTGAAGCGCTGGGAGGGCCCGAAGGAGCGGCCAACCTGCTTGACGGTGGTGGTGTCGCCGCTGAGCGGCAGCGGACCGGTGTCTGCCATGCGGCCAATAATGGGCAGGTAGCGTGCGAGGGGGTGGTCGATTTCGATCACATGCCAGTCGCCGTAGGCCCAATGGCTCACGTCTGGGGGAGCGTGGCCCGCCTGCATGCCCTCGCGCACAGCCTCAGTGAGCAGTGCATTCCAATTCCTGAAGCCGGGGGGCAGCCACTGGGGGCGCGCATCCATGATGATTTCTTCCTCGGCATAGTTGGATTCAGACCAGTGGTATAGATCTGCATCCTTGCCGAGCTTGGGACGGAGGAGCAGGGGCCAGAGGGCCTTGCGCGCGCGGGTGACGAGCGAGGCAGCGGCCGAGCCGGTGGAGACGCGGCCATCCCAGGTGCGCATGAGGTCAGCGGCGGCGCGCAGGCGGTCGTCAGGATTGGAGGACTGGTCAATGGCGTAGGCGAAGCGCTGCGCGAGCTGCTGATCGATTTCGCTGTAGATGTCGGTCTGGAGGGCGAGCATGTCGCGGGGCGTAAGTTGGTCGCGGCCCTGAAGCTTTTTGTAGATGCGCTCGGTGCGATAGGGATCGACCCACTCGTCGGTGAGCGGGTAAGAGGATTTGAAGGTGGTGACGCGGGAGTTGGCGGTGGCCAGGAAGCCCGAAGGCGGATCGAAGGAGCTGGGCATCTGGTCAAACGGGATGTAGCCCTCCCACTCGTGGCCGTTGGCGGGGATGGGCACGTCGGCCAGGCCGGCGGGACGGATGGGCACGCGGCCGATGGCGTGATAGGCGATGTGGCCCTGGTCGTCAGAGTAGACAAGATTCTGCGTGGGCCAGCACCAGTTGGTCAGGGCGGCGGAGAACTCGCTCCAGTTGGATGCCGAGTTCATGGCGTAAAGCGGCAAAGTGTTGAGCGAAGGGTCGTAGAGGGTCCAGCGGAGGGCGATGGGCTGGGATTCGCCGTGGAGGATGGGGTTAAGCAGCGGACCGTGGTCCGTGGAGCGGACGTTGAAGTCCACATCCGGTCCGCCGCGCACGTGGATGATTTCATGGTCGAGGCGGAGGCGCTTCCAGGAGCCGTCGGGGGCGCGATAGTGGCCGTGGCCGTCGAGGGTTTCGAGATAGAGATCCTGCACGTCGGCGTAGAGAGCGGTAAAGCCCCAGGCAACATGCTCATTGTGGCCGGCGATGACGAAGGGCATGCCGGGAAGGGTGACTCCGGCGGCGTGGAAGCCGGGAGCCTCGAGGTCGGCTATGTACCAGATGTTGGGCTCAGTGAGGGCAAGGTGCATGTCATTGGAGAGCAATGGCTTGCCGCTGGTCGTGTGCGCGCCGGAGATGACCCACTCATTGGAGCCGGGAGCGCATCCGCGGCAGGTGGGCAGGTTCATCCAGGCGCGCAGGCGGGCGATATTGGGCGCAGGGCCTGACACGGTGCTGGACACGGGGCCGGGCACTGGAGCCGGGGGCGATGCCTGACTCAGCCGCTCAGCGCTGATTTGGCTGATGTCCGGGCTGATGGTCTGGCTAATGTCCTGGCTTATGTCTTGGCCGGCGTTGGGATCCGAGGGCTCGGCGTGGGGCTGGCTGAGGTCAAGCTGCGTGCCGGTGGGGGGGTGGTCACGCCAGGAGCCAACGGGATACAGGTCGGCTTCGAGGGTGGGGTTGTGCAGATCGGCGGAGATTCGCGCGCGTGCGAGTTTGACGTCCCAGTGGGTGTCGACGGTCTCAATCATCACCATGCCGATGGAGAGCGAGTCAGGGCCGGTCCAGGGCTGGGGCTGGTAGCCGAGCAGGCGGAACTCCGGCGGCAGGGAGTGGGCGTGCTGGGCGATGAAGAGATTGACGCCGCTGGCGTAGGCGCGAAAGCGAGCCTTGCTCTGCGGCGGAAGGTTGGCCCAGACGCGGCGGGCTACGCGGGCGAACCGCAGAAGACGTTGGGCGCGGTCGTGGTCGACGAGCGAGGGGCCGAGGATCTGGGCGAGTTGGCCGTCGGCGTTGCGGCGGAGAATGTCCATCTGCCACAGGCGATCCTGCGCGGTGACGTAGCCCTGGGCGAAGAAGAGGTCGAGCTGGTTCTGGGCGGAGATGTGGGGCACGCCGTGAGCGTCGCGGCGGACGAGGACCGGCGCGGTGAGGCCGGCGAGGTGCAGGTCGCCGTTGAGCGGAGGCAGGGCCCTGCGCGTGACGGTGCGCAGCCACAGGAGACCGGCGCCGACGAGGAAGACGGCGAGCAGCACCGCCAGCGAGACAGTCCAAAGCAGGGCGCGCAACCAGCGGCGAGGGCGGCGGTTGCGGGGGATGGAGGAAGATTGCGCAGATGAGGACAAATCAGCAGCCATGGTCCAGCAACAGGATAACGCTGTGATGCGGGAGACGCAGGCGTGCGTTGCCAATTTGGGGCTGGGCCGCGAGGCTCGTCGCGGATCGGGTGCGGCTTAAGGTGTGACGGAAGGTGCTGGCGCGAAGCGCAAATGGTACCTGTGCCGGTTGTGGTGATAGACGCGTTTGCCGGGAATGAGCAGGGCAACGGGAAGGGCGACGACGGTTCCGGCAAGCCCGCCTGCCCCTGCGCCGGCTATTCCGACGACGATTGGGCAGAACACCGGAGGGCAGCTCTTGTCATTGGAGGACAGGGAGCCGAAGATGATGCCGGCGGTCGCTCCGGCCACGGCGGGAATGAGGATGGCGAGCCTGAGATTGCGATGAAACTGATCGAGGCGGACTGTTTGCACATCGGCGCGCGAGAAGCGGTACTCGAGACCAGGGCGGCTGGCGTACTCCGGCTCGCAGAAGAGCATGGAGCCGGTGGCGCCGGTGAAGAGGCAGCTCTGGGTGCGGCCGCCAACGGCGAAGATGTGGATGGGCTGGTCGTGGTCAAGCTGCACCACCTTTCCCCAATCTTGCGCGTCGCTGTCGGTTGGGGTGGGTGAGGCAGGGGATGGCGCGGCGGGCAGAGTTGAGGCCGGCGGGTTGGGCGGCGCAGTTTGGGGAGTGGTTTGTCCTGCGGCGAAGGCCGCGAGGAGAAGGACGAAAACCAGCACAACAGAGAAGAAGAGAACCAATCGCATTGCCTGAACTCCTTTTCACGGGTATTCAGGGCGATGGTAGGAGCGAAGGCGTGGGCAGGCGGGCGCGATTAGGACAGATTCGGAGCTGTCACAATGCGGAACTGGCGGAAGAGCCGGTGAGATGGGACTCGGTTTGGCGAAGCTGGGCGAGTGTGGAGGGCGCAACCAGTCGAAAGACGATGGCGCGGCTGGGTGTGGGCAACTGGGCGGCGGTGGCCGCGTCACACACCACGGCTGCGGCGGTGGACAGGCCGCGCTTCCAGCCGGGCTGCGTGGTGTCGCGGACGAGGAGGCTCTCCTGCGCGAAGCCCGCGGCGGTGAGCATGGTTTGCGCGATGCGCTGAAATTGATTCCAGCCGGAGGCGACCGCGACCAGGACGCCCGAGGGCGCGGGAAGATGGCTGCCGAGTGCGGCGGCGACAGGATTGACATCAAGAACGACGAGTTCCGCACCGGCGGGCATGAGCTTGCGGACCATGGCGGCCTTGCTGGGCAACACGAGCGCCAGCGCGCCGGGGAGCGAGGCGGGCTGCGCGAGTTCCTGCGGCGTGCAGGTGGAGATGGGCAGGGCGAGAGACTGAGCGAGCTCGGCAATCACGATGCGGGCGAGCGCGGGGTCCGGTTCGACGAGGAGCCAGCGGCTGGGCGGCGCGAGCGCAAGCCAGCGGCGCAGGCGCGCCTGGACGAGAGCCGTTGGCGCGCCAAGCCTGCGCGCGCGGGCCACCAGATCGCCGATGAGCTGGTCAAGCGAGTGATCGAGCGCAAGCTCCGGCGCGGGTGGAGCGGAGGGATGCGAGCGGCAAACAAACACTCCGCTGCCGTGACGGAATTCAAGCCAGCCTTCGCGCTCAAGCTGGCGATAGGCGGCGCTTGCCGTGTTGGCATGGATGCCGAAGCGGCGGGCGAGATCGCGCGTGGAGGGCAATCGCTGGCCGGGCGCGAGCTCGCGGCAGAGGATGCCGAGGACAACCTGCGTGGCGAGCTGCTCGCGGAGGGAGACTTCGCCGGTGCGGTTGAGCCAGAGGCGCATGGGATTGTCAGGATGATAAAGGATGGCCGGACGCGGCAGGCAAAGAGCCGGTCTCGCGCAGGCGCGCGTACACAAACAACAGGACGAGGAGAAAGAGCATGGCGGGAAGGATGAGAAGGCTGCCTTCCGGGCCGCACGTGCCGCCGCTCCACAGGATTTTGCCGGCGGGTGAGGTGGCAAAGAAGCTGCCGTGCGGAACATTGCCGCTGTTGGCGGTGCCGTAGAAGAAGGTTTCCGCCCAGTCCCATGCGGCGTGGCAGCCGATGGCCCACCATGCGGAGCCCGTGACGCGAATGCCGACGCAGAAGACTAAGCCGATGGCCGCGACGGCGAAGATGCCGAAGGCGGTTTCGCCGGAGTTGCCGGTGTGGTACGCCGCAAAGCCCGTGGAGGTGACCCAGGCAGCCTGCCAGAAGCCGGAGTGGGAGGTGCGGCGCAGATGCACGATGAGGCACGGCGCCAGTCCCAGGGCGGCAAAGGCGTAGACGCCATAGGCGCCAAGACCGTGGCTGAAGGCAAGCATGATGCCGCAGATGGCCGCCTGGGCCGCCAGCGCCCACCAGAAGTTGATGCCGCGTGTGAGCGTGAACTGCAGATAGCAGCGGAAGGAGCCCTCCTCAAAGAATCCTGTAAAGCAGAAGGCGACGGTCCACAGGATGCAGGAGCGGAGAAGCGAAAGGCCGAAGGCCGGTGCGTGGTCAAGGTGGATCCATCCGCCGGCGGCGAGCATGGCGACCAGCGCCGACAATCCGATGAAACCCGCGGCAGCACCCCACAGGAACTCCGAGACCGGGCGCGCGCTGCGCAGGTAGTAGTCCGTGAAGTTGCGGCGCTCGAACCGCGAGAGGATGTAGCCGGCGACGAGGATGGCGAAGAGCGGAATGGCTTCCGCAATGGCCGTATTGCCGGGCGTGAAATGGAAGTCCAAAAGCGAGCGGTCAGAAAAGAAGGCGACCATGGTGCCAAGGACCAGCACGAGATAGTAGAAGATTCCGAAAAGGGCCACGGACCATCCGGCGCGCAGGCCCTGCGGCCCAAGAAAAAGGCGGACGCCGAGCGGGTCACGGAGCGGGTGCGGGAGCGGATGAGGGAGCGGGCCGGTACTCGGACCAGCACTCGGGTCGGGCGCCGGACCAGGCTGGGGCACGTCCCGGCCGGGCTGTTCCGGTGGAAGGGACGGGTTGCTGGTGGAAGCGGCGTCAGTGGCCGGGGGAAGAACCTCGGAGTCCATGCAATCTCCTTGCTGGGGCTGTGCTGGGGCTGTGGATCGCCGCTGGCCAGCATTCTATCTTGAACCGCAGACGGCGGGCGCGGCCACGGTGCCTGCCTTGACACACGGGGCCCGGCCCTTGATGCTGAACATTCCGGCTATCCGGAGAGTTTATCGGCAGGGAGCGGCGGAACTTGCGGGTTCGGGTCTTTTATCACGACAAATGTTTTGACGGAGCGTGCTCGGCATCGCTGTTTTCGCGGTTTCATCGCGAGTGCGTGGCCGGGGACGCGGCGTATGAGTATCACGGGCTTGTGCACCGGGCCGGAGCGCTCTTTGACGAGGGCGAGTTCACGGGCGACGAGAACGCGATTGTTGACTTCAAATATTCGCCGTCGCCGCGGATTACCTGGTGGTTTGACCATCACCAGTCCGCATTTTTAACGCCCGAGGACTTCGCGGGGTTCCAGGCCTGCAAGCGCGATGCGGCATGCGCAAGGCGCAAGTTTTTCGATCCGGATTACACTTCGTGCACCAGCTTTCTGGCGCACATTGCAGAGACCGAGTTCGGATTTGACACCAGGCCCGTTGCGGAACTGATCCACTGGGCAAATATCGTGGACGGCGCGCGGTACGAGAGTCCGGAGTCCGCCGTGGAGATGGCCGCTCCGGCGATGAAGCTGACGCTGATTATCGAATCGACCCAGGACCCGGAGTTTATTCCGCGGCTGATTCCGCTGTTGACGGAGATGCCGCTGGCCGAGGTGCTGACCCAGCCGTTCGTTGCGCCGCTGCTGCCGCCGCTGCTCGCGCGGCACCAGCAATCCGTGAGCCTGATTCGGGAGCGCAGCGAAGCGCGCGACGGGACCATCTTTTTTGACATTACGGACCAGCCGCAGGAAGGCTACAACAAATTCATCCCGTACTATCTGCATCCGCAGGCGACCTACTCGATTGGCTTGTCGAAGTCGAGCTTCCGGACCAAGGTTTCAGTGGGCTCAAATCCGTGGACGAAGGCCGACCCGGCAAAGATGGTGAACCTGGCGCAGGTGTGCGAGCGCTACGGCGGCGGCGGGCATGCGCGGGTGGGAGCCATTAGCTTTCCGCCGGACCGCGCCGACGAGGCGCGCAAGGCCGCAGCGGAGATTGTGGCCGAGCTGCGGGCGAAGAATCCGCTGGCGTGAAGATGTGAATCTTCGCTGAGCAATTCTCGGTCACAGCCCCAATTCCCCGGCCCGCTGCTTCATCGCTTCCAGGCAAAAGGCAACATGCGTGTCAAGCTCGACGCCCAGTTCGGCTGCGCCCTGAATCACGTCGTCGCGGTTGACGCCGCGGGCGAATGCCTTGTCCTTCATTTTTTTGCGCACGCTGGGAACTTCAACCTCGGCGAGGGATTTGCCGGGCTTGACGAGGGCGCAGGCGGTAAGAAAGCCGGCCAGCTCATCGCAGGCGAAGAGGGCTTTGGCAAGGTGGGTCTGGCGCGGCACGCCGGAGTATTGCGCGTGGCCCAGGATGGCGGTGCGCAGGGGCTCGGGCCAGCCCAGGCGCTCAAGCTCACGGACGCCGACAAAGGGATGCTCGTCGGCGGTGGGGTGGCGCTCGTAGTCAAAGTCGTGGAGTAGGCCGGTGGTGGCGTAGAGCTCAAGGAAGGCGTCGCGTTCGGCCCCGGCAAGGGCCAGGCGGTCGGCTTCGGCGCGTCCGCAGGCGGAGAGGCAGATTTCCACGGCGAGGGCGTGCTTGCGCAGGCTCTCGCCCTGGGTCCACTCGGTAAGGAGCTGCCAGGCCTGCCGGCGGCCGAAGAAAGAGTGTGCGGTGTCCTCAGGGCTCATGAAATTTATCGTACATGTTGCTGCATTTGGTTCGTGCTTTTTCGGGTTTTACGGGGTATGATGGGTGAAACTTCGGGTCGACCCCAAGTTTCTACTTGACAATTATGGTTCATTCCCCCGACAGTAGCACGTATCACGGTGCAAAGCAGCACCGCGGAAGCCAAGCTCTGGCACTCCGCACCGAAACGATGGCGACGACTCCTGTAAGCGTGGAAACGCGAGAGGTTGTACGCTGCGATTTTTGCAGCCTGGTGCAGTTCAGAACCAGCAACTCTCTATGCCGGAAATGCCGGAGGCCCCTTGACATCGAGGAGCCCGCACCCCTAGCCCCCCAACTGGTGACGGCCCAGGCACCCGCTGCGACGACCGAAGCCGGGCTGCAAGTGGCTGGCCAGGTGCGCGAGATTCGCCGCGCACGCCACCTGAGCCAGCGGCAGCTTGCCGGCCGGATGCAGGTTCCGCGGACCTACATTTCCAAGATCGAAAACGGGAAGGCGATTCCGACGCTGGGCTCGCTGGAACGGCTGGCGAAGGCGCTGGAAGTGGAAGTGTGCCAACTGGTGCGCGATGCCCGGAGCCGGCGCGAGGAAGAGGTTGCGTCGATACTTTCAGATCCGTTTCTGGCGGAACTGGCGGCGATGCTGCCCCAACTGGACTCGCTGCACCGGACGCTTGTGTACGGTTCCGCGCGGGACATGGCGATGGGCCGTCGGCGAACTGCGTAAACCGGAACTGCGTATCTTCCCATATCCGGCGCGGGCGGCCTTCGCCCGCGCGGCGCGGTACCTGTGCCGGCATGCTACAGGGAGGCTTTGCGGGCGGCTCGCCGCATGTGCTACGGTCGATGGTGCCGTGCTCTTCCTCCGGCAGCAAGGGCTGAACCGCGTTGCGCGGCGCGGGTTTCAGAGCTTATCAGTCCAGCGCGGACAAGACCGCCCATTACCTTGCAGAGGCTTGATACCTTGCACCCTTCCGGCACGCTTCGCATTCACGAGTTGACGGCCGAAGAGCGCGCGTTGTACGCGAGCCTGAAGCCGGAGCGCCTGCCGGAGCATGTGGCCATCATCATGGACGGCAACGGGCGCTGGGCAGGCCGCCGCTCATTGAAGCGGTTCCTGGGCCACCAGCAGGGCGCGAAAAGCGTGCAACTGGTGACGGAGACGGCCTCGCGGATCGGGCTGCCGTGGCTGACGCTCTACGCGTTTTCACTGGAGAACAATCTGCGCCGGCCGCGGGCGGAAGTGAACTTTCTGATGCGGCTGCTGAAGAGCTACCTTGAAAACAACGTGCAGCGCATGATGGACAACAACGTGTGCATCCGGTACATCGGGCGCACGCATGAGCTGCCGCCCGAGGTGCAGGACAAGATGAGCTGGGCAGCGGAGACGACGGCGAAGAACACGGGCACGACGCTGACGCTGGCGCTGAATTACGGCGGACGGTCAGAGATTGTGGATGCCTTTCGCGGGCTGGCCGAGGAGATGGCGCGCAAGCACCTGAGCCCGGAGCGGATGACCGAAGAGGATATTCACCGGCACCTGTACACGGCGCACATGCCGGACCCTGACCTGCTGATCCGCACCTCGGGCGAGATGCGGATTTCAAACTACCTGCTGTGGCAGATTGCGTATACCGAGATTTACGTGACGGAGCGGCTGTGGCCGGATTTCCGCGGCATCCATCTGCTGGAGGCGATTGCCGACTTTCAGCGGCGCGAGCGGCGCTTTGGCGGCATTGGCGAGGGCTGCGGCGAGGTGCAAGAGAACCTGGAGCGGGTACGCATCGCGGCAGGGTGAGGGTGAACAGGACTTAAGAACATTCCCAATCCTATTGAAGACCTGTTAAAGCAGCGATGTGTTGAAATCCGCGATGAACTGGATTCCGGGGATGTCGAGGTTGAGGAGTTGTTTGTCGCCGGTGAGGAATAGGTCGATTCCGGCGGACGCGGCGCAGGCAAGGTGGATGGAATCCGCGATCTTGAGTTTGTGTTTTGCGCGGAGCAGACTGAATGGCTCGACAGCCCCATGATCGAATGGCAGGAATGTAAAGCCTATCTCCTGCAAAGTTTCCTGGACTATACGTGTCTTGCCTGGGTCTGGTGACTTTGCCGCACTTGCCATCACTTCGCCAAGAGCCAGATGGCTGGTAAAAAGTGCGTCGTTTCGACGCTTGGATCTCACCAGAAGGTGCTCTGCGCGCGGCCGAAAACCAGGGTGGCCTTCCAGCAGATAAATTACAAGCATTGTGTCCCAGTAAATGCGGCTCATGCCGCATCCTCGTCGTCGTATCCACGCACCCACCGTAAGAATGCATCGCCGCCGCCGTACTCCGCGAGTTCGTCCTTAAGAAGTCCCGAGATTTTTCCCGTCAAACGGTGAGCCCATTCCTCGGGAGTTTCGTTGGCCGGATGGATTGGATTCTCCATCGTTCGTTGCGCCTCCTGCTCGCTCTGTGTTTTGCCGGGTGCAATCTGGTAATGGATAACCACCGTCGTGCTGGTCTTCGACGGGGGACCATCAATTCTATGGATGTCGATATTGTTTTCGCGCAAAAATTTACCGCTGGAAAGTGCCATGCAAACCTGCCTTGCATGATTTGCAGGGAAACCTTGTGACTCCAGGTCCCGCAGCAATTCCTTGACGGAAATTGAGAACTGGCGCTTTCCGGCTTGGATGGCTGGTCGGACGTAGCTCATCCTGGCTCGGGCCCTAACTTGATCGCTTAATCCGTAATGCATATTTGCCTCCATCAACGTCGACCCCTACAAAAAGAATAGCGAATATTGACAGAATGTCAAACTGTGATAGACAGTCTGTCTTTTGTTCGCATATTCTTGAGAGTTCGCAATTGATGCAAATGCGAGCATGGTCCGGCAGTGTATGCTCAACCCTGAATGAAACGTGTTTTGACCGCTTTGATTCTGGCGCCGGCGGTGCTGGCGCTGGTGTTTGTGGGTCCCAAGTGGCTGATTTCACTGGCTGTTGCCGTGGTTGCGGTGCTGGCGGGGTGGGAGTACCTGGGGCTGGCCGAGCAGTGTGGGGCGCGGCCGCCTCGGGTGGCAGCCTCAGTCGCGCTGGTTCTCTTTTTTGCCGGCAACTTTGAGTGGCCTGACTTGACACTCTCCATCTTTGGCGCGCTGTGCCTGGCGCTGGTGGTGTACTGCGTCTTCCGGTCGCCGGTGGAGAGGGTGCTGGCGGATGCCTCGGCGGCGGTCTTCGCGATGCTTTATGTGGGGCTGGCGCTGCTGGCGCTGCCGATGCTGCGGGACCTGTCGAATGGGCCGTCGCTGGTGGTGTTTCTGCTGTGCGCGGTGTGGTCAGGGGACATTGCCGCGCTTTATGTGGGGCGGATGTGGGGCCGGCACAGGATGGCGCCCAGCCTGAGCCCGAAGAAGACCTGGGAAGGCGCTGTGGCAAGTGTGCTGGGCAGCGTGGCGGTGACGGGCGGGCTGCTGGAGCTGAGCGCGTTGCTGGCGCACGGGAATTTTACGCGGCTGAGTTTTGTGGATGCGGCGTGGGGCTGGTGGCTGGGGATGGCGGCGGTGGTGAATGTGGCCGCGCAGGTGGGCGACCTGGCCGAGTCAGCCCTGAAGCGGTCAGCGGGCGTGAAGGATTCCGGGACGCTGCTGCCGGGCCATGGAGGCGTGCTGGACCGCATTGACGCACTGCTGCTGGCGGCTCCGCTGCTGTGGTACGCTCTGGTTATCCGTTAGCGGGCACGCAATGCCCGGGCGGGAAGATTCCCTTGCTGCCGGGCCGCGGCCCCCGGACCAAGCCAGCCATTGAAACGACTCGCCATTCTCGGTTCCACCGGCTCCATTGGGCAAAGCACCCTTTCCATTGTTGAGCAGTTTCCTGAGCGCTACCAGGTGGCCACGCTGGCGGCCGGGCGCAACGTGGACGAGGCCTGCGCGCAGGCTGTGCGCTGGCGGCCGAAGCTGGTTTCGATGGCGACCGAGGAGCTGGCCGGGGAACTGGCGGCGCGCCTGAAAAAAGCGGGCGTGACCGGCGTGGAGACGGCCTGGGGCGCGGCGGGCACAGTGGCCTGCGCCACGCTGGCTGAGGCGGATTTTGTGGTGTCCGCGATTGTGGGCGTGGCTGGGCTGGAGGCGACGCACGCGGCGATTGTGGCTGGCAAACCTGTGGGCTTGGCGAACAAGGAATGCATGGTGGCCGCGGGCGAGATTCTGACGGCTGCGGCGCGCGCGCGGAATGTGCCTATTCTGCCCATCGACAGCGAACACAACGCGGTGCACCAGTGCATGCGCGTGGGCGCTCACGGCGAGGTGAAGACCATCTGGCTCACGGCTTCCGGCGGGCCGTTTCGCAAGCTGCCGCTGGAGGCCTTTGCGGGCATTACGCCGGAGCAGGCGCTGAAGCACCCGACGTGGGTGATGGGACGGCGGATCACGATTGACTCGGCAACGATGCTGAACAAGGGGCTGGAGATTATCGAGGCGTGCCGCCTGTTTGACGTGCCGCCGGAAAAAGTGCGCGTGACGGTGCATCCGCAGTCCACGGTGCACTCGCTGGTGGAGTTTGTGGACGGGTCAATTCTGGCGCAGATTTCGGTGACGGACATGCGGCTGCCGATTCTGTATGCGCTGGCCTATCCGGAGCGGCCGGCCTCGTCGCTGACCTTCGATTTGGCGGCGCTGAAGCAGCTGGACTTTGAACAGCCGGATTTCGAGCGGTTCCCGTGCCTGCGGCTGGCCTATGAGGCGGCGGCCAAGGGCGGAGCGCACTGCATTGCGCTGAATGCGTCCGACGAGGTGGCGGTGGAGGCGTTTCTGGACCGGTGCATCCCATTCATGGGCATTCCGCGTACAATTGAAGGAGTGCTTGCATCCACTCCGGAGGCGCATCCAGCAACGATTGCCGAGGTGCTGGCGGCGGACCGGACTGCGCGAGAGCGCGCGCGGGAGCTGACGGCCGAGGCAATGGCCGGACCTGCCCGCTGACGGATGCGGCCCCAAGGATTGAATCACATACTTATGCACGCTTTTCTGGTTTCCGCACTCGCCTTCCTTGTCCTGATTGCACTGATGGTAGTGGTGCACGAATTCGGGCATTTTGCGGTGGCAAAGCTCTGTGGCGTTCGCGTGGAGGCGTTTTCGGTCGGCATGGGGCCGCGGTTGTTCGGCGTCAAATACGGCGAAACCGACTACAAGGTGTGCCTGCTGCCTATTGGCGGCTTTGTGAAGATGACGGGCGAGCTGCCCGGCGAGGAGCAGCATGCCGACGACCCCGGTGCATTCACGTCGCATCCGCGCTGGCAGCGGATGCTGATTGGCGTGGCCGGGCCGGCGGCCAACTTTGTGCTGGCCTTTGTGCTGATGGTCCTTTACTTCGGCTGGATCAACGAGGTTCCGAATCTGCCGCAGTCGCTGGTGGAATATGTGACGTTGAACTCGCCGGCGGACAAGGCGGGGATTGAGCCGGGCGACGTCGTCACGCGCTTTGGCGCGGCGACGAATCCAGACCTGGAGACGCTGCTGGAGACGGCGAGGCGGGATGCAAGCCAGACGGTTCCGGTGACGGTGGAGCGGGATGGAAAGCAGGTGTCAACCTCACTGAGCCTGCCTGCCGGGACCGGCCTGAGAGGCGGCACGAGCCTGGATACGCTGGGGCTGGACCTGCACTTTGCGATTGGCCCGATCGGCGTGAACGCGGTGACGGCGGGTTCGCCCGCGCAAAAGGCCGGGCTGCGCGCGAATGACTCGATTGTGGCCGTGGATGGGTACAAGTTCCACTCGCTGGAGCCGCTGAGCGACTACCTGCAGGATGGCAAGGGCAAGCCCGTGACGCTGACGGTGGAGCGCGACGGCAAAACGCTGCCGCCGATGCTTGTGCATCCCCACAAGGAAGGAACGGGGTGGATGCTGGGCTTTGAGCGCAAGGAGCTCACTTATCCGCCGGCCGTCCGGCGGCCCATGCAGTTTGGCGATGCGGTGACGGCCTCAACGGATTTTTGCACCATGGGCTCAACGATGATCTTCGACATGCTTGGGCGCCTGTTGAAGCACCAGGTGTCCATCAAGCAGCTTTCCGGGCCGGTAGGCATTGCGCAGGTGGCCGGGCAGGCGGCGGAGACCAAGCACTGGTGGCCCAAGTTCGAAGTGGCCGCTGAGATCAGCCTGAACCTGGGCATTCTGAACCTGCTGCCGTTTCCGATTCTGGACGGCGGGTTG
This sequence comes from Occallatibacter sp., assembly GCA_035763705.1. Taxonomy (GTDB): domain Bacteria; phylum Acidobacteriota; class Terriglobia; order Terriglobales; family Acidobacteriaceae; genus Telmatobacter. The sequence goes on along the minus strand of DASUAU010000026.1, from coordinate 113,628 downwards.
ATTTTTTTCCTGCTGATTGAGAGCGTAATGCGCCACGACATCAGCATCGAGGTGAAGGAACGCATGTACCAGGCCGCGCTGGTGGTGCTTGTGGTGTTCTTTGTCTACGTGAGCTACAACGACGTGACGAAGCTGTCGATTTTCATGCATGGCAAGCCCTAGGCGAGCCCGCAAGGCCGGAGACGAGAGAAGCGATGGCGGCGAATGTACACCAGGTAAGGGTTCGCTACGCGGAGACCGACCAGATGGGCATCGTGTACTACGCGAACTACCTGGTGTGGTTTGAGCTGGGGCGCGTGGAGCTGCTGCGCTCGCTGGGGCTGGCCTACAGCCAACTGGAAAAAGAGCACGAGTGCATTCTACCCGTGGTGGAGGCTACCTGCCGCTACCGCGCGCCGGCGCGCTATGACGACGAAATTCTGATTGAGACGCGGCCGTCGATGCTGCGCGGATCAGTGATCAAGTTTGCCTATCAGATCTGGCGCAAGGCTGCCCAGAAAGGGGAAGAGCGGAAGCTCCTGGCCGAGGGCGAGACGGTGCATGTGGTGTGCGACGACCAGTTGAACCGCAAGCCGCTGCCGGAGCACTACGCCGAGGCGCTACGGGCGAGGATGACCGACGCCTCCGCCAGCTGATTCGAAGCGCTGATGCGAAATTTACGCGACAACCACGGCGAGAGCGAAGCCGTCGTAACCCTTGATGCCGACGGTTTGCAGCACGGTGGAGCTGAGGCGGGGCTCGGCGGCTAAGCGCTCAGCAAATCGGCGGATGCCCTGGATGTCAGCGTCGTCACTGGCTGCATCGAGAACCCGGCCTTCGCGGACAACATTGTCGGCGAGGATGATGGTTCCGATGCGCGCGAGCTTGAGCGACCAGTCGAGATACTCGGGCAGGCCGGCCTTGTCGGCGTCGAGGAAGATGAGGTCGAAGGGCTCCGTACCCGCATCCACAAGTGCGCGCAAGGAGTCTGAAGCGCGGCCCAGGCGCAGGCTGATGCGCTCAAGAACGCCGGCATTCTTCAGATTTTCAGTGGCGACGCGGGCGTGGTCAGGGTTGCGCTCCAGCGTGACGAGAAGGCCGCCGGGCGGCAACGCGCGGGCGAGCCACAGCGTGCTGTAGCCGCCGAGGGTTCCGACCTCAAGAATACGCCGCGCTCCGCGCATGTGAGCCAGCAGATGAAGAAATTTGCCCTGCAGAGGAGTGAGGTCGATGGCGGGCAGGCCTGCCTGGTGATTGGCGCGCAGCACGGCCTCAAAGGCCGGGTCTGGCGAGACCAGCCGGCAGCCGAAATAGTTGTCGACCTGGGTCCACATCTCCTGCGTTGCGTCTTCGGTTGAGTCTTCCTGCACGGCGTCTCCCATGGGTCCTATTTTTCGCGCGCGACGACGAAGTCGGGAACCCAGAGCAGGGCGCGGCGGAAGTCGGAATCAGGGAATCCGGCCAGCGCCTGGCGGGCCTGTTCGGCATGGCGGTCGGCGAGGCCCATGGCGTACTCCACTGAGCCGTTGCGCGCCAGAATCTCCTGCAACTGGCTGCGGCTGGCGTTCTCAAAACTGCGGTCGTCCAGGACCCGCTGGATAATCTGCCGGTCGTGCGCGCTGCCATGGTCAAACGAGTGGATGACGGGAAGCGTCGTCTTGCCTTCGCGCAAATCGCTGGCGACGGGCTTGCCCAGCACCTCCTCAGTGGCGGTGAGGTCCAGAACATCGTCGACAATCTGGAAGGCGAGTCCGACGGAGCGGCCGTAATGAGCCAGCTCAGCCTCCTGCGCCTCCGTTGCGCCGGAAAGCACTGAGCCCAGGCGCATGGAGACCGAGAAAAGGCAGGCGGTTTTGCGAAAGATGAGGTCGTAGTACTCGGCCTCAGAGACGGCTTTGCCGAGCTTTTGGATTTGCAGCAGCTCGCCCTCGACCATCTGCTGGGTGAGGCCGATGAGCAGCTCGAGGACGCGGAGACTTTTCTCTTCGAGCGCGACCTTGAAGGCCTGCATGTAAAGCCAGTCGCCGGCCAGGACGCATTTCTCATTGCCCCAGGTGGTGTTGGGCGAGGGGCGGCCGCGGCGGGTGTTGGCGCCGTCGATGATGTCGTCGTGGACCAGCGTGGCGGTGTGGACCATTTCCACCACCGCGCCAAGGCGGATGGCGCCGGGGCCGGAGTAGCCGAGCAGGTGCGCGGTGAGCAGCAACAGAGAGGGGCGGATCCGCTTGCCGCCGCTCTCGCGCAGGTATTCGGCAATCTCCGTGATGGTGCTCACGCTGGAGGCCGCGTCGCGGCCCAGCTCCTGCTCGATGGCTACAAGATCTTCCCGCAGCAGATCGAAGACTTCTCTCGCCGTTGCTATCGCCAAAGTGCTCAATGGTGTTTGCTTTCCGTTTTGTTCTGCAGCGTGTGCGGATTTCCCGGATACGTGTTGGATGCCGCGGAAACCGCCGAAGTCGCGGCTCAGTTGGTTCGGTAGTTGGTGAACTGCAAATCCACGCCGAGGTCACGGCCGCGCAGCAGCGCGATGATGGCCTGCAGGTCGTCGCGGTCCTTGCCGGATACTCTCACAGTATCGCCCTGAATGCTGGCTTGCACCTTCTTTTTTGAGTCCTTCACCAGGCGAACAATCTCCTTGGCTTTTTCCGTGGGGATGCCCTGCTGGAGGGAGATTTTCTGGCGGACGGACTGGCCGGCCGCGGGCTCGAGCTTGCCGTAAGTGAGGTGCTTGAGGGAGACGCCGCGCTTGACGAGCTTTTGGCCGAGGATTTCCTTGATGGCTTCGAGCTTGTACTCGCCGGCGGAGGCGAGCTGGATGGAGTCGGCGTCTTCAAGGGTAATCTCCGAGTGGGAGTCCTTCAGGTCAAAGCGCTGGCGAATCTCCTTGAGCGCCTGGTCAATGGCGTTGCGGACCTCCTGCAGGTCCAGCTTGCTGACGATGTCGAATGAATTGTCCTGTGCCATGATTCGAACCTCGATGGGCCGGAGCGTGCCGGCGCGACACTCTCAGTTTCCCACGCCGGGCGGCAGATGGAACAGGCGACAGAAGTTTTCCGTGGTGGCCTGGGCCAGGCGTTCGTGGTCAACCCTGAGCAGGCCGGCGAGGGTTCGCGCGGTGCGCGTGACAAAGGCAGGCTCATTGCGCTTGCCGCGGTCAGGCGCAGGCGTGAGCCAGGGAGCATCGGTTTCAACCAGTACCGAATCGAGCGGCAGGCGCGCGGCAACGTCGCGCAGGGGCTCAGCTTTGGGGTAAGTAAGGTTGCCGGCGAAGGAGATAAGGAAGCCAAGGTCGAGCGAGCGTTGCGCCTGTTCCCATCCGGCGCCAAAGCAGTGCATGATGCCGCCGAGCCCCGTGTGCCGCCAGTAGGTATCGAGCGTGAGCAGAAGGTGGTCCCAGGCGTCTGTGCCCTCGTTGGCGCCGCGGCAGTGGATGAGGATGGGGCGTTTGCGGCGGGCGGCCACCTCAAGCTGGCGGATGAGGCCGGCGCGCTGCACGTCGTGGGGCGCGCCCTCGTGGTAGTAGTCGAGGCCGATTTCGCCGCAGCCGATGACCTCAGATTCAGCGAGCAGGCTGTCAAGCCTGGCAAGTACGGCGTCATCGATTTCAGGCGTATTGTGCGGGTAAACTCCGGCGCTGGCGAAGAGGCGCGGCATGCCGGGCTTGCCGTTGAATTCGCGACAGAGCTCGAAGGCCTGGTGCATCTCGGAGGACCCTTCGCCGATGCCGATGGAGAGCACCGCACCCACGCCGGCCGCCTGTGCGCGGGCGAGCATGGCTTCGCGGTCCTCGGCGTAGCGCGGGCTGTCGAGATGGGCGTGGGAGTCGATGAGCACCAGGGAACTCCGGGTACCAGCTCTGCGCGGAGCTACTTGAGCCGCGCGCCGAGGGGGACTTCTTCAAGAAATCCGGCGAGGACCGGCGCGCCGTCCGGCAGGGAGGCGGCCAGCAGCATGCCGTTTGACTCCAGGCCGCGCATTTTGCGCGGGGCCAGGTTGGCCACAATCACAATCTTGCGGCCGATGAGCTTTTCCGGCTCGTAGTACTCGGCGATGCCGGCGAGAATCTGGCGCTTCTCGTAGCCGAGATCGACCTCGAGGCGCAGCAGCTTGTCGGCCTTTGGAATGCGCTCGGCAACGAGAACCTGGGCCACGCGAAGCTCGACTTTGGCGAAGTCGTCAATGGTGATCACCTGCGGTGAGGCTGACTGCGGCTGCGCCGCCTGGGGTTGCGATTGCGGCAAGGCAGTCACTGCTGCTGCCTGCGGAATGGGCGCGGGCGGAATGGTGGCTGCAGGCGGCGCGGCGGGTGCCTTTGCGGGCTGCTTCACTTCGCCGGCGTCGCCGGGGGTGCTGGAATTGTTCTGGTCTTCGAGGTTCTGCATACGTTCGATAGCCTCCTTTTCTGCGCGGGGAAAGAGCGGTGCCGGCTCAAGGAATCGGGTTCCGGCGGGCAGGCCGCCCCACGCAAGGGTTGCGAGGAAAGATTGCTTTGCCGCGCCGGCGAGGGAGCCAAGGCCGAGCTGGCTCCAGACTTTGGCCGTCGCCTCCGGCAGGATGGGATAGGCCAGCGCGGTGATGATGCGGATGGATTCGGCAGCCGTGGCAAGCACGCGCGCTTGCAGCGCGGCATGGTCGGCATCGCTGCGGCCGGCGGGCTTCTTCCAGGGTGCGTGCGCGGTCAGGTAGCCGTCGGTTTCCGCCACCAGCGACCAGAGAGCCTTGAGCGCGTCAGAGAAATTCAGATCGTCAAAGGCGGCGGCAAACTCTGTGAGGATTCGCTCGGCGCTCGAACGAAGATTCTCTTCGGCGGGCGCGACGGCTCCGGCGGGCGGCACCGTGCCGCCAAAATACTTGTGGACCATGTTGACCACGCGGCTGACAAGGTTGCCATAGCCGTTGGCGAGGTCGCCGTTGTAGCGCTGCACCAGCGCATCAAAGCTGAAGTTTCCATCCTGGCCGAAGGGGATTTCGCGCAGCAGGAAGTAGCGCAGCGCGTCGGCGCCGAGGACTGTGTGCACGGTTTCCGCGCGGACAATGTTGCCGCGTGACTTGGACATTTTTCCCTGGTCGAACAGCAGCCAGCCGTTGGCGCGGACCGAGCGGGGAAGGGCAATGCCGGCGGCCATGAGGAAGGCGGGCCAGTAGACGCAGTGGAAGCGGCTGATTTCCTTGCCGATGAGGTGGATGTCAGCCGGCCAGAATTTTTTGAAGAGGTGGTCGTCTTCCGCGCCCCAGCCGAGAGCGGTGATGTAATTTGCCAGCGCGTCGAGCCAGACGTAGACCACGTGCTTTTCATCGCCGGGAACGGGAATGCCCCAGGAGAAGCTGGTGCGGCTGACGGAGAGATCCTTGAGGCCGCCGCGCACGAAGGAAAGCACCTCGCGGCGGGTGGACTCCGGGCCCATGAAGTTGGGGTTGGCCTCGTAGAACTCAAGCAGCCGGCGCTCAAAAGCGGAGAGCTTGAAGAAGTAGTTTTCTTCGCTCACGGTTTCGGTCATGCGGCCGCAGTCGGGGCAGGGCGTGCCGGGAGGGCCGTCGACGTAGAGCTCGTCAAAGACGCAGTACTGGCCGGTGTAAGAGCCCTTGTAGATGTACCCGCGGTCTTTCAGGGCAGTAAAGAGCTTTTGAACGCCACGTACGTGCCGCTCGGATGTGGTGCGGATGAAGTCGTCGTAGGTGAGGCCGAGCTTGTCCCAGAGGCCGCGGAATTCCGCGCTGACACCGTCGGCGAACTCCTGGGGCGTGCGGCCGGCGAGCTTGGCGCTGCGCTCAATCTTCTGGCCGTGCTCGTCGGTACCGGTCAGGAACCAGGTTTCAATGCCTAGGGCCCGCTTGCGGCGGGCAATGGCGTCACAGACGATGGTGGAGTAGGCATGGCCCAGGTGCGGCCGCGCATTCACGTAGTAGATGGGCGTGGTGAGGTAAAAACGGGCAGCAGCGGGTGTGGATTCGGTCATGGACGGGCGTTGGCTTTCGAGTTCCCCAAGTCGTCATCGGAGCCCCTGAGGCAGTCTACTCACCATCTTACGGCATGTCAGGGATCAGGAGCCCGCGGAAGCCATCCCGGAACTGAGCAAGGTCGGGGTAGGCGGTGATCCTACAGCAATGCTGGAGATGCCCGCTGCAGAGGCGAATGCGGTGCCGGGCGCGCTCCCGTACGATAAAATTGGCAGCCATGCACATCCGCAAAGCCGTACTCATCCTTTGTTTCTCGGCATGTGTGGCGTCCTACGCCCAAGCTCCGGCATGGCAGGCAAGTAATCCAGGTTTTCACCCTCTCGCAATAGTCTCCGATCAAGACTCGTTTTGGGTCTGTGGGCCTAATGAATCTATCGCTTCCTCGCCTGACGGTAAGAACTGGACTATCCACCACCGCGCATCTGGTGCCGGTGCGATGCTCTTTGGCATCGAGTTCTTCTCTGCGAAGTTTGGGTACGCCTACGGAACTGGAGGGACGGTTCTCTTCACCAATGATGGGGGGAATACATGGGATACGCATCACTTCGGAAGTGACACTATTTTGCTCGCTTCATTCTCTGATCCGACCCACGGATTGTTACGTACCGCGCCGTCTTTGTTTTATCTCGACGGTAGCGATACACTCCAACAGATCGTACAGCCTGCTGATACACTGAAGCGCTTCGCATTCACGCCTTTTCTCGTTGCCCTCTCACCAGAAAAGATGGCCGCCGTTCTCACCGAGGGGCCATACTCTGAGGGCGGATTCCTCGCGACGATCGATGGCGGCAAGACTTGGAGCTTTTACGATCCGCCTAGCACGGGGATCAAAGACCTTCTGCGCGTTGATGGCAAGTATTGGGCGACTGGGCATGAGGTCGTCGAAAAAGACAAACCCGGCGGCGGGCATGGCGTTCCGATGGCTACCTACTCTGACGACGGTACGCATTGGACACACACAACCAATCAGATTCATCCTTGCCACTGGGAGTATTGCGTCATTTGCAACTCTCAGGGCTGCTTGGCGTCAGGCACCTTGCTCGTCGATTTCTTCCGTCAGGGAACGACCTACTCCGCGATTCCCAAAGGCGCGCTGACGGCAAAATGGGCCGTCGCAGGGGAAGACATCTGCACGCTAAACCAAGGCGTCACCTGCGCTGCGCTCGGCAAGGCGTCCGACGTTGAGGCATCTCCCGATGTTCCACTGCCTGACGAACAAACAATACCTCCTTTGGGGACAAAACTCCCTACGGGAGTACTGCGCTGCGTATCATGCTCCTTGGAGCCGGTCTTCATCGATGACAAGGTGCATGGCCGAGTCACTGTTCACATCACGCTTCAGGTCGGCCCGGACGGGACAGTCGAAATGGTGAACATTGAAAAATCCCCGAGCAAGTCCCTTACAGAGAAGATTCACGAGCAGATGATGACTTGGTTGTTTGAACCGCCCACGAAGGATGGTCAGCCAATTCGCATCAAGACCGAGTCAGACATCGCGGTAAACGTGATTCGTCCGAAATAGCCGCGGTCGTGTAGTCGCTAACTTAAAAACTACCCATTACCGGCGCATGAAGAACGCTGGTCCCACGGCAGGTGGCTGTTAGAATCGAGCTTGAAAATCAATGATTTTTGAGGCCTTTCGACTGTGTATCTGGAACTGAAGAAGAGGCTGGAAGCACGGATGCGCGCCGTGCTGAAGGCGCAATACGAGATCGAGCCCGAGGCGATTCCGCTGGAGATGCCGCCGACGCTCGAGTTCGGCGAACTGGCCAGTCCGCTGGCTTTTGAGCTGGCGCGCAAGCTGCGCAAGGCGCCCAAGATGATTGCGCAGGAGATTGTGGCCGCGCTCGGGCCGCTCCGCGGTTTCGCGAGCTTTGAGGTCGCGGGAACCGGGTATATCAACGCGCGGCTGGACCGCGGCGAAGCGGTGCGGATGGCTGCGTTTGCGGCCACCCACCCTTTCGCCGATGAGACTGGCGAAAGGATGGGGCACCCAGGCACTCATGCGCTGGTGGAGCACACGAGCATCAATCCCAACAAGGCCGCGCACATTGGGCATCTGCGGAATGCGATTCTGGGCGACACGTTTGTGCGCCTGCTGCGCGCCGCCGGGCAAAAGGTGGATGTGCAGAACTACATCGACAACACGGGCGTGCAGGTGGCGGATGTGGTGGTGGGCCTGCTGCACCTGCAAGGCAAGAATGCGGCCCAGGTGCGCGCGCTGCTGGGGGAGCTGGCGGCGCGGGGCGAACGAATTGATTTCTACTGCTGGGATTTGTATGCGCGGACCTCGCAGTGGTATGGCGAGGGATCGGACCAAGAGAAGGAGGCGCGCAAGCGCCTGCGTTACGACACGCTGCACGCGATTGAGCATGGCGGCAACGAGACGGCGGAGATTGCGGAGCTGATTTCGACGGCGGTGCTGCGGCGGCACCTGGAGTCGATGCAGCGGCTCGGTATTGAATACGACTTTTTGCCGCGCGAGAGCGAGATTCTGCACCTCAAGTTCTGGGAGCTGGCCTTTGAGCAGTTGAAGAAGACCGGCGTGCTCTACTTTGAGAACGAGGGCAAGAACAAGGGCTGCTGGGTGATGACGCGGCCGGGCGCGCAGACGGCCGAGGGCGAGACCGACGAGGACGCGAAGGTGATTGTGCGGTCGAACGGCACGGTGACCTATGTGGGCAAGGACATTGCCTATCACCTGTGGAAGTTTGGTCTTCTGGGTCGTGATTTTGGTTACAAGCCTTTTTTTGCGTATGCGGATCGCGAGTGCTGGATCTCGTGCGAGAACGGCGAGCAGCACCATCCGCATTTTGGCGGGGCGCAGGCGATTTACAACGTGATTGACGCGCGGCAGAGCGACCCGCAGGCGAATGTGATTCAGGCGCTGCGCGGCATGGGATATGCGGAGCAGGCCGACCGCTACACGCACTTCAGCTATGAGATGGTGGCGCTGACGCCGCGCTGCGCAGAAGAGCTTGGCTACGACGTACCGGAAGAGGATCGCGGGCGCGCGTACATTGAGGTGAGCGGGCGCAAGGGATTTGGCGTGAAGGCCGATGACCTGATGGACAAGCTGATTGCCGCCACGCGGGCCGAGGTGGACGCGCGGCAGACGGCACGCGACGAGGCTGACCGGCAGCGCATTGCCGGGCAGATTGCGATTGGCGCGCTGCGCTACTTCATGCTGAAGGTCACGCGCAACTCGGTCATCGCCTTCGACTTCAAAGATGCGCTGAGCTTTGAGGGCGAGACGGGGCCGTACATCCAGTACGCCGTGGTGCGTGCGCGGAATATCTTTCGCAAGGGCGGCACGACGGCGGAGGCGGCGCTGGAAGAGTTCGACGCGGCGGGCGGCAGCGCCGGCGCAGAGCTGGGCGAGGCGGCGCATTCCGACGTGTGGGCGCTGTGGCTGCGTGCGGGCCGGCGGCGCGCGGTGCTGGAGCAGTGTATTGCCACCTCAGAGCCGGCGTACCTGGCGAAACACGCCTTCCAACTGGCGCAGGAGTTCAACAACTTCTACCACAAGCACCACATCCTCACCGAAGAGGACCCGGCGCGGCGCAGGCTGCTGCTGGCCACGGCTGCGGTGGCGCTGCGCGAGCTGGTGACGGTGCTGGGCTGGCTGGGCATTGAAAGCCCTGAAGCCATGTAAGGCCGCGACGCGGCTCTTCTTGCTCTTTGCGATTCTCAGTCTGAGTAGCTAGGCCGAGTAGCTGCGCACCCACTCGAGAATGGAACGGACGGCGACGCCGCTGGGGCCTTTGGCCATGTAGGGCCGCGCGTCCTCAAGCCATGCCATGCCGGCGATGTCGAGGTGAATCCAGGGCGTGTCGCCGGCAAAGGCGCGCAGGAACTCAGCCGCGGTGATGGCTCCGCCGTGACGGCCGCCGGTGTTCTTGATGTCGGCAATGTCGGACTTGATCATCTCGGCGTACTCGTCGCTGACGGGCAGCCTCCAGAAATTTTCGCCGCTGGTGTCGAGCGCGGAGGCGAACTTGGCGTAGGCCTCGTCGTTGTTGGAGAATGCGCCGCCGTTGAGCGCGCCGAGAGCGACGACCACTGCGCCGGTGAGCGTGGCTGCGTCGATGAGGTGCGTTGCGCCAAGCTGCTTCGCATAGTGCAGGCCGTCGGCCAGGACCAGCCGGCCTTCGGCGTCGGTGTTGATGACCTCGATGGTCTTGCCGGACATGGCGGTCTGCACGTCGCCGGGCTTCTGGGCTGCGCCGTCGGGCATGTTCTCCGCCGCGCAGACAATGCCAAGGACGCGCACGCGGGGCTTGAGCAGCGCGATGGCGCGCATGGCGCCCAGCATGGCTGCGCCGCCGGCCATGTCGTACTTCATCAGCTCCATTTTGTCGGCGGGCTTGAGCGAGATGCCGCCTGTGTCAAAGGTGATGCCCTTGCCCACCAGGCCGAGCACGGGGCCCTCCGGCGCTCCGGCAGGCTCATAGCGCAACACGATGAGCGCGGGCGGCTCGGCGGAGCCCTGGGAGACGCTCCAGAACGCGCCCATTTTCAGCTCATGCAGCTTGTCAGTGGACCGGACCTCGCAGGCGAGGCCGACTTCAGCGGCCATGGCGGCGGCGCGCTGGCCAAGGAGCGTGGGCGTGAGCTTGTTACCGGGCTCGTTGACCAGCGAGCGAGTAAAGTTCTGGCTTTCGGCGATGATGCGGCCTTCGGCAACCGCAGCTTCAAGGGCGGATTTGTCGGCCGATGCGGGCGCGACGGCGGTGAAGGAGCGGACGGCGAGATCCTTGCGGTCGCTGCGATAGGTGTCGGAGTCGAAGTCGCCGACAATCGCGCCTTCCGCGGCGGCTCTCGCCATTGCATGGAGCGGAGCCTCCAGCTTTTCGGGCAGGATGAGAGCCAGCTCTCGCAGTCCGCGGGGCTTGCAGGCGCGCAGGGCAGTCCCGGCGGCAATGCGCACGGAGTGGACGGTCACCTTGGCCTGCTTGCCCAGGCCCACCAGCAGCAGGCGGCGGGCTTTGAGGCTCGCAGGCGCGTGGAGCAGCAGGGTCTCATGGGTTCCGGCCTTGAACTCGCCGCTGGAAAGCACGGATGCGGCCGCGGCCTGGACGGCGGCATCGGCGGTGAGCAGCAGGGGCGCGGGCCCGGCGTCGTGGCCCTGGGCGGTCTGGCTGTCCACGGCCAGCACAGCCAGCAGTTCGGTCTCAATTTCAGCGGGGGCGGCAAAGGCAAGCTGGGCGTTCATTGGCTCCTCAAAATCAATGGGGTTGGGCGGAAAACGGGCGGCTAGCGGCCCGTGCGGTGCTTGTTGGCGTTGATGGCGGAGCGGGCTTCGCGGTCAGCCTCGCGGCGGCGCTCGGTCTCGCGCTTGTCCCAGTCCTGCTTGCCCTTGGCCACGGCCAGCTCGCACTTGACGCGGCCGTGGCGGAAGTAAAGCCGGGTGGGGATGAGCGTATGGCCCTTGATCTGCGTCTTTGCCTGTAGCTTGCGAACTTCCTCGCGATGGAGGAGGAGTTTGCGCGTGCGGGTTTCATCGTGGTTGGCGAGGTTGCCGTGGGAATAAGGACCGATATGCACGTTCAGCAGGAAGGCCTCGCCGTCCTTGATGATGCCGTAGGAGTCGCGGAGATTTGCCTTGCCCTCGCGGACGGATTTGACCTCAGTGCCGCGCAGGGCCAGGCCGGCCTCGAATTTCTCAAGGAGGAAGTAGTTGTGGCTGGCGGCGCGGTTCTGGGCGGCGTCTCGCTCCCCGGCAGCCACCGGGTCGCGCGGACGGGCGGGCTTGTGCGGCGCTGGGCCGTCTTTGGGCACGATCACGTGTGTGGTTTGGCGGGCCATGGGCGGGTTGCCTCAGAATTTCATCGTAGCATCGGGCCCGGGGTAGCATCGGGCCCGGGAAGGGCCGCAGCCGGCGGAGTGCGGCGAGGGAAGGCAGGGGAAGCAGGGCACGGGAATTCCCGGCCTGCGCAGGCGGGGCTTTGCTAGAATGGGGCATCGTTGGATGGGAAATTCACGCATGAATCGAAGGGCTAAGGGCGGCCGGCAGAGCATTCTGCGGCTGGAGACGGAAGCAGGACCGGCGTGCCGGCGGGCTCTTCGGCGGGCGGCCTCCGGGGCGCCGCGACCTGCGCTTTGGATGATCGTGTGTACGGCGCTTCTGCTGGGCGGCTTTGGCAGCGTCCTGCTGCACGCTGAGTCGGCAAGGTCCTACTTCAAGGCCGGCGAGCGGGCAGAGGCTGCGCAGGACTACGACGCGGCGTATCAGGCTTACCAGAAGGCCTACTCGATGGACCCCAGCGATCTGGGATTTCGCACGGCGCTTTATCGCGTGCGCGAAACGGCCGCGGCAATTCACGTCACCAAAGGGCGCAAACTGCTGGAGGCCGGCAACCAGCAGGCCGCGCTGGTGGAGCTGCTGCGCGCCGCCGAAATCGACCCCGGCAATGAGGCCGCGCAACAGGAAATTGCCATCATCAAGCAGCGCGACGGGCACATGACCCCGCAAAGCGAATCGGGCTTGCCGGAGACGCCGGGCGAGCAGACGGCGATTGATGAGATGGCCGCGCCGATCCAGCTCAAGCCAATCTCCAACGAGCCGCTGACGCTGCACATGGTGCAGGACAGCAAGGTGGTGTACCAGGCGGTGGGCAAGGCCGCCGGCATCAATGTGCTCTTCGATCCCGAATATGTGGGCCGCCGCATCCAGGTGGACCTGACGAATGTGACGCTGCTGGACGCGCTGCGCATCGTGGGCACCATCTCCGGCACCTTCTGGCGGCCGGTGAGCAAGAACACCATCTTTGTGGCGGCGGATACGCGCGCCAAGCGCAACGAGATGGACGAGCAGGCGGTGCAGACCTTCTACCTGACCAATGCCTGGCAGCAGAACGACCTGAATGACGTATCGACGGCTCTGCGCAACGTGATGCCGCTGGCCAAGGTGTACCCGGTGGCAAGCCAGAACGCGCTTGTGATGCGCGGCACGCCGGACGAATTGCTGCTGGCGCAAAAGCTCATCAATGATCTGGATAAGGCGCGGCCGGAGGTGGTGGTCGACATCGCCATTCTGGAGGTGAGCAAGAACTGGGAGCGCAACCTGGGCATTGCCTGGCCCAGCAGCGCCAGCGTGGCGCTGCAGACCTCAAGCACCAGCAGTTCGTCGTCTTCGTCTTCATCTTCGTCCTCGACCACCACCTCCACGCCGACCATCTATGACCTTGCGCACTTGAAAGCGTCAGACTTTGCAGTGACGCTGAGCGCGGCCACGGCGAATCTGCTGCTGACCAATTCCACCACCAAGATTCTGCAGAACCCGCAAATGCGTTCCACGGACGGCCAGAAGGCGACGATGAAGATCGGCTCGCGCATTCCGATTGCGACCGGTTCCTACCAGACCGGCGCGGCCACGGCGCTGGTGAGCTCGCTGGTGAACACGCAGTTCCAGTATCTGGATGTGGGCGTGGACATTGAGACGACGCCGACGGTCCACTTTGACAACGACATCACGCTCAAGATCAAGATCGGCGTCACGTCGCAAAGCGGCTCCTCCACGATTAGCGGCGTGACCGAACCGATTATCGCGCAGAAGACCAGCGAGCAGGTGGTGCGGCTGCACGAGGGCGAGGCGGACATCATCAGCGGCATCATGAACCGGCAGAACCAGCAGAGCTGGACGGGGATTCCGGGGCTGAGCTCGATTCCGGTTATCAAATATCTCTTCGGCGCGAAGGATTACACCAAAACCGACGACGAGATTGTCTTCCTCATGATTCCGCACATAGTGCGCGAGCCCGATTTGACGCCCGTGAATCTGCGGCCCATCGATACGGGGCCGGGGCAGTTCATTGAGCTGCGGCGCATGGTGATTCCGGCGCAGGGCGGCGCGACCGGCTCAATGCATCTGCCGGTTCAGCCCGTGCAAACGGCTCCGCAACCTGCACAGGAGACAGCTCCGCTTTCCGGCACGACGGCCGAGGCCGCTGCAAACCAGGCGCTTGGCCAGATGCGCTCGGCCGCTGAAGGTGCGCCGGCCTCTTCACCGCCCGCGCCGTCCACTGCGCAGCCGCCGGGCGAGGCGTTGAGCTTGAACCTGGTGCCTCCGCAGAACATTGCACCGGGCGCCACATTCCAGGTGCCGGTGGTGATTGCTGGCGCCAGGGATATCGCGTCGGTTCCGCTGCAGATTCAATACGACCCGGCCAAGCTCGCGCTGGTGAATGTGACCAACGGCGATTTTCTGGAGCGCGGCGGGCAGGCGGTGGCGCTTGTGCATCGTGACGACGGGCCGGGAACGATTGTGATGAACGCCTCGCGGCCGCCGGGCGCAGGCGGGGTGAGCGGAGCGGGCGTGGTGTGCATGCTGACCTTCCAGGCCAGGGCGGCGGGCCAGAGCGAACTTGCCATTCTGCACCCCTCGGCGATGAATAGCGCGCAGCAGCCGGTTGCGGCCAAGGGCACGCAGGCTGAGATTGTGGTGAAGTAGGAATCGATTGCCGATGAGGAGGGCCGGATCCACGCGACGGAGAAGCGAACGCGGACTGACGCTGGTGGAACTGATCGTGACCGCAGCGATCCTGGGCATTCTTGCGTCGGCGGCGATTCCGGTGGCGCGCTTTGAAGTAAAGCGCGAGAAAGAGCGTGAGTTGCGCTACGACCTGTGGCAGATGCGCGCCGCGATTGACCACTACAAGGATGCGGCGGATCGCGGAGCCTTCCAGACGAAGGTGGACAGCCAGGGCTATCCGCCCGACCTGCAAACGCTGGTGGACGGAGTGGATGTGCAGGGCAAGAAACTGCGTTTCCTGCGCAAGATTCCCGTGGACCCCATGACGGGAAACACCGACTGGGGGCTGCACTCCATGCAGGACGATCCGGATTCGGATTCCTACGGCGGGCAAAGCGTCTTTGACGTGTACTCCAAGTCGCAGGGAACGGGGCTGGACGGCACGAAATATTCAACGTGGTAGGAAGGCCGATGCGCAAGGTTTGCAGACAGGACGCGGGATTCACGCTGCTGGAGCTGATCGTGGTGATGTCCATCATCGCGATACTGGCCACGCTTGCCGTGCCGCGCTTTGCAGCCTCAATGCGCTCGGCGCGCGAAGCCGTGCTGCGCGAAGACCTGCACGTGATGCGCGCCGCCATTGATTCCTACACCATGGACAAGCAGAAGGCTCCGCAGTCGCTGGATGACCTGGTGCAGAGCGGCTATCTGCGCGCGATTCCGGAGGACCCGATGACGCACAGCCGCGACACCTGGGTGACGGACACCAGCGATGCAATGTTCTCGCTGGACCAGACCGAGCCGGGCATTGATGATGTGCATTCAGGCTCGCAGGAGAACGGCCCCGACGGCCAGCCTTACTCCTCCTGGTAGAGAAAAAGGTAGCGAAAAAGGACAGGATGATGCGAAGTTGGCGAGTGGCGCTGTGGATGGGTGTGTGGCTTGGGGCGGCGTGCGCCATGGCGCAGGCAGGCGCGCCGGCAACTCATACCATCACGGTGCGCGTGCTGGACGGCAGGACCGGCAAGCCGGTGTCGCCGTCGAATCTGCTGGTGCGCATCGACAAACTCAAGCAGGTTCACTCCGACTGGGTGAGACAGGATGACGACGCAACGGGCTTTGTGACGCTGCCGAAGACTGCAATGCTCGTCTCGGTGGAGGCATCCTACGACCAGTCGATGGAAGTTTATGTGAATTGCGATTCGGCGCCCGTGGCTTATCCGGGGGAGCGTCACTGGTATGCAATCCAGACCATCCTGCGCGCCGGATTGGTGGTTCCGGATGGTTGCGAAAAGAAGAAGCATCCGATTGCAACGGCCACGGCGAAGCCCGGCGAGCTCATTTTTTATGTGCGCGAGCGCAGGCACGGCGACCCTGAGGGGAACTGAATGGGCAGCGGCGGAGATGCCGGGATTCTGTCTGGCGCGCGGCCGGGCAACGCACCCGCCGCCGGTGCTGAGCAGCTCATCGGGCAGCTCGTGGATGTGGAGAGCTTCTACGCGTCGTTGATGCGCCATGCGGTTGGCAGCGAAGGCGTGAGGGACGGTGCGGAGCCGGGCCTAGGCGGCCGGTTGTTTTACGCCGGGCAGCTTGACCGGACGGGCTGCGCGCTTGCCACCGCGGGCAATGTGGCCGGCGCGGCCACGCTGGCGGCCACTGCCAATGCGGATGCGCAGCGGCAGGCGGTCCGCGAGGAGGTTGTGGACTTTCTGGTGACCTCGCTCGATGAAGCGCTGCGCATCCTGAAGAACGAAATTCGCAAGCGCAAGCCGGTGGCCGTGTGCGTGGGGCGGGAACCCGAAGAGGTGGAACACGCGATGCGGCAGCGCGGCGTGCAGCCTGACTTGCTGGCGGAAGTCGGCGGTGTTTTGCGCGGCACGGAACTTCGCCTGAGCGAAACACGCGTGATTCGCTCCGAGCTGCTGGAGGCGACGCAGGCGCGGCTTGCATGGCGCGTGGAAGAAGCCCCCGCGCGGTGGATGCCGAAACTGGATGCGCTTGCGGAGAATTGTCTTGATGCGGAGGATTTGGCGGCGTTGCGCTGGCTGCGCCATGCGCCGCGGTATATGAGCCGCGTGGCGCGTGGCGTGCGCGTCCTGCGCTGTCCGCCGCCTGCCGCGCAGGCAATCGTTGCGCAGATGCGGCATTCGGTTGAGTCCGGTTCGATTGGCGTCCCGGTGTGGATGGCCCTGTGGAGCGGCCGCACGCGAGAGGAGCACGCATTCCATCCGCCGGCGGCATCCGGGCGTGCGCTCTAGCCTTTAATCGCGCACTGCCGCCGCAGACTCAATGCGCGCCCAAAGCTCCTTGACGCCATAGCCGGTTTTTGCGGAGACGGCGAGCAAATCTTCCAGCGCGTGCTCCTTGCGCAGAGCTGAAAGATTGCGGGTGCGCTCGTTGCCGCTGAGGCGGTCAACCTTGGTGGCGACCACCAGAAAATCGCGACCCGCGTGGCGCAGCCAGTCCTGCAACTGGAGGTCGCTCTTTTGCGGAGGAACATTCGAGTCGACAAGGCAGATGCAGAGGCGCAGCGCCTCGCGCTCGGCGAGATAGGGCTCAATGAATGCAGGCCAGCCGGCGGAGATGGATTTCGAGATCTTTGCGTAGCCGTAGCCGGGCAGATCGGCAAAGCGTATGAGCGGCTGCTGGCGCGCGTTCAGCAGTGCAAAGAAATTGATGGCGCGCGTGCGGCCGGGCGTCTGCGAGACCTTGGCGGCCTTCTCGCCCACCAGCGCATTCAGCAGGCTGGATTTGCCAACATTGGAGCGGCCCAGGAAGGCAATCTCCGGCACGCCGGCAGCAGGGAACTGCTCCGCGGCCAGTGCCGAAAGAAGAAATTGCGTGGTGTAGCGCATCGTGAGTTGGGGCGCCGGCGCTACTGCCGCGCCACCGGTCCGCCGCCCACCTCGCCCGTGACGGCGCCCAGCACCTCAGGCTCACCGGGGACGGGCTCAGGCAGCGGGCTTTCCAGGGCCAGTGCCAGCACCTCATCCATGGTGTCCACAAAGTGGAGCTTCATGGAGTTCTTGATGTTGTCCGGCAGCTCAGCCACGTCCTTCTCATTGGCGCGGGGCAGAATGGCCTCGAAGAGCCCGGCGCGCAATGCGGCCAGCAGCTTCTCCTTCAGGCCGCCGATGGCAAGCACTTTTCCGCGCAGAGTAATCTCGCCGGTCATGGCGATGTCGCGACGGACGGGAATTTTGGCCAGGGCGCTGGCCAGCGCGGTGGCCATGGTGATGCCGGCAGACGGGCCGTCCTTGGGAATCGCACCCTCAGGCACGTGCAGGTGCAGGTCCATGTTGCGATAGAACTCGCGGCTGAGACCAAGAGCCTGTGCGCGTCCGCGAATGTAGCTGAGCGCGGCCTGCGCCGACTCCTGCATCACGTCGCCGAGCTGGCCGGTGATGGTGAGCTTGCCCTTGCCGTCGAGCACCTGCACTTCCGTGGTGAGGATGCTGCCGCCGGCTTCGGTCCAGGCCAGGCCCGTGACCAGCCCGACTTCGTTCTTCTCGTGCACCTCCGACTCGCGAAAGCGCGCCACGCCGAGAAACTCGCTGATGTTGGCGGCGGTGAGCTCTTCCTTGTGCCGGGCGCCTTTCTTCACCACGCGGCGCGCCACCTTGCGGCAGACGTTGCCGATTTCGCGCTCCAGGTTGCGCACGCCGGCTTCGCGCGTGTACTTGCGGATGATTTCAAGAATGGCATCGTCGGCGAAGACGAGGTTCTTTTCTTTCAGGCCGGTCTGCTCGCGCTGCTTTTTCACCAGGTACTGGCGCGCGATTTCAAGCTTTTCATGTTCCGTGTAGCCCTGCAGGCGAAGGACCTCCATGCGGTCCTGCAGCGCGGGGGGGATGGTGTGGAGTACGTTGGCCGTGGCGACAAAAAGCACCTGCGAGAGATCGTAGTCGACGTCGAGATAGTGGTCCTGAAAGGTGGTGTTCTGCTCAGGGTCCAGCACTTCCAGCAGGGCTGAGGCGGGATCGCCGCGGAAGTCGGAAGCCATCTTGTCCACTTCGTCGAGCAGGAAGACCGGATTTTTGGTGCCGGCGCGCTTCATGTGCTGGATAATCTGGCCGGGCATGGCGCCAATGTAGGTGCGGCGATGGCCGCGTATCTCGGCTTCGTCGCGCACACCGCCCAGCGAGAGACGCACAAACTTGCGGCCGGTGGCCTTGGCGATGGACATGCCGAGCGAAGTTTTGCCCACGCCCGGCGGGCCCACAAAGCAGAGAATGGAGCCCTTGGGATTCTTGACGAGCTGGCGGACGGCGAGAAACTCGAGAATGCGATCCTTGATTTTTTCCAGACCGTAGTGGTCGTTGTTGAGCACCTTCTCGGCAAAGTCGATGGAGCGGGTTTCCTTGGAGCGCTTCTTCCAGGGCACGGCCAGCAGCCAGTCAATGTAATTGCGGCTGACGGTGGACTCGGCCGACATGGGCGGCATGGCTTCAAGCTTCTTCAGCTCCTGGATGGCCTTGTCGAGCACGTCCTTGGGCATGCCCGCCGCCTCAATCTTTTTGCGCAGCTCGTCGAACTCGCCCTTTTCGCCGCGGCCCAGCTCCTTCTGGATGGCCTTGATCTTCTCGTTGAGGTAGTACTCCTTCTGCGCGCGCTCCATCTGCCGCTTCACGCGCGACTGGATGCTGCGGTCGAGGTCCAGCTTTTCAATCTCGATGTCGAGCACGTCGGCGATGCGCGCCAGGCGCGAAGGCGGATCGAAGATGGCCAGCAACTCCTGCTTTTCCTCGATGCCAATCTGCAGATTCGCCGCAATGGTGTCAGAGAGCTTGGCCGGCTCATCCATGCGGGCTGAGGCAATGATGGTTTCGTAGTTGAGCGACTGCTGCAGCTTGACGTACTGCTCGAAAAGCGACGTGACGCGCTGCATAAGCTGCTCGACGGCAGAGGTGGCTTCAAAATCGGACTTGCCGGTGCGCACGGTGGCCACGAAGAAGCCGTCGCGGTCATTCACTTCGACGGATTTCGCGCGCTCAATGCCCTCCACCAGCACCTTGATGTTGCCGTCGGGCATCTTCACGCTCTGCACAATGTTGCAGATGCAGCCGACCTGGTAGATCTCCTTCGCCTTGGGCTCGTCGATGGAGGCGTCATACTGGGTGGCGAGGAAGATGCGGCGGTCGCCGGTGAGCGCCTCCTCCAGCGCGCGCACGCTGGACTGCCGGCCCACCACGAAGGGCGTCATCATGTACGGGAAGATCACCATGTCCCGGATGGGCATCATGGGCAGTTTGCGCGACTCGGGCTTCTCGCGGGATGAGGTCATAGGAATACCTTACAACTTAGACGCAGAAATGCAGCCACGGCTTCAAGCACATCCGGTTACTTGTTGGGATTGTACAGCGGAACCGGCGCACGGCGGACAAAATGCGGCGCACCGGCCTGTGGCCGTTTGGAGACCGAAGAGGACAGCACAGAAACGGGAACGCTAGCCGGCCTTCTCCAGCAGGCAAAGCGAAAGATCGCGCCGCTCCACCATCTCGCGCGTGATTTCGAAGTCTCATCTCCCCGAAATAACTGCTGGATCGTCGATTGAAGCCGTGCATTACCTTTGAGTGGCAGAATGTGTCACTGGCTTTCACCGCGCACGTAGAGAACCGGTCCGCCGCGGAACATGCCACGCCCAAGCCGCGCTGCCGTGCGTTGATCGACGGGATACACCGCAATCGGCGACGCCAGAGTGAAGTCCATTTGGGATTCGGCAGGAATCCGGGCGATGGATGGTGGTGTGCTTTCGGCAATCGCCAAACCCACGCCCGCGCCCATGCCGGCTGCTATGCCCTCGCCACGGAGCCGCTCTTCAGGTGTCAAATGAACATGATCGTGTGCAGCAATATCTGCATCCATCGCCACTGCTCCCACGGCTGCGCCCGACGCGATTTTGTGAACCGTTGGGCGGGTCTTGCTTGCTCCCACAACTTTGAAGGGAGTTGTGTAAAGGCGATAACTCTTGCCATTCAGGTTGAGTGCGGTCAGCTCGAGAGTAAGATTAGAGGATCCTGCGAGCCGTCCCGCTTGCTTTGCTGAGACTACCTTCCCCAAGACCGTTGCGCCGCAGGGGATCACCAGGATGCCGCCGACAATCACGTCACGCGTCACGGTAAACGAGAGCATCGCGCCTACCTTCGTCGTGCGCGAACTGATGGGCATATCGTTCATCACCTGCAAGGGCGTGTTCTCAAGCACCGTGACGGCATTGCCCGTGATGAAACGCACAGCATTTGCCGTATCGGACGAGGAAGAGAATTCCAGGCTTGCAGTAGATGACAGACTGTCCTGCACAGGTTTGTTGGGCTTGGCCGAAGATGCCGCTTCCGGCCTGGTTGCTTGCGAACACTGGGCCGAGCCGATTGATACACCCAGGGAGAGCAGCATGATCGGCAAACAGAAAATAGCCCAGCCTCGTGGGCCGAACTGGAGACAGGCAACTTTGATTGTCACGGTGGAGCAGCCTCCTCTTCCGTGAATCCTACTCAGAACTGTGTGCGCTAGCCGGCCTTCTCCAGCAGGCAAAGCGAAAGATCGCGCCGCTCCACCATCTCGCGCGTGATTTCCAGATCGCGCACGCGCTTGCTCGACGGCAGATGGTACATCAGGTCGAGCATCAGCTCTTCAAGAATCATGCGCAGGCCGCGCGCACCCACCTTGCGGGCCAGGGCCTCGCGGGCGATGGCCGCCGTGGCATCCTGCGAGAAGTGCAGCCGCACGTTCTCATATTCGAGCAGGCGCTGGTATTGCTTGAGGATGGCGTTGCGCGGCTTGGTGAGGATGTCAATGAGCGCGGCCTCGTCGAGCTCGTCCAGCACGCCCATCACGGGCAGGCGGCCGACAAACTCCGGAATCAGACCGTACTTGATGAGGTCCTGCGGCTCGGTTTTGCGCAGCAGCTCGGTGTCGCGGTGCGAACGCGCTGTAGCTGCATCGGCTTCGGCATCCACGGTCTTGAAGCCGAGCGCCTTTTTGCCGATGCGCCGGCCAACAACGCGCTCCAGGCCCACAAATGCGCCGCCGCAGATGAAGAGGATATTGGTGGTGTCGACCGCGGTGAACTCCTGGTGCGGGTGCTTGCGCCCGCCCTGCGGCGGAACGTTGGCCACGGTGCCTTCCAGAATCTTGAGCAGGGCCTGCTGCACGCCCTCGCCGCTCACGTCGCGGGTGATGGAGGGGTTCTCGTCCTTGCGGCCAATCTTGTCGATCTCGTCGATGTAGATGATGCCCTGCTGGGCGCGCGTCACATCGCCGTCGGCGGCCTGCAGCAGCTTGAGGATGATGTTCTCCACATCCTCGCCGACGTATCCGGCCTCAGTGAGCGTGGTCGCATCCACAATGGCGAAGGGTACGTCGAGCATCTTGGCCAGCGTGTGTGCCAGCAAGGTTTTGCCGGAGCCCGTGGGGCCGATGAGCAGGATGTTGGACTTGCTGAGCTCCACCTCGTTGTTGCGCATGCGGTTCATCTGGATGCGCTTGTAATGGTTGTAGACGGCGACGGCGAGCTTCTTCTTGGTCTGGTCCTGGCCGATGACAAAGTCGTCAAGGAAACTCTTCACTTCCTGGGGCTTGGGCAGATGGCCGGCGGCGGTGGCCGGATGCGCCTCGCCGCGGTCGTCCTCGAGAATGGAATTGCACACGGCTACGCATTCGTCGCAGATGTACGCGCGTGGATAGTCGCTTGGTGACGAGATTAGTTTTGCCACCGCGTCCTGCGACTTGTGGCAGAACGAGCAGCGCAGCGCTTCGTCGGGTCCCGTTCGCGTCTTCATTCAACTACCCCCTGGAAATGCCTTCCAATTCCGCTTTTCTTGTTTCAACTCTTGTCGGTCGTTCGTTGTTCTTGCGCGTTTGCCGGCCGCTAGGTGCGCGGCCGGTCAATGATTTCGTCGATGATGCCATATTCCTTGGCCTGTTGCGCATTCATGATAAAGTCGCGTTCCACGTCGCGCTCAATGCGATCCAGGGGCTGGGCGGTATGTTTGGCTATCAGGTTGTTGGTGATTTCGCGAATGCGCAGGATCTCGCGGGCGTGAATGTCGATGTCCGTGGCCTGGCCGCTGAGGCCGCCCATGGACGGCTGATGGATGAGGATGCGCGAGTTGGGCAGCGCGAAGCGCTTGCCCGGCGTGCCGGCCAGCAGCAGAAACGCGCCCATGCTGGCTGCCTGCCCAATGCAGTAGGTGACCACATTGTTCTTGATGAACTGCATGGTGTCATAGATGGCCAGGCCGGCGGTGATGGAGCCGCCCGGCGAGTTGATGTAAAGCTGCACGTCCTTTTCCGGGTCCTCACCGGAGAGGAAGAGCATTTGAGCAACGATGAGATTGGCCACCTGATCGTCAATCGGGGTGCCGAGGAAGATGATGTTGTCACGCAGCAGGCGCGAGTAAATGTCGTAGGCGCGCTCGCCCCGACTCGTCTGCTCAACCACCATGGGAACCAATGCCATTGAGTCTTCTTCTCGCTCTTCCGTTTGGGGAATTACACATTCCCGCTCATTGTGGATGGCCGGGCGGCTCCGGAGGATGCAAAACCGGGTCCGCGCGGCGCGTTGTGCCGCCCTTGATTGCTAGGCGGGAAGCCTTTCGTAGAGCAAATTCGCGGTCTTTTCGCGCTTCATTTGTTCCCGGATTCTAGCGAGGCCGCCGTCCTGCGTCAAACGCTCGCGCACGGTCTCAGGCGACTCGCCGGACTGAAGCGCGGCAAGCTGTACTTCGTGGTCCACTTCCTCATCGCTCACGGCAATGCCCTCCACGTCGGCGATGCGGTCCATCAAAAGGTATGCCTTCACCTCGGCCACGGCGCTGTCCCGCTGCGCGGCACGCAGGCGGGTAAAGTCCAGCTTGCGCATCTGCTCGGCTTCCATGCCCTGCGCAGCCAGGGCGCGCAATCCGCGCTCCAGGCGATGGTCCACCTGATCCTGCACCAGCGACTCCGGCACCGGGAACTGGAACTTCTCAGTGAGCGCGGCGAACAGCTTGTCCTTGGTTTCAGCTTCAACGCTGCGGCGCTTGCGGTTGGCCATGTGCTCGCGGATGCGGGCTTCGAGATCGGCGAGCGACTCGTAGTTGCCCATCTCCCTGGCGAACTCGTCATTCAACTCGGGCACCGTGCGCTTCTTGATGGCCTTCACGGTCACCTCGTAGGCCACGGTTTTGCCGGCCAGCCGCGCCTCGGGATAGTCGGCCGGATAAACCACCTCAGCCGTCAGCTCCTGGCCGGGTTTTGCGCCGCGCAGCACCGTGTTGAAGGCGTCCATGGTGTCCTTGCCGCCCACTTCCACCAGCGTGTCCTCACTGGCAACGGGCTCGGCATCCTCGCCGGCAATGGCGCCGCTGTAGCCAATCTGCGCCCAGTCCCCGTCGGCCAGGGCGCGATCCTCTTCCACCGGCTCAATGGTCGCGCGCGACTCGCGCAGTTCCTCAAGCTCGCGGCGGAACTCATCGTCAGTGATCTCAACCGAAGGCTTCTCGACGGTGACCGTTTCGTAGCCCTCAATGGAGATCTGCGGAACGTACTCGAAGACCGCCTTCACGTGCAGCGGCTGGCCGTCCTCCACGTTGAGCTCGGTCACCTGGGGCTGGCCCACGGGGCGGATGCCCAGCTCCTGCACGCCCTGGTTGAAGCGCTCGGGCAGCAGGTTGTCGATCACTTCCTTGCGGATTTCAGAGGCAAACTTGCGGCGGACTACCGACTCCGGAGCCTTGCCGGGGCGGAAGCCGGGAAAGCGCGCATATTTCTGATAGCCGCGGACGACGCGGCGAAAGGTCTTGCCCACCTCGTCGGCGGGAACGTCAATCACCATCTCGCGGGTGCAATCGGGATTCAGGACCGGGCCGTGCGCGTGCTCATGGGTATGTTCGTGGTCGTGATCGTGGCCCTGCTGGCCATCCTGGGCCTCAGCCGACTCCGGCTGGGTGTTGTTTTCGAGGGTATCGGTGGAACTGCTCAAAATATCGCCTTCCGGGCGCGAGGGGCGCGGGACTGAAAATCAACCCCGGACGGGCGGCCATGGCAAGGCGCAGCTCTGCCGGGGGAAAGTGCTCATTTCATGGTAAGAGGGTTTGCAGGGCGGGTCAAACCAGCCGGGGCGGAACCGCGGCCCCGCAGCACACCAAAAGGCACGTTACTCCTCGGAGTCCCGCGGCTTGCGCACGTACGGCAAAAAGCGGGAATCGGCCGCGCCAAAGCGAATGTAGTTCTCGCGGGCCTCGCTCAGGCTGAGCGAGCCGTTGACGGTGTTGCGGATTTCGCCGGCATCCGCGTCCTCCTGGCCGTCATCCTCCCACCAGCAGACAGGGCAAAGGGCCAGCGAGCCGGGGGCTTCCAGCGTTTTGCGCCCGCAGCAGGGGCAGCGATACCGGAGTTGGACTATCTCCACGTGCAAATGGACGGGAAATGGCCGCGGGCCGATGACACGCCGGAAGAGCGGTGTGCGAATTCGAGACAGATTTTCGGTCAGCCACTCAAGCGGCTCTCAAAAGCGAAAGACGAGGCCTGTGGAAAACCGGGCCTCTGTTCCGCCGGGCGGGGCAATGGAGGGTGCGCTGATGCGGTCTCCCTGGATGCGCCAGCCGAAAAACGGCGCCAGCGGGAAATCCACCCCGCCGCCCAGGGCGTAGGCAAAGGCCCCGCCGGAGATGGAGAGGCCGCCGGAGTTGGCCGAGTGCTCGCCGCCCACCAGCCCGTGGGCAAAAAAATGAATGCCGAGCGCGCCGACGGTGATGCGCGGGCCAATGAGCACAGCGGTGGTGCGCGGCACCGTGGAGTCCGCGCCGATGCCGTAGTGGGAGACGTCGGCCTCAACGCCCAGAAACGGCTTGTGGATTTTCAGGTAGCCGGAGGCCTCCCAGCCGTTCAGGCCGCCCACGTTGGGATAAAACGTGTCGTTGGCGGTGCGGCTGAAGCCTGCAAAGAGGTCGCCCTTGGGAAGCTGGGCGGCGGCCGGCAAGGCCGGCAGGAACAATGCGCTGAGAGACAACGGGAGCAGGGTGCGCAGAAAACTGCGTGCGGTTGGCATGGGGGGGAGGACTCGCTTTCCGGCCCGCGACTCAGGGCCTTTCGAAGTAAAGGATGGCATGGAAAGCGGCCCGGTTGCCCAGGCGGGCGGCGGGGCGGGTTACCGGCATTCCCAAACCGGCAAAGGCCAGGCCAAGGTCAGGCGAAGGCCAGACATGCGAGCGCGATTACGGCCTCGCGCAGCGAAGGCCCGGCATGGCAAAAGCCGGGGCGCGCCCCGGCCCTGCCCATGAGTGCATCCTTTTACAGCTTGGGGACGTACACCTCCAGCCGCACATGCCACTTGGTGCTCTGGCCGGGCTCAAGCGTCACCATGCCCGTGTTCAACTTGCCCCACTCCTTGCCGAAGGGGTCGGCAAAGTTGTACTGGTCCTCGACGGCGACGAATTTGACGCCCGGAGGCGAGTATGCCTGGAGGGTCTTGATCTCCGGCGAGAGGCCGAGGATTTTTACGCCGTAGTGGGCCGCCGGATCAATCACCTTCACCGTGACCGCGCCGTTCTTCCACTCCAGATGGCTCCAGTTGTCGTCGTAGTAGTGGTCGTCAAAGGGCTCGCCGTTGGGCGCGCGCAGATCATATTGCCCATGAACCGGCAGTAGCTTTCCAGTGGGGAACACGCTGTCGTAGTTGTTCACCTGCGCCATCATGGTGGCGGGCACGTGCAGGCGGGCCTGGGCGCGATCGCCTGAGGGAAGGTTGAAATAAGGATGCCAGCCGATGGCGATGGGCTCGGCTTCCTTGCCCACGTTGGTGGCCACAATGGAAACATCGAGCGCGTCGGCGTGGAGGGCGATGGTGTAGTGCAGGTCGGTCTTCGAGAGCCAGTGGCCGCCGAAGTCACCGGCATGAATCACGCCCGTGACCTCCTGCCCGCCGGGAATCTCATGCACGTGCACATCGTCGGTCTTGGCCTTCAGAATCAGTCCGTGCATGGCGTGACGCTGGGCGCCGGGCAGCTTGCCCACGTTGTTGGCGGGCAGCAGGATCGTGTGGCCCTCCCAGTGGGTAATCACGCTCTTGCCGTCCGGCGTGAGCTTGCCGATGATGCGGTTGGGGTAGGGGCACAGGAAGGCCGCACCCAGCCGGTAGCCCAGGTCGCCAAAGGCATCATCCTTCACGTCGAGCATCTCTTTGGCGCCGGCAATACCGGGCGTATAAAGTACGTCCACTTCGCCCTTGCCGGGGAAGTTGGCCTTGAGCTGGATCAGCTCCATGCCGCGGCCGGGCGCCAGCGTAAGGCTTGTGAATTGTGGCTGGGTTTTGCTGGTGACGGCGCGCGTGATCGTCACAAGCTTCTGGCCGCCAATCTCCGTGACCGACTGGGCATGCACGCCAGCGGCGAGAAGCCCGGCAGCGGTGAACGGAAGAACCGCAGTCGCGGCGAAGTTGAAAATGCGTGGTTTCATGGGCTCCATCCCTGAATGTGTCTTCAGATTTTCCGGAGTGGAATCGCGGGTCAGGCCAGGTTCGGCAGCCCGGGAAAGCGCTTTCCGGATGCGGGCCCATTCTACGCCACCCCAGCCGGGCGGTGGCGCCAGAGGCCCGGATAACCCACCAGGCCAAGCGCTTGCGCCCCACGCAGCCAGCCACTACACTCGTCGGGTGCGGCCGCCGGAGCGGTTCGCTTTCCGGCGTCTCTTTTCCCATTGCGCGGAGGTCGGCATTCCATGCGAGTCGGGTTGTTCACGCGCGAGTATCCTCCGCTGGTTTATGGCGGCGCGGGGGTTCATGTCGATTACCTGAGCCGCGAGCTGGCCAAGGCCATTGCAGTGGAGGTGCATTGCTGGGGTCCGCAGCGGCTGGATGAGGGCAATCTGCACGTGCGCGGCCAGGAGCCGTGGCCGGAGATTTCGAGCGGGACAACCGGAAAGTTCAAGGGCGCGCTGGAGGCCTTCAGCCTGAACCTGACGCAGGTGAAAGCGCTCGAAGGCATTGACGTGGCGCACACCCACACCTGGTACGTCTCGATGGCCGGCTATCTGGCAAAGAAGCTTTACGGCGTGCCGTTTGTGCTCACCACGCACTCGCTGGAACCGCTGCGCGCCTGGAAGGCCGAGCAGCTGGGCAGCGGCTACGCGATGAGCTCGTGGATGGAGCGCACGGCGATATTGGATGCCGACGCGATTATCGCCGTCTCGCAGGGCACGCGGGCCGACATTCTGTGCGCCTATCCTGACGTGGACCCGGATCGCATTCATGTCATCTATAACGGCATCGATCTGGAGGAGTATCAGAAGACGGACGACCGGACGGCACTGCAGGCCTATGGCGTGGATCCCAGTGTGCCCTATGTGCTCTTCGTCGGCCGCATCACGCGGCAAAAGGGCGTGACCCATCTGGTGGACGCCATCCGCCATCTGCCCAAAGAGACGCAGGTGGTGCTGTGCGCGGGCGCGCCGGATACGCCGGAGATTGCCGCCGAGATGCGCGCCAAGGTGGAAGCAGCCAGGGCAGACCATCCGCGCATTGTGTGGATTGAAAAAATGGTCACGCGGCAGGAGACGATTCAGCTTTACAGTCACGCGCGGGTCTTCTGCTGCCCCTCGGTGTACGAGCCCTTCGGCATCATCAACCTTGAGGCCATGGCCTGCCGGGCGCCCGTCGTGGCCAGCGCCACCGGCGGAATCAAGGAAGTGGTGGTGGAGGGCGAGACCGGCTATCTGGTGCCCTTTGACCGGGACCCGGTCACAAGTTTTCCGCGCGAGCCGGAAAAATTCGCGCGCGATCTGGCGTCGCGGATTGCGGATTTGCTGGCCGACGAAGCGCGGTGCAGGCGCTTTGGTGACGCGGGCCGCAGACGCGTGGAGCAGGTCTTCAGTTGGACGGCGATTGCGCATCAGACCATCGCGCTCTATGAGCGTCTGGTTGAAGAGCGCGGCGCAAAGCACTAGGATGGCCTTGACTGGACATGGACGGGTTATGGACGGACGCAGACGCGTTGTGATTGAAGGCATTTCGCCGGCGGTGGACGGAGGAGAGTTTCCGGCCAAGCGCACGGTGGGTGACCAGGTGCGCGTGGAAGCCGACATCTTTACCGACGGTCATGACGCCATTGCCGCCGTGCTGCGGGCGCATCGCGCGGACTCCGGCGAGTGGCTGGAGATTCCCATGCGCGCGCTGGTGAACGACCGATGGGAGGCCGGATTTCGCGTCACCGAGCTGGGCCGTTACGGCTTCAGGGTGGAGGCGTGGGTCGACCACTTTGAGACCTGGCGCCGCGACCTGCTGAAGCGCATCCAGGCGGAAACGGACATGGTGGTGGACTATCGGATTGGTGCTGAGCTTGTGGCCTCTGCCGCCACGCGCGCTGCCGGAGCCGATGCCACGTGGCTGCGCGACCGCGCCAGCGTGCTGAACGCCGGCACGGATGCAAAAGCGCTGCGTACGCACGCAACCGACCCCATGCTGCATGAGCTTGCGCTGCGCTATCCTGACCGCCGCTTTGCCACCGAGTCCGGCCGCGAGTACACAATCGTTGTGGATCCGGCGCGCGCGCGCTTCAGCGCGTGGTATGAGTTCTTTCCCCGCTCCACGGCGGCGGAGGCCGGCAGGCATGGAACGTTTGCAGACTGCGAGCGCATGCTGCCTTACGCGGCGGAGATGGGATTCAACGTTGTTTATCTGCCGCCCATTCATCCCATCGGCGTCACCTTTCGCAAGGGACGCAACAACAATCCGCAGGCGGAGCCCGGGGATAGCGGCAGCCCGTGGGCCATCGGCGCGGCAGACGGCGGCCACAAGGCCATCCACAGCGAATTGGGCACGGTGGAGGACTTCAAGCGCTTTATCGCCGCCGCGAAAAAACTCAATCTCTCCCTCGCGCTCGACATTGCTTTCCAGGCTGCGCCCGACCATCCCTATGCGCGCGCGCACGAGGAATGGTTCCGCAAACGGCCGGACGGAACCATTCAATACGCGGAAAATCCGCCCAAGAAATACCAGGACATTTATCCCTTCGACTTTGAGAGCGAGAACTGGGACGGCCTTTGGGAAGAGCTGAAGAGTGTTTTTGAGTACTGGATAGGGCTCGGCGTCACCATCTTTCGCGTGGACAATCCGCACACCAAGGCCTTTGCCTTCTGGGCGTGGGTGATTCCTGAAATCAAGCGCCAGCACCCTGAGGCGTTGTTTCTGGCCGAGGCCTTTACGCGGCCCAAGGTGATGTACCGGCTGGCCAAGCTCGGTTTCAGCCAGTCGTATACTTACTTCCCGTGGCGCAACGGCAAGCAGGAGATTGAGGCCTATCTCACCGAGCTTGCTCAAGCGCCGGTGCGCGAGTTCTTCCGGCCCAGCCAGTGGACCAATACGCCGGACATCCTCACCGAATTTCTGCAGGTGGGCGGGCGGGCGGCGTTTGTGATTCGTCTACTGCTGGCCGCCACTCTCGGCGCGAATTACGGCATCTACGGGCCGGCCTTCGAGCTGCTGGAGAATCGCCCGGTGCGGCACGGCAGCGAGGAGTATCTCGACTCGGAGAAGTACGAGATTCGCCACTGGGATTTGAACAGTCCTGACAGCCTGCGCACCCTGATTGCCCGCGTGAATGCCATCCGGAATGAGAATGCCGCGCTGCAGCAGGACTGGTCGTTGCGCTTTCACTCGACCGATAACGACCAGTTGATCTGCTACAGCAAGGAGTCAGAAGACCGCTCGAACCTGATTGTCGCCGTGGTGAATCTTGATCCGCATCACGCGCAGATGGGCCACGTGACGCTGCCGATGGGTGAGCTTGCGATTCCCGAAGACCGCGCCTATGAAGCCGAGGATCTGCTGACGGGCGAGCGCTACCTGTGGCACGGACCGCGCAATTATGTGGAGCTGCGCCCAGAGCGCCTCTCCGGGCATATTTTGCGCATCCATCGAAGACTGAAAATAGAAACAGACTTCGAGTATTTTCTATAGTCGCGGATGCGGGCCTGCCCGCGCCGTTGCACAATGCGAATGGTTCTTCCTCATCGCACCAGGAGTCTGGAGAGTCGCGGCTTCCCGCAAATGCGGCGTGAGGAGACACAACCAACGCGGCGGAAGTGGATGCGCATCCCAACCGAAGGGGTACCGTGAGAGTGAAAAAGCCGGCAAGCGCAACCGATCCACTCTGGTATAAGGATGCAATTCTCTATGAGCTGCACGTGCGCGCCTTCTGCGACTCGAACGGCGACGGCATCGGCGATTTTCCAGGCCTTCTGTCCAAGCTGGATTATCTCCAGGAGCTCGGAGTCACCTGCATCTGGCTGCTGCCGTTCTTCCCCTCGCCCTTGCGCGACGACGGCTATGACATCTCGAACTATGAGGATGTCAATCCGGCCTACGGCACGTTGAACGACTTCAAGAATGTTCTGCGCGCCGCCCACGAGCGCAACATGCAGGTGATGATTGAGCTGGTCATCAATCACACCAGCGATCAGCATCCCTGGTTCAAGGCCGCGCGCCTGGCGCCGCCCGGCTCGCCGGAGCGCGAGATGTATGTCTGGTCGCAGACTGACCAGCTCTACAAGGACGCGCGCATCATCTTCACGGACACGGAAAAATCGAACTGGACGTGGGACGAAGCGGCGAAGGCCTACTACTGGCACCGCTTTTTCTCGCACCAGCCGGATTTGAACTACGACAATCCGCGCGTGGTTGAGGAAGTGCTGAAGGCCATGCGCTTCTGGCTGGACATGGGCGTGGACGGCCTGCGCATGGACGCAATTCCCTATCTTGTCGAGCGCGACGGCACCTCCTGCGAAAACCTTTCCGAGACGCATGATGTCATTCGCGGCATCCGCGCGGCGATTGATGCCGACTACTCCAATCGCCTGATTCTTGCCGAGGCAAACCAGTGGCCGGCCGATGTGCGGCCTTACTTTGGCGAGGGCGACGAGTGCCACATGGCCTTCCACTTTCCGCTGATGCCGCGCATTTACATGGCGCTGCGCCAGGAGGACCGGCTGCCCATCACCGACATCATGGCGCAAACGCCGCCCATTCCCGAGAGCTGCCAGTGGGGCCTTTTCCTGCGCAACCACGATGAACTGACGCTGGAGATGGTGACCGACGACGAGCGCGATTACATGTACTTTGCCTACTCGGCTGACCCGCGCATGCGCGTGAATGTGGGTATACGCCGCAGGCTTGCGCCGCTGGTGGACAACAATCGCCGGCGCATTGAGCTGCTGAACTCGCTGCTGTTCAGCTTTCCCGGCACGCCCATTCTCTACTACGGCGATGAGCTCGGCATGGGCGACAACATTTACCTGGGCGACCGTAACGGCGTGCGCACGCCCATGCAGTGGACTTCTGACCGCAATGCGGGCTTCTCGCGCTGCGATCCGGCGCGGCTTTATTTTCCGGTCATCATGGATCCGAATTACGGTTACCAGGTGGTGAACGTCGAGGCGCAGCTCTCTGACCCTTCGAGCCTGCTGCACTGGACGCGCAACATGATCGCGCTGCGCAAGCTCTTCCGGGTCTTCGGGCGCGGAACGCTCACCTTTCTCAACTCCGCCAATCGCAAGATTCTGGCTTATCTGCGCTATCTGGAGCGCGGCGACGGCACGCACGAGACGGTGCTGTGCGTGGCGAATCTGAGCCGCTTTTCGCAGCCCGTGTCGCTCGACCTTGCGGCCTACGCGGGCATGGAGCCGGTGGAGATGCTGGGCTATGTGCCGTTCCCCACCATCACAAAAGCGCCTTACGTGCTCTCCCTCGCGCCTTACGCCTTCCTGTGGCTGGAGCTGCAGCCGGCGAGCCCGAAGTGGGATGGGCCGGCGCCGGCGCCTGCGATGGAAGCACCCGTTGAGACGGTAACCAGCGAAGGGATTTCCGCTGAAACGCTGGGCCGCGGATGGGCAGGGTTGCTGGCCACGCATTGCCGCGACTCGCTGGAAACTGCATTGCCCGCATGGCTGCTGCGGCAGCGCTGGTTCGGCTCCAAGGCGCGCAAAATTCTTTCTGCGCGCGTGCTCGATCGAGTGGAGCTGCCACAGGCGGAGGATTCCCGCGATGCCGCCATTCCGCCTGCGCTGTTCTTCGTCCAGGTGGCATATGAGGACGGCCCGCCGGAGACCTACCAGGTTCCGCTCGCCATCAGCGCGGGTGCGGACGGCGACGAAATTGCCTCCGCGTATCCGCAGAGCGTGCTCACCACTTTCGCGTTTCCCCTGGGGCCTGCCATGGTTCACGATGCGATGATTCGCGAGGACGTGCGCCAGGCTCTGCGGGCGCTCATCGCATCCGGTTCCACATGTGCGCTTGCGGCTGAAGGAGAGGATCTGTTTCCCGCGCTGCGAGGCGAAGGCGCAGCCGACACCGCGGAGACCGCGGTCCGCGATGGAAGGCTGGAATCCCGCGCATCGGCGGCCTGGACTGCCGGCGAAAAAGCAGAGGAGCTGCCCTCGCGCGTTGGCTCCGCCGAGCAATCGAATACCTCCATCCTCTTTGGCAGCCGGCAAATCCTCAAGCTCTTCCGGCGGCTGCAGCCGGGCGAAAACCCTGACGTGGAAATCGGCCGCTTTCTTACAGTGGAGGCGCACTTCGCGCACATCGCGGAGTTCCTGGGGGCAATCTCGATTGCGCGCCCTGGCGGCGAGCCCGCCACGGTGGCCGTGCTGCAACGGCTGGTGGCCAATGAAGGGGACGGCTGGCAATGGTTTCTGGGCCGCCTGGCGGAATGGTTCGAGCGCGTTCATCCGCTGCCCGCTCCGCCGCGGATTGCATCGGCGCTTCTCTTTGCGCCCACTGGGGCGCAGGAGATTCCGCTTCCGCTTGCCGAGGAAACGCTGGACGCGGCATCGCTGCTGGGCCGGCGCACCGCGCAGATGCACCTGGCGCTGGCCATGCCCACGGCGAACGGCGCATTTGCCGCGGAGCCCTTTACGCCGGAAGAGCTGGGCCACGATGCGCGGCAGCTTGAGGAGCAGGTGCGCGCCACGCTGCGCATCTGGAAGGACAAGCTGTCCGCACTGGACGACGCAATCGCCGATCAGGCGGCAACGCTGCTTGCGCGCCGTGCGGAGTTGCTCTCCCGCGCAGCCTCAGTGGCATCACTCCCCGCCGGCGGCCTTCGCACTCGCATCCACGGCGACTATCACCTGGGGCAGACGCTGCGCACGCGCGGCGGAGATGCACCCGGCGCGGCGGGCGACTTTGTGCTGATTGATTTCGAGGGCGAGCCCGCGCGGCCGCTCGCCGTGCGGCGCCGCAAGCAGTCGCCGCTGAAGGATGTGGCGGGTATGCTGCGCTCCTTTTCGTATGCTGCCCACGCAGGGCTTGAGGCCTTTCGCGCGGCCAACGAGAATGCGCAGCACGAGGCTGCCGAATTGTGGGCGAATGCGTGGCGTCAGGCAGCGTCCACGCGTTTTCTCTGCAGCTATCGCGAAACCATTGCGGCCAATCCCCGCTTGTTGCCCGGCGCGGCAGAGGCGCAGGCATTGCTTGATGCGTACCTGCTGGAAAAAGCGCTCTACGAATTGCTGTACGAACTCAACAACCGTCCGGCGTGGCTCTCCATTCCGCTTGCCGGCATCCTAACCTTATAGGAGCACTACCCAGCGAAGGCGACGATGGCGACCTCGACTTCCATTCCGGATGCAGCGGCAACCCGCACCAGCGGCGGCCTTCTGGTTCTGCTCACGGCCCTGCCGCATGAGCAGCTGGAGAGTGTTCTGGCAAAGCTCACGGCGTCCTTCCCCGCCGAACAGTTGATCATCGCCACCCATGAGGAGTCCGCCACTGAAGCGCATCCGAACCTGCGCTTTGTGGCGGCGGCTGCCACCGGCAATTTCTGGTCATTGACCGCCGAGGACTTTGTGCAGGCACACGAGCTTGCATCCGCGCAGCAGGCGAATGCAATTCTCATGCTGGGGCCGGAGTCCGGCTCGCTTGAAGCGCCAGTGCTGCGCGACCTTTCCACGGCCATTCTTAATGGAACCGCGGATCTTGCCATTCCCCGGTACAATCTTTCGCCGCGCGCGGGCCTCCTCAATTCGGCGATTCTCTATCCGCTCTCGCGCTCGCTCTTCGCCACGCGCGCGCGCTATCCGCTGGCCGTCGATCTCGGCCTTTCGCCGCGCATGGCCGAAAGGCTTGCCATTGTGGCTCACCGCTACACCAGTCTGCACCAGTCCGGCGCGCTGGTGTGGCCGGTGAGTGAGGCCTGCGTGGCCGGCAATGCGATTGCTGAAGTGGAAGGCGGACCGCGCGCTCTGCCGCAAACGGCGCAACCCGATCTGAATTCAATCCTTCCGCTCGTCACCGGCTCGCTGTTTGCTGACGTGGAGCAGAAGGCGGCCTACTGGCAGCGAGCGCGGCAGCTCGCTTCCGCGCGCGCGCCGCTGCCCTTGACACATGTTGCCGCGGCTGAGGCCGCCGACGTGGCTTCGATGATCCAGGGCTTTCGCCTGGCATATTCCAACCTGCTGGAAATCTGGTCGCTCGTGCTTCCGCCCAACGCACTGTTGGGGCTCAAGCGGCTTTCGCTCACTGAGCCTTCTGAGTTCCGCATGCCGGACTCGCTTTGGGCGCGCATCGTTTTTGATTTCGTGCTGGCCTACCGGCTGCACACCATCAACCGCGGCCACCTGCTTGGCGCGCTCATCCCGCTCTATCTGGCGTGGGTGGCAAGCCACATCAACCTCACCGCATCCGGGGCCGATCCGGAGCAGCACGTGGAGGCAATCGCCGCGGCATTCGAGGCGGAAAAGCCTTATCTGCTTTCGCGCTGGCGCTGGCCGGACAGGTTCAATCCATGATCCGTCACTTTCCATCACCGCCGCATGGCCGACCGCGTGTTTCCGCGCGGCGCGGGTCAATGCCATTGCTCAGCGGGCTGAATCACGAGCCTCACGCTGCCGGAGCCTGTGGCTTGCGGCGCGAGTGCCGAACCAAGGAGTGAGTCCCATGCAAATCTTCCTTGCCATGCTGCTACAGGCCGCGCCGATGAGCCAGCAACCCCTCAGCGCCGAGAACACAACCGTCTGGCACCACATGTCTGAAGCGTTGTATCAGTCGCTGGACCGCGTGCTTTCACTGCTCATCGCCATCCTGCCGGGAATCCTGGCGTTCTTTGTCGCTCTGGTGGTCTTCACGCTCATCGGGGTCGCTCTCTCGGCCGGCACGCGCCGTTTTCTCTCCCTCATCAAGTTCGATGACCGCATTGCGCGCCGGCAGGGCAGTGGAGGCTGGTCGCCCGTCACCTCGCCCACTGAGGTGGCGGCACGCGTGGCCTTCTGGGGATTCGTGCTTCTCGGTCTTGTCATCGGCGTCTCGGCGTTTGACACGTCTTATGCCTCGGCGGCCGCGCTGCCCATCTCACTGGTGCCCTATCTCGCGCATGCCGTCGGCGCTGCGCTTCTGCTGCTGGCCGGCGCCATCATTGCGCGCTTCCTCGCCCGCTCAGTGCTCATTGGCGCGGTCAACGCACAACTGCAATACGCGCGCTTCCTGGCGCTCGGGGTCAAGTGGCTGGTGCTGGTGCTGGCCGCGGCCATGGCGCTGGAGCATCTGGAAATTGGCGGCGTCGTGGTAGATCTGGCCTTCGGCATCCTCTTTGGCGGAATTGTGCTCACGCTGGCGCTGGCCGTGGGACTGGGCTCACGGGAGCTGGTGAGCCGCTCGCTGGAGAGCCACGTCGAGCGCGCAGCCGAACGAACCGCAGAGGCGGATTCCGCTCCGGAAGAAAGCGCAGGCGAATCCATCCGCCATTTCTGAAGCAAAAATCCGGGATGCTGCACCCCGGAGCCACGGCCTCTGAATGGACGCCGACCATCCGGGGTCCCCAACGACAGGTCTTCGTCGTTGGGGTGGGAGCATCAGGGAGCCGCAACCTGGAACAGCCCTCATGGGCCATTTCCTCTCATTTTGTTCTAGCGCTTGTGCGGACAACGCGGCTCAGATTGCCAATTGCAGGGCGCTGCGCGATACTTTTCTAGGATGCCGCGCCGCGCGTGACTTGCAAAATGCGCGCGCAACGCAGCTCAAGCGCACTCTGGGCGGGAGTAGTTCAGTGGTAGAACGTCAGCTTCCCAAGCTGAATGTCGCCGGTTCGATCCCGGTCTCCCGCTCCATCGTCACTCAACGCTGAGCCGCCAATCTCCTCATCGCGATTTGCCTTGAACCGGCAATCCCGCCAGAGCACGCGCACGCAGAAAAACGCTCAGCAGCATGGGTCGCGTCAGCTTCCCCGTGTTCGTATTTTGCAAAGAGGGGTGGAAGCTGGCCAGTGCAATCAGCCCGCCGGGCAGCGTGTACTCGGCGCCATGCCCAAACACAAATTTTGAGCGGGAGAACTGCTGGCCGCGCCGCGCCACGTGGCCAAGCAGGCCGTCGAAGGCGATTTTTCCCAGGCAAACCACCACGCGAAGCTGCTTGAGCAGGGCGAACTCCTCATCCAGCCACGGCGCGCAGTTGCGCAGCTCCTCCGGTGTGGGCTTGTTGGCGGGCGGAGCGCAGCGCGCCACGGAATTGATCCAAAGGCCGGTCAGCCGCATGCCGTCGTCGCGGCTGGTGGCGCGCGGTTGCGAGGCGAAACCTGCCTCGTGCAACACCGGATACAGAAAGTCTCCTGAGCCGTCGCCGGTGAAGGGCCGGCCCGTGCGGTTGGAGCCGTGCGCGCCCGGCGCAAGGCCCAGCGCAAGCACGCGCGCCTCGGGGTCGCCAAAGGATGGCACCGGCTTCCCCCAGTACTCCCAGTCGGCATAAGCACGGCGGCGCACGCGCGCAACCTCAGCGCAGTGCGCGCGCAAACGCGGACAAAGCTCGCAGGCAATAATCCGCCGGTTCAGCGCGTCCAAGGTTGCGGGTCGTGTGGCCATGCAGTGATTTCAGGGTACACCTGCCGTGCAGTTGCAGCCCGTTCCACTTGCCTTTTGCCCCGGCATCCGTGGGAATCTTTGGTGCGCTGCGCTCATCTTCCAAGCAGGGCAGGATCGCTGCATGGCTGGCAAAGTTTCTTGAGGTGCTTGAGGCGCATCTCTCGGCCGGAGTGGCCCGGGGGGACTCGGTATTACCGTGGCGCGACGGCTTGCGCAACGGCTCTCACCAGACGCATCGGCTCTCCTGACGCGGCGCCAAGCACCTTTTGCACCTCCGCCAGAATGGAAAGAGCAACGGCGGCAGGCGTTTCCGCGCCCAGGTCGAGCCCCGTGGGCGCGTGCAGTTGTGCAAGCCAGGCATCCACGCGTTCGTCGTCAGCCGCCAACCGCAGCAGCAGCGCGGCCTCGGCAAGCAGTTCCCGCGTGCGCCGTTGCGGACCCAGCACGCCCATGTAGGCTGGCGGAGCGTGGAGCGCAAGCAGAGATGCCAGCACGCGCGAGTCCTGCTCAAAGCTGTGCGTCATCATCACCGCCGCATCAGTGGGCCGCGGATTGAAATGTCCCGGCGCGGCCCCGGGCAGCTCGGCAATCGGCAGCACGCGCACGTCGTCGGCCTCAGGAAATCGCTCGCGCGTGACCAGATGCGATCGGCCATCGGCCACAACCACGAACCAACCCAATTCGCGTGCCATGCGCACCAGGGGCCGTGCGTCATCACCCGCGCTGAAAACCCACAGTCCCGGCCTCGGCGCGCAGTAGTCCATCCGGACTCGCGTCTTTACGCCTTCAATCAACAGAGGTGTCTCCGTTGAAGTCGCAAGCTCATACGCATGCTGGGCCAAAGCGCGCAGACCCACGCGCAGCCCCAAAGGATCCAAAGAATCGTTCGCGTCCGCGCCGCCCGCGCCATGAAAGAATCCGCGTGCCCCCGCCTGCGGGCCTTCCAGCACCGTGGCAACGCCAAGGGCTTCGCGCGATTCGAATGCGGCCGCCAGCATTTTCAGCAGCGGGCCGGCCGTCTTAGGCCGCTCCAGCAGAAGATGCACCACGCCGCCGCAGCCTGAGCCGTAAGGTCTCTCTCCGTCATCGTCCGTGGTCGAGTACCTTTCCACCCTCGGGCCTGCTTCGGTCAGCCACCACGCACGACGCGCCACTTCCGCCTCAAGGCAGCCGCCGCTCACCGTGCCCGCGCGGCGCCCATCCTCGGCCAGCAGCATGTGTGCGCCGGGCTTGCGATAGCTGGAACCCTCAACCCCGACCACGCTCGCAAGCACATAATCCGATCCCGCGGCTTCCAGCTCGCGCCAGAGAGACAGAATGGGCTCAAGGTCGGTCATGGATTCCTATTGTCGCTCATGCCTCGAGAACTTTCGACTGCAACAGGTCTTCGAGGCGAATTTCACCGGTTCAGCATGGCCATCATCGCCGGGGCGTAGCGCTCGCCCGCGGCGGCATCCGGCGGAAAGGCCTGCTGCAACAACTCCAGCAACGACGAAGACAACTCAATCTCCGCTGCCGCTGCGTTCTGTTCCAGATATTTTCTGTGCTTGGTCCCCGGAATGGGCACAATGTCATCCCTCTGCGCCAGCACCCAGGCCAGCGCCAACTGGCTTGGCGTCAAGCCGGCCTCCGCGGCCAGCTTTCGCACCGTCTCGGCCAGCTCAAGATTGCGCTCAAAGTTCTCGCCCTGGAAGCGCGGACTGTTTTTCCGGTAGTCGCCCGCTTCAAAATCCTCCGGCGAGCGGAAACGGCCCGTCAGAAAGCCGCGCCCCAGCGGGCTGTATGCCACAAAGCCCACTCCAAGCCTGCGGCAAACCGCCAGAATCTCCTGCTCCGGCTCGCGCGACCACAGCGAATACTCGGTTTGCAGCGCCGTGATGGGGTGAACGCGATGCGCGCGCTCGAGCGTGGCCGGCGCAGCCTCTGACAATCCCAGGTAGCGCACCTTGCCCTCTTCCACCAGCCGCGCCATGGCGCCCACCGTCTCTTCAATCGGAGTCTTCGGATCAATGCGGTGCTGATAGTAGAGGTCGATGGTTTCCGTTCCCAGGCGACGCAGGCTGGCTTCCACGCTCTGCCGCACATAAGCGGGGCTGCCATCCACGCCGCGCCTGGCCGGATTGGCCGGATCGCGCACGATGCCGAACTTGGTGGCTACAAAAAAGCGGTTGCGCCGGCCCTTCAGCGCGCGGCCCACCAGCTCCTCATTGGTGTGCGGCCCGTAGACATCCGATGTGTCAAGAAAATCAATGCCCAGCTCCAGCGCGCGATCCATCGTCGCCAGCGATTCCGCGTCGTCGCCGGCTCCGTAAAACTCGCTCATGCCCATGCAGCCCAGCCCGATGGCCGAAACCTCCGGGCCGTTGCTGCCCAATCTCCGGATCCTCATTGCCGCATCCCCTCGGTTGGAGTGACGGTCGGTTGGCTCGCTGTCGCCAGCGGGCAGTTGACCTCCGGCTCAGAGAGCGCCGGTTTGTTGATGCGAATGCGCTGTACAATTTTCCTGTAGTTGGCAATCTTGTGGGTCGGCAGCGCGTGCGCCGTTATGCCGCAACGCTCCGTCATGCTTCGGATGGTGTAGCCTGCTTTTCTCATCCCTTTAACCGTACATCTTTGAACGCGCTTAAAGTCAAGGCGCGAATCGCCGTCGCCGCAGCCTGCCACAATCCGCAACCCGAACCGGAACGGCCTGCGTAACGTATCCTCAACATGCGAGGTGCCTTGTGGCAGACCGTGCGCTCTATGAAAAGATGCTGGCCGTCGCTTTTGAAGAAGCCCGTCATGGCCGC
Source organism: Occallatibacter sp. (assembly GCA_035763705.1). Taxonomy (GTDB): domain Bacteria; phylum Acidobacteriota; class Terriglobia; order Terriglobales; family Acidobacteriaceae; genus Telmatobacter. Next base: position 73,608 of record DASUAU010000026.1, on the reverse strand, counting down.
ATCGAGGGCGGCATCCCCATCGGCGCCGCCGTCTTCACCCGCGAAGGGCAGCTCGTGAGCCGCGGCCACAACCGCCGCGTGCAGCAGGGCGACCCCAGCATCCACGGCGAAACCGATGCCTTTCGCCGCGCCGGACGCCGGCGCAGCTACCGCAACCTCATCATGGTCACCACGCTCGCGCCCTGCTGGTATTGCTGCGGACTCATTCGTCAATTCCGCATCGGCACCGTACTGGTGGGCGAAAGCCGCACCTTCCAGGGCGGCGTGGACTGGCTGCGCCAGAACGGCGTGGAGGTGGTTGATCTCGACAATACCGAGTGCCGCACGCTGCTGGAAGGCTTCATCGCCGAGCATCCAGAGATTTGGAACGAGGACATCGGCGAGGAGTAGTCCGCCGCGGCGCTCTGGTCCACACTCATTTCTCCAGACAAAGAAAGAGCGCTCGACTCATCGAGCGCTCTCCTGTGCAATCCCGCCGGCCTCAGAAGCTCAGATGCAGCGACATCTGAATCTGCCGCGGGCTGCCGATGGTGTGCGTCACAATGCCCAGGCCGCCGGGGCAGTTGTAGAAGCTCTCGTTGGTCTGTGAGCCGTCCGCCGCGCAGCCCGTGGGCATCGGTGTCGTCCCCGTCGTCGGGAAGGCATTGTAGTTCTGGTTCTGCGAGACCTCGTTGCCAGGCACGTCAAAGCTGGTTGTATTGGTCAGGTTGTACACGTCAAAGGTGTACTTCAGCCTGTACTTTTCCTTGATCGTTGTCATCTTCACCAGCGAAACATCGGCACGCTTCTGGAAGGCCTGCCGGAAGATATTGCGCTGGCCGTTGGTGAAGCCGGTTTCAAAGGGATCGGTCGGCGGAATGGCTCCGTTCAAGCCGCCCGCCGGCAAAATCGGCAAGGTAAAGCAGGCGGGGTCAAGCGCTGTTTTGCCGTTGATGGCGAACCACGCGCCGGAAGCGCCCGTCGTGGCCTTCTTCGCTGAGCAGCCTGCGGCCAGCGGCACAATCGGATTGGTGATGCCGTCCGCGGTCGAGTAGTAAATGCTGCCTGCTGCGCCCGAGAAATCAATCACGCTGTAGGGCTGTCCGCTCTGCAGCACGGTCAAGCCGTTCAGCGACCATCCGTTCGTGAACTTGCCGGCCAGCGAAGCCTTCGGCGCCATCTCCGGCACGCGGAAAATGTAATTGAAGTTGAGCCCGTGCGTGCGGTCAAAGTCCGCCGTGCCATAGGAGCTGTGCAGGTCCAGCGGGTTGTTGCCGTTGTAGAACAGGCCCAGGCCGCTCTGCTCATCCAGCGTGTGCGAGTAGGTGTAGGAGATGCCAAGCTGGATGCCGTGGCTCATGCGCTTGTCCAGGTGCGCCTGCAACGCGTCGTAGGCATCCACGCCGGCCGCCACGTAGGAGATGGACTCAGCCGCATATCCGATATAGGGAACGCGAAGATCCACGTTGCCGCCCTCGTAGTTCGCCAGGTAGGGCGTTCCGTCCGGCAGCCTCAGGGGCGGCCCGAAGTCCGGCTCGCTCACCGTGTAACCGTAGGTGTAGTTCTGCTGGTAGGCGGTGCCTGCAAGTGCCGGGCTCGACGGCGATGCAATCGTCGGCTGGTTGAAGGGGACCGGAATCACCTGGTGCCGTCCGCGGTTGCCAATGTAGCCGATCTCGATGGCAAGGTCGCTGCGCGGCTGCCACTGCACATCCAGCGTGTAATTGATGGTGTAAGGCAGCTTGTTGGCGCGGTTGTAAACGCCCAGCGAAATCGGCTGCCCGTAGTTCATAATGCTCGCGGCGTTGGGAAGGTAGTTCTCCAGGTCTGACGCTTTGGGATTGTTCGGCGGCGGCGGCAGGGAAGTGCCGTAGGGGTTCTCGAGATTGCCCTGCTCGTCTGTTCCGCCGCAGGTGGGGATGTATCCCTTGTAGTAAAACACCGATTCCACCGGGCAGGTTGTGGCGTTCACAAAAGGCAGTTGCTGGTTCACGCCGAAGGGTCCGCCGGTCACCGTGCCGATGGCGTAGCCCGGCGAGAAATAGCTGAACAGCTCGCCGCGGTCGTAGTACATGCCGCCGCCGGCACGCACCACCACCTTGCTGTGGAAGATGCCCGGCTGCCAGGCAACGCCCAGGCGCGGCGCAATGCCCCACTGGCGGCCGGTCAGCGTCGTATCGCTCACGCCTTTGGTCCCGTTGGCATTGTTGCCGGCAATAATCAGGCCTGAGCTGGCAATCGTGTCGGACGATGCGTCGTACTCGTAGCTCTTCGGGTCAAAGTTGAACAGGCGTCCGTATTTCTCCGTCAGTCCGCCGTCCCAGTCGTAGCGCACGCCCGCGGTCAGCGACAGGCTGGGCGTCACCTGGTACTTGTCCTGCAAATACATGCCGAGCTGGTTGGCGCGGTAGTAGCGGCTGGCGTCGCCCTGCAGAAACGTGCTTACATAGAAGCCCGTTGCCGAGCTGCCCGGAGTCACGTAGCCCTGAATCATCTGGCTGAAGTCGTCGGCGGCCACCGTGCCCGTTCCCGTACGCTTGTCAATGGTGTTCAGTTGCGTGTAGCTGTAGCTGGCGCCGAAAGCCACCGTGTGCTTGCCCAGTGACCAGATTGCATTGCCTGAGGGCGCTAGGCGGTTCTGGAAGACGCCCGTGTTCGGAGACTGGCCTTCGGCGTTCGGGCCGATGTTCAGAATGGCCGTGTGGGTGCCCGCCGGCTGCAGGTTGCCCAGCACGTTGAAGATGGAAACGCCGGGAAAGTAAGTTGAGCCGAACTGGTTGATGGACCCGTTGCCCACCGCGCCGCCCGGAATCGAGTCCGGCCCGAATGGCTGCTCGTTGGTGCCGTAAATCTTCTCGCGCAGAAAGCCCAGCGTGGCCGACGTGCTCAGGTTCGGCTTCACCAGCAGGCTGTTGTTCACTGTGAACACCTGCGCGCCCGACTCCAGATGCTCGTCAAAGCCCGGAACGCTGGAGTAGGAGTAGGGCGCGACGGCCGGATCGTGCTGGTAGAAATACTTCGCCGCCAGCGTGTCCCTTGAGGTTGCGTTGTAATCCAGATCGGCCGCAACCATCTCCGCCGTGAAGCGGCCCGTGCCCGGCAGAAACGCGTTGTCCACGTGCGCCGCATTGGGCGACGCGCCGTTCAGCGCATCGTTCGGAATCAGCCATTTTCCCGGCTCGCCCGGCAGGGAGGGCGAATTGAACAGGGCCAGCGCCGTGTGATCCACCTGTGCCGCGCCAATCTCCGTGCCGAAGGCATGGTTGGCCAGCGTCGCCAGCGCATCCGCTGAGCGGTCGTCGCTCAGCCCCACCGGCACATCCAGAACCGAGTCGCCGATCTCCTGGTCTGCCACGTGCAGATGCTGGTAAGCCAGGAAGCCGAAGAGCTTGTCCTTGATGAGCGGGCCGCCCACCGTGCCGCCCGCCACGTAGCGGTGCAGTTGCGGAACCTTGTCGTAGGCCGGAATATCGTTATCCTGGTTGGAGAAAAACGGCGCGGCGTTGATCCAGTCCGTGCCCCGGTGGATGTAGACTCCGCCGTGCAGCGTGTTGGTGCCTGAAGCCGTGCTCATGTCAATGTGCGCTCCAGACGTGGAGCCCTGCTGCGCGTCGTACATCGAGGCGTTCACCTGCACCTCCTGCAGCATCTCGGGCGCCGGCGTCGGAATCGCGTTGCCGATGGACAGATACACCGAGGCCAGCGTCTGAATCACGCCGCCCGCGCCGTTGCTGGTGGAAACGCCCGTGCTGTTGATGATGCGTGCCGAGGGCACCTGGCTGGTGCTTTTGCCGTTGAACAGGTTTGAGGCGTCCACGCCGTTCAGTGAGAAGCTGTTGCTCGTGTCGCGCTGGCCGTTGGCCCAGATGGGCGCGTTGCCCAGGCCGCTGTTGGCGCCCGTGCCGCCGGGCAGCTCCGCGTTCACGCCCGGCGTAAGAATGGCCACGCCGGTAAAGCTGCCGGTGGAAAGCGGCACCGCCTCAATCTGCGACTTCTCCAGCACGTATCCCACGGTGGTATCCACGGCGTTCATCAGCGGCGAGGCGTTCACCTCCACCGTGGTCGTTGCCTGACCCACCTTCAGCGCCGCGTCCACCGTGGCCGTTCGGTCCGCCTGCACCGGAATGTGCCGCGTCTTCTGTGCGTTGAAACCCCTCGCCTCGTAGGTCAGCGTATAGGTGCCGATGGGCAGGTTCACAAACGAGTAAATGCCGGTCCCATTCGTCGTCGTGCTCCGCGTCAGAGAAGTCTGCTCGCCCACAATCGTCACCGTCGCACCCGGCAGCGCGCCTCCGGTGGAGTCCGTTACCTGCCCAGTCAGGCCGCCCAGCGTCTGCTGCGCCCACAGGGCGCAAGCGCCCAGGACTACAACCGCCAGAACCGCCGGCAGCCGGGTCATCAGAGTGAGTGCGGTACCTTTCAAGTCGCTCAAGGAATTGGCCTCAATGGAAGAACAGGGTTCGCCGACTGCTTCCGCGGCGTTGTGTAGTGGGGCCTTTGAGCCCGTCTTTCTTGTCGTTTTGCCCGAAAAAGGAAGAAGGGAGAACGAAAACGTCCTGCGCGCAGCTCCTGCTCATTACCGCTTTTGCGGAGCCGCTGTATCCGTCAACAATAATGATTCGTTCATAAAGCTCGCCTGAAGAATTGCCGTCTCCTCCGCCTGCCCGCGCCGCGTATGGCTGCGGCAACAGGCAAACTTTGCCTGCACAATGCGCCAGCCCTCGGGCATCCGCGCCCAAACCTGGCTCTGCCGTCCGCGCGTCACCCCTCCGTCCGGCCTGGCCCGCTCAAACTCCAGTGTAATCGACCTGAAATCCCTTCCGAAGCTCGCCACATCCAGCCGCGTCACCCGTCCGCGCCAGGTTTGCCGCCGGCCGCCGGCCATCCCCGCAATCACGCCCTCAGGCCTGGTCGAAATCACGCCGGACAGGTACAGCACCGCGCCCACCCGCTCGGCCGCCGCATAATTTCCGCCCGGCGCGCAAGGCGCGGGCAACTCCACACCCAGCGCTTTCAGTTTTTCGGTGCTTTCAATTTTTCTTCAGGGCTTTGCCTCGACATCATTTTCAACGCATGCAGCACGCCGGTTCACGTTTCTTCTTGGGTCCGGCTCTCTCTTCCGGTTAGCATGGGCCATGCTTGTTCGTCATTCTTCCAGCGCCGCCAGCGAGGCCCGGCGCGCATGATCACCCGCACAGCCAAAATCCTCCTCCTCGCCGGCATCGCCATCCTATATACCCTCGTCGTCTTCAACAACCTCACTGACTTCAACTCCAACTATCAGTTTGTCCGTCACGTTCTCGCCATGGACACCACCTTCCCCGGCAACCACGGCATGGGTAGGGCCATCACCTCGCCCAACATCGACCTCGCGTTTTACTTCTCGATCATCGCCTGGGAAATCCTCACCACCCTCCTGCTCTGGCTCGGCGTGGCCTCGCTCATTCGCTTCTTCGGCGCGTCGCCGGCCATCTTTCACGCCTCCAAGCGCATCGCCATTCTCGCGCTCACGCTCTCGCTGCTCATGTGGCTGGTCGCCTTTCTCTCCGTGGGCGCGGAGTGGTTCCTCATGTGGCAGTCGCACGTCTGGAACGGCCAGGATGCCGCCTTCCGCATGTTCATGGTCGTGGGCATCGTACTGCTGGTGCTCATCCAGCCTGAGACCGACGCTCAGCCCTAGCCCTTCCCCTTCCGAACTCCCGTCCTCAGCCCTCCAGCCGCGCTTGCGCCGCTGGCCACGCAGCCGTCTTTCTTCAGGCAATGCGGAAGTTGTTCCTTCAGTCCTGCCGTTTCATTACCGGCCAGTAAGTAAATCAGGTTTACACTTGTGCCCGTGAATGTGACTCTGACCGTACCCGCCATCCTTCTCGCCGCCGGCGCCAGCAGCCGCCTGGGCCAGCCCAAGCAGTTGGTCACTGTGGGCGATGAAGTCCTGCTTGAGCGCGCCCTTCGCATCGCCCGCGAGGCCGGCGCAGATCCCATCCTTGTCATCCTCGGCGCAAACGCCCAGCCCATCCGCGCTCGCATTGATTTTCAGAGCGCCATTCCTGTCCTCAACCGCGAGTGGCAGCAGGGCATCTCTACCTCCATTCGCACCGGCCTTCGTGAACTCGACATCCGCGCTCCGGAATCTCCCTGCGTCCTGCTCATCACCTGCGATCAGCCGCGCCTCACCGCCGCGCATCTCCGCTCGCTCATCGCCGCCTTCCTCGCGCAGCCCGCTCCAGCCATAGCCGCTTCTTACTACGCGGGCAGCCGCGGCACGCCGGCCGTCTTTCCCCGCAGCCTCTTTCCGCAACTGCTCGCGCTCCAGGGGGACAAGGGCGCGCGCGGTCTCATCGATGCGGCGTTCTGTCCCGTCGTTTCCCTGCCCTTTGCAGGCGGCGAAATCGACATTGACGAACCGGCCGACCTCGACCGGTTGCGCTGAGCCTTATCGTTCCACGGTGGCTTCAATCGTCCCGCATGGCTCATCGATTGGCGCAAAGATGTGGTTCGGATTTTCCTGCCCAAAGCGGCTCAGGTCCACCGGCAGATGATGCAGGTTCGGCATCGTCAGCGTAATCCGCGCAATCTCCGGAGCCGCGTCCAGCGCGGCCGTCCCCATCTCGAACAGCGTATGCTGCACGCTCTTGCTCTCATGCGCCGCAAACGTCTGCAGCAGCGTGCGCAGAATTCGCTCCCGCGTTGTCGCGTAGTCCGCGTTGCGTGTCGCAAACTCCCAGCGCGCCGTCGCGGAGGTGCCGAGAATGCGATCCGTCGCGGGCTTGAGGGTGGTCAGCTTGTCGGTCAGAAATCCCGTGAAAGCGGAGTGGGTCGTCTTCAGAATCGTCAGCCCTTCCACGCCGGAGGTAACCTTCCACGCGCCCTCGCGTCTGCGCTCCGCCTCCACCGTCTGCAGCTCCCCGCCGCGCAACTGGAAGGTCGCCGGCTCGGGAGTTTCCCGCACCTGCACGCGCTCCCACGCCTTTTCTTCCACGGCAATGGAAACCTGCGAAACCTGGGGCTGATGAGCCAGAAAATAATCTCCCAGCTCCATCGCAAAGGCCTCGATGGTCTGCGACTCGGAATCCCGCGCCACCGCATAAACCGTGTTCTTCATCGTGTCCGTCGGCAGCACCTTGCTGTTGTCGGCCTCCGTGTAGCTCGTCTCGAAATCCCCCTCGAGCAGCACGTGAACCGTCCACTCCTGAAAATCGTGCCGGTCGGCATGCCGCGTAATCCGCGACAGCCGCACCCGCGATTTTCCATAGCGATTTGCTCCCAGTCGCGCCATCGTTCAGCTTCCCCTGTAGGTGGTGTATCCATTCTCGCTCAGCAAAACCGGCAGGTGATAATGCGTCTCGCCGTCGCAGGTGAAGGTCACCGCAATCTCCGGGTAAAGGCTTCTGCGTCCCTGCCCGGAAAAATACCGCGCAGTCAAAAACACAATGCGATACTCGCCCGCCGCCGCGTTCTCCGCCGGCGTCTTCCATCGTCCGTCCGCGTCGGTTGCGCCTTCTGCAATCGCATTCCACACGCCGTTGCTCTCGGCTTCCAATCGCATCGCAATGCCCGCCGCGGGCCTGCCCGTCGCCGTGTCCAGCACATGGGTTGAAATTCTGCTCATTGCATCAGCCACTTTCCCAGCCGAAGCTGCAAAATCTGTCGCTGCTGTTCGGCAGCCTCGCGCAGTTCCGCCTCGCGCGTGTGCGCCAGCCGCTCCTTCAAAATTGCCAGCATCTCATCGGCGCTTTTTCCCGTTGCGCACACAATATAGGTGAATCCAAACTTCGCTTCGTACTCCGCGTTGCCTTCTGCCAGTTCCTCCATCACGCGCGCCTCCGCCTCCGCGGCTCCGGCCTGCTCCTGCCGTGACCACGCCGCCGATTGCGCGCTTGCATGGGCCGCTCTGCGCTCGCCAATGCGCGGATGGCACGCGAAGGCCTCCATCCAGTCCGCCTCTTCCATCGCGCTCCATGCCCTGTCCGCCTCGGTGCTCAGCTCCACAACGTCCCGCATGGGCCTCTTGGCCGCCATCGCCGCCGCCCATCGCCGTGCGCCGCAGCAGGCCAGCATCGCCTCCTGCGCGTCCTGCGCATCGGCCTGGTTCCACGCCGCCAGAACCGCGTTCACTCCGCCTCCCCGCCGCGCGCCAGCTCAGTCAAAAACTCCTCCAGCAGATTCGCCGCCACGCGCTTCCTGTACTCCGCCGTCGAGCGAATATCGTCAATCGGACGCGCCTCATCCAGCAGCACCCGCCGCGCCGCGCTGGTCGTCTCCGTCGTCGTCGGTTTTCCTTCCAGCGCCGCCTCCGTGGCGCAAAGACGCGTGGGAAACGGCGCCAGGCTTGCCGCGCCCAGGCGAACCTCGCGCATCACGCCGCCGTCCAACCGCACCGTCGCCCAGTCCACCCACGCCTTGCCCACGGCCGCTTCGCGCTTGGCCCCGAGCGCCGCAACGCTGGTCGTCTCCGGAATGCAATTCAGCGGCATATCCACCAGCGTCGTCACGCCGCCTGCGGCTGCCGCGCGCGTCGCCGTCCAAAAACCCTCCCACTCCGTGCGCCCCGGCTCGTTGATGTGTACATGCGTATCCACAAGTCCCGGCAGCAGCAGCCGGTCGCCAAAGTCGACGAGCTCCGCATCGCGCGGCGCGTCGTCCCACGGCCTCACCGCCGCAATCCGCCCGCCCTCCGCCACCAGCGTGGCCGCACCCTCGCCCTTCGCTCTCACCACGCGGCTTGATCGAAACGTCCGAATCGATCGAAATGCCTGTGCCATACTGTGTTTACTTTCGCCGCTCCAGGAGCCGCCACGCAAGCGCCCATGTCCGCCGAGCCTAATCCCGATTTCCTGCGCCGCGCCATCCAGCTCGCTACGGAGAATGTCCTCTCCGGCCGCGGCGGACCCTTCGCCGCCGTCGTCGTGCGCCAGGGCCGCATCGTCGGCGAAGGCGTAAACACCGTTACCGCGGACAATGACCCCACCGCCCACGGCGAAGTCAACGCCATCCGTGCCGCCTGCCGGGCTCTGGGCGTCTTCACCCTTGCCGGCTGCCGGCTTTACACCAGTTGCGAGCCCTGCCCCATGTGTCTCGCCGCGTCTTACTGGGCCCGCCTCGACTCCATCTATTACGGCGCATCCGCCGCCGACGCCGCACGCGCCGGCTTTGACGACGCCTTCCTCTACGCTGAGCTGCGCAGGGATGCGCCGCAACGCACGCTGCCTTCCACGCAGCTCCTCGCCCAGGAGGCGTGGTCCAGCTTTGCCGCCTGGATCGCCTCTGACAGCAAAATCGCTTATTGATTCCCGCTTCGCCGCGCCGTCCCTGCGCCGTCCCTGTGCCGTTCCTGCGCCGCCCTTGGCCCTGCTCCGCCTGGAGGACGCAATCGGCACGCGACGCCAACAAAGCCATTGCTCAACCTGCCCGCATGTTTTAACGTCAAAGACTCATACGCGTTTTTGCGGGAGAAGCAGCCTTATGCCACGCACAGTCCGCTGTTCCATCATTCAGGCCTCCGCCGCGCTGCCGGCCACTGAGCCTCTGGCCGACCAGAAGCGGGCGATGATCGAAAAGCATCTCGGCCTCATCCGCCAGGCCGCCTCCGCCGGAGCGCAAATCGTCTGCCTGCAGGAGATATTCAACGGCCCCTACTTCTGCGCCGAGCAATCCGTCCGGTGGTATGAAACCACTGAGCAGGTTCCCGGCGGCCTCACCGTCAGCCTCATGCAGTCGCTCGCGCGCGAGCTCGGCATCGCCATGATCGTGCCCGTCTATGAAGTTGAGCAGGAAGGCATCTTCTACAACACCGCCGCCGTCATCCATAACGATGGCTCTTATCTCGGCAAGTACCGCAAAACCCACATCCCCCACGTCGCACCCGGCTTTTGGGAGAAGTTTTACTTCCGCCCCGGCAACCTCGGCTATCCGGTCTTCGATCTCGGCTTCGTCAAAATCGGCGTCTATATCTGTTATGACCGCCACTTTCCTGAGGGCGCGCGCTGCCTCGGCCTCAACGGCGCGGAGATTGTCTTCAACCCTTCGGCCACCGTCGCCGGCCTCAGCGAACATCTGTGGAAGCTTGAGCAGCCCGCGCACGCCGCCGCCAACGGGTACTTCATCGCCGCCATCAACCGCGTCGGCACTGAGGCTCCGTGGAACATCGGCGAATTTTACGGTTCCAGCTACTTCGCCAATCCCCGCGGTCAGATCATCGTCCAGGCCTCGCGCGACAAGGACGAAGTGCTCACCGCCGATCTCAACCTCGACGAAATTGCCGAGGTTCGCCGCACCTGGCAATTTTTTCGTGACCGCAGGCCCGATCAGTACGGCCCGCTGGTCGCCTCCTAGGCGCGCCATCACGACTCGTGCGCGCCGCATCTTTTGTGCTTTGCCCCGCAGCGCCGCGTACCTCGCGCGCCGGGCGGGCTGGACGGTTGCCCTGAGGTTCCCATGAGCGTTGCCACGCTGCCTGACGATCCCCACCTTCGCGAGTGCTTTCGTGAGCTCAAGCCGCCGCTTGAGCCGCAGGCCGCGGTCATGGAAGCCGACCGCTGCCTCTACTGTTTTGATGCGCCCTGCACCGCCGCATGCCCCACGCACATTGATGTGCCCGCCTTCATCAAGCGCATCGCCACCGGCAATCTGCACGGCTCGGCCCTCAAGATTCTTGACGCAAACATCCTTGGCGGAAGCTGCTCCCGCGCCTGTCCCGTTGAGGTCCTCTGCGAAGGCGCATGTGTCTATCACCGCTTAAACCGCGAGCCCATCCGGATTGCCGGCCTCCAGCGCCACGCAATCGACGCCTTCCACGCCTCCAGAGAAACGCCGCCCATCGCCCCGCGCGGACGCCGCAACCTGCGCGTCGCCTGCATCGGCGCCGGTCCCGCATCGCTGGCCTGCGCGGCGGAAATCTGCCGCGTCGGCGCACATGCCACCGTCTTTGAGCGCCGCTCGCTTCCTGGCGGCCTCAACACCTACGGCGTGGCGGAATACAAGCTGCCCGCCGCGGAAAGCCTGCGCGAAATCGAGATGATCCATCGCATGGGCGTCGAATTCCGCTTTGGCGAATCCCTTGAGTCCGCTCAGGCGCTCGAATCCCTCGAGTCCGAATTCGACTTCATCTTCATCGGCATCGGCCTCGGCGCCATGCAGCGCATGAACATCCCCGGCGAGGAGGGCGACGGCGTCCTCAACGCCCTTGAGCTCATCGCCGCTTACAAAACCGGCCGCCTGCGCCGGCTCTCCGGCACCGTCGTCGTCGTCGGCGCCGGCAACACCGCCATTGACGCTGCCAACGCCGCTCGCCGCCTCGGCGCGGAGACCGTCTATCTCCTCTACCGCCGCGGCGAAAGCGAGATGGCCGCCTTCGATTTCGAATACGAGCACGCCAAGCAGGAGGGCGTGCAGTTCCTCTGGCGTCGCCAGCCCTCGGCCATCCGCCGTGACCAGCGCGGCCGCCTGCTGCTTGACACCGTCCAGGTGCGCGAAATCGATCGCACCCTCCTCGCCATTCCTGACTCGCTATACACCATCGCCTGCGACCTCATCGTTCCCGCCGTCGGCCAGTCGCCCTTCGCGCAGCTCATCGGCGAGTTCCGCCACATTGAAATGGCCGATGGCCGCATCGTGGCCGACTCCGCCACAGGCCGCACCTGCAATCCCCGTTACTTTGCCGGCGGCGACTGCACCAACGGCGGCCGCGAGGTTGTCGATGCCGTGGCCGACGGCAAGCGCGCCGCATGCTCCATGCTCAAAATCGCTGAGGCCCGCTATGTCTGACATGCGCGTGCGCAACTTCGCCGGCGGCATCAGCTCGCCCAACCCCTTCTGGCTCGCCTCCGCCCCACCCACCAACACCGGCGAAATGATCATGCGCGCCTTCGATGCCGGCTGGGGCGGCGCAGTCTGGAAAACCATCGGCGAGCCCGTCACCAACGTCAGCTCGCGTTACTCCGCGGTCCACTGGCAGGGCCAGCGCATCATGGGCTTCAGCAATATTGAGCTCATCAGCGACCGCCCCATTGAAACCAACCTTCGCGAAATCGCCCAGGTCAAAAAGCTCTATCCTCAGCACGCCGTCATCGCCTCGCTCATGGTCGCCTCCAACCGCGAAGCATGGCACGACATTGTCGCCCGCGCTGAAGACGCCGGCGCAGACGGTCTCGAGCTCAACTTCGGCTGCCCCCACGGCATGAGCGAGCGCGGCATGGGCTCCGCCGTCGGCCAGGTCCCCGACTACGCGCAGATGATCACCGAGTGGGTCAAGGAGCGGGCCCGCACGCCCGTCCTCGTCAAGCTCACGCCCAACATCACTGACATTCGTACCGTCGCCCGCGCCGCCAAACGCGCCCACGCCGACGGCCTCTCCGCCATCAACACCATCAACTCCATCACCGGCATCGATCTCGACACCTTCGCCCCGCGCCCCGTCGTCGACGGCCTCAGCTCCCACGGCGGCTACTGCGGCCCCGCCGTCAAGCCCATCGCCCTCAACATGGTCCAGCAAATCATGGCTGACCCGGAATCCGCCCTGCCGCTCTCCGGCATCGGCGGCATCGCGTCATGGCGTGACGCGGCCGAGTTCATCCTCCTCGGCTGCGGCACCGTCCAGGTCTGCACCGCCGTCATGCACTTCGGCTACCGCATCGTCGAAGACCTCGCCGAAGGCCTCGAAAGCTGGATGCGCTTGAAAGGCTTCAACACCCTCGACGACTTCCGCGGCCTCTCGCTCCCGCGCGTCACCGATTGGAAGCACCTGAACTTGAATTACAAAATCGTCGCGCGCATCAGCGAGCAGAAGTGCATCGGCTGCGACCTCTGCCACATCGCCTGCTGGGACGGCGCGCACCAGTGCATCCATCTCGACCGCGTCTCCGGCCCCGTCGACGGACACGTCGAGCTGCACCCCACGCCCGCCGCCGCTGAAGCTCGTACCCGCGAATCCATCGCCGTCACGCCCGTCTCGCGCAAGGAGCGCGCCGCCCTCGCCGCCGCCCAGGGGCCATTCCCCACGCCCCTCGCCCGCATTCCGCGCGTGGATGAAACCGAGTGTGTCGGCTGCAACCTCTGCTCGCTCGTCTGCCCCGTCGACGACTGCATCACCATGGTCCGCGTCGACTCCGGCCTCGCCTCCGAATCCTGGGATGAACGGACGCGCGGAACTCCCTGTGAATCGCCGTCGCAAACGCAACCTTGAAACGCTGGATGAATTTGCATGCGTGAGTTGAGGATCGCCTAACCCTCGGCCTGGAATTAAAGACCTAGGCCGCCCCGCCCTTGAAGGGAGTTGAACATGCGGAATGCCATTCAGGCACTGTGCTGGGGGTTACTTGCTGTTTCAGTTTCGTCTCAAGCAGTTGGAAGCTCAAATGTTGGTGCAACACCTGCCGCAGTCGTCCAGCGATATTGCGAGCTCGATATGACGGGGGCGAGAATGTCTAGCCAGAATCCAAATATGGATAAAATCTCCGCACTTGGAACGTGGCGCGCAGAGCCGGGGTGGGACTCCGCAACGGTCGTTCGCAAATTCGATATCAGTCCGGCGTCTAAAGGCCATCGCACATCAAGCGTCGAAGTGCGGTACACGGTGCTGGGCCAGATGGCTGGAGCAAGAGTTACTCGTGTCCGCCAACATGAGGAACTCGTGACGTTCGTACTGGCACAGCACGGCGACGCATGGAAAATCGAACGGCCTCTTATCCGGCCGCATGTGTCCGTACAGGCTGCAGCAACCGCCCTCCGCAATATCCTAAGTGACGAGAAGGACCCCGGACGCAGGAAGCGTCTTAAACAAAGCCTGGCCATGCTCAGCCGCTGGTAGCCGGCATCAATTCGTGGAAGGACGCACAAGTCATGCCCACCCTCATCCAAAACGGCACCATCGTCAACGCTCACTCCACCCTCCGCGCTGACCTCCTCATCGACGACGCAACCATCAAGGAGATCAGCCCCTCCATCCCGCCCTCCGCCGCGCACACCGTCGTCGACGCCACCGGCCTCCTGCTTCTTCCCGGCGGCATCGATGCGCACACCCACCTCGACATGCCCTTCGGCGGCACCACCTCCGCCGACGACTTCCTCACCGGCACCCGCGCCGCCGCCATCGGCGGCACCACAACCATCGTCGACTTCGCCATCCAGACCCGGGGAATGAAAATGCGCGCGGCGCTCGACACCTGGTGGAAGAAGGCCGAGGGCAAGGCCTGCATCGACTACGGCCTCCACATGATCGTCACCGATCTGCCCGACGCCGGCCTTGAAGACATGGATGCGCTCGTCCGCGAAGGCGTCTCGAGCTTCAAGCTCTTCATGGCTTACCCCGGCGTCCTCATGGTCGATGACGCCACCATCTTCAAGGCCATGCGCCAGACCGCCAAAAACGGCGCGCTCATCTGCATGCACGCTGAGAACGGCTCCGTCATCGACGTCATCGTGCAAAAGGCGCTCGCCGAAGGCAAAACCGCGCCCATCCACCACGCCCTCACCCGCCCCACCGCAGCGGAGGCCGAAGCCGTCCATCGCGCCATCGCGCTGGCGGAGATCGCCGGCGTCCCCGTCTACATCGTCCACCTCTCCAGTGAGGACGCGCTCAACCAGGTCCGCGAAGCCCGCGACCGCGGCCTGCCCGCCTTCGCTGAAACCTGCCCGCAATATCTCCTGCTCTCCATTGAAGACAACATGCTCGGAGAAAACGGAGAAGACAAGGGCTGGGACGGCGCAAAATACGTCTTCACCCCGCCCCTCCGCGAGCGCCGCAACCAGCCCACGCTCTGGCAGGGCCTCCAAAAGGACAACCTCCAGGTCGTCTCCACCGACCATTGCCCCTTCTGCTTCGCTGACCAGAAAGTCCTCGGCAAGGATGACTTCACCAAAATCCCCAACGGTGGCCCCGGCATCGAAAACCGCCTCCAGCTTCTCCACCATCACGGCGTCGGCCTAGGCCGCTTCTCCATCAACCGCTTCGTCGAGCTCGTCTCCACCGCGCCCGCGCGCATCTTCGGCATGTATCCGCAAAAGGGAGTGCTTGCCGTCGGCAGTGACGCCGACATCGTCCTCTGGGATGAGCACGCCGGCCACACCATCTCCGCCGCCACCCACCACATGCGCGTCGACTACTCCATGTTTGAGGGCTTCCGCGTCCGCGGCAACGCCCGCGACGTCTACTCCCGCGGCGAGCTCATCGTCTCCCAAGGCCAGTTCATCGGCAAACCCGGCCGCGGCCAATACCTCCGCCGCCAAGCCCACGGCGGCGCCTGGAAGTAGATGACGATAGTCCTATTGCTTCGCTGGCACTTTGCCGTCCGCAACAGGACCATAGGTCTCCAGTAAGGCTTGAATCTGGTTGCCCGAATCGTCGTGACCGTGCCTCTTGAGAAAGAAAGAAATTGTGAGAAGAACTGTTGTCGTGACCGAGGTGGTCATCTCGTAGATTTCTTGCTCACTGTAGTTGTTCGCAACCTCATTCTTAACGAAGCGCCGTCCAATTTGATGCATCCCGACGTGGGTGTAGCTATTGAGATGCTTCCATGCCCGATTCTTGAAATCTACGAAATAGTCCTCCGTGCCGTATGTCCTGTCGAGCGCTGCTGCGATTTCTCCGAATTTTAGGCCAATCCCGTCTTTCTCATTGAAGCTCTTGACCTCTGCATCTGTTGCCGGGACGTTGATCCAAAGCGCACGTGATGCGCCCTCAACGACTGGCCTGAAGAGGGTAGATGCAGAACCCGGCATGTCGTGCATCACCAACAGCAGGATTGATTCGTGAAATTCAATAAGCATAGAAATAAAACCGATAACGGTCAGAGTTCGCGGATCAGTGGGAAAGCTGTGACTGCCGAGGATAGGTTTGGCGGACTGCATTGCCTTCTCACAGCGAACCAAATGCTCTTTTAGGCTCTCAGTCATGTGTCATCCACCTCTCACGAGTCGAAATACATCAAAGATGTAGCGCGAAGGTAGCGTTTCGCGTGTCTTAATGATTGAGCATCATTCTAAGCCAAATATGTTCAGAGTTCAGGTTTTGGGATGGGTTATCGGCTACTCAAAGGTTTGCTGTTCTCCGGGTACGGACTTGATGATGCGCATAATTCCAACTTTGCATCATCAGCCAACTTCCTTATCGCCTTCTCATTGCCTTTCCTGTATACAGGTACCACCCCGGAGGTCCCCGTGTCCGTCAACGACCCATCCCTCTCCAACGCCGACCTCCGCCCCACCGCGCCCCAGCACCGCACCTGGACCTTCTACAACTACACCGCCCTCTGGTTCTCCATGTGCATGGAGATCACCACCTACCAGCTCGCCTCCTCGCTCATCGCCAAGGGCATGGACTGGAAGCAGGCCCTCTTCACCGTCCTGCTCGGCAACCTCATCGTCCTCATCCCCATGCTGCTCAACGCCCACGCCGGCGCAAAATACGGCATCCCCTTCCCCGTCTTCATCCGCGCGCCCTTCGGCGTCCTCGGCGCAAACCTTCCCGCCATCCTCCGCGCCATCGTCGCCTGCGGCTGGTTCGGCATCCAGTCCTGGATTGGCGGCACCGCCATCCACGCCATGCTCGCCATCATCTGGCCTTCGCTTGCCGCGCGCCCCATCACGCTCTGGGCCTGCTTCCTCGGCTTCTGGTTGCTCAACATGTGGGTCGTGTGGAAGGGAGTTGATGTGATCCGCTCCCTGCAAGGGTTCGGCGCGCCCTTCATGTTCGTCATGGCCGCGCTGCTGCTCATCTGGGTACGAATGAAGGCCGGCAGCTTCGGCACCATGCTCTCCACGCCCTCGCAGTTTCACTCCACCCGCGCATTCCTCGCCGTCTTCTTCCCCTCGCTCACCGCCATGGTCGGTTACTGGGCCACGCTCGCGCTCAACATCCCCGACTTCACCCGCTACTCCAAATCCCAAAGCGCGCAATCCTGGGGACAGGCTTTCGGTTTGCCGGTCGCCATGGTGCTCTACACCTTCGTCGGCATCTCCGTCACCTCAGCCTCTGCGGTCCTCTTCGGCCATCCCATCTGGAACCCCATCACCCTCATCGCCCAATTCCATCAGCCCGTCGTCGCCTTCCTCGCCATGGTCGCCATCCTCGTCGCCACTCTCAACGTCAACATCGGCGCCAACGTCGTCTCCCCTTCCAACGACTTCTCCAACCTCAATCCGCGCCTCATCAGCTTCCGCACCGGCGGCCTCATCACAGGCTTCCTCGGCATCGCCATGTGCCCGTGGCATTTCCTCTCCACGCCAGACGCTTACATCTTCGGCTGGCTCGTCGGCTACTCCGGCCTCCTCGGCCCCGTCGCCGGCATCATGGTCTCGGACTACTTCCTCATCCGTCGCACCGAGCTTGACGTCAACTCGCTTTATCACCGCCAGGGTGCCTATCACTACACGCGCGGCATCAATCCCCGTGCCATCGTGGCTCTCGTTCTTGGAGTGGGCCTCGCCCTCGTCGGCCTCGCCGTCCCCGCCGTCCGCTTCCTCTATGACTACGCCTGGTTCGTCGGCTTCTTCGTTGCCGGCATCGCCTACGTCGCGCTCATGCGCATACAGCAAAACCAGAGTTACCGCATCCCGAAGCCGCAACAACGAAGTTGACGCGACCATCACGGAGCGGCAACCTTCCTCCGTACTCAAGACAACGTATTCCCTCTGGTTTTGCTCTCTTGCGCCGCCCGCGCCATCGCTTCCAGCCGAACCCGAATCCCTCTAACCCGCGTATCGCCCACAACAGCCGCACCCCGCGCTTTGTAACAGGGCACGACTTCTTGGGCTGTGGAAAAACTCGTGGCATGCGGGGCCTTGTAACAGGGCACGACTTCAGTCGTGCCGCAAACCCCCCAACGAGAATCACGGGTTTCAGCCTCTCAGGGAAACGCGCGAAGCGCAGTCAGCCCCACCGCAGGTGGCCAACTCCTTTCACCCCAACAACATCTTTTCTCGCCCGCCTTTGCGTCGAATTGATGCCGTTCACGCTAAAATGGTTTCAATCGGATGAACCAGAACCCCTCAGCGGCTGCCGGCCTGGCTTCCCGCGCCCAGCGGGACCCAAACCTGCGGGAAACGGCCTCGCGGGTTCCTGTCATTCAGGTCCGCGACCTCGAAAAGACCTATGCCACCGCCCGCGGCGCGCTCACTCTTTTTCATGGCCTCAATCTTGAAATCTACGAGGGCGAGCTCGTCGCCATCGTCGGCCAGTCCGGCGCGGGAAAAAGCACACTTTTGCACATTCTGGGGGCTCTTGATGCTCCCACCCGCGGAACGGTACACTGCGCCTCAACCGATTTAGCCGCACTCTCCGCCCGGCAGGCTGCACGCTTTCGCAACACGCGGATTGGCTATGTCTGGCAGTTTCATTACCTTCTGCCGGAGTTTTCGGCGCTTGAAAACGTGGCCATGCCCCTGCTTGCCCGCGGTCTCGCCCGTCGCGAGGCCCTTGCAACGGCATCCAACTGGTTAAAGGAGGTCGACTTGGAGGATCGCAGCGAGCATCGGCCCGGTGAGCTCTCCGGCGGCGAGCAGCAGCGCATCGCCCTGGCCCGAGCCCTGGTTGCCGCCCCCAGCATCCTTTTGGCCGACGAGCCCACCGGCGACCTCGACGAAGTCACCGCCGGCCGCGTCTTCGATCTCCTTGAGCGGCTTCATCGTGGGCACGGCCTCACCTCCGTCGTCGTCACCCACAATCTCGATCTCGCCGCGCGCTGTGCGCGGACTCTGCGTCTGGAGCGCGGGCGCCTGGTTCCAGGGGGGGAAGCCCCCCATGCCTAACGTTACCCCGCCGGTGCTTGACACCCCTTGCATCGTTCGGGCTTCATTGGGAGTCTCATAGAGGTAGGACGGCGCGGGCGGCGCACCTCAAGTCCGCCTGGGCCGTTGATTACGGGATGGTGGTTCGCCGGCAGCACCTTCGCCGGCCGGGGCGGACAAATCCGGACGCAGGCATTCGCCCGGCCCGTCACCATCCACAAGAGCTGTTCGGGGGCGGCAAGCGGCATTTTCCAGAAAGAGCCTCCGGCGGCGAAAGACGAAAGCATTTTCAGAGTTGTTGTGAACCGAAGCTGGGATATCAAGTCGACGCGACCAACAGGGAGCGGCGACCCTGAACGAAGCAAAAAGGGCACGGTAACTCTGAAAATGCCGTAGAGAAGGGCTCGCGCAGGCGGGGCTGAGGCCGATCACCTCATCGGACAGCCACTTCCCGCCGGGACCCGCAGCAACAGGGAGACCATCATGTTCGAACGCTATACGGAGAAGGCACGGCGCGTGATCTTCTTCGCGCGCTATGAAGCCAGCCAGTTCGGCTCGCCTTATATTGAGACTGAGCACCTGCTGCTCGGCCTGCTGCGCGAAGACAAGGCGTTGACCAACCGCTTCCTGCGTTCCCATGCCTCGGTGGAGTCCATCCGCAAGCAGATCGAGGCCCACACCACCATTCGCGAGAAGGTCTCCACCTCGGTCGATCTTCCGCTCTCCAATGAGTGCAAGCGTGTCCTGGCCTATGCCGCTGAGGAAGCTGAGCGCCTGGGCCACAAGCACATCGGCACCGAGCATCTTCTCCTCGGCCTGCTCCGCGAGGAAAAATGCTTCGCCGCGGAAATCCTCCAGGAGCGCGGCCTCAAGCTCGCGCAAATCCGCGATGAGCTGGCCCGCGTCACTCAGGAGAAGGCTCCGGCGCAGCAGCGCCAGCGCGAGTCCAGCCTCCTCGCCGAGTTCTCCCGCGACCTTACCCAGGCCGCCATGGACGGCCAGCTCGATCCCCTCGTCGGCCGCGACGGCGAGCTCGAGCGCGTCATTCAAATCCTCTGCCGCCGCACCAAGAACAACCCCGTGCTCATCGGCGAGCCCGGCGTGGGCAAAACTGCCATCGTCGAGGGGCTGGCCCAGCGCATCGCCGACGGCGAAGTGCCCAGCTTCCTCTCTGACAAGCGCGTCCTCGGCCTCGATCTCTCGCTCATCGTCGCCGGCACCAAATACCGCGGCCAGTTCGAGGAGCGCCTCAAGACCATCATGAAGGAGCTGATGGAAAACCAGAACTCCATCATCTTCATCGATGAGCTGCACACCCTCGTCGGCGCCGGCTCGGCGGAGGGCTCGCTCGACGCCGCCAACATCCTCAAGCCCGCCCTCAGCCGCGGAGAAATCCAGTGCATCGGCGCCACCACCCCGGCCGAATACCGCAAGTCCATTGAGAAGGATCGCTCCCTCGAGCGCCGCTTCCAGGCCGTCAAGGTTCCGCCGCCGTCTGAGGCGGACGCCATCAAAATCATCAACGGCATCAAGGACCGCTACGAGAAATTTCACGCCGTCAGCTACACCGAGGACGCCGTCGAATACGCCGTCTCGCACTCCAACCGCTACATCCCCGATCGCTTCCTGCCCGACAAGGCCATCGACCTCATTGACGAGGCCGGCGCGCGCGTCAAGCTCCGCCAGACCTCGCTGCCTGAGGAGATTACCGAAGTCCAGAAGCGCATCAAGTTCATCGTTCATCGCATGGACTCGGCCATCGCCAATCACGAGTTTGAAAAGGCCCGCTTCTACTCGGACGAAGAGCGCAAGGAGCGCGAAAATCTCCGCGCCCTCCGCGACAAATACCATCTCGACGACTCCGCCGCCGGCATCGTCGGCCGCGAGGACATCGAGGATGTCGTCTCCCGCTGGACCGGCGTCCCCGTCACCAGCATCAAGGAGGAGGAGACGCAAAAGCTCCTTCGCGTCGAGGAGGAGCTGCACAAGCGCGTCATCTCGCAGGACAAGGCCATCAGCGCTCTGGCACGCGCCATCCGCCGCAGCCGCGCCGGGCTCAAGTCGCCCAACCGGCCCATCGGCAGCTTCCTCTTCCTCGGCCCCACCGGCGTGGGCAAAACCGAAATGGCCCGCACCCTGGCCCAGTTCCTCTTCGGGTCGGACAAGGCGCTCATCCGCTTCGATATGTCGGAGTTCATGGAGAAGCACTCGGTCTCCAAGCTCATCGGCTCGCCTCCGGGCTACGTCGGCTACGAGGAGGGCGGCCAGCTCACCGAGCGCGTCAAGCGTTCGCCCTACTCCGTCGTCCTGCTCGACGAAATCGAGAAGGCGCACCCCGATGTCTTCAATCTGCTCCTGCAGGTCTTTGAGGATGGCCAGTTGACCGACGGCCTCGGCAACACCGTCGACTTCAAGAACACCATCCTCATCATGACCTCCAACATCGGCGCGCGACACCTGCAAAAGAAGCAGGGCCTCGGCTTCCAGAGCGACCGTGAGGACCTGGTCACCGAGAAGATCGAAGAGCTCGTCCGCAACGAGGTCAAGAAGACATTCAACCCCGAGTTCCTCAACCGGCTCGATGAGGTCATCCTCTTCCAGTCGCTCAACGATGCCGATCTGCTCCAGATTGTCGAGCTGCTCGTCCAGCAGCTCAACGCCAACCTCGCGCAGAAGGCCATCACCATCTCCGTCACGGAGGAGGCCAAGAAGTGGATCATCGAGAAGACCCTCGTCGATCGCAGCTACGGAGCGCGCCCCCTGCGCCGCGCCCTGCAGCGCTACGTCGAGGACCCCTTGTCGGAGGCGCTCATCGCCGGGCAAATCACCGCCCGGCCCGCCTTCCTCGAGGTCTATCTCAATGCCAACCAGCTCTTCTACCGCCCCGTCAGCAACGAAGAAGGCGGCAGCGAGGAGAAACCCTCGGGCATTCTGCTCTTCAGCAATTAGTGGTGCAGACAAGAGGGCTGGAACGTTCCAGAAGGATTTCGGGTGCCCCAGGTCTCGCTTCTGAGACTTGGGAGACCGCAACACTTAAAAAGCCCTCGGTCTTCCGGGAGCTTTTTCACGCGTCTGTCTCTCATCGCAATAATCTGGGTGCCCCATTCATGCGGCGTTGTTTGCCGCATGAGTGGGAAAGCACGAACTTCAATCCGCCGCTCGCCCCAGAGCCTGCCCTGAGCGAAGCCGAAGGGTCTCGCTTCTGCGACCTGGGAGACCGGAGGGAGCAGTGGCCTTCAGGCCACTGAATACGAGCCGATACATCCTCGGGGCTTCAGCCCCGGGCAATTTGTCCCGCGCCTTGTCACAGGGCACAACTCCACAGGTTACGAAAAAACTAGTGGCATGCGGGGCGCTGTAACAGGGCACGAGTTCACTCGTGCCGCAAACCCACCAACAAGAACCATGGGCTTCAGCCCCTGCAAAACTCCCCAGGCCTCAACATCCGTCGCGTGAAGGGTACGGGCTTCAGCCCGTACATCCAGCCCCGCCACAAAACTTTGTCATCTTGAGCGAGCAGACTCTGAGCAGCGCGAAGAGGACGCGAGTCGAAAGATCTGCGGTTGCTCTTTGCTCGCCCGCCGATTCTGCCAACAACCAGCCCTCAGCTCAAGGCCTTGTAACAGGGCACGACTCCACAGGCTGCGAAAAACTCCTCGCATGCGGGGCACTGTCACAGGGCACAACCCCACAGGTTACGAAAAAACTAGTGGCATGCGGGGCGCTGTAACAGGGCACGGCTTCAGCCGTGCCGCAGCGCCGCTCCAATCAATGCGGGCTTCAGCCCCGGAGGGAAATCAAACCCAACGCCGCTCACGATTCCTTCCGCTCCGGCTTACCCTCGTCCGCCGCATCGCTCTCCAGCCGGTCCTCGCGGTCCTCGCGCCTCTCCCACTCGCGCCGTTTCTCCCGCTCCTCGCGTTCCTCCCGTCCGTCGCTCATCGCCTTCTCCCCGGCTCCCTGCTTTCCGTCAAGCCCCCGCGCCCAACCTTTTCCGCAACCCGCTCATTCCAATGGCCGAAAAGCCTGTCCCCATTTGCCGATCATTTCCTCCCATGCCCGCACAATGGAACTGTCAGAGGAAAAGCTCATGCGCCCAATCCGCCACAAACCCGCTACTCCCTTTTCCCTATTCTCTCGGTCCGGCCCGGAGGGCCTACCCCCCCTCCCCCCCTCTATTTTTATTTGCACTTTTCCACAGAAAGCTTGCCGAATAGGAGCGGGACTCGTTCGCTTTGTCTTCGCCCCAGCGCCAACTCGCTACCGCGCGCAGCGCGCTAACTTGCCAACTCGCCAACTCGCTACCGCGCGCAGCGCGCTAACTCGCTAACTCGCTAACTTGCTGTCTCACTCGCCCAGCACCGCCCGCTGCGCCTCAAAAATCTCCTTCAGCCCGCCCTCGGCCAGGTCAATCAGCGCATTCAATTGCGCGCGCGAGTAGCTGCCCTTTTCCGCCGTCGCCTGCGTCTCCACCAGCCCGCCGTCGGCCGTCATCACCACGTTCATGTCCACCTCCGCCTGCGAGTCCTCCTCGTAGCACAGGTCCAGCAGCGCCGCTCCCTCCACAATGCCCACGCTCGTCGCCGCCACAAGCTGTTTCATCGGCGAAGCCTTCAGCGTACCCGCCGTCACCAGCGCATTCAGCGCCAGCGCCAGCGCCACCGCCGCTCCGGTAATCGCCGCCGTCCGCGTTCCGCCGTCCGCCTGGATCACGTCGCAATCCAGAATCACCGTCCGCTCGCCCAGCGCCTGCATGTCCACCACGGAGCGCAGGCTGCGCCCAATCAGCCGCTGAATCTCGTGCGTCCGCCCGCCAATCTTTCCCCGCTCACTCTCCCGCGCCGTCCGCGTCACCGTGGACCGCGGCAGCATCGCGTACTCGGCCGTCACCCAGCCGCGGCCCGAGTTCCTGAGCCAGCCCGGCACGCCCTGCTCAATCGTTGCGTTGGTCAGCACCCGCGTATTGCCCAGCGTCACCAGCACTGAGCCCTCGGCCGTCTGCACAAATCCCGGCGTCAGCGTCAGAGGCCTCAGCGCGTTCGCCGTGCGTCCGCCGGGCCGAAAGAATCCTTCACTTGCTTTCATAAGAGGATTTTACGGGAATCCTTCACCTCCAGCGTCCCGCCTTGGTCCATCAGAGTCAAATTGGGAATCGTTCCCGTTCTGGCTCTGCCTCTTTTCCAAAATCAAACTCCTTGCGTTTGGCGCAGTTAGGCCCAGTTAGACTGCGAATGGAGTTTCATCTTGGAACTCGCCCGGAAGATCGGGGAAGATTGAGTTCCATCATGGAAAATTAGTAACCCATTGCGAACGAACGGCTTGCACGCAATGCGCGTATTTGGCACGCCGCGTGTAACAGAGGAGGGCAGATTTCCTGAACCGATAGGGGAAGGTGAAAGACCCAATCGGGCAAGCAAATTCGCACTCGGACCGGAACAGAACCAGCGCAACCTGTGGCATTTGGGGAAAAACGCCGGCATGCAGAACCAGCCGTCGTGGGCAGGCAGGGGAACCAAAACCGAACCACAGCCAATCCTGGAGAAACGGACCGGCCAAAAGCGCAAATGGGGGGTAAAAATGCAAAGTACAAGCCAGCTTCGGCATCCAGCGGTTTTTGAGCCTTTTCGAGGGGCGGCATTCGTTGAGACCCTGGCGCAGTTGCGGGGGGACTATCAGAGCCTTGAGGCCCTGGCGCACGAGGCGCGCAACATGGGCACGGCGCTCGGCCTTTACTGTGAGCTGCTGGCGGAGCCGGGCGTGCTCTCTCCCGGCTTTCAGCATTACGCGCGAGAGCTGAAGACCGTCGCCGCCGCCAGCCGCCGCCTGATGGAGAATCTCTCCTTCTTTGAATCCTGCCAGGCGGGTCCTGCGCCCCAGCCCTCGGTCCAGCCTGCAGCCCAGCTCGCGCCGGCCACGCCTTCTGCCTCCCGGCGAAGGAAGCAGGCAGGCGCACCATCGGTCAACGCGCGGCCTGAAGATGCACGAAGCGCGGATGCGGAACCGGGCATTTCCGGCCGCTGGGCGTTGCTGCCCGCCCTGCCCATTCGCAATCTTGCCGCGGAGCTGCGCTCCAACCGCAATCTGCTTGCGGCCCTCGCCGGCCCTTCGATTCATTTGTCCATGGAGATTCGCGCGGCCGCCCTGCCGGTGCGGCTCACCGGCGAAGACCTCACCCGCATTCTGGTCAATCTGGTCAAGAACTCCGTGGAGGCCATGCCCTCCGGCGGCCGCATACGCGTGCTGCTGGCGGAAATGGACGCGGGCCCGCAGGCCGGGCGCCGCCTCGAGCTGACCGTCGAGGACGCGGGCACGGGCATTCCGCCGGCCTTGCTGCATTCCATCTTTGAACCCGGCTTCACCACCCGCGCCTCCGCCGGCAACGGCCATGTGGAGCATCGCGGCGTGGGGCTTGCCGTCACGCGCGCCCTCGTGGAGTCGGCCGGGGGCCGCATCCGCGCAACCAATCGGGATTCGGCCGGCGCAACTTTCAGAATCGATCTTCCCGTACCCGATTGCTGGTAGCAGCAGGAAGGCCGGAAGCGGATCCGGCCGGAGGATGACTCATTACCTTAATCAGACGTGAGGCGAATACAATGCTCGAAACAGTTCTACATGACCGGTTCATGGAGTTAAACCCACAAATTGCGGAGCCGGCGGTCCGGTTGCACCTGCTGGTGGTGGATGCCGACCCGGCGGTGCGCTCGGCCTGCAGCGAAATTGCGGCCAGCCTCGGATACGCCGTCGAGACCACCGGCGAGCTGGCCCAGGCGCGCACTCTGCTGCGCGGCCAGGCCGCCGACATCCTGCTCCTCAACCTTCCCTATAACAATCACCACAGCCTCGAGCTCATCTCCGAGGTCAAGCTCCTCTATCCGCAGTTGACGGTGATTGCCATGACCGCTTCGAGCTCGGTCAACGCGGCCGTCGAGGCCATGCGCTGCGGCGCCACCGACTACCTCACCAAGCCCTTCGCCATTGACGAGCTTTCCACGGTGCTGGAGCGCGCCGCCTCCAGCCACACCATTGACACCGCCTCGCGCCAGTTGCGCGAGCGGCTGCGCCTCAGCCAGGGCCTCGGCGCCATGATTGGCCGTTCGCCGGAGATGGAGAAGCTCTACCGTATCCTTTCCAAGGTCGCCCAGAGCAGCCACCCGGTTCTGATTCTTGGCGAAAGCGGCACCGGCAAGGAGCTGGTGGCCCGCACCATCCACGCCTACGGGCCCAACGCGCAAAGGCCCTTCCTGCCCGTCGATTGCGGCTCGCTGGTGCCCACGCTCATTGAGAGCGAGCTCTTCGGCTACGTCAAGGGCGCCTTCACCGGGGCCAACCGCACCAAGGAGGGCCTGCTGGTTTCGGCCGAGAGCGGCACGGTCTTTCTGGATGAAATCGGCGAGCTCTCGCTGGAGCTGCAGGCCAAGCTGCTGCGCGCCCTGCAGGAGAAGGAAGTGCGGCCCGTCGGCGCTACGCATCGCGTGGCCATCAAGGCGCGCATCGTGGCCGCCACCAACCGCGATCTGGCCACGATGGTCGAGCGGGGCACCTTCCGCAAGGACCTCTTTTATCGTCTCAACGTGGTCAACCTGCGCTTGCCGTCCCTGCGCGACCGCCGCGAGGACATTCCCCTGCTGGCGGCGCACTTTCTTGACCGCATCAGCCGCGAGCATGACCACAAGTTCACGCTCAGCGACGAGGTGCTGCGCACCATGATGCTTTACGACTGGCCGGGCAATGTGCGCGAGCTGGAGAACGCCGTCGAGCGGGCCTGCGCCCTCTCCTCCGGTCCGGTGCTGCACCTGGGCGACCTGCCCACGCAGCTCCAGCAGCAGGGTCTGGCGGCCCATCGCGAGGCGGCCACGGTTGAAAGCGACGGGACCGGCCACGTCCAGCCCGTCAAGCTGCTCGCCGATCTCGAGCGGGACGCCATTCTCGGCGCCATCCGCGCCCTGCACGGAGACAAGCTGCAGGCCGCGCGGCTGCTGGGCATCGGCAAAACCACCCTTTACCGCAAGCTGAAGGAATACGGCATCCACGACACGATGCTGGACGAGTAGTCGCCCCCTGCGTGAAGCATGGCAGAGTGTTTGCCGCGGGCAGTGGGGGGCGGGGCTCCGGCGGAGCTCTGCGGCGGCAAACTGAGGCGCAGATGCACACACACAATCCGGCGGAAACAAGGCCGGTAGAGGAACAAGGAGCTGGCAATGAACATCCTGATGGTGACCGGGATTGAAGGGGCCGATAGTTGCGCCGAGGCAGTGAGCGCGCAGTTGAAGATGGACGTGGAGGTGGCCAATGGCCGCCGGGCCGCGCTCTCCGCGCTGCGCCACAAGGAGTATGCCGCGATTGTGGTGGACGAGACCATCGCCGAATGCGATCCGGCGGCGGCCGAGGCCATCTGGGAGCGGGCGGGCCTGGCCATTCCCATCCAGATCAACTTCGCGCTCTCCGGCACCGCGCGGCTCATTCGCGAGATTCGCGCCGCCCTGCACCGCAGAAAGCGCGAGCAGGCTCTTGCCCAGCAGGCCGCCGCCGCCGAAATTGAAACCGAGCTCAAGTCCACGCTGGCCGGGCTTCTGCTGCACTCGCAACTGGCGCTCTCTGAGCGTGAGCTGCCCTCGCCGGTGGCCGAAAAGCTGCGCACCGTCGCCGAGCTGGCGGGCAGCCTGCGCCAGAAGCTCGATGCGCCGCTGCCCCGCCGCGACCACTCGACCTCCTGAGTACGGATTTTTTTGCACGCGCTGGGCCGGGGTGCAACGCCCCGGCCCGTTTTTTTGCCGGACGGCGCAGCGGCCGCCATGCCGTAAGCTGGGAGCAGGATGAAGGACTCGGCTGTTCTGCTGATCGATTGCCCTGACCGCAAGGGGCTTGTCGCCCGCGTGGCGGGGCTGCTCTATGAGCGTGGCGCAAACATTCTGCACGCTGACCAGCACGAGGACCACGAGCTGGGCCTCTTCTTCATGCGCGTTGAGTTCGCGCTGAACGCCGATGCCTCCGCCTCAACCGCGGGATTTGACCTCGAAGGCTTCCGCCGGGCCTTTAGGCCGCTGGCAGCCGAACTGGGCATGCGCTGGAGGCTCATCGCCCGCGCCGAGCGCCCGCGCATGGCGCTCTTCTGCTCGCAGTATCTGCACTGCATGGCCGATCTGCTCCATCGCTGGAAGACCGGCGAGCTCGACTGCGCCATTCCGCTCATCGTCTCCAACCATCGCGAGGTGGAGCCGCTGGCCGCGTTTTACGGCATTCCTTTTCAGCACATCGCGGTCACCGCAGCCCTGCGCGCCACGGCTGAGGCGCAGCAGCTCGAGCTGCTCGCTGAGCACCGCGTGGAGCTGGTGGTCCTGGCCCGCTACATGCAGATTCTTTCGCCGGAGTTCGTCACGCGCTATCCGGCGGCCATCATCAACGTGCACCACTCGTTTCTGCCCGCCTTCACCGGCGCACGGCCTTACCACGCGGCCCATGCCCGCGGCGTCAAGCTCATCGGCGCCACCAGCCATTACGTCACTGAGGTGCTTGACGACGGGCCCATCATCGAGCAGGACGTGGCGCGCATCTCGCACCGCGACCAGGTGGAGGATCTCGTCGCGCGCGGCCGCGACCTGGAGCGGCTGGTGCTCTCCCGCGCCGTGCGCTGGCACCTTGACCGCCGCATCCTCTGCTACGGCAACAAGACCGTGGTCTTTGATTAAGGTCAGCCAACAGCCGGCAGCCACGGCGCTTCAGGCCGGGCCCGCTCCAATGCGCGCGGCTCACCTCTACTCCACCAGCGCGTCGGCAATGCCAAGATGCCGGTCCAGTGCGGAGAGGCCCAGGTCCAGTTCCTCTTTCGTCACAATCAGCGGCGGCGCGATGACGAAGTGGCTCACCCAGGCTTGCTGCGCCACGCCGTCGGCCATCATCCTGGCGGCAATCTGGTCCACCAGCAGCGGCTTGCCCTCCACCTTGTCGCGCATGGTGTTGAAGGGCTGCTTGGTCGCGCGGTTCTTCACCAGCTCCACGGCAAAGAACAGGCCCAGGCCGCGCACGTCGCCCACGGAGGGATGCTTCGCCTTCAGGGCCTCCAGTTTTTCGCGCACATGGGGCTCCAGTTCGGCCGCGCGCTCCACCAGCTTCAGCCGCTGCATCTCCTCGATGGTGGTCACCGCCGGGCCCAGCGTCATCGGATGCGCCTCATACGTGTGGCCGTGCGAAAAATAATGCTCCTCAAAGTAGTCGGCAATTTTCTTCGTCGTCGCGCAAAGGCCCAGCGGCAGATAAGCCGATGTGATGCCCTTGGCGGTGACCAGAATGTCGGGCTTCACATTCCAGTGGTCCACGGCGAACCATTTGCCGGTGCGCCCCCAGCCGGTCATCACCTCGTCGGCAATCATCAGTACGCCGTGGCGGTCGCAAATCTCGCGCAGGCGGGGGAAGTATTCCGGCGGCGGCACCAGCACGCCGTTGGTGCCTACCACGGGCTCCAGAATGATGGCCGCCACATCGCTTTCATTGCGAATCATGTGCTCGATGTAATCCGCGCAGGCAATGTTGCAGCCCGGATAGGTGTGCTTGATGGGGCAGTCGTAGCAGTTGGTCTCCGGCGCAAACACCACGCCCGCGCCCTTGCCTGCCGGCTCCATCGCCCAGCGCCGCGGGTCGCCCGTGGCGGCAATCGAGCCCATGGTGGAACCGTGATAGGAGCGGTAGCGCGAGATAATCTTCGTCTTGCCGGTATACATGCGCGCAATCTTGAAGGCCGCTTCGTTGGCCTCGGTCCCGCTGGTGGCAAAAAAGAATTTCTCCAGGCCCGCCGGCAACACCTCCAGCAGCTTCGCGCTCAGCCGGGCGCGGGCCCTGGTGGCAAAGCCGGGCGCCACATACGCCAGCTCGCGCGCCTGCTCGGCGATGGACTCCACCACGCGCGGATTCTTGTGGCCCAGGTTCACGCACATCAGTTGCGAGGAGAAATCGAGGTAGCGTTTGCCCGCGCCGTCGCTAAACCAGCAACCCTCCGCGTCGGCTACATACATCGGCTTCCACGATTTCTGGAATCGCCACGTTCCGTAGTTGGTTTCGCGGGTAAGGCTGGAAATCTGCTCTGCGGTCAGGCCTGCGGCTGTTTCGCTCATGGATGCCCTCTCCTTGGCGGCGCGCGCCGGCAGCCGCCTGTCCACCCATGCTAAGGCATTCCAGCGGCAGGCAGCGCGGCGATCTGCGTCAAAGCGTCAGGGCTGGCTGCGTGGCCGGCGCGCGGTCTTCAGCCGGCGTGGGAGGCGGAGGGAGCCCCCGTGCCGCCCTTGCGCACGAGCCAGAAAAGCATTGCGGCCAGCAGCGTGCACGCGGCCATGCCGGTCAGCGCATCGGCAATAAAACTGCCCGACACGCCTCCGTGCGCAAATCCGAAGGAGTCCACATAAAGCATGTACCAGATGGGAAGGCCGTACGCCGAGCCAATGAAGCAGAAGGTGGTGGAGGCCAGCGGATTGTCCCGGCCAATCACGTCAAACATAATGGCAGTGCTGGTGGTGATGGCGCAGGACTGGAAGAGATTCTCCGCGATGAGCGCGATGGCAAAAGTCGAGGGAACGTGTGGCAGCAGCGTGAGGCACAGCGTCATGCACGAACCCACAATCCCAATGGCGAGATAAAGCGGGCGCAGCCGCATCAGGCGGCTGAGGGGCGGCAGAAGAAAGCATCCCGCAATGCCGCCCACCGTGCCGCCCACCGCGCCCACCAGCCCCACAAAGGCCAGGGAAGCGTGAAAATCATTCCCCCGCGCGCCCAGGAAGTTGGTCAGCGAGAAGGTGGCGGCGGGCGCGGCGAAGAGAATGATGGCCAGCAGCACCTGGCGGTTCTTCACGATGGCTGCAAGGTCGCCGAAAAAGCGCGAGAACGACTCGCTCGCCAGTCGCCGGTCCGGGCCGGGAGCGGGCATGAAAGGAAACGCAAGCAGCGGAACCAGAATGGAGGCGCCCAGAACAAGAGCCGACGCGAGCGGCGGCATGCGCTCCACAATCTGCCCCGCGCCCATGGCCATTAAGCCGAAGCCGCCCACGTTGCCGATGGTAATCCACACGCTCAGCGTCTTCTCTTCCTCGGCGCCGGCAATGGTCGAGAGCCACCCGCCCAGCGCGCTCTGGTAAAGGTACGCCGCGAAGAAGCCGGCCGTGAGAACCACCTCAAGCAGCACGTAGTGCGTCAGGTTCAGGATGGCCACCACGATGGTGAGCGCGGAAAAGCAGGCCAGCGCCACCGCATACCAGCGGCGGCTGAAGCGCACGTCGAGGATGGGGCTGAAGAGGAACGCCCAGAAGCCGGGAGAAAAGCTCACGGCGGTGATGCCGGCAATAATGGATTCCGGTACGTTGCGGTTGCCCAGGATTTGCGGAATGGCGAAGGCTACCGCGCCGCCGTAAAGTCCGTACGAGAGGTTGGTGAGGCCCATGAGCCAGAGAGGAAGACGGCGGTTGGAGAGGGTCGCGGAGCTCATGGGCGAGGTTGAATCAGCGTAACACGCGAGTGGGCAGGCGGTGCGGACGCAAGCCCGGAATTCATCGCAGCAGAATGCAAAACCCTACCGCGATTCGGTCAGCGCCTCGGTCGCCTTGCTCATCTTGGCCGTGCGTTCCAGCTTGTTCCAGTTGAAGGGCTTGCCGTCCAGAGCGCGCAGCAGCGTCTTGGCCAGGACCACTGAAAACACCTGTCTGTAGGCGAAGCGCTGCAGCCAGATGTGGAAGAGCAGCCAGGCGTCGCCCTTGTTCGCCGGATGACGCCGCTCCAGTGTGAAGGCGATGAGCGAAGTGACAAAGTCGATCAGCAGGAACGCGCCAAAGTAGGCCAGAAGCCTTTGCAGGCTGGCCATCGAAGCGGCTTCCGGGTGGAAGTGCCGGTCAACAAAGTAATGCGCGATGCCGAAGACGAAGATGAGGTCGATGAATGGCGACACCAGCGGCAGCAGCATCTGGAAGATCAGGATGTTGGGCAGGGCGAACAATCCCATGGCGGCGTTGCGCACAAAGGCCGCGCGGTGCTTCCACACTGCCTGCAGCGTGCCAAAGGACCAGCGGAAGCGCTGGCTCATCAGCGTGCGCGCGTTGGTGGGCGCCTCGGTAAATGCCAGCGCGCGGTCTTCATAGACCACCTTGTAGCCCTGCTCCAGCAGGTTCATGGTCAGGTCCGCGTCCTCGGCAACGGTGTTCAGCGGATAGCCTTCCGCCAGCTTCACCGGCGCCATGCGCCATGCGCCAATCGCTCCCGGCACCACCGTGACGACATGGAAAAGGTCCAGTGCGCGGCGCTCAAAATTCTGGCTGGTGATGTATTCGAGCGCCTGCCAGCGGGTCCACAGGTTCACGCGATTGCCCACCTTCGCGTTGCCGGCTACGGCGCCCACGGCCGGATCCTCAAAATGCGGAATCAGTTTGGAGATGGCGTCGGCGGCAATCACGGTATCGGCATCAATGCCGACATAAAACTCCTCGCGGGTGCGCTCCAGGGCGAAGTTGAGCGCCGCGGCCTTGCCGCCGTTGGGTTTGGTAAGCACCTGAACGCGCCCGGCGGCAATCTCCGTGGCATACGCGCGGCGCACAATTTCAAACGTATCGTCCGAGGAGCCGTCGTCAACCACGATGATGTGCAGATCGGGATAATCCGAGTTCAGCACCGACCGGACAGTGCGGACGATAACCTTCTCTTCGTTATAAGCAGGGATGAGGACGGCGATGCGCGGCTGGAAGCCCGGCGAGGCCTTGCGATGCGGACGGCGAAGACGGTCTATGACGGCGAACAGGCCCACCAGAATCAGGCGTGCGCTCATCAGCACGTCGCCCACGAAAAAGACAAAGACGATAAAGCTCCATACGATGGCCAGCGTGGAAAAGGCGATGGAGTCGGGGATGGTGCGGACGCGCGCCCAGAAGCTCAGGCGGGGCATCACCTGCGCCGTGGTTTTGCCAATCAGCGCGGAGACGGAGACGATTGTGTACCCGTGCGCCCGCAGCGTATCGATAAGCACGGGCAGCGCCGCAACGGTGGCCGACCGGTCCCCGCCGCCATCGTGCATCAGGATGATGGAGCCGCGGAACTGCGGCTTGGTCTTCATGATCTTCAGCTGGTCGAGCACGGAGCTGGCAATCTCCTGCGGCGATTTGTGTACGCGCTCGTCCCAGTCGTTGGTGTCAATCTTGTTGCCCACAATGATGAATCCGTCGTGCTGGATGCGGACAACGGGCGCGGCCTGGTCGTCGGTGTCGGGCTCCTCGTCAATGTCGTAGGGCGGCCGGAAGTAGAGCGGCTGCACCCCCAGCTTGCTTTCAAACAGCCGCTCGGTCAGCTTCACCTCCAGGTTCAGCTGGCGCGGCGAAATTCCGCTGATGTCCGGATGCGTGTAAGTGTGGTTGCCAATCTCGTTGCCTTCGTCCACCAGGCGGCGCATCAGGCCGATGTTCTGCAGCGCCTCCTCGCCGATGATCATGAAGGTGGCGTGCGCGTGCTTCCGCTTCAGGATGTCGAGAATCTGCGGCGTCCAGCGGGGATCGGGGCCATCGTCAAAGGAGATTGCCACCTCGCGCGGATGGTAGCCGTAGTACTGCACGGTGTAAGTGTGCGGGTACTGCACCATGTGCTCGTCAACAATGAGCTTTTTGCGCGGATCGGGCTCGTCCGGGTCGGCCTCCACCGTGCGTTTGCCGGGGCTGGGCAGGCCCGTTACTCGCAGAATGTCGCCCGAGCCTTCTGCGTCCACGTCATGGCCGGGCTGCAGTGAGCCCAGGGCGTTCAGCGACGCCGGGTTCATCGGCTTGTCCCACACGTTCCACATCGAGCTGTCTTCAGAGCCCAGCCGCCACAGCGCGAAGGTCTGCAGTCCCAGCTCGTGCGCGGCGCGCATCTCGTTCAGAATGGTCGTGCCGTCAAGGAACCACACCACGTGGCGAACGTTGTCGTCCTCGTCGATGTACTCAAAGTGGGGGTTCAGGGATTTGGGGTCGAGGTCCAGGTCCGCATCGGCGTCGGAGGCGCGCTGCCATGCGTCGGCCACGTGGTCCAGCACTTCCGTATCCAGCACCTTTGGCTGCTGCGCGCGATGGCCGCGGCGCGGCTTCGGCGGTATTGACATGGTCCAGTCATACCCGTAGTTGCCCAGCGCGCAGATCAGCTTTTGCTTGGGAACCACCTTCAGCACGCGGCGAAGATTGGCGATGAACCAGTCCTGCCCGGCGATGGGGCCGGGGTCGCTCTCGATCTCGTGCTCGTCATAGTTCATCAGCACAATGCCGTCGGAGCTGGCGGCAATCTGCTTCAGCTCAGCCGCCGGCGTTGAGGCGGCCACCGTTACATACAGCCGCAGGTTGTGCGGGTGCATCCGCGCGTAGAGCTGCCGGATGAAGCTCACGTAATCGGCTTGTGCCGGGTCGGGCAGGCTTTCAAGGTCGAGCGAAAGACCGTGATAGTAGGGCAGCGCGGTCAAAAAGCGCAGAATCTCCTGCTCCAGTGCGGCACTCTTGTCCGGGTCGGAGAGGATGTTGCCCACTGCGGTGTCCCAGTTCTGCGTGTGAGGATCGTAGTTGTTGAGCTGGGGAAAGATTTCCGTGTCTTCGTGGGCTTCCTGGATGACGCGCTTGACCTTGTCGAGCTGGTCGGGGTCGTGGACCACGTTGGCGTCCACGACCGGATACTCGCGATTGTCCGAGGTCAGCGCCATCAGCCGCCCTGCCGGCGCGTCCACATGCAGCCACTGGGGAAACAGCAGGTCAATCTGGTGAACATGCTCCTTCAGTGAGGAGTAGCTGGCCGGATCGTCTTCCACGTAATAGGCCGCACGCAGGCCTTCACCGGTGTTGAAGGGAATATCCGATGGCTTGCGGTGGGTCTTGCGCCGCGCCGGCCGCTGGAACCGTGATCGCAGCAGCGTGTTGTGGTCGTTCAGGGCCCGAAAATTATGCCGCGGCGTGGGCAGCAACAGCTCAGGAAGATGCTGATTATGCAGAACGTTGACGATAAATCCCACCAGAACCAGCGTGATGAGCACAGCTACGGCGTCCAGGACGCGGCGCAGCCGTTTCCAGCGTTTTCTCTGGGGATCGAAAAAAATCTGCTTTTCGGGCATAACAAAATATTGTTTCCGCACATGCGGAGACCGCGGAAACGGCCCACGATATACAGTACAAATCGTATGGAAGCGGTGGACCGGAGTCAAACAGAGCGCAAAGGCTGGCGGGGCGGCCACGGGCGGTGGAGCGCGCCGCGCCTGGTATCGCTCGGGTGCGCGCTGGCGGCTGGCTTTGCCATGCGGGCATGGATGCTGGGCCAGTTTTACCAGGCCAATGGCGACACCTTCCTCTATGGAGACATCGCGCTCAACCTGCTGCGCCACGGGGTTTACGGCGTGGTGCAGGGAGGCGGCCCGCCCCACTCAACGCTCATGCGCCTGCCCGGCTATCCGCTTTTTCTCGCCGCATGTTTTTCCTTTTTCGGCATGCAGAATTACGTCGCGGTGGCGTGGGTGCAGATCGTCATGGACCTTGCCGCCTGCCTCCTGCTGGCCGGCTGCGCGCGGCGCATTGCGCCGGACGCCATGAAAGAGGCTGCCTGGCACGGAACCCTGTGGCTGGCGGCGCTGTGCCCCTTCACGGCCATCTATGCGGGCACGCCGCTCACTGAGGGGCCGACGGTCTTCCTGCTGGCGCTGGCCTTGTGGGCTGCGGCGGTTTTTGTTCAGCGGCCGGGATGGTGCGCGGCGCTCATCTTTACGGCGGCCGTCACCGCCGCGGCGTTGCTGCGGCCGGACGGAGCCCTGGCCGCCGTGGCGCTGGCTCCCGTGCTTCTCGTCGCGCTCAGCAAAAGTGCAAGACCGCATCGCCGCCGCATGGCAGCCGCCTGCGTGCTTCTCGCCCTGGCGCCCTTTGCCGTGTGGACCTGGCGCAACTGGCGCGTCTTTCACGTGGTGCAGCCGCTGGCGCCGCAGTCTGCCGCCGACCCCGGAGAGCCGTTGACGCCGGGATGGAGCCTCTGGGTGCGCACTTGGGCGCTCGATTTCGATTCCACTTACTCCGTCTACTGGAACGCACCGGGTGCGCCGCTGAATCTCGAATATGTGCCGCCGCGGGCCTTTCGCTCGCCCGCGGAACGCGCGGATGCGGAGATGCTCTTCCGGGAGTACAACGCGAACGGCTATCGCATCACGCCGTGGCTCGACGCGGGCTTCGCCGGCCTTGCGCGCAAGCGAATTGCGGATGCGCCCATGCGCTACTATGTGTGGCTGCCGCTGGGCCGCGTGGCCGACATGTGGCTGCGCCCGCGCGTTGAAAACCTGCCCATCGACCTCGACTGGTGGGTCTATGAAAACCATCCTGAGGAAACGGTCATCAGTTGGAGCTTTCTGGCGCTGAATGCGCTGTATCTTGCGCTGGCAATCGCGGGGCTGGCAATCGCGGGGCTGGCAATCGTGGTGCAGGCGGTGCGTCTGCGGCCCCAATTCCGCGCACTGGCCTGGGCCATGCTGGCTTACATGCTGCTGCGCAGCGCCGCGCTTGCCGTCACCGTGGTTTCTCCTGAGGCGCGTTACACCATCGAGTGCTTCCCCATGCTCTTCGTGCTCGGCGGCGTGGCGATTGCGCGCGGATGGGTGCGGGTGAGAGCGCGAGTGTAAGCAGGCGCAGCCGCAGGTTCGGGAACCTGCAAGTCATAAAGTGCGTAGCTCGGAGAGAGGGGGGTGTTTTGTGCGGAGACTGATTGCGTTGAGGGCCGTTCTGGTCCTGGTGGGCCTGCTATTCGTTGCCGCTGGCTATCCACTGGTCTTGTTCTTCTTGCGAGAACCGTCATTGGCCATGATGCTGAGCCTCTACGTCACGATGGGAGTCTTTCTGCTGCTCGCCGTGCGCGATCCGGCGGCGCATCGCAGCCTGATCGCCTTCGCCGCGTGGTCGAGCCTTGCGCATGGCGTGGTGATGGGCTTGCAGGTCTATCGGCACGTGGTGGAGCGCGTGGAATTGATTGGCGTGATTGCCTTGTTTGTCATCGGCATTGTTTTGATCGCGCTGGCTCCTCCCAGGCGGATGGGCGCGAATGTCTTGCGTGAGCCCAGCACTGCCACACTGCCTTAGTGGTTCACATACTGCGTTGCGCGGTTGGTCTTGAAGGTGAAGGCGTCGCGCGGCAGCGAATCGTTCACGCGGAAGTGCGAGTACGTGCAGGTGCGCTCGGTCCCACCGGCCTCGTCAAACACCTGCTTCAGGCTCACGCCGCGCTCCGGGTCCATCCAGATGGTCACCTTAGGCAGGTTGCGGCGCACGGCCGGATCCTTGGCGATGAGCGCCAGCTTGTCCGTCTTCACGCCGTCAATGGTTTCGGTGCCCAGCAGGGTAATCTTCCACTTGTCGGCCAGTTCCTTGCCGCTGGCGCCAAAGCCCAGCATCACGTAGCTCTCAAACTTGCCGGCGCGCGCAAAGCGCGTCACCTGGTTCAGCACCGGCTCGTAAAGCTCGAAGACGCCGCCGGCATACTTGTAGATTTTTGAGTACGCGCGGCCGTTGATTTCCTTGATGTGCGCGGCCATCTGGAAGAAACTGCCCGTGCGCTCGTAGTAGACCGTGCCCTTCTGCGTGTCCGTGTCGGGGATGGGGTCGGTCTGCACCGACTGGAAGACGAAATCGGCTTGCGTGGTGTGGAAGCGCGCGGCGGCAACGTCCAGCTTGTGCAGCACGGCCTCCAGCGAATCCGCGGCGCGTGCCGGGCGTGCCGGCGCCAGCAGAATCGCAAGCGCGGCGAAGAGGACGAGTTTGGAAAGTCGGGTCATTCCGTTCCTTGCAATGTCACTTGAGCATTGGACGCGCAAAAGGCGCTTAGCGATGCGCCCAGATGCGCCAGATAAGGCGGCCCTGGCTGTCCGTCGCGGTGTCCCAGCGCTCCACGGCCACCGAGTCGCCGGTCACGGGCTCAATGGCCTTGCGAAGAGTCTTGCGAACCTCTCTGTCCGTTGCCCCGGCCGGAATGTGTACATCCGCGGCCTGCACCGAGACGATGACGCCATGCCCGCCGTCGCCCACCACCTGGATGCCGTGCTGTGGCCCGGCGGCGCGCGAGGGCTTGTCGCCGAAATCCCACAGGTGCGGCGTAAGAAAGATAAAAAGCAGGATGAGCGTGACCATCACGTCGTAGTGATAGCTGCCGCGCTTGTAGGTCCAGTAGAAATAACTTTTCAGAATGCTTTTCATGCCGGTTCTTTCTCGATCCTTTCCAGGCCGCCCATGTAAGGCCGCAGTGCCTTGGGAATCACCACTGAGCCGTCGGCCTGCTGGTAGTTTTCAAGGATGGCCAGCCAGGTGCGTCCCACCGCCAGCCCGCTGCCGTTCAGCGTGTGTACAAATTCGTTTTTGGCCTTTGCGCCGGCCGCCGCCGGCTTGTAGCGAATGTTGGCGCGGCGGGCCTGAAAGGCCTCAAAGTTCGAGCACGACGAAATCTCGCGATAAAGCTGCTGGCCCGGCAGCCACACCTCAAGGTCGAATGTCTTGGCGGAGGAGAAGCTGGTGTCGCCCGTGCACAGTAGCATGCGGCGATAAGGCAGGCCAAGAGTTTCCAGAATCTCCTCCGCGTCGCGCGTCAGTTTTTCGTGCTCGGCGTCGGAGTCCTCGGGCCGCGTGAACTTCACCAGCTCCACCTTCTGGAACTGGTGCTGGCGGATGATGCCGCGCGTATCCTTGCCCGCCGCTCCGGCCTCGGCGCGGAAGCACGGCGTATAAGCCGTCAGGCAGATGGGCAGCTTCGCGTCGGCCAGAATCTCGTCGCGGTAGAGATTGGTCACCGGCACCTCGGCGGTGGGAATCAGCCAGTGGTCGTTGTCCTTGTACTCCCCGCGCGATGCCGCTTCGGCGTCCGCGTCCGAGCAGCGGAAAAGATCTTCAGCGAATTTGGGTAAATTGCCCGTGCCGAAGAGCGACTTCGAGTTGACCATGAAGGGCGGCAGGATTTCGGTGTAGCCGTGCCCGCCGGACGCAGCCGGACGCGTGTGCATGTCGAGCATGAAGCTAATCAGCGCCCGTTCCAGCCGCGCGCCTGATCCCATGTACACCGCAAAGCGTGCACCGCTCAGCTTGGCCGCGCGTTCCAGATCGAGAATGCCCAGCTCTTCGCCAATCTCCCAATGCGGCCTGGGCGCAAACTCGAACCTGCGCTTCTCGCCCCAGCTTTTGACCACAACATTTTTCTCTTCCGAGGTTCCGGCGGGCACCTCATCGCGCGTCAGGTTGGGAATGCGCGCGAGCGCGAGCCGCATCTGGTCGTCGAGCGCGGTGGCCGCACGGTCAAGCTCGTCGAGCTGGTCCTTCAGCGCCCGCGTCTCGTCCATCAGGGCCGTTGCATCCTGGCCGGATTTCTTCAGCGCGCCCACCTGCTGCGAAAGCTCATTGCGGCGGGCCTTGAGCTGCTCGGCCTGGGTAATGGCCTCGCGCCGGCGCAGGTCCAGGGCCTGGAAATCGCCCAGCAGAAGCGCCGGATCGGCTCCGCGCGCACGAAGTTTTTCTTCCACAAGGCCCAGGTTTCCCCGGACGAAATTCAGATCAAGCATTGCCTCACCAGTTTACAGGACCGCTCGGGCCCGGAACCTCGGACCCGGAACGCTGCTCTATCGCGGCCCGGCGCTGGCAGGCACTGCCTCCGCGGGGCCGGTTTTCTCGCCGGATACGGCTTCCCGTTCCTCCGTCTGGGGCTCGGCCCCGGGCTGGCTTTGGGGCTGGCTTTCGGGCTGGCTTTCGGGCCTGACCTTTTCCAGCCAGCCGGGCAGGTGCTGGTCGCCGGTAATCAGCCGCGCGCTGCGCGTGAAGGTGAAGTAACTCCAAATCCACTGCGCAAACACCGAGATGCGGTTGCGGAAGCCGATGAGGAAGAAGATGTGCACGGTGAGCCATGTCAGCCATGCGGGCAGGCCGCTCCAGTGGGCGCGGAAGGGCCATTGGATGCGCGCCACGGCGGCTTTGCGGCCGATGGTGGCCATGTCGCCTTTGTCAAAGTAGCGAAAGGCGGGGCGCGGCCGGCCGGCCAGATCGGCGGCCACGGCGCGGCCCACAAAGTCGCCCATCTGCATGGCGGGTTGGGCCACGCCGGGAATAGTGCGGCCATCCTGCTCCACGTGGGCCAGGTCGCCCAGCACAAAGATCTCCGGGTGGCCGGGTGGGTTCAGCCGGTCATTCACCGTCACGCAGCCGCGGCGGTCCAGATTCTCCCCGCCCGCTCCGCCCAGCAGCTTGCCCAGCGGCGAGGCCTGCACGCCCGCGGCCCACAGCGTCACCGCCGCGTCGATGCGGGTCTTCCCGGAGCCGGTATTCGCCTCAACCCAGCCGGGGCCCACCGCCGTCACGTGGTTTTCCGTGTGTACTTCCACGCCGAGATGCGCCAGCGCCGCCTCGGCGCGCGCGGAGAGATCGGGCGGATAGGCGGCCAGAACGCGCGGCCCGCCGTCCAGCAGCAGCACGCGGGCCTTGGCGGGGTCAATGTGGCGGAAGTCGTGGCGAAGAAAGCGCCGTGCAATGTCGATGATGGCGCCGGCCAGCTCCACGCCCGTGGGGCCGCCGCCGATGACCACAAAATTCAGCGGCGGATGCCAGCCCTGCTCCTGCATCTGCCGCTCTGCCAGCTCAAAGGCCAGCAGTACGCGGCGGCGAATCTCGAGCGCATCTTCAATCGACTTCAGGCCCGGCGCAAAGCTGGCCCAGTCGTCGTGGCCAAAGTAGGAATGCGTGGCGCCGGTGGCCAGCGCAAGATAGTCGTAGTCGAGCGCGGCGCCCGAGGCCAGCGTGACCCTGCGCGCCTCCACATCAATCTCCGTCACCTCGTCCATCAGCACCTGCGTGTTCGGCTGGTGGCGCAGAATCTGGCGAATGGGCTGCGCAATGTCGGCCGGGGACAGAACCGCGAGCGCCACCTGGTAAAGCAGCGGCTGGAAGGTGTGGTGGTTGCGGCGGTCCACCAGCGTCACGTCCACCGGCAGGTGGGCCAGCGACTGCGCGGTATGCAGGCCGGCAAAGCCGCCGCCGACCACGACCACGCGGGGACGCCGCGAGGGTTGCGGTTTCTCGTTCAGCTCGCTCAAAAAAACACCCCTCTATGGAAGATGCACCAGCATGGCCGCGGGGAGCAGAGGAAATCGGAAATCTCTCGCAGGCCGCGCGGCCTCATCAGGTGTTCTGCATTCCGCGCTCCGGGTCGAATGCAGTTGCGCAGCCGCCCGGGCGCAGGCTACAGTGTGGCGGACACCAGGCGTAAAACAGGCGTAAAACAGGCAGGTAACAGGGAGAATGGAACCATGGAAGATGGACGGCCGATACGCGGACTGCTGTTGAGCGGGGGCGCGGTTTTCGTGGGTGTGCTGGTGGGCGTGGTGCTCTCGCTCGGCAGCGATGTGCTGCTGCGCATGGCCGGGGTCAGGCCGCCGCTGGGCTCGCGCGCGGCCGGTGAGCTGCTGCTGGCGGCCACCGCGTATCGAACCCTCTACGGCGTGGCGGGCGGTTACGCGACGGCAATGCTGGCTCCTCGACGGCCCATGCTGCACGCGCTGTTGCTCGGCTTTCTGGGATTGTGGGCCAATGTTGCCGGTTTGCTGGCCACCTGGAATAAAGGTCCGCAGTTTGGTCCGCACTGGTATCCGATTGCGCTGATTGTGCTGGCCATGCCCGCGGCATGGCTGGGTGGCTGGCTCTTCCTGTGTCGCGCGGCCAACAATCCGGCTTAGCGCAAAGACCGCGCATACGCCTGGCTCTCAGGGATGCTCTTCAATAAGTACGGCGAGCGTGCTCGAGTTGCCCGTGACGGCAAGGCCGTTGAGGGTGGTGGCCACGCCCGGAATCGACGCAGGAACAAAGGTGACCGTGCCGTCCAGCGCCGAAACCGCGGTCGAGCTCTGCGTGGCCAGCAGCGGCGCGGCGGCGCAGCGTCCGTGCGGCGGGCAGGGAGGCGTCCAGGCATGGAGCGACTGGTAAAACGTCACCGTCCCGCCGGCCATCGGATTGCCGTTCATGTCATAAAGGCGCAGGACAATCTCGGCCGGGGTTCCGGAGACGGCCAGCGACTGCGCCGTGCCGGAAACCGCCACAAGATATGCGTAGGCCGGCCGCGCGCCGGTGGCGGTAAAGGTTGTGCAGTTGCTTGTGCCGTTCACGCAGGCGGTCGCCGTGGCCTCTGCGCCTTCCGCAAGCGGGCTGATTGTCAGCGTCTTGGTTGCGATGCCGCTCGCGTTGGTCAGCGCGGCGGTCAGGCTCTGCGCCGTCATGCCGCTGCCCGGGGCGGTTTGCCAGGTGACTTGCTGGCCGCTGATGGGCGTGCCGTTGCTCAACACAATCGCCTGCGTGGGCCAGCTTACGGTGGCGCCCGCGGCCACTGAAAGCGCGGGCGCAATCGCGGCAATCGCCGGAGCCGTGCCGCCGGAAAAATGCGCCTGAAGGCTTGCGCCATTCGTCAGCGCGGCGGAGACAACGGCGATATTCGTGTCATGCGCGGTCACGGCCATGGTGGCCATGCCGTCGCCCGTTGTCGCCACGGCGCAGGTGGTCTTGCCGCAGCCCAGGGTTGCCGTGCCACTCAGCGCCGTGTAAATCACGGTCACGCCCGGCGCGGGCTTCAGGGCCGGGTCCAGCGCCGTCACGGTAAAGGCCAGCGGCACGCCGATGGGGACGGTGTTCGAGGGCGCGCTGTCCAGGTGAAGCGCGTCGCCGGTGCCCGAGTCGTAGCTCACTCCGCCGGAAATTACGGCGGCGGCATAATACAGCGGCAAGTCGTCAACCTCGACATCTACTGAGCCGGTCACGCCGCTCGCCGCTGCCGGCGCAATGGCTGTAATCTCATTCGGCGAAATGCTGGTCACGATGGCTGGCTGCCCGCCCACCAGCACTGTATCGGAGGGGCGAAAGCCCATGCCGCGCAGGACGATGGGGCCGCCGGAGACCGAAAGGTGTTTGGGCTCGACCGAGTCCGCATAGAGCACCCAGCCCTTGTAGCTGTAGTCGGGGCGGCCGTCGCCGCGCATGTCCGCAATGCCCACGCGCACCAGATCGTCGGACGCAGTGGCCACGCGCAGCCAGGTCTCTCCCGTAGCAAAGCCGTTCAGGCCCGGAGCCCAGCCCACTGAGGCCGAGCCGGGCGGGTCAAAGCCGTCCCAGACGCCAATCGCCGGCAGCGCCTTTGAGTCGGTCGGGTTGCCGGCTTCATCCAGCGCCTGCGTAACCACGGTAAAGGTGCGGTTGGCCCTCACAGGAAAGAGAAACCAGTCGGTCTGGCCCACCTGGCCGATGCGGCCTGTCCACAATCCGCCCGGGGCAAGAAGGCGCGGCGAGGACTCGGTGGCAATCGCGTCGTCAAAGCCGGCCGCGGCCGAGTCCGGAATGGTGACGGTAAGCGACTGCGATCCGCCGGCGGAAAGATTGTCCACCGTGAGCGTGGGCATCGCGCCGGAGGGCGTGGGCGAGCCGTCCACGTAGGGCCCGACGGATTCGGTGAGCATGTAAAGCGCATTCACCGGCTCGAAGGTGACCTGATAGGTGGCCGAGCTCATGCCGGGTGGCAGGGGCATACCGCTAAGGTTGAAAGAACCCTGTACCTCTGGGTCGTTCGAGCCCCAGCGCGTCAGCAGGTTGCCCCGGGAGTCGGTCCATCCCGTCACGGGATTGCCGTGCTTGCCGCAGAAATACGCTCCGGAAACGAAGGTGACCGTGTACTGGTACATCGG
Source organism: Occallatibacter sp. (assembly GCA_035763705.1). GTDB lineage: Bacteria > Acidobacteriota > Terriglobia > Terriglobales > Acidobacteriaceae > Telmatobacter. The sequence continues at coordinate 30,224 of DASUAU010000026.1, read as the reverse complement.
CTTGCCGCTCGAGTCGAGCGGCCGGGCGACAACATTCACGCCCTGCATGCCGGTGCCGCGGCGGAAGTTGAGCGTGCCGGTGATGGAGACCGTGTTCGCGGCGGTCAGCTCCTTGCCGGGAAAGCTCAAAAGATTGGCCGGGGTGATGGGATAAAGGCGGTTGAGGGCGGCAATGTCGTCGTAGCGCAGGGTGCCGGGGTTGGGAATGCAATCGCCGCCCTGTGCCCCGCAAAGGCCGCTCAGGGGCTGCATCACCGGCCAGCCGAGCGTGCCGTTGGGCTCGCCGTTGGTGGCCGCGCCCGGGTTCACCTGGGAAAAATCAAGACCCAGAACGCGCCCAAAGGCCCGTTCGAGTTGGAAGCGCATCATCTCCAGCAGTTCCGGCGAGGTGGCGCAAAGGCCGTTGACGAGGATGACCGCATGGCCGATGGTCGCGTCGGGCTGGAAGTTGTCAATCCAGAACCAGACGCCGTCATTCTGGCAGGCCGTGGCATCGCTGGCGCCGGAGCCGTAAAGGGCATTGATCACCGAGCCGTCGGCGTCGAAGACCACGCCCACCGGATAACTGGTGGCCTGGGGCGTAAGGTCGGCCGGCTGCGCAAAGACCTGATTGCCGGCGACGGTGCTCGAACCGCTCACATCCTCATTCAGCGCGCCGCCGTCCACCAGCGTCACCCCGGCGGTGGGCACGGCAGACCAGAGCGCGGCGGCCGCATCCACCATCGCCACTGCCTGCGCATTGGAAACCTGGCTGTTCAGCGGGCCCTGGTCCACGTAATAGGTGAGCTTTCCGTTGGCCCAGTGGACCGGCTGGCCAAGAACCGCGGGGTTGAAGTAGCTTGGCCCGGCCACGTACTTTGGCCCGCCGGCCACCAGCGGAGCCGGGGCAAGCAGCGTGCATGCAGCCAGCAGGCAGAAAGGGAGCCGGCCTCCGGACGGGGCCCGGTGGATCGGCTTGCGGAACTGCTTGCGGAACTGGCGGTCTGGGGCGCTCACAGGAATGACTTTCGGGATAAGGAAACTGCAAGCGACCGACCGGCGGGGAGGTGGATTGATAAGAGTTTTCTAATGAATTAGACAGAAAGCGACTCGAAATCGGTCAAAGCCGGAGCGCCCGACGTCGCAGAGTGGTGCGTTTCTGGTCACTCGCGGGGCGAATATTACCGAGATAACACGATAGTCATCTCGACCGGAGCAGAAGTAACCGATTAAGGTAGTGCAGGATGCCGAGGAAAGCCCCGATTGCGGGGGCCGCGCCAGATGCGCGGAGGACTGGAGGGCGCCATCAGCACGCGACTGAGATTGGGTGATCTTTTAATTCGGGCAAAGCTGGTAACCGAGCAGCAGGTGGCTGAGGCGTTGATGCGCTTGAAGTCCAACGGCGGGCGGCTGGGCGACAACCTGGTGGCGATTGGCGCCATTACGCAGGAGCGCCTCGATGCGTTCATCCACCGGATTCCGGCCGAGCCCAGGGACATTGCGGCCACGGGCGTCGACGAAGTGGAACTGATGGGAATGCTGATGAAGCTCATCTATCGTGACCGGCTGGAGACGACGCGCCAGTTTATCGATGCGATTAAGCTTCCGTATCACATTGTTCTTGACCTGATCCAGATGGCGGTGAACCGTCAGATTTTGCAGACGCTGGGTTCACGCTACTCTGACAATCCGATTGATTTGAGTTACGCGTTTACTGAGGAGGGCCGCCGCTGGACGCTGGACTCGCTGCAGCGGATGCACTACACCGGGCCCGCGCCGGTCACGCTGGAGGAATTCAACGAGCAGGTGAACATGCAGAAGCTCACCAATGAGCTGGTCAGCATGGATCGAATCCGGAAGGGCATCAGCGACCTGACCTTTGACGAGAGCATTCTTGAGCAGGCTGGTCCCGCGCTGAACTCCGGGCGCGCGATTCTGTTTTACGGGCCTCCGGGAAACGGCAAAACCTCTGTTGCGCTCCGCCTCAGCCAGGTCTTCCATGACGTGATTTACGTGCCCTATTCCGTCAGCGTGGAAGGGCAGATTATTCGCGTATTCGATCCCAGCATTCACCTTGCGCTGGACCCGGCGGAAGTGGAAGACGATGGGGATTCGGTCATCCGGCGGGAGTCATTCGACGCGCGCTGGGTGCCCTGCAAGCGGCCCTTTGTGGTCACCGGCGGCGAACTGACCCTGGAGATGCTGGACCTGCGCTACGACGAGGTGGGCAACTACTATGAGGCGCCGCTGCACGTGAAGGCGCTGGGCGGCTGCTTCATTATCGACGACTTTGGCCGGCAGTTGGTCAGCCCCACGCACCTGCTGAACCGCTGGATTGTGCCGCTCGAGAGCCGCGTGGACTATCTCAAGCTGCATACCGGCAAGAGCTTCAGCATTCCTTTTGAGGAGCTGATCATCTTTTCGACGAATATGGAGCCGGAAGACCTCATGGATCCGGCCTTCCTGCGGCGTCTGCCTTACAAGATCGAGATTGCCGCTCCGTCGCTTGAGAACTACCGCAGGATCTTCATCAAGGAAGCGGCCAAGGAGAATCTCCAGCTCACCGCCGAGGTCTTCAATTACATCGTGCACAAGCTGCGCTTTGAAAAGGAGCTGGACTTTGCCGGCTACCAGCCGCGCTTTATCGTGGACCAGGTGGTGGCTACCTGCCGGTTCATGGGCCAGCCGGTGCACTTTGAGCCGCGGTTTATTGATTACGCGCTGGACAACCTGCGCGTGAAGCGCAAGCCGCCGGTGGCCGAACAGGAAGCCCAGCAGGCGCTGGCCGTAGCCGACTAGAGCCGTTCCGGCGACGGGCTTAAATCTCAGGGTAAAAGTCGAAAAAAGCGTCGAGACTCTGCTTAAGCTGGGTCTCGATTTGCTCGCGCGAGCCCTCGAGCATGTGCATGGTTACGTGCGCCTCATGCCCGTTGGCCAGCTTGAGCGTGGCGTCGTTGATCTCGGTCACTTCACCCTCCGGCAGCAGTCGCATTCCGTAAACCAGTGTGAGATTCGCCATGCGTCCATCATAGAGCCTGCCGGAGACAGGGGCTGAAGGACCGTTCCGCACGGCGCTGCTGGGTAGAATGGCGAGGGGCCGCGCGCAAGGGCGGTGAAGCCGTTGGCAATGGCCGTGCATCTACAATCAAGGCAGAAATGCAGGTGGGAACGACGATGACAGAAACGCGCGACACGGTAATTCTGGGCTCGGGCTGCGCCGGGCTTACGGCGGCGATTTATACGGCACGTGCGGGGCTCAATCCGCTGGTGCTGGAAGGACATGAGCCCGGCGGGCAGCTCTCCATCACCACGCTGGTGGAGAATTTTCCGGGCTGGCCGGAGGGCATCCAGGGGCCGGAGCTGATTGACAACATGAAGAAGCAGGCGGCGCGGTTCGGCGCCGGCTTTCAGCTTGCGCACCTCAGTGCGGTTGAGCTGGGGGCGCATCCCTTCCGGCTGCAAACTTCCGCCGGCGAAGTCCACGCGCGCACGCTCATTATTGCGTCGGGCGCGAGCGCGCGCTGGCTGGGGCTGCCCAGTGAGCAGGCGCTGATTGGCCACGGAGTTTCAAGCTGCGCCACCTGCGACGGATTCTTCTTCCGCGGCAAGGACATCGCCGTGGTGGGCGGCGGTGACTCGGCCATGGAGGAGGCGCTGTTTTTAACGCGATTTGCCACCAAGGTCACGCTGCTGCACCGCCGCGAAGCCTTTCGCGCCTCGAAGATTATGCTGGAGCGCGCCATGGCGCACCCCAACATTGAGCTGCGCACCAACACCGTGGTGGACGAGGTGATGGGCGTGGAAGAGAAGGCCGTGAAGGGGCTCAAGCTGCGCGACGTGTCCAACGGCGCAACCAGCACGCTGGACGTGGAAGGCATGTTTCTGGGCATCGGGCACGAGCCGAACGCGAAGATGTTTCGCGGGCAGATTGACCTGGACGATGAGGGCTACATCAAGACGCGCGACAACGTGCTGACGGCGCGCAACGGCGAACTGGTGCCGGGCGTCTATGCCTGCGGCGACGTGCAGGACCGGCGCTACCGGCAGGCGATTACGGCGGCGGGCACCGGCTGCATGGCTGCGCTCGAGGCCGAGAAGTATCTCGAGGAGCACGGGCGCTGAGGCCGGGCGGCGATGCGAACGGGAGCACAATGACGGCGCTCGAGGAAAACCTGGAAAAGCTGGAGGAGGCGGTTGCGGCGGCGTGCAGGTGCGCCGGGCGCGGGCGCGGCGAAGTGGAGCTGATGGCCGTCTCGAAGACCTATCCGGCGGAGACGCTGGCCCAGGCTGCGGCGCTGGGCATGCGGCTGTTTGGCGAGAATCGCGTGCAGGAGTTCGCCGCCAAGGCGCTGCATGCAGCAGAGCTGTGGAAGGGATTGGCCGGTCAAGAGCCGCGCGTCCATCTCATCGGGCATCTGCAATCGAATAAGTCCGCGAAGGCTGCGGAGCTGTTTGACGCGGTGGACGCGGTGGACAGCGTGCGGCTGGCGGAGCGGCTGAATGAGGCAGCGGGCCGGCTGGGCAAGCGGCTGCCGCTGCTGGTGGAAGTGAAGCTCAGTCCTGAAGAGGCCAAGCAAGGCGCGGAACCGGAGAGCGCGGAGATGGCTCAGTTGCTTGAGCGGCTGCCGCACTTGCCCCACGTGGAGATGCGCGGCCTGATGACCATCGCTCCGTGGGGCGCGCCGGAGGATGTAACGCGCGTGTGTTTTCGCACATTGCGCAGGTGGCGCGACCGGTGGGCGCAGGCGCATCCGCGGCTCAGCCTGGATGTGCTGTCGATGGGCATGAGCGGCGACTTTGCGCTGGCCATTGAAGAGGGCGCAACGCGGATTCGCATTGGAACGGCGCTCTTTGGCAAGCGGGCTCCCTATCGGGGTCCGGCGTAGTGCTGCGCGAGACCGGGGATGGCGTCACGCTGGCGGTGCGCGCGCAGCCTGGCGCGAAGAAGACGGCGATTGCGGGTATCTATGGCGAGGGCACGGCGGCGCGATTGAAGATTGCCGTGCAGGCGCCGCCGGTGGAGGGCCGTGCGAATGCCGCGCTGGCGGAGTTTCTGGCGAAGTTATTCGATCTTCCTAACTCCGCGGTGGAGTTAGTCACGGGCGAGTTATCGCGGAGCAAGGTGTTTTTGCTGCGCGGAGTGAGCCGCGCGCAGGCGGAAGCCATGCTCATCCGATATATATAAGTTTCAGGCCGCCGGATCCGTTTCGGGGCTATACTTGCATCGTCCAAACAAGGAGCATGTATATGCCGCGCCCGGGCCTGAAGCATTGCGCGTCCTGCGTCTTTTCACTGTTTATATTTCTTGCGATTGGCGCGGGATGCGGGGTGACTGCGGCGTCTGCGGCCGCGCAGGATTCGCAGTTTCCCGTGCTGCGCGGATACATCACCGCGCTTGTGCCGCCGAATGATTTTGTGGTCGATGGCTACCACGTGGTTACGTCCGTCGGCACAACGTATCAAATGCCGAAAGGCGGGCCAAACCAGCCGCAATACGAAATCCGCACCGCGCTCCGGGTTGGCTCTTACGTTGAGGTGCGGGGAACAAAGGATCGCTCCACAAAAACTGTCGCCGCCTTTGAAGTTCTGCTGCGCGACAAACACGTGCCAACGGTTTCTGGCGCAGGAGTGGTTGAGCGGGAGACCGTTTCCGGCGCAGGAGTGATTGAGCGCGTGACCGTTTCCGGCCCCGGGCATCTTTTCCATGTGGATGGATATGACGTTCTCGTCGACTCGGGCACGCAGACGCATTTTGCGGGCGGACTCACAGGGATAGGCGATGTGGGCACGAACATGTGGGTCCGTTTCGAGGGCCAGCGCAACAGCTCGGGCGAAGTTGTTGCGTCAACGGCTCATTTTGTGAAGCCGAAGTTCCCCCGGCACAAGCGCGACCCGCGGGCAGTGCAGGTGACCACATTTCCGCCGGGAAGCCTGATCGACTTCGACGGCTCTTTCCGCACAGACCGCGAGAAGCATCGCCTGGAGGACGCAGGCGGCTGGTGCGGCTGGTATCCCGTTCCTGAGGTTCCGGCGCTCCAGGAGCGCATACGCCGCATCGGCATGCGAGAGGTGCCGGAATTCGAGCGCAACCTGCCGGACGACGACCCGTCAAAGATTCCGTTCCGGTTTTATGTGGTGGTGGAAAAAGACATTCGCTCGGAGATTTACTGCTCGAACGGACTGGTTGTGGTGCCGCTGGACGTGGTGGAGCGATTGCAAAATGACGATCAACTCGCGGCCGTGCTGGCCGATGGCATCGCCGCGCAAATGCAGATGCAGCAGGAGCGCCTGGCGCATGTTCTTGGCGTTGCGGGAGTGGAATTTGCGAGCTACTACGTTGCCGGCATCACGGGCTATGAAGTGGCCAAGATCGAAATCCGGCGGAAGATGGAGAGGCAGCACGGTGCGCTTGCGCTGAGCCTGATGGCGGATGCCGGCTATGATCCGTGGCAGGCGCCGGAGGCGTGGCGGCTGCTGAAGCCGCGGCAGTTGCCAAGGAATTTGAAGAAGCTCAAGTATCCGGCGCGCAGCAAATATCTGCTGGAGATTCTGCGCCTGCAATACGCAGCGAAGAAGGACGAAGCCAAACAGCCTGCGCATGCCGAGGCTGGCCACAAATAAAAGCGAAAGCAGCCAAGGCCGCGCAGCGCTAGCGTCGGCAGGCCGCGAGCGCGGCCAGGAGAGCTTCCTCGGGCTCGGGGCGGACGCGGAAGTCGGCGTGCGCCTCGGCAAAGGCGACTCGTCCATCGCGTCCAATGACGTAGGTGGCCGGTAACGGCAGACGCCAGCTCTTTTCCCCATTGATGAAGGGAAGATTGACGAGGATGGAGAGCAGGTAGTCGCGGTGGTAGTCGGGCACGGTGTATGCCAGGCCGAACTGCTCGGCGACGGTGTTGCCGGGATCAGTGAGGACGGGAAACGGCAGGCCGTGCTGGCCGACCATGAAGTCGCTTTGGCGCGGTGTTTGCGGGCTGATGGCCACGAGCAGGGCATTTTGCTCGCGGAGGCGGCCGTAGAGGTCGCGCCACGCCTCAAGCTCGGTGACGCAATAAGGGCACCAGCGGCCGCGAAAGAATTTGAGCACGAGCGGGCCAAGGGCGAGCAGGTCTGCGGAGCGGACGAGGTGGCCAGCGGCGTCTTTCAGCGCGAACCCGGGAGCCTGCGCGCCGACGGGCAGGATTTTTTCTTCGATGCCCGTGGCGAAGAGCTCTTCCACGGCACGCTCGCCAACGGCAAGGCGCTCCGGCTGGACGAGGTTGCGCGTGTTGGCGGTGATTTCGTCGAGCTGGTCCTGAAGGCTGGTCATCTTCGCTATCGCCCAAACTTCTGCTTGCCGCCCAGGCCGAGTGCGCCCATGCCGCCGCGCATCATGCTGCGGCCCAGGCCGCCCTTGCCCATCTGCTTGAACATTTTTGCCATCTGCGCATACTGGCGGAGGAGCTGGTTGACGTCCTGCACGGTGGTGCCGGAGCCGGCGGCGATGCGCTTGCGGCGCGAGCCGGAGATGATTTCGTGGTTGCGCCGCTCCTTGGGCGTCATGGAGCCGATGATGGCCTCGAGGCGGACGAACTGTTTCTCGTCCACGTTTTTGGCGGCCTGCTGCATGCCGGCAAAGGGGCCCACGGAGGGCATCATCTTCAGGATGGACTCCATCGAGCCGAGCTTCTTGATCTGCTTGAGCTGGTCGCGGAAGTCTTCAAGCGAGAAGCCGTCGCCGAGGAGGGCCTTCTTGGCCAGCTCTTCAGTTTTTTTGCGGTCGAGTTTCTCTTCGGCCTTTTCGATCAGCGACATCATGTCGCCCATGCCCAGGATGCGGCCGACGATGCGGTCAGGATGGAAGGGCTCAAAGGCGTCGGGCTTTTCGCCCACGCCCAGGAACTTGATGGGCTGGCCGGTGACCTGGCGGATGGAGAGTGCCGCGCCGCCGCGCGCGTCGCCGTCCATTTTGGTAAGGACCACGCCGGTGAGGCCGAGACGCTGGTGGAAGTCGAGCGCGGAGTTGACGGCGTCCTGGCCGGTCATGGCGTCGGCCACGAAGAGGATTTCCTGCGGGTTGAGGAGCTTTTTGAGCTGCTCCATCTCGCGCATCAGGTCTTCGTCAATGTGCAGGCGTCCAGCGGTGTCGACGATGAGCGTGTCGCAGCCCATGATGCGGGCTTCGCGGCGAGCCTCACCGGCGAGTCGCTCGACAAGTTTCGGGCCGGCGGAGTCGCCTTTGAGGTCGCCCTCGTAGAGCTTGGCCTCAATGGATTTGGCAACGACCTTGAGCTGCTCGCGCGCGGCGGGGCGGTAAACGTCCACGGAGACGAGCATGGGGCGATGGCCGCCTTTTTTCAGCCAGGCGGCCAACTTGCCGCTGGTGGTGGTTTTGCCGCTGCCCTGCAGGCCGGCCATCAGGATGATGGTGGGCGGCTGCGAGGCGAATTTGAAGCGCGCCGTGTCCTTGCCGAGCAGGTTGACGAGCTCGTCGCGGACAATCTTGATGACCTGCTCAGAGGGCGAAAGGGCGGTGAGGACCGCAGTCCCGATGGCCTTGGCGCGGATGTGCTCGATGAGGTCGCGGACGACGTTGAGGTTGACGTCGGCTTCGAGGAGGGCGACGCGGATTTCGCGCAGGGCCTCGGCGATGTTTTCTTCAGTGAGCGTTCCCTCGCCGCGCAGGGTTTTGAAGGCACGCTGAAGTTTTTCTGTCAGGTTTTCAAACATAGGTCAGCTACAAGTGTATCGAATGCGGCGCAGAGACCGCGGCGAGCGGGAGAGCAGGACGGCGGGCTCGCCGGCTGTGCTGCACAGTTTCACAGTTTCACAGCCGCAAAAACGGGTTCTGGGCTGTGCTGCACAGTTTCACAGCCGAAAATGCACCTTTGGTGCAGCTATCAGCTATCAGCCGTCAGCTTGATGGTGGCGGGTTGAGGGCATAGGTTCTGCCTTCACCTCTCTATTGTGCGCCGAAGTGGGGAAATCGTCGGCAAAATGCGGTGGGGAGTTGGGTGAGTGGAATGAGGGGATTGCGGGCGGTTCGATGCGGGCAGGGGTTGACTTGTTTTGCAGGGAGTAGGGAAAAGGGTGGGGGTGGTGGTTTCCCACTCATGCGGCCAACCACTGCGGCGACATGGACCCGTGCAGGGGACCGCGGCACGCCGCATGAATAGGCGCCCGGCTACTGACCGAAGGAAGCAGCAAAAAGGGGCCGGTGCGGTGCGATGCGATAGGCTGGGACTGCGTATTCTGCACACTTGGACGATGAGGGAAGAAGATGCATCGATTGCTGGAAGGGCACAGGAAATTTCTGGCGGAGGTGTTTCCGCGGCGGCGCAAGGATTTCCATTTGCTGTCGGATTCGCAGGCGCCGGAGTGGCTGTTTCTAACCTGCTCCGACTCGCGGATTGTGCCGGACATGATTCTGGGCGCGGGTCCGGGCGACCTGTTTATCGCGCGCAATGCGGGCAACGTGGTGCCGGTGAGCGGGCAGGACGTGGACGGCTGCACGGCGACGATTGAGTATGCGGTGGAAGTGCTGCGCGTGCCGTATGCGATTCTGTGCGGGCACTCGGACTGCGGCGCGATGAAGGCGGCGCTGACGCGGACGGGGCTGGAGAATCTGCCCAAGGCCAGCCGCTGGCTGCAGCATGTGGAGGCGGCGTGGGGCCACCGGCAGCCGCTGAACCCGGAGGATGGACGGGGCGCGGAACTGGCGTCTCTGATTCGCGGCAACGTGGTGGCGCAGTTGTGGAACCTGAAGGCGCAGCCGACCGTGGCACGGGCAATGGCCGAGGGGCGGTTGCAGGTTTTCGGCTGGTACTACGACATTCTTACCGGCAGGATTGAGCAGTATGACGAGCAGCAGGAAAAGTTTGTTCCGCTGCTGGGCGATGGAGAACGGGCGGCGGAGGGCTAGTGAATGCCTTCGGGCATGGCAGCGTGGTGGGGCGGCTTTTGAAAGAGCCAGACGATGCCGGCGCAAAGGAAGGAAAGCACGGCGGTCCAGCGGAAGATGTCAATGTAGGCGAGCAGGACGGCCTGCTGGCCCATGAGTTGATAGACCAGTCCGTAGGCTCCGGGGTGGGCTTGCGCGCGTCCGAGATAGTGGTTGAGATAGGCGGCCATCATGGCCGTTTTTTGCTGCAGGACGGGGCTGGAGGGGCCGAGGTGCGCGGCGAGATTGTTCTGGTGGAGATCGGCGCGGCGAATGAGAGCCGTGGTGGCCATGGCGATGCCGACCGAGCCGCCGATGTTGCGCAGCATGTTGAAGAGTCCGGTGGCGTTGCCCATCTCCTCCCGCGGCGTGGTGGAGACGGTGAGGGTGGCCAATGGAACGAAGACAAAGCTGAGGGTGAAACCCGCAACGACGATGGGGGCGAGAAGCGTGAAGGGGCCGATATCGAGGTTGACGGTGCCGAAGATGAGCGAGCAGACGCCGAAGCCGATAAACCCGAGACACATGAGGAGGCGGTTGTCGAACTTTGAGGCCAGCAGTCCGACGGCCGGCGACCCAAGAAAGGAGCCGATGCCGCGCGGGCCGACGATGAGCCCGGCGGCGAAGGCGGTGTAGCCCATCACCTCCTGGTAGTAGAGGGGCAGGAAGGCAATGGTGGCATAAAGGGCCATGCCGAGCATGGCGATGAGGATGCAGCCGACGCGGAAGTTGCGGTCTTTGAGTGCGTGGAGATTGACGAGGCCATTGGGGTTGGACCAGGAACGCCAGATCCAGAGCAGAAGCGCGACGATAAGCGCGGCCACGGCCCAGCGGACCCAGGCTGCGCCGAACCAATCGTCCTCCTGGCCCTTGTCGAGAACAATCTGGAGGCAGCCGGTCCAGACGCAGAGCAGGCCGAAGCCGATGTTGTCGAACGCGCGGACTTTGGCGTTCTTGATGTAGGGCGGGTCGTGGACAAAGCGGGTGATCATGACGACGGCGAGGATGCCGACGGGGATGTTGATGTAAAAGGCGTAGCGCCAACTGTAGGTGTCCGTGAGCCAGCCGCCGAGGGTGGGCCCGATGACCGGCGCGACGACAATGCCGAGAGCGTAGGCCGCCATGGCCATGGCGCGCTTGGCGGGCGGAAAACTCTCGAGCAGGATGGATTGCGAGAGCGGCTGCAGCGCTCCGCCGCCGGCGCCCTGGACGATGCGGGCAAGAAGAATGACGGCCAGCGAGGGAGCCGCTCCGCAGAAGAAGGAGGCGACCGTGAAGAGGCTGACGCAGAAAAGCAGAAAGCGCTTGCGCCCAAAGCGGCGGCCGAACCAGTTGGAGGCGGGCAGGATGACGGCGTTGGCGACCAGATAGCTGGTGAGGACCCAGGTGGCCTCAGAGTTCGAGGCCGACAGCGACCCGGCGATATAAGGCAGGGCCACGGAGGCGATGGCCGTGTCCAGCACCTCCATGAAGGTGGGGAGCATGACGGCAACGGTGACCAGCCAGGGGTTGACGCCCTGGGTGAGCGGGTAGCGGACTTGGGCCTGGGCAGTGGGCATCGGGGCCGGAATAGTTGAGAATACATGGTTTAGATGATGCGTGCCGGTGGTGGAGGTGCGAAGAGTTTGGGAAGGCGATGGGGGCGGGAACAATTTAGGAAATTACAATCAACAAAAGTTGACACTAACTGACTCAATGAGGCATCTTATTAGAGTCAGAAACTCTACAGGCAGGCAGGACAACCAGACATGGCAAAGATTATTGGAATTGACCTTGGGACGACCAACTCGTGCGTGGCGGTGCTGGAGGGTGGCGAGCCCAAAGTGATTGCGAATGAAGAGGGTGCGCGGACCACGCCGTCGATTGTGGGCTTCTCAAAGAGCGGCGAGCGGCTGGTGGGGCAGGTGGCCAAGCGGCAGGCGATTACGAACCCGGAGAACACGATTTTCTCGATCAAGCGGTTTATGGGCCGCCGGTTTGACGAAGTGACGGACGAGATGAAGATGGTGCCCTACAAGGTGGAGCAGCAGGGCGACCACGTGGCCGTGATGGCGCAGGGCAGGGAATATACGCCGCAGGAGATCTCGGCGATGATTCTGCAAAAGCTGAAGAAGAGCGCCGAGGCGTACCTGGGCGGGACGGTGACCGAGGCGGTTATCACGGTGCCGGCGTACTTCAACGACGCGCAGCGGCAGGCGACCAAGGACGCGGGCAAGATTGCCGGGCTGGACGTGAAGCGCATTGTGAATGAGCCGACGGCGGCCGCGCTGGCCTATGGGCTGGACAAGAAAAAGGACGAGACGATTGCCGTGTACGACTTTGGCGGCGGCACCTTCGACATTTCGATTCTGGAAGTGGGCGAAGGCGTGATTGAGGTGAAGTCGACCAACGGCGACACGCACCTGGGAGGCGACAACCTTGACCAGCGGATTGTGGACTGGCTGATCACCGAGTTCAAGCAGGAAGAGGGGCTTGACCTGAGCTCGAAGGGCAACGAGATGGCGCTGCAGCGGCTGAAGGATGCCGCGGAGAAGGCCAAGATTGAGCTTTCAACAACGGTGGAGACCGAGATCAACCTGCCGTTTATTACGGCGGACGCCAACGGGCCGAAGCACCTGGTGCGGAAGCTGACGCGGGCCAAGCTGGAGCAGATGGTGTCAGACCTGGTGAGCCGGTCACTGGAGCCGTGCAAGAAGGCGATGACCGACGCCGGCGTGACCACCAAGGATATCGACGAGGTGGTGCTGGTGGGCGGGCAGACGCGCATGCCGATGATTCAGGCGCTGGTGAAGGAGCTGTTCGGCAAGGATCCGCATCGGGGGGTGAACCCGGACGAGGTGGTGGCGGTGGGCGCGGCGGTGCAGGCGGGCGTGCTGGCCGGCGAGGTGAAGGACCTGCTGCTGCTGGACGTGACGCCGCTGACGCTGGCGATTGAGACGCTGGGCGGGGTGGCGACGCCGATGATTCCGCGCAACACGACGATTCCGACGAAGAAGACGGAGACGTTTTCGACGGCGGCCGACAACCAGACCGAGGTGGAGGTTCACGTGCTGCAGGGCGAGCGGCCGATGGCGGGGCAGAATCGCACGCTGGGCAAGTTAAAGCTGGCGGGGATTCCGCCGGCGCCGCGCGGGGTGCCGCAGATTGAGGTGACCTTCGACATCGACGCGAACGGCATTTTGAACGTGACGGCGAAGGACAACGCCACGGGCAAGGACACGCGCATCACCATCACATCCAGCTCCGGCCTGAGCAAGGAAGAGGTGGAGCGGATGGCCAAGGATGCGGAGTCGCACGCGACCGAGGACAAGGAGAAGCGCGAGCAGGTGGAGGCGCGCAACGGGCTGGACAGCCTGGTCTACAACATCGAGAAGATGCTGAAGGACGCGGGAGACAAGATCCAGGGCGCTGAACGGACCGAGGTGGAATCGGCGCTGGCCGACGCGAAAAAGGCGCTGGAGAGCCAGGCAAGCGTGGCGGAGCTACACACGGCGCAGGAGAAGCTGACCCAGGCGAGCCACAAGCTGGCCGAGGTGCTCTACAAGGCCAACGCCGCGCAGGCCGAGACGGCGGCCGCGCCCGCGGGCGAGCATGGCGCGCACGAGGGCGGCGCGAAGAAAGACGGCGAAGTGATTGACGCCGAGTACGTGGACGTGGACGAGAAGAAGTAGGACTGGCGAGTTAGCTAGTTAGCGAGTCAGCAGGTTAGCGAGCTGGCGAGTAAGCGATTGAGCAAGCGAGCGGGGTGGGTGGCGAGGCTGTCCACCCCGCGTTGTGCAAGTGAGCTAGCTGGTGGTTCTTGATGGGAATGTTCGAGAACGAAGTCGCAGCAGATAACCGGATGCGCGAGTACGATAAACTCTCGCATTCTGCGGCGGGCAAAACTGTCTCAAATCTAGGTGATGCACTCTCAGTTGTAGCGGGCGTTTCCGGTCTACCCATCATTGGCGGAATTGCAAAGGCGCTCGGACTCGCTGAGCTTATTCGACAGTTGGGCATTCCCACAGTTGAAGAGAACTTAGATTTTTTGGGTGCAGCGACAGAAGATGCTATTTCACGCGTTGAACAGAAGCTTCATGCGCAGGGCGAGAGCATTGAGGAGATTAGGAAGAGGCTTGACAGCCCTGAGTTCAAGGCTGGGCTTGCAGCCGCTGTACTGCAGACGCAGCGCACGAATCAGAAGGCGAGACTTAAGAGAATGGCGCTCGTACTTGCGAACGGTCTAGCTGCTGATGACTTTGAAGCCGAGAAAATCGATGACATGATGCGGGCGGCAGTTGAGCTGATAGATGCTGACATCAGGCTGCTTGAGGAGATTTACACAATGTTAAGCCCATTTATGCGAACGCAGCACTGGATTGATAAGCCAATTAACGAGAAATGGAACATATTGTCAGCTTATTGGCAGAAATACTGGGATGAAAACAAATCGAGGTATTCAGGGCTGTCGGGAATGAAGCTGATGGGTTCATTCGCTAGGCTAGAGTCAATGGGCATGATTGCCCCAGGGCCGAATCGATCATCTACGAGCAGTCCAGTCGCGCAGTGTTACTTTTTGCTTCCGGACGGTGCCAGATTTTTTGAATGGATACAGGAAATTGCATTGCAATAGTAGCGCATCTACGCACAGCGGCGTGCAGGCTGAAAAGAGATTAAACGGGGACCGATGGCGACGACGAGCAACAAGGACTATTACGCGACGCTGGGTGTGAAGAAGACGGCCACGGCGGAGGAGATCCGCAAGGCGTTTCGCAAGGCGGCGCGGCGCTATCATCCGGACGTGAATCCGGGGGACAAGCGGGCCGAGGAGCGGTTCAAGGAGATCTCCGAGGCCAACGAGGTGCTGAGCGACGAGAAGAAGCGCAAGATTTACGACCAGCTTGGCTTTTACAGCGACCAGATTGACCCGGCGCAGGCGGAGGCGTATGCGCGGCAGCAGGGCGGGGGCGGCGGCGTTCCGGTGGACTTTGGCGGGTTTGATTTTTCAGGCTTCAGCGGCGGCGCGCATGGGGCCGGCGCGGGCGCTGGTGCGGGAGCCGGATCAGGAAGCTGGGGCAGCTTCAAGGATATTTTTTCCGGCATCTTCAGCGGCCAGCATGCGGCGCAGCGGCCGCGGGGCCCGGTGGCGGGCACCGATCTTGAGTACCAGGCGACAGTGGATTTCTGGACGGCGATTCGCGGCGGCCAGGCGCGGCTGCCGATTCACCGGCTGGAGACCTGCCCGACCTGCCACGGACAGGCGCAGACGGGCGGGCCGATGCCGTGCCCGGAGTGCAACGGGACGGGCCAGGTGACGCAGATGGGCGGGCGGATGAAGTTCAACATTCCCTGTCCGCAGTGCAACGGAACGGGGCGGACGGCGAACGCGTGCGCGACCTGCCACGGCGAGGGCCTGGTGAACCGGACGGAGACGGTGGAGTTCCGCATCAAGCCGGGAACGCGGGATGGGCAGCGCATCCGGCTGCAGGGCAAGGGCAACGGCGGGCTGAACGGCGGCGTGGCCGGCGACCTGTTTGTGATTGTGCGCACGGGCACGCACCCGGTGTTTATGCGGGTGGGCGACGATATTCATTTGACGGTGCCGGTGACGGTTCCGGAGGCGGCGCTGGGCGCAAAGGTGGACGTGCCGACGATTGACGGGCGTGCGCAGTTGAAGATTCCGCCGGGGACGCAGAGCGGGCAGAAGCTGCGGATGAGGGAGCGCGGCGTGGAGAGCGCATCGCACCCGGGGCAGCGCGGCGACCAGATTGTGGCCGTGGAAGTGGTGGTGCCGCAGTTGCAGGACGAGCGCAGCCGGGAGATTATGCGCGAGCTGGCGAAGCTGAACAACCAGGACCCGCGAGTGAAGCTGTTCGACCAGGCGTGAGGCGCGGCGAAGACGGAGCCGGCGGGAGCGGAGAGGGCCAATGGCGGCGAAACGGAAGACCAAGGGCGTGTACATGATTTCGGCGGTGGCCGAGATGTACGAGATTCATCCGCAGACGCTGAGGCTTTATGAGCGCGAAGGGCTGCTGAAGCCGTCGCGCACGGACGGCAACACGCGGATGTATACGGACGAGGACCTGGAGCGGCTGGAGTTCATCCTGAACCTGGCGCGGGACCTGGGCGTGAACATTGCGGGGATTGCGATTATTTTGCAGATGCGCGAGCGGATGGAGGAGATGAACCGGCAGATGCAGAGCTTTGTGGAGTATGTGCGGAGCGAGATGCTGACGCGATTCCAGCAGGCGGCGCCGGAGACGACGGGCGCGATTGTGCCGCTGCGGAAGCCGGTGGTGGTGAAGCCGGGAGCGGGAAAGAAATAAGCGACGCGCGCGGACGTGTCCAATGCAAAGAGGAGGGCCGATGGGCTCTCCTTTTTTGTTTTGGATGGGCGGGGCGGCGCGTGGACAAGCGGGTATGCTTAGACCTGCATGATGTACGTTCTGCTTGCGCTGGCCGGGCTGGGCCTTATCACATCGACGGTGTTTGCGGGCATGGCGCTGGGTGCGGTGCCGGGCTATCTGCGCGAGCGCAGGCGGGCGCTGGAGGCTTTGGGGAAACGGCCGGGGTTTACGCCGCCGCTGACGCTGCTGAAGCCGCTGCACGGCGACGAACCGGAGCTTGAGGCGCACTTGGAGAGCTTTTTCCGGCAGGATTATCCCGAGTACGAAATCCTATTTTGCGCGCGGACGGAAGCGGATGCGGGGCTTGAAGTGGCGCGTAGGGTGGCGGCGCGGCACAAGAAAATTTCGGCGAAGTTTGTGTGGACGGGCGAGCCGGAGTACATCAACGCGAAGGTGGCGTCGCTGGAGCGGATGGAGCGCGAGGCGGCGCATGCAATTCTTGTCATCAGCGACAGCGATGTGCGCGTGACGCCGGAGTACTTGCGGGCGGTGGCGCTGCCATTTGCGGATGAAAAGGTGGGCGGAATGTGCTGCCCCTATCGCGGGGTGGCGGCCGACGGCGGGCTGTGGGCGCGGCTGGAAGCGGTGGGCATGAGCGTGGAGATGACCGCGGGCGTGCTGGTGGCGCGGATGATGGAAGGGATGCAGTTTACGCTGGGGCCGACGATGGCGTTCCGGCGCGAGACGGTACGGCGGATGGGCGGCTTTAAGGTGACGGCCGACTACTGCGCGGACGATTTTGTGCTGGGCAATGAGACGTGGAAGCTGGGCGAGCGGGTGGCGCTGAGCACGCACGCGATTGACCACATGGTGATCAACGCGAGTTTTGTGTCGAGCCTGAAGCACCAGGTGCGCTGGATGAAGTCGACCAGGTTTTCGCGGCCGAAGGGACACTTTGGTACGGCGCTGACGTTCAGCATGCCGTTTGGGCTGCTGGGATGGGCGGCGGCTGCGGCGATGGGGCACGCGGGCTGGGGGCTGGCGATGCTGGGATGGGCGGTGGCGACGCGATGGGCGCTGTCCATTGCAATGGGACGGATGGCGGTGCGGGACCGGAGCTGGCTGGGGCTGCTGGTGCTATATCCGATTCGCGACCTGATGGGTTTTGGCTTCTGGGCGGCGAGCTACACGTCGAGCCGGATTTTGTGGCGCGGGCGGGTGTTTGAGCTGCTGCGGGGCGGGCGGATGCGCGCGGCGCGGTGAAGGCGCGGGCTAGAGCTGTTGATCTACTTGCTGTTGCTGAGAAACGACGCTCTTGCGGCTGTAGGATTCAGCGACGACCCATGCGCCAGCCGCGAGCGCCGCATTGAGGATGGTCTCGCTCCACTGGAAGGGATTCCTGGAGCCTGTGGCCACGATGGGCACCCAAACCAGAACCAGGAACAACGTGAGCTGCAAGACCGAGAGCGTGACTGCCAGCCGCGCCCAAATGCCGGTGAGAGCCGCGACGCCGGCTGCGATGAAAGCGCATCCGGTGAAATATGCCCAGAAAAGATGAGCCGGCAGCCAGTGGGGGATGAGCGAGAGGGTGTCTTTCAGGTCAATGAAGTGAGCCGAGCCGAAGAAGATCAAGCACAGGCCGTAAAGCGTGTGGGCAATGCGAAGGCCGTTGCCGCCGATGACAAAGCCAAGGTACTTGCGGTCCCAGTCCGTGGCAAACCAGACATAGAGAACCCAGGCGGCAGCCAACATGACCGCAAGCGGAAAGACGGACCAGCAAGCTGCAAAAGCGGGCAAACGAAGAAAGTTTGGCAGCCGGAATAGCAACAACCAAACCAGAAAAGTGGCGAGAAGCAAGCGCGCGGCGATGCCTGCAATGCGCCGAAAAAGCAGGCCGAAACCCGCTGCCAAAGAAATCAACGAACTGAAGGCAACGAGCAGACTCCCGGCGGAAGAGTTGGTTGGAGGATTCCATAAGGAGACGAGATTGTGGTGGAGCAGTCCTATGATTCCAAGACCGATCATGGTGACCGCGAAGATCGTACGGCTTGTGCTTACGATGCGCATCGGCTCGCTCCCAGGCTGATTATCGTGAACCAATGATAACGGTCGAGAGCGGTTGACCGCCTGACCGGAAGTGACTCACTTTGGCTGGGAGCGATGGAGCGCGGCGCGGTGAAGGCGCGGGCCTGGCGGCGCGCTTAGTTGAGCGGGCGGTCGGTCCAGAGGGTTTTGTCGGCGATGGAGCGCGCGAAGTAGAGGCGGCCGGCGAGAAGCTTTTCGGCCTTGTCCTGATTGGTGTCCTGCGCGAAGAGCCACTTGCGATTGCCGGCGCCCCAGAGGGCGGAGAGCTGCTGCGGGCTGAGGAAGATGTCTGGCGCGTCAGGGTAGCAGGAGCCCCACAGGAGCGAGGAGCCTTTGCCGGTGGGCGAGCAGCGCGGGAGGACGAGGTCCGCCGGCTTGCCGAGAAAGTCGTTTGTGTAAAAGATGACGGAGGAAGCGTCCGACTGATCGCCATAGACGATGAAGATGTCAGAGGGCGAACCGTCTTTGAGGATCACGTCGGCGAGCTGTTTGGAGCTGAGCATGGGCTCGAAGCGGGCGAAGGCGATGTGGGCGGCGATGAGGAAGACGGCCGCGGTGAGCGCGATGCTGACGGTGGCGGCGATGGGCCGGCCGCGGCGGCGAAGTATCCAGCCGGCAGCGGGACCGATGAGCAGCGCGACGGCGGCCAGAGCGGCGGGCAGGCGCAGCGCGGCGAAGGATTTGCCGGTGAGGTCAAAGAGGTGGGACATGGAGAGCGTGTAATCGCCCACGTCGCGATGGGCGAGGAGAGTGCCGATGTCCGGCTCGAAAGGAAGATGGCGCGAGATCCACAGGCCCCAGCCGAGCGCGATGGCGGCAAGAATGCCGATGACGGTGAAGACCAGGCTTGCGCCGGTGAGCCAGCGGGTGGAGAGCGTGGGCTGCGCGGGGTCGGGTGAGCCCTCCTCAATGCCTGCGATGACGGCCGCGGTGAGGATGAAGAGCGGGGGCCAGGCCTCGAATGTGTAGTACTCCTGATTGGTGGAGATGGAGAAGAACAGCAGGATGAAGGCGACGAAGAGGCTGAGGAGCCAGATGGAGCGAACGCGGAATTTGAGACGCGCGACGTAAGTGGCCACGTCGAGCCGCGCGGCGTGGTCCAGGTAGAAATCGACGGTCTGGCCGGCGTCGCGGCGCAGATGCTGCAACCAGGAATGGCGGGTCTTCCAGGCGAGGAAAAAGACGGCGGGCAGGAAGAGGCTCCAGGGAAAGAGCCAGATGAGATGGCCGAGCCAGTACCAGGCGAAGGGCATTTTGTTGTAGTCGTGCGGGAAGCGCTGGCCGAGGAAGCGAAGGAAATGCTCGTTGATGAAGTAGAAGTACCAGAAGCCGTGGACGTTGCCGGGCGTGGGATGGTTGCCGATGGGATGGCCCTGGTCAGGATTGGCAAGGCCGCAGAGGATGTGCCAGGGGGCGGCGATGGCGAGGTAAAGCAAAAATCCTGAGATGGGCTTGAGGCGGCCGAGACGACGCCACTGGCCGCTGAGCAGCAGAAGAGGAATGACTGCGCCGGCGAAGAAGACCGGAGCGATGAGTCCCTTGGTGAGCGTGGCGAGGGCGAGCACGGCCCACATGAGATAAATGCGCGCGGGACGCCGGGACTCCATGCCGGTGAGGAATAAATAGAGAGCGAGCAGGAAGAGGAAGCTGAGCAGCGCCTCAGGGATGGCGAAGCGCGTGAAGAGAAACGGGCCGATGGCGGTGAGGATGGCGAGCGCGGAGTAAAAGCCGGTGCGCGGGCCCCAGGCGCGCAGGCCCCAGAGCCAGCCGAGCCAGGCGCAGCCGAGGATGGCGAGGGCGTTCTGGAGATGGGTGGCGAAGGCGTTCTGGCCGAAGATTTTGTAGAGACCGGCGTCAATCCAGTAGGGCAGGGGCGGCTTTTCGAGGTAGCGGATGGCGTCGATTTTGAGGGTGACGAGGTTGCCGGTTTCCGCCATGTGCTGGGCGGCCTCGGCGTGGCTGGCGTCGGCATCGTCCAGCAGCGGAGGGGTGAAGAGCGAGGCGAACTGGACGGCGGCAAAGATGACGAGCAGCAGCGCCCACGCGGCGAAGGCAGACGGCGCGGGCTTTGACTGGGCGGCTGTGGAGGACTGGGTGGTCATTGGCGGATGGAGGAGGAGAGAGGCTCCACCAGCAGGATAGCAGCCGGGGAATTGCGACGTGCCAGCGGACGGGACGGAAGGGGTTGATGGCGGAGCGGTCGTGTATCTTGGGCGCAGAGTGTTGATGAGATTGGCAGGAGGTTGCGCGACCGCATGATGCCGACGTTTGCCGCGATTGATATTGGATCGAACTCCTGCCGGCTGAAGATTGCGCGGGTGGCGGCGCACCGACTGAAGACGGTTCACGAGGATCGCGAGGTGACGCGGCTGGGCGCGAGCGTGTTTGACGCGGGGCTGGTGAGCCCGGACGCGATGGCAGCGACGCTGCGGGCGCTGAAGCGGTTCCAGCGGGCGGTGCAGCAGCATGGCGTGGACCGGATGCGCGTGGTGGCGACGTCTGCGATGCGCGACGCGCGGAATGCGGCGGCCTTTCAGGGATGGGTGAAGGCGGAGACGGGCTGGACGATGGAGATCATCTCCGGCCTGGAGGAAGGGCGGCTGATCCATCGCGGGCTGATGAGCGCGGAGCCGGGCGTGGGCGGGCGCGTGCTGCTGGTGGACCTGGGCGGCGGAAGCTGCGAGATTACGCTGAGCGAACAGAAGAAGATCAAAGAGACGGTGAGCGTTCCGCTGGGCGCGGTGCGGCTGACGGAGGAGTTTTTGCAGGCGGATCCGCCGGCCGGCGAGGGGCTGAAGCAACTGCGGCACCTGATTGCGCGCGAGCTGCGGCGGGCGCACCGGAAGATTGGCGCGGCGCGGATTCCACTGGTGATTGCAACCAGCGGCACGGCGGCGGCGCTGGCCGAGGCCTGCCAGGCGATGGCGAAGACGGGCAAGCAGGCGCGGCGCACGGGACGGAAAGGCCTGGCCGCGGACATGGACGGCGTTGCGCCGGCCGCGGGCGTGAAGAAACTGGCGGCCAAGCTGGCGAAGATGACGCTGCCGGAGCGCGAGGCCGTGGCGGGCATTGGGCCGCGGCGCGCGGAGATTATTGTGGCCGGCGCACTGGTGTTTGCGGAGCTGATGGAGAGCTTCGCGCTGCCGGGATTTCGCTACTCGCCGCTGGGACTGCGGGATGGGATTCTGGCGCAGATGCTGGCCGAGCAGGATTGGCGAGCGGCGGCGCACAGAGAGCTGGAGCACGAGCGGTGGGAGAGCGTGCTGGCGACGGCGAAACGCTATGGCGTGGATGTGCGGCAGAGCGAGCCGGTGCGGGGGCACGCGGTGCAACTGTTTCGCGAGCTGAGGAAGCTGCACGACCTGCCGGAGGAATATGAGGGCTGGCTGGCGGCGGCGGCGGTGCTGCGCGATACGGGAAAGTTCATCAATCACCAGGGACACCACAGGCACACGCAGTACATTGTTTCGAGCTCGGAGATGTATGGGTTCACGCAGGTGCAGCGGACGGTGGTGTCAGCGCTGGCGCGCTACCTGGGCAAGAGCAGGCCGCAGCCGGGCGACCGGGCGCTGAGGAATATTCCGGCAGAGGAGCACGGGCATGTGCAGCGGGCGGTGGTGCTGCTGCGGCTGGCCGTGGCGCTGAATCAGGACCGGGCCAGCGACGTGCTGCGCGTGGCGGCGCGCGTCTATCCCAAGCGCGTGTACCTGGAGCTGAAGCCGGGACGGACGGGCGCGGAGCTGGAGCTGTGGTCGCTGCGCAAAGAGGCCGATTATTTTTTTGAGGTTTTTGGGCGGGAGCTTTTTGCCACGCTCAAGTAGAAGTTGCGGGCCAGGCGCGGATCAATGAGCCACTGCAGCAGCGGCGTGTGCTTGCTCATGTCAATGCGGGCGACGGAGCCCTTGCGCATGCGGACGCCGGCGGGGCCGTTGCCGGCAATGAGATGGCCGAGGAACTGGAAGAGATTGGGATTGTGGCCGACGAAGAGGACTTCGTCGCGGCCGGCGTATTTGGCGATGAGCTTTTGGAAGGCGGCAAAACTGGCGTCGGGCGCGAGCGCGGCGCTGATTTCGACCTTGGCCTCGTAGCCAAGCTCAGTGCCGACGAACTGTGCGGTTTGCAGTGAGCGCTTGAGCGGGCTGGAGACGATGACGTCGGGCTGGACCTTGAGAGCGCTGAGCAGGCGGGCCATGAGGATGCACTGGTCCTTGCCTTCCCGGATAAGGCCGCGTTTGGCGTCGACTGCGGGGTTGCCGCGCCGGACGCCGGCATTGGCGTGGCGCATGAGATAGAGGTTCATAAAGATAGCGATAGCCTGCGCGGGGGCGGGGCGACCGCATAGAAGTGAATTTTAACATGTTTGTAACAATTCGGCGGGGTCGGCAAGAGGCTCTGCGAGGGGTTCGATAAGCGCGGGCGCCGGAACGGGGCAGGGCTGCCAGAGCTCGCTCGAGAGGAGGCCGCAGAGGAAGGTGCGGCGGCTGGCGAGGGTGAATCCGGAGCGGGCGAGGGCGCGGGGATGGTTGGGCAGGCGGCGGACTTTGAGGCCGGTGAGCAGGCCGAAAGCGCGGTAAAGCACGGCGACGACGGGACGGGCGACGAGGCGGCCGAAGAGCGTGGGAGGGATGACGAATTCCGAGACGACCCAGAGGGCGGAAGGCGAGACGGCGGGACGCAGGCGGCGGGCGAGAGCGCGGACTTCGCCGGGCGTGAGGAAGTCGAGAAAGAAGTGGGCGTAGACGAGGTCAAATGTTTCGCCGCCGGGCTGCCAGAGGCGCGCATCGGCGCAGTGGGCGCGGACGCGGGCGGCGTGCGGGCCGGTGCGGCGCAGGAGCAGGCGGAGCATGGCGGAGCTGGCATCGACGACATCGATGCGGACCTGGCGGTTGGCGTGAAGAAGACGGGCGGTGAAGCGGCCGTCGCCGTCGCCGAGGGCCAGAGCGCGGCGGGAGGCGAGAAGCTGAGGCAGAAAGGCGCGGCGGCAGCGGTCGAGCGCGGGGCCGAAGGTGAACCACTCCATCCAGCGGTAAAGGCTGGCGAGCGGATTGAGATTGGGCGGCGGGTTCATGCGGGGAACCGCAGCAAGAGAAGGAATGCGGGGGCCAGGAGCACGAGGTCAGCGGCAACGCGGAGGGTGAGCGGCGAGAGACGGCGGCGGTTGCGGTCAAGAAGCGCGAGAAGGAGCGCGGAGCAGGCGGCGGCGGTGAGCAGAAGGGCGAAGCGCGGGTGGGCACGGCCGAT
Organism: Occallatibacter sp.; assembly: GCA_035763705.1. Classification (GTDB taxonomy): domain Bacteria; phylum Acidobacteriota; class Terriglobia; order Terriglobales; family Acidobacteriaceae; genus Telmatobacter. The sequence goes on along the minus strand of DASUAU010000026.1, from coordinate 6,677 downwards.
GCACGAGGCGAGGCCGAGCGCAGCGAAGGCGAGCAGGCCGGAACGCAGCGGGATTCCGGTGCGGGGCCTGATTCGCGTTTTGTGAGGGGCGGGCCGGGCTTCCCAGCGGGCGATGGCATGGCAGTTGAGCCAGGCGAGCAGGGCGAAGCAGCCGAGCACGCAGGTAAAGAGCAGGGCGGCGAAGGGCGCGGCGGCCGCGGAGTGGAGAGGGCGTAGTCGCGTGAAGGCCGGGACGGCGCAGCCGGCGGTGAAGAGCAGGCCGACGAGGGATTCCTTGGAGGGAAACGGAGCGAGCCGGATTGGATGCAGGGCGGCGGGCGTGCGGCGGGAGTGAACGCCGGAGAAGTAGGCGAAGGTTGCGGCGGCCAGGAGCGAGTCCGGCGTGAGGGCGAAGGCGGGAAGCGAGACGAACAGGATGGCCGCGGCGGCCAGGGCTGAAGCGACGGCGATGGGCAGAAGAATGCGGCGATGACGCCAGTGAAAGATGTGGCGCAGGCGGAGCTGGCTGAACCGATGGGCGCGCAGGCCGGAGCGGGCGTCGAGAAGGCGGTCAAGGATGTAGGCCGACCATGTGACGAGCGCGAGCAGGACCGGCACCCAGAGGGGAAGGACGACGCCGGCGGCCCAGGCGAAGGCAAGCGACCAGACGACGGCGACGGTGGGCGCGTCAAGACTGGCGAGATGCCAGAGGCTGGCCAGATGCAGAATGCGCAAGGGAGCCGGCGCGGGGAGCGGCTGCGGCGCAGGGGCAGTGCGGCTCCAGGCGGGGAAAACGGGAGCGGATGCGCAGGTTTCGTGTTGTGCCCGAGGGGTTGCCAGGGGAAGCGGCATTTTGTCCATTGTAGAAGACGGGCGGCGGCGGGCGGCGCATGCACGCGGGCTCAGGCGGAGGCGAGGCTTTGCCGGACGAGCGCGCGGAGGCGGGCTTCCACGCTGTCGCGGCTGACGAAGAAGGGCGTCTTGAGGCACTGAAGGGTGAGCTGCTGCGTGGCGGCATCAAATTGCCAGGCCACCTCGACGCCGAATTTGGCGGCGGAGCCGGAGTTGCCGGAGATCTGGATGCCGGAGGCCTGGGCCTGCAGGGAGAGATGGGCGAATTGCGCGGGAGAGACGGGCGAGAAGACGAGGGGCGTGGCGGACGACATGGGTTGCTCCGTGTCTGGTGTTGGGGGATTGCGTTGCTGGGATTGCGTTACGGGGCGCGTTGAAGAGTTGCGGGTTAGGGCGTTTCACAGAAACGCGAAATTGTCGGCAAAGAAACTGTGGAAAAGTGCAAATAAAAAAGGGAGGGGGGGGAGGGGGGGGTAGGCCCTCCGGGCCAGGGATTAGGGAACAGGGAACAGGGAGCAGGGAACAGGGAACAGGGAGTAGAGGGTTGATGGTTGATTGGGCGCATGAGTTTTTCCTCTGACAGTTCCATTGTGCGATGAAGTGCGGAATTAATCGGCAAAGTGCGGAGATTTTTTGGGGAGGGCTGGAGCGCAGGCAGGTCAGCAAGTTAGCTCGTGTGGGGGAGGGCCGGTGAGTGTGTGTGCGGCTTGACAAGGCCGAGGGAGTGGTGCGGAAGAGGCGCGGCGGGAATTCCGGCAGATGAAGCGGGGCAGGAATGCCGATAAAGGGAGATGGACGCGCACGCGGAGAGGCGGCGCGGAACGGCGCGGCGGGTGGCAGCGTAACAGAAGCCATGGACGCCGGGCCGGATGAAGACATCTAACTAGAACGCGGGCAGCAGAAAGCGGGCAGTAGAGAGCGGGCAGTAGAGAGCGGGCATTAGGAAGCGGGGAGAAGGATGGCTTGGATGCACTGGGCATGGTTCATTCCGGTGTTGGATGGGTTCCTGCTGGGCGTGCTGGCGCTGGCGCTGCATGAGGCGGGGCACGCGCTGGCGGCCGCGGCGGTGGGCGTGCGTGTGAAGGGAATTGGGCTGGACTGGAAGGGTCTTTACCTGCGGCGCGAGGCGGGCACGCCGGGGCGGAACCTGGCCATTTCCGCCGCCGGGCCGATGGTGAACCTGCTGCTGGTGGTGACGTGGGCGTGGTGGCCGGTGTTTGCGCTGGCGAATGCGTGCTACATGCTGTTCAACGTGCTGCCGCTGCCGGGCGCGGACGGGGAGCGCGTGCTGCGCTGCTGGTTTGCGCTGCTGGAAGAGCGCGCGGCAGCCAAGCCGGCGGCGCGGGATGCGGGCGAGGCGGGCAAGGCGGTTGAGGCGCGGAAGCGAGCGAGTTAGCGGGTCAGCGAGTTAGCAAGTTAGCAAGTTGGCGAGTCAGCGGGTCAGCGGGTCAATGATCTGTGACTGAGCGATCTGCGAATCAGCGGACGTGACTCCTGAAGGATTCAGTCGCAGTGTGTGACGCGAAGCTGCTAACCTTCTGCCGCGAAGGCTTTCCAACGAAGAAGGCAATCCAAGGAGCAGGCCGGTGAAGATACCAGGCGATGTGCGGGTGCTTTTCGTGCTTTGGCTGCTGGTTCCGGGGGTTCCCGCGCTCGGGCAGGCGGCGCAGGCTCAGGCGGCTGCAGCGGCCAAAAAGACCTCTACAAGCGCACCCAAGGTTTCTCAAGAGCCTGATGTGCCGCAGGCGGACTTGGCGGCGAACCCGGCAGCTGACCTGTCCAGTGTGACGCTGAACTTCGAAGACCCGAAGCCGATTCCGGGAGTTCCTGCCTCTTCAGCGTTTGTGGAGCCCATCCTCTGTTCTCCGGATGGAATTCCGTTTGTCGAGCTCGTGCAGCCGAAGGATTTTGGGCCTCAGTCTGTCTACTCTTTGAACCCGAAGGGTGGACGTGCGTACTCCATCGATGCGGTGCCGGGTTTGTACGACACGGGAGCCATTCATGGGTATTTTGTGTCGGATTCGATGGTGGGGCTGCTGGTGACAGCGACGAAGGACAAGACGACCGCTCCGAATATGGTTTCGTTTGGGCCGGGGTTTCCGCCGAAGCACGTTTATACCGGGAAGCATCACGACTATCTGGTGGAATTCGACCGGGATGGCAGCTACAAGAAGACGCTGGAACTGCCGGAGCACTACGACTTTTGGAGGCTTGCCGCGCTGCCCGACGATACATTCATTGCTCTTGCTTATGACCGCGTGAGTGCCCAGCCGCTGCTGTTGGTGCTGGATTCGGATGGGGAGATCAAGCACCCCATCGAGCTGCCGAATGCGATGGTGGAGAACCCGACGATGACGCAGGGCGAAACGGGCGGCATGCGCACGGAGATGGCGGCGGAGTCGAGCATGAGCTGGTGGCTGTTTGCGCCGGCGCGGAAGGATGTACTGCTCTATCAGGCGCACTCCCATGCGCCGGTGCTGGAGGTGGGCGCGGGCGGTGCGGTGCGAGAGGTGCCGTTGCAGGCTCCGAAGGGCTACGTGCTGGATGGAGTGATTTCGGCGAGTGACATGTGGATTATGCGTTATCGGCGGGAGAGCCTTTCGGATCACGGAGAGATTGACGCGCGCCCGGAGACGAAGAACTATGTGCTCTACGAGGTGAATCCGCTGGACGGGAGCCTGATGCGCGAGATTGACGCTGGGGCCGGGCCCTTCTACAGCATTGCCTGCGAGGGTGACGGCGTGGTGACGGCGTTCCGGATGGACGGCAAGAAGATGGAGCGCGAGACGGCGGACCTGCCGCGGTAAGGACAAGACGGTTGAGGCGCGGGAACGAGCGGGTTAGCAAGTTAGCGAGTCAGCGAGTCAGCGAGTTAGCAAGTTAGCGAGTTAGCGGGTCAGCGGGTCAATGATCTGTGACTGAGCGATCTGCGAATCAGCCGGCGTGACTCCTGAAGGATTCAGTCGCAGTGTGTGACGCGAAGCTGCTAACCTTTTGCCGTGAAGGCCGGGGAGTCGCGAGGCCGCAGATCGGATTCGAGCCACGCGAAGGAGCAACGATGACAAAGAGTGAGGCGCAGTTGCGGCAGCAGGTGGTGGATCTGCTGGCGAGCGGGCACGCGCATGCGACGTTTGAGGCGGTGGTGAGGGATTTTCCGGCGGGGCTGCGCGGCAAGCGGCCCAGGGGCGCGAAGCACTCGGCGTGGCAGGTGCTGGAGCACCTGCGGATTGCGCAATGGGACATTCTGGAGTTTTCGCGGGATGCGAAGCATGTGTCGCCGAAGTGGCCGGAGGGATATTGGCCGCGGACGGCTGCGCCGCCGGAGGCGAAGGCATGGGAGAAGAGCGTGCGGGCATTTTTGCGCGACCGCAAGGCGATGTGTGCGCTGGTGGCCGATGAGGCGAAGGATTTGCACGCGAAGATTCCGCACGGCGACGGGCAGACGCTGTTGCGGGAGGCGCTGCTGGCGGCCGATCACAATGCGTATCACCTGGGCGAACTGGTGCTGCTGCGGCGGCTGCTGGGCGCGTGGGGGTGACAGAGGACGTGCATGGGCTGAGCAGGGGCGGTGCGGGCCGGATGGGGATGCAATTCCGCGTGGTGCGCGACAGTTTTTGATTGCCTGCGTCTGCTACCATAGGGACGATTGGCGTTTTTGCCGCCCGAGCGCAGATTGCCGAAGCATCTGACGCCGCGCATTGCACGCTGGATGGGGCGAAGGGAAGGCGGCAGAGCGACCCCGGAAGGAGAATTGATATGCCATTAGTTTCCATGCGCCAGCTTCTGGACGAGGCTGCCAAGGGCGGATACGGCGTGGGCGCTTTCAACGTGAACGATATGGAACAGATTCAGGCGATCATGGAGGCGGCCAAGGAAACGCAGTCGCCGGTGATCATCCAGGCCAGCCGCGGCGCGCGCGCCTTTGCGCAGGACCGTTATCTCTACCACCTGATTCTGGCGGCGAGCGAGCTTTATCCGGAGATTCCGATTGCCATGCACCAGGACCACGGCAACAGCTTTGAGACGTGCAAGAGCGCGATTGAGCTGGGCTTTACCAGCGTGATGATGGACGGGTCGCTTTACGAAGACGGCAAGACGCCGAACTCGTTCGAGGAGAACGTGGACGTGACCAGGCGCGTGGTGGAGTTTGCGCACGAGCGCGGCATTACGGTGGAAGGCGAGATTGGCGTGCTGGGCGGCGTGGAAGACGGGCACGGCGCGGGCGGCAGCGGCCTGGAGCACCTGACCGATCCTGACCAGGCGGTGGAGTTTGCCGAGCGGACGGGCGTGGATGCGCTGGCGCTGGCAATCGGCACCAGCCACGGCGCCTACAAGTTCTCGAAGAAGCCGGACGGCAGCGTGCTGAAGATGGACCTTCTGATTGAAATTCACAAGCGGCTGCCGAAGACGCACCTGGTGATGCACGGCAGCTCGTCCGTTCCGCAGGACCTGCAGGACATTGTGAACCAGTACGGCGGCAAGCTGAAGCCGACCTGGGGTGTTCCGGTGGAGGAGATTCAACTGGGCATCCGCAACGGCGTGCGCAAGATCAACGTGGACACAGACAACCGGCTGGCGATTACGGGCGCGATCCGCAAGGTGCTGTGGGAAAGCCCGGAGAAGTTTGATCCGCGCGACTACATGAAGCCGGCGCGCGAGGCGATGCAGAAGGTGGTGGCGCTGCGCATGACGCAGTTTGGGCAGGCGGGCCACGCGGGCGACTACCAGCCGATTTCGATTGCGAACATGGCGAAGGGCTACAAGGACGGCACGCTGAGCACGCGGCCGCTGGTGGCTGCGAAGTAATAGAAAATTGACTAGAAGATGCGAGGGGCAGGCCGCTGAGACGGTTTGCCCCTTGTGCTTTTGGGGCGGAAAGAGGGGAATGGGGGCGGGAAGAATTTCTGTTGACCCCGCGCGGGGCGCTTGTGGTGATGCTGTGCTACCGGGCGGTGCTCTACTGGATGTGGCGGAACCGGGTGTTCATACGGATTTGAGCGGGGCTGAAAAAAAGACGCGGCCGGGATGTGGAACCCTGTGGCCGCGCCTTTTCATTTTCAGCGAGGAATTTCTGCCTATTCAACCGCGTAATAGAGGGTGCGGGTGCGCGCCTTCCAGTGCTTGTCAGGCATTTTGAGGGTGATGCGATGCGCTTCGGCGGCGTGCGCGGGGACGGGCGTCTGCACGGTGACCTCGTAGTAGGCCGAGGCGTCCGCCAGGCACCGGGAGATGAAGCCCATGACGTCATTGTTGCCGTAAAGGACAAGGCCGCCGGACTGGACGGCGAGGACGGAGAGCATGAGGTCGGCGTTGTCGGCGTCGTCGGCCGAGGATGCGCCTTTGACGTAGTTGCCGTACTGGCTCACGTAGTCGTTGTTGCCGCCCTGGGTGCCGCTGGAGTCGATTTGATCGAGCGTGATGCCGGCGCGGCGCAGGACGGTGTTGAGATTCGTGATGTAGGTGAAGAGCTGGCCCATCTGCTGGCGGGATTTGACCACGGTTTGCGCTTCAAAAGGGGGCCAGCCGGGGGCAATCCAGATGATGAGCTTGCGTCCGGGGCGGTTGCTGAGGCGCTGCGCGAGCACGTCGAGCGCGCCGAGGGATTTCTCGCGGACATCGGCCTGGAACTCGTAGTCAGTGGTGATGGCGTGGACCTGCTGCGGCAGGGGATTCTTCTCGAGGTTGGTGAGCAGCACCTTGGTGTCGCGCGTGGGCTCTTCCTGGGCCTTGAGGCCATCGTCCTGGAGGAAGGCGAACGAGATTGGCAGGGAAAGCTGGGGGCCGGCGGAGCGCAGGTAGTCGGCGATGCGGCGGCGGATGTCCGCAATGCGGGAGAGCGGCGTATC
>DASUAU010000025.1:0-70961 GCA_035763705.1 Occallatibacter sp. | reverse complement strand
TAAACCGTTTTAGCGGTCGTAGAGACTCTGCGTGCGGAGTGATGCGGGTTTGACCGCTAGTTTCGCGCGTTGTTAGAATCATCTTGCGGGGTGGAGCAGCCTGGTAGCTCGTTGGGCTCATAACCCAAAGGTCGCTGGTTCAAATCCAGCCCCCGCAACCAAATTTCTTCACAAACCAAATGGTTTAGTGAGAGTCGCCATGAGCGGCTCTTTTTTTGATGGGCGCGAACGGCTTTGCCTGCCTGGCCATCGGCGTATTCGAATGTGCGGCGGACTGGCGGATGGTCTGCTGCGGGACGGGATGGAGCGGTGTGGCCGGGGCTGAGTGAGAGGCTGTTGTCGGGCAGTTTCGCGATCGAAACGGCTTGCCGGCGTAGCGAAAGCCCTTGTTTGAAGTGGAGCTGCCAGGCGTTTTTGAATTGCGCGCGGCCACGCGGCATCTGTTGCGGCAGGATTTGTGGCGCAGGAACGAGCCGTCCTTAATGAACCGCACATAACGAGCCGCCCTTGATGACGCGCGCCGCCGCGGACCTGATTGCTTTATCCTGTGTCCGCTGCGCATCTTCGAAATTTCTTGCTCGATGCGAGATTCGCGGTGTGTCGCGTATTTTCTCCGGAGCAATCATGAAACATCTGGCCCTTGTCCTGTTTGCCTTCTCTCTCGTTTCTCACGCGCAGCAGTCTACGCGCGGCATCGGCGTTTATCCCGGCGAGCCCAGCCAGTACAGCGGGCCGGCGCTGGTCTCCGGCGGATCCGGCTATCGCAATCTCGCGCTGCATCGTCCGGCTTATCAGTCGAGCGCCTACGATTACAACCTAACCGCGCAACTGGTGACCGACGGCATTGTGGAAACGGCGCTTCCCTACTGGGTTGTAACATCCACGAGCGACGGCGGCACGCTGCAGAAGCGCGAGCGCGAATTTTTTCTCGACGGCAATCCAACCTCCTCCATCGACGTCTCCGGCGAACATCCCTGGGTGCAGTTTGCAATAAAGGGAAGCGATACTCCGCCGACGATCGACCGCGTTGACCTGTGGCTGCGCAGGATCTACGTGCCGCATCTTTCAGGACGATGGACCTACACCATTCTGGGTTCTGATGACATGGCGCACTGGACGGAGGTTGGCCGCGCCACCGGCACCGAGTGGCCCAGCATGAAGATTTCTGGCCCGAGCTTTCAGCAGACCATCCCGCTGAACGCGCCGGCCCACTTCCGCGCCTACCGCCTCGAACTCTCCGCGGCAGCCGTGCACACGTGGGGCGTCGCGCTGCTCGCGCTGTTTCACCACGGGCAGGAGGTTCATGTTGCCGGGCCGCGCCACTTTCACAGCGCGTGGATGAGCGCGGGGAGCGGCGAAGAGTGGGTGTATGTGGATCTCGGCGCGCGGTCTACATTCGACCGCATCGTTCTCGACTGGATTCGCCCGGCCGCAGCGGGCCTGATACAAGTTTCAGGCGACGCTGAGGAGTGGCAAACCCTTGCGCCGCTGCCTTCCGCATCCGCACTGCACAGCGAGATCCGGCTTGCCCATGCCGCGCACGGCCGCTACGTCCGCGTGCTGATGACGAAGGCTTCCGCACCCGATGACCGCTACATACTGAGCGAGCTTGAGGTCTTTGGCCGGGGTGGGCTGATTGCGCAGCCCAAGCCCGCGGCGGTTGCAGAAGCCGACGGCTCACTGCCGCTGGCCGGAGGCGCATGGCGCGTGCAGCGCGCATCACTGGTGGCGGCGGGCGGCGATGCGCTTTCGACTCCCGGCTATCACGACAAGGACTGGATGATTGCGACAGTTCCCGGCACGGTGCTCACCAGTTATCTAAATGACGGCGCAGTTCCGAATCCGGACTTTGGCGACAACCAGTACGCAATCTCGGACTCGTTCTTTTGCGGGGACTTCTGGTATCGCGACGAGTTTCTTGCGCCGGCGGCGAACCCTACTCAGCCGCGCTTCTGGCTCAACTTCGACGGCATCAACTGGAAGGCCGAGATATACCTCAACGGCCACGACGTGGGCCGCATGGACGGCGGGTTTACGCGCGGCCGCTTTGACGTGACCCCGTACATCCACCCCGGCGCGGTGAACGCGCTAGCCGTGCGCATTGTTGCCAATGCTCACCCCGGCAGCACCAAGGACAAGGCGGGCCCCAGCCTGAATGGCGGCGCGCTTGGCCGCGATAATCCCACTTACCACGCCTCCATCGGCTGGGACTGGATATCCACCATCCGCGGCCGCGACACCGGCATCTGGAGCAATGTTTCGCTGACGACCAGCGGCGAAGTGACGGTTCGCAATCCGTTGGTGACGACAACCCTCCCACTGCCGGATACGACGCACGCAGACATCGATATCGCTGCCACGCTGACGAACCTGACCGCGGCGCCCGTCTCCGGCACGCTGCAGGCGCGCTTTGGCAGCATCACCGTGGAGGAACCGGTGACGCTTGCCGCCTCCGCCAGCCGCACGGTCGAGTTGACGCCCGCATCGCAGCCGGCGCTCCATCTGACCAATCCCAAGCTGTGGTGGCCGGTCGGCTACGGCGCGCCGAATCTCTATCCCGTGACGATTACGTTTCTGGTGAACGGCAAGGCCAGCGACAGCACTTCGTTCGAGACGGGCATTCGCCAGTTCACTTATTCGGAAGACGGCGGCGTGCTGAAGATGTGGATCAACGGACGCCGGTTTATCGCCCGCGGCGGCAACTGGGGATTTCCCGAGTCGATGCTGCGCTATCGCGCGCGCGAATACGAGACCGCGCTGCGCTATCACCGCGATGAGCACTTCGACATGATTCGCGACTGGGTGGGACAAACGGCCGACGAGGCTTTTTACGATGCCGCGGACCGCAACGGCGTGGTGATCTGGCAGGATTTCTGGCTTGCCAATCCATGGGACGGGCCCAACCCCGACGACAATGCGCTCTTTCTGGCGAATGCGAAAGACTATCTGCTGCGCATCCGCAATCATCCTTCACTGGGCCTGTTTTGCGGGCGCAATGAGGGTTTTCCGCCCGCGCCAATCGACGAGGGCCTGCGCCGGTTTGTTGCGTCACTCGTTCCGGGCTCGCATTACATTTCGAGCTCAGCCGATGGCCCTGTGAGCGGCCACGGCCCCTACCGCGCGGAGCCGCTGCCCTACTACTTTGAGCACGCACCGACGAAGTTCCACAGTGAAATGGGCTCGCCCAACATTCCCGAGATGGACACACTGCGCCGCACGATGCCCGTGTCTGCGCTGTGGCCGCAGGGCAGCCAGTGGCCGCTGCACGACTTCAATCCCAGGAATTCTTTTGCCACCGCCATCGACAAGCAATTCGGCGGCGCTGACAACCTTTCGCAGTGGGACAGCCTCGCGCAGTTTGTGGACTACAACGCGTATCGCGGCATGTTTGAAGGCCAGAACGAGAATCGCCTTGGGCTGCTGATCTGGATGAGCCACCCCGCATGGCCTTCGCTGCTTTGGCAGACCTACGATTATTTCTTCGCCACCGATGCCGGATACTTTGGCGCAAAGAAGGGCGCGGAGCCGCTGCACATCCAATGGAACGCAGCTACGGATGCCGTGGAGGTGGTGAACGACAGCGCGGGTGAGCAGGCGGGGCTTACGGCGCGGGCGGAGGTGCTGAATATCGACGGCTCACTGAAGTGGCAAAAGTCGGCGGCGCTGGACAGCCGCGAAGACTCGACCGTTTCGCCGTACAAGCTGGAGTTTCCCGCGGGACTCTCGCGTACTTACTTTATCCGGCTCACACTGCTGCGCGAGGGCAGGATTGTTTCGAGGAACTTTTATCTGCACGGGCTGGCGCAGGGCGACTATGAGGGCATTCGCAACTTGCCGGCCGCTAAGGTGAAGGTGAGGACGCACATTCATCGCAGCGGCGAGACGTGGTTCCTTACGGCGGAGCTGCACAATGTGTCGCATACACCAGCGCTGATGGTGCGCGTGAAGGCCGTGCGCAGGAAATCCGGCGACCCGATTCTGCCCGCGCTTTACAGCGACAATTACATTGCGCTGATGCCCGGCGAGCGCCGCACGCTTGAGGTGCAGTTGCTGAATGAGGACACGCGCGGCGAGCGCCCGCGCATTGTGCTGGAGGGATATAATCTTGAGACGCGGAAAAGGGATTGAGCCGCGCGGGCTACAGCGGTTCCAGGGTTGCCATACCCGGAAACCGGATTACATAGCGGCATTTTCATCAGGAAAATACCGCCTATCGCCGGCATCAATAGGGCACGTCTACCCTGGCCGATTTAACTGCGAAACGACGGCTGCTGCACGCCTGGGGTTGCCTGTTGCGGCGCCATGGGCATGTTGCACAGCCGTATTCCGGTGGCCGCGAAAATTGCGTTGCCCACGGCAGGCGCCAATCCAATGATGCCGATTTCGCCCGCGCCCGCGGAAGGCAGATCCTTGCGATCGATGAGGAGTACTTCGACTTGCGGCGTGTCCTTGAAGCGCGGCAGGCGATAGCCCGCAAAGTGCGGATTGAGGATGCGGCCATTGGCGAAGAGAATGCTTTCAAAGAGCGCACCGCCGATGGCCTGCACGGTTGCGCCCATCACCTGGTTGCGCAATCCGTCAGGATTGACAATTGCGCCCGACTCCCAGGCCTGCACCACGCGCCGGATGCGCACGGTCTTTGTTGCGCGGTCGATTTCCACTTCAGCGCAGGTGGCAACGTAGCCGCCCTTGTCCGTGCCGCCGGCGATGCCGAATCCGCGTTGGGGCGTTGACTTGCGGCGCGCCCAGCCGAAGCCGTCCGCGGCTTTTTGAAACACCGCCTTGAGCCGCGGGTTGGTGAGATTCCTGAGTCGAAATTCAAGAGGGTCCATGCCCAATGCGTGGGCCATGGCATCCATGTGACTCTCGCGCGCAAAGTGATTCGCCGTGGCAGCCAGGCCGCGATAAGAGCCTTGACGCAGCGGAGACTGCGACGGGTGAAACTGAATGAGCTGGTTGGCCACCTGGTAAGGCGTGCCGATGGCGGCGGGGCCTGAGTTGTAATTATGGTGCTCCCATGCGACGAGCGTTCCATCGCGCTGCGCGCCTGCCTTGATTTCAATGAGGCCGGCCGGGCGGAAGTAAGCCCATGTCATCTCTTCCTGGCGCGTCCAGACCACCTTTACCGGTTTGCCCACGGCCTTTGCGAGCCGCGCCGCTTCTATAGCCGCCTCACCAGTGTGCTTGCCGCCGTAGCCGCTGCCCATGTCCGGCTGGATGACGCGCACCTGCCGCGGAGAAAGATGAAACGCCTGCACCAACTCATCGCGCACGCCAAAGGGGCGCTGCGTTCCGGTCCACACGGTGAGCTTGTCGCCGTCCCACTCGGCAACCGCGGCACGCGGCTCCAGCGGAGCATGCGCGATGTACTGCACGGTGTATTGCGCTTCGAGTTTGTAGTGGGCCGTGGCCATTGCGTTGGCTAAGGACCCCGACTGATGCTGCGGACCTTCCTCGCGTCCGCTCTCCGGGTGAGCTTTGAGATAGTCAAAGAGGTCCTGATTTGAAGGCTGCACGGGAACATTCCATATCGCATGGATGGCGGCGACGGCCCGTTGCGCGGAGTATGCATCCGGCGCCACCGCACCGGCAAAGTCGCCGTCCCTTACCACCTGAACGCCAGCCAGCTTTTCCGCAGCGCCGGTATCGATGGACTCAAGCGTTGCGTGGAACCCATCGGGCCGCAGCATTGCGCCAAAGAGCATTCCGGGCCGCGCAACGTCAGAAGGATACTTGTGCTTCCCGGTTACAAAGTCGCAGCCGTCCACTTTGGGCACAGGCGTTCCGGCAATCTTCCAGTCTGCCGCGGGCGTCAGAGGCGGATCACCGCTGACGACCTTCACCAGGTTCTCGCCGCGCGTCAGCTCGCCATAGGTGAAGGAGCGGGAATTCTTCCTGTCAGTAACTCTGCCGTCGCCGGCGATTAAATCGGCGATATCGACATTCCAGCGCCTGGCAGCCATCTCCGTCAGCGATTCACGCGCGGCCGCGGCCATGGTGCGCAAGACGGGAGCCATGGTGGGCGTGGTGCGGCTTCCAAAGGTTCCCATGTCCCAGGGCACCAGATCCGTGTCGCCCATGATCATTGTGATGGAGTGAAACGGGGCGCGCAGCTCCTCTGCCACCTGCTGCGCAAGCGAGGTGCGAATGTTCTGCCCCACCTCCACTTTTCCGGTGAATACCTTGACCTGCCCATCGGCGCCGATGTGCAGCCAGGAGCTGATGTCCTTCGGCAACTCATGGCCGCCAAAGCTCCGGCCCGACTCCTGCGCGAGCGACGGCAACCGGGCTACGCAAATCAGCAGGCCGCCGCCCAGCACTTTCAGAAAATTGCGCCGGTCGAGCTGAAAGCCTGCGTGAGGGTGAAGACCGCCGTCCGCGCCCTGTCCATATTCCGGATTTTGAAGATCGAGAGGCTTCATCGGCTGCCTCCGTGCTCCGGCGAATCCGCAGCGCGCCGGATGGCCGCGAGGATACGCGGATAAGTTCCGCACCGGCAAATGTTCCCGTTCATCGCATCCACAATCTCATCGTGCGTTGGATGGCGCTTCGCGTTCAACAGCGCAGTGGCGTTCATGATCATGCCGGAGGTGCAATAGCCGCATTGCATTGCGCCCTCGTGGAGAAAGGCCTGCTGCAGCGCGCTGAGCCTTCCATCCGTTTCAAGCCCTTCAATGGTGATGAGCTTTGCCTTTGCCGCAGAGCTGACAGGAACCAGGCAGGAACGGATCGCCCGCCCGTCCGCCAGCACCGTGCAGGCTCCGCACTGGCCCTCGCCGCAGCCGTATTTCGTTCCGGTAAGATTCAGTCGATTGCGCAGGACTGAAAGCAGGCTCTCATCCGCGGGAGCGTTCACGTGGATGAGCGCGCCGTTCACGCTCAAGACAAAGTCGTCCATATCCAGCTCCGCCGGCAGGCGCAAGGCCGCCGTTCGTAGTCCAGCTTAACGCAGTTGGCTTAAGGAGAGACACAGGGCGCGCATGGAGGCGCTGCGTGCAATCGCAATCGATTGCGACGCCGTGCAGTGCGGGCGCAGGAAAGCGTCAGGCGTCGGCGGAGGGGTTGAAGGCGATTTCGACCATGGTGCAATCGTCCGACGCGGAGGCGCAACCGCAGAATCCGGAGAGGGATTGGAAGATGTCCTCAAGGTTGCTGCTGCGGGCCAGGGCGTCCTCAAGGCGCTCGTCGCCGAAGAACTCGCCGGCCTCATCTTCAGCCTCAGTAACGCCGTCACTGATGAGCAGAAGGCGTGTGGCGGGTTCGAGCTGCACGGTTTGCGTTTTGTATTGCGCATTGGCGATCAGACCGACGGGCATTTCGGATTCAGAAAGGCTCTGGATGCCCTGCGGAGTTTTGAGCAGCGGGTGGACGTGGCCGCAGTTGACGTATTCAAGCCTGCCGGAGCGGTGGAGGCGGAGGATGACAAGCGTGGCGTATTTGTTGATGGCGCGGGCGCAGATGTAACGGTTGAGGGCGTGCGCGATTTCATCGAGCGGGAGATTGCTGAGGAGCTGCGCGTAAACCATGCCCTGGAGGGTTTGCGCGAGCAGCGCGGCGGAGACGCCCTTGCCGGAGACATCCGTAAGGATGAGCGAGATGGAATCGTCGTCGGCGATGGCGTCATAGAAGTCGCCGCCAATCTCCTTGCAGGGCGCGTAACGCGCGGTGATGCCGGCAAAGGTGGTGGAGGGCGGCTGCGCGGGCATGAGTCCCTGCTGGATGCTGGCGGCGATCTTGAGCTCGTCGCGATAACGGCGCGCGTGCTCCTCCTCGAGCGCGAGCTGTGCGTTTTCAACCAGCGCCGCAGCCTCCGCAGCGATGGTCTTCAGCAGATCGTTGTCGATTTGTGCGAGCTTGCCGGGGGCCAGCCGATTGTCAAGATAGAGGACGCCGAGAACGGAGCCGGAACCGGTGCCGGCCATGCGGTGGCGGCTGCGCAGGGGCATGCAGATGACGGTGCGGATGTTTTGCGCCACCACGCTTTCTGACCGTGAGATGGTCTGCGACTTGAGCGTGTCCGTGATGATGAATGGATCCGCGGATTCAATGGCGCGGCGAATGGCGCTGTGGGAGATGGTGGAGTTGTCCGTAAGAATGGAGCCGTCACTGGCGCGGCCGGCAACAAGGCGCATTTCGCCCGTTGCGGCGTCGCGGAGCATCACGTAGCCGCGTTCGACGCGGGTGAGGTCGAGCGTGGTTTCAACCAGCGCGGCGAGAATCTGGTCAATGGCGCCAACGTCGTTCAGTTTGCGCGCGGCCTGAAGAAACCAGTTAAGTTTTTCGATGCTGGGGCCGGGGTCGCTGGACGCATCCATGCGGCTGATGAGGCTGCGGACGCTGGAAGTGGCGGGATCGTCAACGCCGAATTGGAGGATGGGTCCGTCTTTTCCGCCGAAGCGCACTTCGTCATGCGGCCTGAGCTGATAGCGCTCAATTTTGCGGGAGTTCACATGGGTTCCGTGGCGGCTGCCCATGTCGACAAGAAGGAAGGCCCCCTCTTCAAACCGGATTTCCGCGTGACGGCGCGAGACGGAAGGATCGTCGAGGGTGAGGTCGCTCTCCGGCAGGCGTCCCACGGTGAACGGGCTGTGGGAAATATCAATCTGCCACTGGCGCATGCCATGACTGAGCGAAGCAGTAACCGTGGGCGTCTTGATCATGGACTCCTGGTCTCCCCCGGCCAGGGACATGGGGATGCGAAAAATGTATGACTCCGCGATGAAGGGCGCCTTGCGTGCGCAAAAAGGCGAGCAGAAGATCCCCAATGTGAGGATACTCCTGCTGCGGCGGATGCGGCGGCTTTTCCTTAGAAACCGGGTGTCCGCATCGCATGGGAGCGCAAGGATGGCAACCTGGGCGGTCCTTTCGCCGCGCGAGGCGGTGGAGCTCGTTGTAAAGGAGAGGAAGGAGGCGGTCGGCCGCGGCGGCGTCGCCGGAACGCATGGCGCGGAGCAACTGCGTGACTTCACCGCCCGTTGGATTTTCGGCCGGGGAATTCATGGCCCGCACCTATGGGGTTCATGATACTGTGAAAGCGAATTCACATGCGGAATGAGTGCGCCGGAGTTGCAGAATGAGTCCGCTGAATCCGGACGTCGAAAAGCTATTTGAGAAAGCCCTGGACCAGCCGCGGCCAAAGCGGTCCGCGTTTCTGGACGAGGCCTGCCGGAGTGCGCCCGAGTTGCGCCGCGCCGTGGAAGAGCTTCTGCAGGAAAATGACCGGCTGACGGGATTCCTGCCGCAACCGGCTTTTGGCAACAGCGGGGCGATGGAGGAGACGGCGCCGGGAGCAGGGCGCTATTTGCCGGCTGGGGTGCGCCTGGGGCGCTACACCATTCTGGAACCGCTTGGCTCGGGCGGAATGGGCGTGGTCTATCGCGCGCGGGACGGGAAGCTGGAGCGGACGGTCGCCCTGAAAACGCTGGCCACGGGCATGTGGATGGGCAGCGAGGGGCGAAGACACTTTCAGCGCGAGGCGCTGGCGCTGGCAAAGCTGAACCATCCGCACATTGCCGTGGTGTACGACGTGGGCGAGCAGGACGGGCTGGATTACATTGTGATGGAGCTGGTGGAGGGCCATTCACTGGCGGAGAAGCTGCAGGGTGGCGCACTGCCCGTGGCGGAAGCGACGCGCATTATGGCGGAGGTTGCCTCCGCGCTGGAGGAAGCGCATCACCGGGGTGTAATCCATCGCGACCTGAAGCCGGGCAATGTGATGGTGACGCCGAAGGGCCATGCCAAGGTGCTCGATTTTGGGCTGGCGAAGCTGCTGACGCGTGAGGACGGCGAAGCGGCGAAGACCATGACCGCGGCCAGCGGCGTGCTGGGAACACCGCTGTATATGTCTCCCGAGCAGGCGCACGGCGCGGAGACCGACGAGCGGACTGACCTGTGGAGCCTGGGAGTGCTCTACTACGAGGCGCTGACCGGAAAGACGCCGTTTGCCGCGAAGAACGGCCTGGGCGTGCTGCGGGCAATTGCGGAAGAGACGCCGGCGCCGATGCGCTCGCTGCGGCCGGAGCTTCCCGTGCAGGCGGAAAGGATTGTGGAGCGGGCGCTCGAAAAGGAGCCCAGGCGACGCTATCAAAGCGCAGCGGAGATGGGACGGGATGCCGAGGAACTGCTGCTGAGGATGAGCGGAGCGGGGCTGGCCGAGACGCCGGGCCCTGGCACGAAGGTCCTGCGCTGGGCGCTGGTGGCCGTGGTGCTGGCGTTTGTGGGTGCGGCTGCGGCGGGATGGTGGTTCTACCGGCGCACAACGGAAAAGCGGTGGGCACGGGACGAGGCCATTCCAGAGATTGACCACCTGATTAACGTGCGGCAGCCGCTGAAGGCTTTTGATCTGATGCAGCGCGCGGAGAAGGACCTGCCTGAAGACGGGAATCTGCGCCAGGTGGTGGAGGCCAACACGATGGCCGTGCGCGTTACGTCTGAACCGGCAGGCGCGCAGGTGGAGATTCAGGATTACATGACGCCGGATGCCCCGTGGCGCAGCCTTGGCAGCACGCCGATTGCGCAGGTGCGGATTCCGAATGGCTACTTTCGCTGGAAGATCTCCAAAGCCGGGGTTGGGTCGGTAACAACAGCTCCTGTTACCCAGGGCAAGATGGATTTTCCTCTGGCGCAGGAGTTGAAAGCGCCGCAGGGCATGGTGTATGTGCCGGCCGGACCCTGGGGGGACTACAGCGCATTTCTTGGCTGGCTTGGGCCTTACGACTTGCCGGCCTACTCTATGGACCGGGATGAGGTGACCAATCGCGAATACCAGAAATTTGTGGACGACGGCGGGTATGCAAATCCGAAGTACTGGCCGGCAAGTTTCGAGGACGGCGGGAAACCGCTGACGTGGAGCGAGGCGATGGCCAAGTTTCGCGACACGACGGGCCGGCCGGGGCCTTCAACCTGGGTTGCCGGACATTTTCCGGATGGGCGCGGGGATTATCCGGTCTCCGGAGTCAGCTGGTATGAGGCTTCCGCGTATGCCGCATTCGCCGGGAAGTCTCTGCCGATTCTTGGGCAATGGTACAAGGCCGCGCCGCCGGATGTGGCCGAGTACGCGGTGCCGATGAGCAACATAGTGGGCAAAGCGCCGGCGCCGGTGGGCAAGTTTCAGGGCCTGGGTCCGTATGGAACCGATGACATGGCCGGCAACGTGCGCGAATGGGTGGCGAATGAGGTGGATGACCACCTGCGCTTCATTCTGGGCGGGTCATGGAAGTCGCAGGCTTATCTCTACACGGACCCTGAGGCCCTTTCGCCATTCGACCGCGCGGATGGCAACGGCTTCCGCTGCGTGCGCAACCTCGGCGCGCTGCCGGCAAACGCTGTTGCTCCCTATCATCGCGTGACGCGGGACTTTGCAAAATACAAGCCGGTCAGCGACGCAGTGTTTCAGGCCTATAAGCAGCTCTACGATTATGCAAAGGCTCCTTTGAATGCGCAGGTGGACGGAGTTGTGCACGAGACCGATGACTGGCGCGAAGTGAAGGTGACGATTAACGCGGCGTACAACGGCGAGCGCCTGGCGGTGTATCTTTTCCTGCCCAAACGCGTGAAGCCTCCCTACCAGACCGTCCTTTTTTTCCCCAGCGCGCGTGTTCTTTTTCTGCCCAATGACAGCAGCAATCTGGGCGACACTGAGTTTTTCGATTATGTGGTGCAGAGCGGCCGCGCAGTGGCTTACCCGGTGTATGAGGACACGTATGAGCGACGCCTGCGATACAGCCTTCCGGCAGCCTCGCAGGACATGATATTGACGACGGACTGGTATAAGGACGCGGCCCGCACGCTGGACTACCTGGAGACGCGGCAGGACATCGACAGCAGCAAGCTGGCGTATATGGGCGTGAGCATGGGCGCGGCGTACGGAGCGATTATCTCCAGCCTGCTGCAGGACCGGCTGAAAGCCGTGGTGTTTCTCGATGGCGGGTATTTTCTGGGGACGCCGCCGCCGGGCGGAGATCAAGCGGATTTTGTGACGCGGCTGAAGAAGCCGGTGCTGATGGTGAACGGCCGATACGACTATACGTTTCCTCCGGACAAGGCCCAGAATCCAATGTTCAACATGCTGGCCACGCCGCCCTCAGAGAAGAAGCACGTGATTCTGGATACGCCGCATGACGTGGACGCGCAGAGGCCGGTGCTGGTGAAGTCCGTTCTGGACTGGCTGGACAAATACCTGGGCCGCGTGGGCGGCTGAGGCAAGGCGGCGACCGGGCCAGCGGAGTGGATGCGGGCTCGGCCGCTGCTTTGCGCAGGCCGCGTCAGTTGCGCTCCCAGAAGGGCGGCGGCTCGATGCCGAGCGCGCGCAGATAAACGTAGCCCTGGCCGCGGTGGTGGATTTCATTGTCGATGGCGTACTGGATGGTGAAGAGGCCGGCGCACTCCCACTGGCCAAAGGCCTTGTCGACTTCGTGGAAGCGGCGAAGAGGAATCTGAAGAAACTTCTCGTTGAGCTTGGCGGTCTGCGCGTCCCACAGGCGAAGAAGCTCGCTTTTTACGGCGGGCTTTTCACCCGTGAATTCGGCCCACTTGCCCGTGGAGACGCCATCCACGACGGGGATGGTCATGCGGATCAGCTCCCACACCATCTCAGAGAAGGGGCGCATGCCGCCGAGGGAGAAATTGAATATCTCGTCTTCGGGAAAAGCTTCAATAACCCTGCGGGTGAGGCGGCGATGGCCCTGCCAATGGTTCAGGAGTGTCTCCGCGTTGATGACTTCGGTTGCTGCTGTCTCGAGTGCCATATCGATTCTCCATTTGGCCCGTCAGGGCACAGATTGCAATGTAGAGACTATTCCCGACAGAATCTGTCGTAAATTAGAGAAAGAATCGAAATTCCTATGTACGACCCAATCATGCGCGCGCTCACGGTGCTGGAGATTTTGCAGTCGCGCGACCATGTGACCGGCAGGGAGCTGGCCGAGCGGCTGGAAGTGGATTTGCGCACGGTGCAGCGGTACATTGTGCGGCTAAAGGATTTGAAGATTCCGGTGGAGTCGTCGCGCGGGGTGGGCGGCGCGTATCGCCTGCAACCGGGTTACAGGCTGCCGCCGCTGCTGTTGACGAATGAGGAGGCGTTTGCGCTCTCACTGGGATTGCGGGCGCTGCGGCAGGTGGGCCTGGCGGCCTTTGCGCCGGAGACCGAAGGCGCGCTGGCAAAGCTGGGTCGCGTGCTGCCGGCGGCGCTGCGCGAAAGCATTGAGACGGTGGAGGACGTGGTGGCCATTGAGCCGGGGCCATGGGTGGTGACCACGCCGGTGGAGAGCCTGATTCGCGCAGCGACGGCGATTCGCGCATGCAAGCGCGTGCGATTCGGGTATGAGTCGTATGGGGGCGCGAATTCCCGCAGGCAGATTGAACCCTATGCGGTGGTGCACACGGACGGGCGCTGGTATTTGATTGGCTATTGCCTGCAGAGGCGCGCGATGCGGACGTTTCGCCTGGACCGCGTGAGCGATCTCTCCGTGAGTACGGTGGGATTTCGCCGGCCGGCGAGCTTTGATGCGCGCCAGTATCTGAAGGAGCGCATGCCCTTTGTGCAGGCGGACTACAAGATAGACGTGTGGCTGGAGATGCCGTTTGAAGAGGCGTCGCGCACCTTTGCGGTGATGCGCGTGGCGGCGGAGGCTGAGGACGGGGGTACGCGGCTGCGTTGCGGGCGCGACCGCCTGGAGATGTTTGCGGCGATGCTGCTGAGCATGGGACGGCGCATTGTGGTGCACAGCCCGCCGGAGTTGAAGGAAACCTTTCGGCAGCTTGCGCGGCAGGCGGCGCAGGCAGCCGAGAATGTCGCGACGAATGACAGGAGTGCCGGAAAGGCGCGGCGGCCGCAGCGGTTACCATAGCGGATAAACCCAGGAAGCGGAGTGCGCACCCATGTTCCGACGTGCATTTGTGGTTCTGTTCGCTGTTCTTGCCGCCTTGTCCACCACGTCACCGGCACAGAAGATGGACCCTGACTTTGCGGCCAACGTAAAGAAATGGACGACGAAGCCGGAGTTTCTGAGCCCGCTGGTGGACCATCTGCCGGCCAGCGCGGATGTGCCCTCACCCAGGGCGGTGCTGGGGCACGACATTGGCGCGCCAAAGCAACTCACCTACTACGCGGACATTCTTCGCTACTACGACACGCTGGCGGCGCACACGGGGCGCGTGAAGGTGGTGCGCATTGGAAAGACCGAGGAAGGGCGCGAGTCAGTGATTGTGTTTGTGGGCTCAGAGGACTCGATTGCACACCTCGACGAGACGCGCACCAACCTGGCGCGGCTGGCGGACCCGCGCGGGCTGACGGATGCCGAGGCCGCGGCGATTGTTGCCAAGACCAAGCCGATTTATACGATTTCCGGCGGGCTGCACAGCGCCGAGCTGGGGCCGCCGGAGATGCTGATGGAACTGGCTTACCGGCTGGCCACGGAAGATTCTCCGCTGGTGGAGAGCATTCGCGCGCATGTGATTGTGGCCATCATGCCGGTGGCCGATCCGGATGGGCGCGACCGCTCGATCAACTGGTACTACGACCACAATGTGGATGTGACCGACTACGAAAAGATGTCGGAGGTGCCCTACTGGGGCAAGTACATCATGCACGACAACAATCGCGACATCAATTACGCAGCGGAGGCCAACCGGAATTTTCTGAAGTGGTATCTGGAGTGGCATCCGCCCATTGTGCATGACCTGCATGAGTCGGTTCCATTTCTTTACATCTACAGCGGGCAGGCTCCGCAGAATCCGCTGTGGGATCCGATTCTTTATGCGGAGCTGCCGATGCTGGCGAACTGGGACATGTCGCAGTTGACGCGTTACGGGATGCCGGGCGTGTGGACGCATGCGTATGTGGATGCGTGGTCACCGGGCTATGTGGCGGAGATGGCGACGGATCACAACGGCCTGATGCGGTTCTACGAGATTATGGGCAACGCGGGCGCATCGACGATGGAGCGGACAATCTGGCAGCCGAATCCGGCGATTCTGGGCGGCGGCGGAGGGTTCCTTGGCAACCTGACGAAGCGCGAATGGTACCGGCCAAATCCGCCGTACAAGAAAGTGCTGTGGTCCATGCGCGACAACACGAATTATGCGGAGACGGGCGTGCTGACGTCACTGCAATTTGTGGCGGCGTTTCCGCAGGTGATTCTGGAGGACTTTTACGCGAAGAGCCGCAACGCGGTGGAGCGGGGGAAAAAGGACGCGCCGTATGGGTTTATTTTGCCCGCGAACCAGGAGGACAGGACGCGGGTTGCGTTCGTGATTGGGATTCTGCGCATGCAGGGCATTGAGGTGGGGCGCGCGAAGGCTGAAATGAAGCTGAGCGATGGCACGTACCCGGCGGGATCGTTTGTGGTGAAGACGGACCAGCCTTACGGGCCGCTGGCGAAGACGCTGCTGGGCAAGCAGACGGACCCTGATCCGCAACTGCGCACCTACGACGACAGCGCGTGGACGATGGGCCTGATGACGGACACGGTGGTGAAGCCGACGGACGACATCAAGGTGCAGGCCGTGACGGTGACGCCGGTGGAGTCCTATGAGCCGGAGGGAAGGCTGAAGGGTGCGGCCGCGGCGGCGGTCTATGCGGTGGCGGACCATGGCTCGCCGAACATGGTGACGCTGCGTTTTGGGTTGAAGGATGCGGCGATCAGGATTGCGGAGAAGCCATTTACGGCGGCGGGCGTGCAATTTGGCGCGGGCACGTTTCTGGTTCCGGCCAGCGCGGGCGATGCGCTGAAGCCGCTGGCGAAGAAGCTGGGACTGGATGTGGTGGGGCTGGCGGCCGAGCCCAAAGTGGCCACGCATGCTGCGGCGCTGCCCCGCGTTGCAATCTTCAGCACGTGGGAAGGCACACAGGATGTGGGCTGGGTGCGCTACACCTTTGACCAGTACAAGATTCCTTACGATTTGATTTTCAAGGAGCGCGTACGCGCGGGCGACCTGGCGAAGGATTACGACGTGATTGTGATTCCCACGCAGGTGCGGTCACCGAACGATCTGGTTTTTGGGATTCCCAATGAGGGCAAGCCGCTGGCCTATGAGAAGACGGCGCGGTTCCGGTTCCTGGGCGACTATGGGTCTTCGCCGGACATCACCGGCGGTATGGGCGCCGAGGGCGTGGAGGCATTCCAGAAATTTGTGGAGACGGGCGGCACGCTGGTGACGCTGGGGGCATCGAGCGCGTTTCCGCCGGCGTTCGGCTTGACGCCGACGATTGCGGCAGGCAGGCCCGGCGGGCATTTTTACGCGCCTGGGCCGATTGTGCAGGCGGAGATTGTGCATCCGGAGTGTCCGATTTTCTATGGGTATTCAGCGCGGACGCTGCCGGTGCGCTACGCGAACGGACCGCTGCTGCAGATGACGGAAACGATGAACGATCACGATGTGATGATGCGGTTTCCGGGTGGTGAGAAGTCAGTGCTGAGCGGGCTGTTCAACGGCGCGGACGCCATCAAGGGCCGCGCGGCAATTGCGATTGTGCCCGATGGCAGGGGCAAGGTGGTGCTGTTTACGACGAACCCGGTCTGGCGCCGGCAGAATCTTGGCGAGTACCGGATGATGTTCAACACGCTGATGAACTACCGCGATCTTTGGCCGAGTGCGGATGCGCCCAGTGAGCCGATGAAGCAGAAGGGAGGGGGCAAATGATGCGAAGTGCGCTTGCATTTTGTGTCGCACTGCTTGCAGGATGCGCCGGTACGCCCGGAGTTGCGCAGGCGCCGAAGCCGGAGTATCCGCCGACGTACTGGCCGGTGAAGAGCGGAACGTTCGTGATTCGGAATTTTCGTTTTGAGTCCGGAGAGACGCTGCCCGAGCTGCGCCTGCACTATCTAACGCTGGGCACGCCGCGCCGCGATGCAGACGGCCGCACGGAAAACGCAGTTCTGCTGCTGCATGGAACCGGAGGCAGCGCGCACTCGCTGCTGAACCCGGTGTTTTCCGACGTTCTTTTCGGGCCGGGAGAGCCGCTCGATATTACGAAGTACTTTTTGATTTTTCCCGACGACATTGGTCACGGTGAGTCGTCCAAGCCGTCTGACGGGTTGCGCATGAAATTCCCGCGCTACACCTACGATGATATGGTGCGGTCACAGCGCAGGATGCTGCTTGATGGATTGCACGTGAATCATCTGCGGCTGATTATGGGAACGTCGATGGGATGCATGCAGTCGTTTGTGTGGGGAGAGACGTATCCGCACTTTGCGGACGGCCTTGTTCCACTGGCCTGCCTGCCCATTCAGATAGTGGGCCGCAATCGCATGTGGCGTTATATGGCGATGCAGTCCATCCGCGACGACCCCGCATGGGAGCACGGCGACTACACGCACGAGCCGGTGGAAGGGTTGTGCGGAGCCGCGGACATGCTGATTCTTGCGGGCTCGGCGCCGCAGCAGATGCAGAAGAACGAACCGACGCGAAAGCAGGCTGAGGCCTATGTCAATCGTGTGGTGGGCGAGATTGTTGCCCACACGGACGCGGATGACTTTCTCTACTACTTTGATGCTTCGCGGAACTACAATCCCGAGCCAAAGCTGGGGAGCATTGTAACGCCGGTGTTGTGGATCAACTCCACGGACGATTTCATCAATCCGCCCGAGCTGGAGCTTGCGCAGAAACTTGTCCGGCGCATGCCTGACGCAAAGTTTGTGCTGGTGCCCGCATCCATGCAGACCTATGGCCACGGCACGCACACGCACGCAGCCGTGTGGAAGAGTTATTTGAGTGCGTTCCTGAAGCAGACTCGGAAGAAGTGAGAAACCCGCGGCCAGGGCGGGCAGCAAGCCGATGATGCGGCCGCGGAGAGCAGGCGCGCGCGGCCTGCGCCGCGGCCTGCGCGCGAGAAATATTGCGCCAAGGAACAGGTTGGGCCTAGAATGCATGTGTTGAGTTTGCCGTCTGTGGCGAAGGGGCTCTCCTGAACCGCCGTCCGGCTGATGTGAGTAGGCCGGGCGGATGACGACCCCTGACGAGGTTTCGTCGGGCGGTCCACTGCCCGCACGAATTCCTTGAAAGAGTGTCGAGTCTGTGTGTCAGCCGCCTTCGGGGCGGGCTGTGTCGCCATTGGCAGGCACGAGAGGCAGGCTCTTTAATCCGACTGAATTCGGGAGGATGACATGTTCCCATCCGCTGATGCTCAGAGGACGAAGGCGCTGAAAACTCTTTTTGCGGAATATGGAGGGCCGGCCTTTGCCCTTCGTTTCTGGGATGGCTGGCGGTGGCACTCGACAGCCGCCGAGACGCCGGTTTGCACGGTCCAGGTGCGGAATGAGGAGGCGCTGCGCGCACTGATTGCCGAGCCAAATGAAATCACGCTTGGCGAGGCATTCATCCACAACGATCTGGATGTTGAAGGAGACATCTTCTCTGTCTTCTCCATCGGCGAGCATCTTTTGAAGCGCGACCTGCCGCTGCGCCGGAAAGCCGTGGAGAAGTTGATGCGGACATGCGCCGGCGTGGTCCAGCGGATTCGTATGGGATCGCGCAATTCGATGCGCCGGGATCGCGCCTCGATTGCCTACCACTACGATCAGCCGTTCGAGTTTTACCGGCCATGGCTCGGCCCCACGCTGGTGTACTCGTGCGCGTATTTTCGCGACGCGGAAAATACGCTGGATTGCGCGCAGGAGCAAAAGCTGGAGCTGATTTGCCGCAAATTGCGGCTGCAGCCGTTTGACAACTTTCTCGACATTGGATGTGGATGGGGGAGCCTGCTGCTGCACGCGGCAAGGCGGCACCGCGTGCATGCGCACGGCATCACGCTCAGCAAGGAGCAGGAGACGGTTGTGAAGCGGCGCATTCGCGAGGCGAGGATGGAGCAGAGCTGCGAGGTGGAACTGAGAGACTATCGAACGCTGGAGGACGTGGGGCCGCAGTTCGACAAGATTGCCAGCGTGGGCATGTTCGAGCATGTGGGGGCGAAGAATCTGCCGCGGTATTTTCGCATCGCAGGCAGCCTGCTCAGGCCCGGAGGGGTACTTCTGAACCACGGCATCGCACGGGCCGCGGTGTCGCCGATCCGGAAATCATCGTTCATTGACAGGTATGTCTTTCCCGATGGGCGGCTTGTGACGCTGACCGAAGCGCTGGACGCGGCCGAGAGGCAGGGGCTTGAAGTGCGCGACGTGGAGAATCTGCGCGAGCACTACGCGATTACGCTGCGCCGATGGGTGGAGGGGCTCCGCGCGCATCGCGAGCAACTGTTGCGGCATGTTTCCGAGACGACGTATCGCATCTGGCTGCTTTATATGGCGGGATCGTCGGCGGCATTTCGCCGTGGCGATATTGCGGTGTACCAGGTGCTCTTGCGGCGCTGCCACGATCGGCGCAGCGCGCTGCCCCTGACGCGGGAGGACTGGTTTGAGCCCACTGCCGTGCATGAGGCAGTGGAGGTGTGACTGGATTGCCGGAAGGGCGCGCTGGCTGCGCAACGCGAAGCCGCCACCTGTCAGGCGGTGGAGAATTCACGCGCAACCGGCGGGGATTTTGTTCGCGGATTTCGATTTTCACGGAATGCGGGAGGAATCGGCGAGGCCCAACCGAAAACGCTGGGGCCGGGATGCTTGTATAAAGGCGCTTAATCGGCCTGGGTCTTGCGATTCAAGACTCCGGACCGCCGTTGGGAAGCCGACACTTGCCGCAGAGCCTTGAGCCGTTCGCGCTTGTTCAGGGCTTTGCCGTGCCGCTGAGCTCTGCATGACCGTCGAGTGAGCCATCCAGCAGCACCACAGCAACCCAGGGTGTGGATTTGTCCAGAATGCGGGCGTGCCAGACGATGACCCGTCTGCCCTGGCTTTTCAGATCGAAGGAGACCGGCTCAGGGCTGGAAAGTTCGAGGTTGTCTGCGCGCACGGAAAGTGTGTGCCGGCCGGCTCCATTGACAATCGCGCGCAAAGTGATGGACTCCGGCGCAGCCGATACAGAGGAGGCCGCGAAGGTGACGGCATGTCTGCGGCGCAGGTCGATAGACCTTGCACCCCCGGCGAGGGCGGCGAATGCAGTGTGCGCATCGCCATAGGTGGCGAGATAGCGCCCCTGGGGGATTGCTGCACGGAATTTCCCGTCCGCTGCGATCGGCAAATAAAGGCTTGTGTGAGTGTCTGTATTGACGAGAGTGACGTTTCCGGTGCTTCCGGGATCGACCACGCCGTTGAGAACTGCGGGACCGCTCAGGTCGCGCATCAGCCATATCCATTCGCCGGCAGGCTGCGTCCACACTTCCTTGTAGGTCCAGCAGATCTGGTTGGGCCAATACGGCACATCGGCGTTGCCCTTTGTCTCAATACCCACGGGGATTGCGCCAACCATCTGGCCGGAACGGACGCTGTAGAGAGGAGTCCAGTCGTATCCCTCGCCATACATGATGCTGGCGGAAAATGGATTTCTGCCAATCAGCCACTGAGCCTGCTGCTGCGCCAGGTCTTCATCGTCGATATCTCCGCGCAATTGTGCCGCTACGGAGAGGGCTTTGGCCTCAGACAGCAGCACGCTGGAGTTTCCGCGGAACTGAAACCATACCGGATACCGCCGCAGCCATGCATCGCCGCCCAGATGAAGGCCCTCTTTCACCTGAGCGACGAACATCGCGCGGCTGGCCGTTTCCAGCGGCCTCCAGGACGGGCTTTCAGGAAGGACAGCCGCTCCGCTGATGCGGTAAACGCCGGCGGGAAGCACGTGATAGGGCGCATCCAGGCGCGCCCCCGCTTCCTGGTAATACTTTGCATGAAGGACAATCGCCGCATACCACTTGATCCAGTTCGGGTTGTTGGGCAGCGCCCGGCACAGGTGGGCCAGCGCGACGATGGGCTGCTCTTCTTCTCCCATGTGGAAACGGTGAAAGAGATACTTCCGGTCCGGGCCGGTGTAGAAATACCCGGTCATGGGAACGCTCCACGGCTGAAGCACACGTTCCTGCGAAGCGAGAATCCGGTTTCCCAGCTCGGCAGCCTCGTGGGCATAGATCGGATTGGAAGTTGCCTTGTAGAGCTCGACCGAGGCAATCACGCCAAAGGAAATTCTCTCCAGGTTGTCGCTCTGCCCGTAGACCTCCGGCACGGGCGGAGCGTTCTTCAGGCCGTCGGCGGCAAACTGCCAATCCTCTTTCGCGGTGGCAAGGCTGCGACGCGCCAGATCAGGATCGCCGGTTTTGAGCACGCGGCTGGCGAGAGCCTCCACCGCGGCAACGCGAAAATTCCATTCCGGATTGTTGACAGCCTGGCCGAAGCGGTCGTCCGCATCGCCCATCACGCCGTCCGTCCAGTAGCTGATGTTCTGACCGGTGCTACGATAGCCGTCACCGAAGCGGGTCTTGAGCACCCAATTCAGGCCCCATTTGGCCTCTTCGATCACACGATTCAGCAGTGCAGGATCATCACCCTCCTGCTGCAGGCGGTTGGCCAGCGTGAACAGCGCATACGCCATTGCCGGAGTATTCCCGGTCTCGCTGGTATCGCCGGCGTCGTGATATCCGCCATTCACAACAATGCGCCGATCGCCGTGCACGGTGTAGTCATCCTGATGACAGATGCCGTGGATTCCGGGAATCACCGTGCCGCATCGCTCGCTATACATGAAATTGAGATCTTTCCAGATGCTGTCTCGCCACACATCCGTGCCAATCCGAAACGACCGCGTGGACACATCGCCTGTGCGAAGGAAGTAGGTTCCGGGGCGCTGCACTCCGGAAAAGTCGAGCACCTGAAATGTCCCGAGGCTGCTCTTTCTTTCCTCGACAGGGCCGGTGAAGACCGCCTTGCCCGTGGCTGAATCGATGACAGAAAACCCGCGCGCCGCCAGCCCGCTTGCCAGCGCGGTTTTGGTTGTTCCAGGTTCGTATCCGGCATGGCTGAACGCAATCTTCCCCGGCGCAACGCCCCATCCTTCCACGTAATCGGGAACGACACTTTGCAGTTCAAGCTGATCGAGATACAGGACAGTTCTGTCGCCGGGATTGGGAATCATGCGCGGCAACGAGTAGCCGAAGCTGAGCCCCGTGACTTTGTCGCGATCAAGTGAGGGAATCTCCCAGACGACGTGATTCCACTGGTGATTCACGATTGGAATGGAATCGTCACGGCCTTCATTCTGGTCGTCGGGCAGCAAATGTTCGCCTTCGTTGTGCAGCGTCATGTTCAGCGAAATGGCGGGCGCGCCGTCAATATCAGGGAAGACCCACACGGAAATGCGGTTGTACTGCCTCCAGTCTTCTGAAGGAAAGTTGCGCGTCGCAACAATATCCTGCCAGTCTCCACTGCCCTGCACCCGGCCGATGCTGTCGTTGGAGGCAATCCGCAGTGAGGTTCTGCCCTCTTTCACCTCTGTGGTTGAAAGCGTCATTGTCCCCGCGCCGGTGAAGGACCAGCGAGACAGGTCCTCCATGCCATCGAGAAGGCGCGCGTGCATCACCTTCTTCTGCAGTTGGCGGAACTCGGCGCCAGTCCTGTAATCCGGCTCCATGGGCGCGGCGGGAGTGGCCTGCTGCGCCCATGCGCAACCAGGGAGCAGCGCAAGGCCTACGAGGATCGCGGCGGACAGCCTGGTCGCAGGTGAAGCGGATCGAGTGAGCCACTGGAGCAAAGTCATCAACGTGTCGCCTCCGGTTCTCAATGCAACGGACTGTTCACAACTGCATGCGCAGCCGCGCGCGGGTTGCGGCGTGGGCCAGCAGCAGCATGGCCACGGTGAATGCGGCGGCGCGAAGGATGCCGGGCCAGCCCTGATTCCAGTGCTGCTGCAGATAGGCCGTTCCTGTGAGCGCAACAAAGAAGTAATAGATGTCGGGGATGAGATAGGTAAGCAGCGTGTTCGAGCCTGCCGGCCGCGCCAGCCATGCCCAAGCCGTGTGTTTTTTTACATCGCAAAGCCAGTAAAGTGCGGTGAAGAGCAGACAGCAGGCGGCCACCGTCCAGAGCGCCCACGTTGGCGTGGCGCGAATTTTGGAGATGCCCAGCGGCCTCAGAAACCATCCGGCGGCAAACGTGACAATTGCCATTGCAACACCGAGCTGCATTTTGCGCGCCGGCCCGCCGATGCGGCCATCATCGAGAAAAATCAGCGAAGTGACGACGCCGGCCATAATCAGGCTGGCGAGCGCTCCATTGCCGAAGGGCCAAAGATAAAGCGACAGATGCCGGATGTGAATCCAGTTGGCGCAGCAGGCAGAGTTGTACGCAACAAGAAGGATGAGCCACGCCGGCGGTGCCAGTCGCCACCGGCGCGTGGGAATGTAAAGCAGGCAGACGGCGAAATAGGTGAGGCCGATGAGACCAAGAATCTCAGGGTAAGAGAAGTTGATCCAGGCTTCGCCGGCCGGAGTGGCGCGACGGAAGATGGCAAAGTCGAAGACGACAAGAGCTGCGCCCGTCAGCCGAAGAATCGCGACAACCTTGCTGCTGAGGCCGGTGTAAACGTTCCAGAGCAGAATGCCGCCGCCCAGGCCGAGCAGTGCCCAGAGATAAGGAGACAGGTGCATTCTTGCCCTGTCGCAGTTGTCCACGTTGGCCAGAATCAGTCCCAGCACAAGCAGCGCTGCCGAACGCAGTGCTACGTGCAGCCACAGCCGGCCAACGGAGGGATTGCGCCGCAGACGATGCCGAACGGCCAGCGGCAACGACATGCCCACGATGAAGAGAAACGCGGGGAAGACCATGTCCACATAGGTCATTGCGTCTACGTTTGCGGGCATGTGATAGGTCCACTTGCTCAGGCCGCGCACGCTCGCGAGATCATTGACGTAGATCATCACCGCCATGGTGATGCCGCGAAAAATATCGATTGAGACAACGCGTGCTGAAGCTGCCTGTGCGGCAAGGCCGGCCGATGGATTCACAGTGGAGGACGATGTCATCGTGCAGCCTTCGCGCCGATTGCGCTGCCGCCAAAGAATGCGTGGTCGATTGTATCCAGCAGTGCGCCTGAAGCGTCGCCACTGTACTCCCAGAACATGATGCCGCCAAGATGCATGCGCTGCACGTAGGCGCATTTCAGCGCGAGCGACTGGGGATCCTCATACGAGACGAACTGCTTTTTCCCGGCGTTGTAAAGATAGGGCACGGACGACGCATTGTCCCAGTAGCGCTTAAAGCCGTCATTCAGCATGTTGTCCACAATGTCCCGATAGCGCGCAAAGGCATGCGGAACGGGCGTTCCGTGCTGAAAGAGCCCATGGTTGTCCGGTGGAACATCGCCCCACATGTGGCCGTAAAACGGCACGCCGAGAACAATCTTATTCGCCGGAACACCAGCCCGCTCGAAATGCCGCACTGAGGTGTCGTCAGAAATATGTTTTGGGTCCGCCGGATCCGTGTAGAGGGGTGCGTGATTGCCCGTCGTCGTATCAGAACCCGGCGTGTAATAGTCATAGGCCATCAAGTTCACCGTGTCCACCCAACGGGCTACCTTGCGCATCTCGGTATGCTCAAGGAAATCATCGTTCGCACCCGCTGCAATGGTGAGCAGCAGCGGACGGTCCAGCTTTCGCTGCTCCCGGTTAAAGCGCTTCCGCAGCCCTGCAAGAAGCAACGTGTAATTCCTCTTGTCCTCAGGCCTGAACTGGTTTCCCGCTCCCACCTGGCCAGGGTACTCCCAGTCAATGTCCAGCCCATCCAGGTTGTAGCGCTCAACGAGAGCCACCACACTTTGGATAAATCGCGATCGGCTCTCCCGCGTCAATGCAGCATCTGAAAAATTGCGTGACCACAGCCATCCGCCCGCCGAGACGAGAATCTGCAACGAGGGGTTCTCCTTCTTCAACCCGGCCAGAGTGGCAAGATTGGGAGCATCCACTGGACTGGCAAGAACAACCTTTCCATCCTGAACATTCGCGAAGGCGTAATTGATCCGGGTGAGTTTTCGCGCGGCAATTTCGCCGGGTTGAATGAACTGATTCCGCGGAAAGACGTATGCAGTGACTACAGGACCCGTGCGCGTTTGTGCACCATGCCGCGCTGCAGCCGCGGGCAAAGTGAAAGCCACCAGTGTCGCCGCCAGGGCAATGAGTCGAAGATTACGGGTTCCGCATCGCATCAGGTCTTCCATGTCGACTCCTCGAATTCAATCACACCTATAATTGCACGAGCGCGCCATGTGCCACTCCTGGACAGCCACCCGCACAGGGCACATTCCGTGTTATCGTCTCGCTCATCACGATGAAAAGGGAACTTCATGCTCCGCTTCACCCGGTCCTCTGCAGCAGTTTGGGCGCGGACGCTCAACTGCATGGCGCTATCCGCGTGGCTCTGGATAACGCGGTTGCAAATGAGAGGGAAGCCCGTCTCCAGAATCTTCAGTCCTGAATCATCAGCCGAACCGATTCATTCAAAGCGCTTCTTGATGCGAGGCGCAGTACTCGAAAGTTGAGGCATGGCGATTGCGGCGCTCGCATCGACGGGCAGGTGTCGGGTATGGGAGTTGAACTCGGCCGGAATTATGGAAGGCTCGTTTCAGCAGGACTTCTCTGCTGCCGGCGCGCGTCACGTCCTGTTTCAGCCGGCACCCTGGCCTTACCGGAACCGCCGCACGCGTAGCGTGTGCCGGCCCGACCGGTAGAATCCCACCACGTACAGCGTTGCGCGGCTCTTTGTGGAGAAGATCAGTTGCCGGATGCGAAGCAGCGGGCTCCCGCGCGTGATTGCGAGGCTATCGGCCAGGCGCTGGTCCGCATCTGTCGCGTCAATCTCTTCATCGGAGTACGCGAGTTGTGCGCCGAACTCCCGTTCCATGATGCCAAACAGCGAAACCCGTTCCAGCGGCCTGTCCACCAGATTTGGATACTCGTCGGCCGACCAGTAACAGGTTTCAAGCGCCACCGGCTCATCGCCCGCCAGCCGGACGCGCTCCACCTTGCCCAGCCGGGCGGTTGGCGCCAGTCCCAGCCGCGCGGCAATCTCGTGTTCTCGCGTCACAATCCCGCACGTAACCACACGGGAATTGGCCGTAAGCCCCAGGCTCGCCGTCTGCTCCGTGTAGCCCAGCAACTTGTTGAACTGGACTCGCGGCGGGGCGACGAACGTTCCGGCTCCGCGCCGCCGCTCCACAATCCCGTCCTTTGCCATCTCGCTCAGCGCATGGCGGGCCGTCATCAGGCTCACTTTGTGCAGCCGCGCCAATTCGCGCTCTGAGGGAACGGGATTCCCCGGCTTCAATTGTCCAGAGTCGATCCGCCGCCGTATGGCGTTCTGAATCTGCTTATAGATCGGTTCCTCAGTGCGGTTCGGCATCGTTCGTCCTCATTGCTGCGAATACTGTTGCGATCTCATCCGATGAAAGGGGCTCCGGTTTTTCCCCAGGCCATGCACCCGAGCATAACCGCTCCTGCCGGAGAGGAAGCAAGCGCGATCCAGGCGTTTCTTCCAGTGCCGTAGCAGAGTATGTGCTATAGCGCGGTCCTGCGCTAGAGAAAAGATTGCTATATAGCTCAGTTCCATGCCCAGAGCCGGAAAATTCCGAAAGCCTGCCGTTCAACCTGGCAGTTGAGGGCCGGTTGCTCCGCTGTGGGAGGCGATAAAAATGGGCTGAAAGTGCCTGTATTGGCTTGCATCAAGACGAGTGCCCCCTCTCGATTTGCAATCTTGGCCGTCGCTTCCGCCCAGTAAATATCCACAGCCGCATTCCATTGCGGGCAGGCCCTCCGGTTTGGATTTGCTATAGAGGATTTAGATTGTGCTATATAGCATGATGTGAGAAAACATCAAAAAAAGCGTTGCGTTTTTTGCCAATTCGTCCTAAGCTAAGCGCGATATTTTTGATTGTTCATCTCCCGCGCTCGATCGGAAATGTTGAACTCGCTGAAACTTGAAGTGCGGGCTTGGCGTGGGTTTGTTCAGGGCGGTGGGCTACGCCCTTGGCGCGCTTGTTTTTAGAACTCTCACTGTATTCATTCTGTGGAGCACCGCGCGTAAGGCATACAGGCGCAAGGATAGGGAGGGGTTCAAAAAGCGAATCTAATGAACGTTGCAAAAATAGGAGGCTTGACCTGGTTTTAGTGGAAACAAGGCAGGCCTGGATGGTGCCGCAATCGTTCGAGGGGCCGGCAGAAGTGGATCGCTGCCCCCGAAGAATCAATGATTTACTTGCGCAGTTCAACTCTTCAGGAGGTCTTTGACATGAGCAAGAGAGCAATCTCGTTAGCGGGTTTCCTATTGGCTATTGTGGCCGTTCTGTCCCCTTTGGCATGGAGTCAGGCGGTTACCGCAACCATCGTCGGCACAGTCACTGACCCAAGCGGCGCGGCCGTTCCTGGGGCTACGGTCAAAGCAACCTCAGTGGATCGGGGCACCATCTATACCACCCTCTCCGGCGACTCCGGTCTTTATCGCATTTCAGAGTTGCCGGCGGGCAGCTACACTCTCACGGTCCAGAAAGACGGCTTTACCACCGTCTCGCATGCTCCATTTGTCCTCACCGTCAACCAGGTTGCACGCATGGATGCGGCGCTGAAGGTTGGCCAGGTGACTGAGACGCTGGAAGTGACCGGTGCGGCGCCGGTTTTGCAGACGGAGTCCACGCAGGTCAGCACGATCATCAACTCGACAACCACCGACAATCTTCCGCTTGCCTCGCGCAATTACGTTCAGCTTACGCTTCTTGCTCCGGGCGCCGTGACAACCGATCCCAGCAGCTTCAACAATGGCAACAATACCGGTGGTTATGGCGGCCGTCCGCTGATCAACGGCAACCGCGAGCAGGCAAACAACTTCCTGCTTGACGGCATGGACAACAACCAGGTTTCAGACAACCTGCTTGGGTATACGCCTGCTCCCGATGCGATTCAGGAGTTCAATCTGATCACGAGCGATGCTCCCGCCGAGTTCGGCAATTTTGAGGGCGGCATCGTCAACGCCATCATCAAGTCGGGAACCAATAATTTCCACGGCGATGTATGGGAGTATTTCCGGAACAACGTGCTGAATGCGAACAGTTGGTCGAACAATATGACCGCCCTGCCGAAAGACCAAATTCGCTGGAATATGTTTGGCTTCACCGCCGGCGGCCCCATCCTGAAGAACAAACTCTTCTTCTTTGCCGATTATCAAGGGCAGCGGTTCGACATCCCCAGTTCACAAAGTGCAATTTCGGTTTTCACCACGGCTGAACGAAGCGGCGATTACGGCGCGCTTTGCACCAGCGGCTTTGACGGCTCAGGAGTCTGCCTGGATCGCGACTCGAACGGCAATGTCACGAATCAGCTGTACAACCCCTGCGCATCCTTCACTGCGCCATGCACTCCTGGATCCACTCCAGCCTCACCGCGCAATCCCTTCCCGCGTAATCAGATTCCCTCTACGATGATCAGCCCGGTGGCGTCGGCTCTGTTCTCTTCCAGCCTCTATCCCACTGCCACAGGCACCAACCTGCAGAACAATGCAGTCAACACCGTCGGATCTGCCCAGAACGTGGACCAGGGCGATTTGAAGATTGACTATACGCCCGACACCAAGGACAACATCTCCTACCGGTTTACCCGTGCGTATCAGAACAATCCTTCCACCAATTCAGTGGCAGTGTTGTCCAACGGCTATTCCACCACGCCGATCTACAACACAGTGGGCGAGTGGACAAGAACGCTGACGGGCAACCTTTTGAATAACTTCCGCCTTGGCTGGAGCCACATCACTCTCAACAGCGGCAACAGTTGGGCTTCAGGCGTGGCAGATTTGGGCAACACGCTGGGCATTGGGAATGGCAATCCCGCCAACGTGCCTGGTCTGCTGTACCTCGACTTTACCAACACCACCCTG
The DNA here is from genome assembly GCA_035763705.1 of Occallatibacter sp. GTDB lineage: Bacteria > Acidobacteriota > Terriglobia > Terriglobales > Acidobacteriaceae > Telmatobacter. The sequence goes on along the minus strand of DASUAU010000025.1, from coordinate 42,234 downwards.
AACACCATCGGCGCGGAGGAGCAAACGCAGAGCTTTGATGACCACGTCTGGCAGGCTGAAGATTCAATCACCTGGACGCATGGGCAGCACAGCTTCAAATTCGGCGGCCAGTTCTGGCGCAACACCATCAAGACGTTCTACGCGGGCAATAACGGCGAGCTTGGTTTTATGGATTTCAACGGACAATTTACCGCCGTTGACCCCGCTTCGGCCGGAAACGGGACGGGCGATGGTGGCGCGGACTTTGTGCTCGGTCTGCCGCAATCGTACGGCCGCGGCGTCAGCACAGGCGCCACATGGCAGCAGTCTGAGAATGTGATTGGTCTCTACGCCGAAGATACATGGCGGGCCACCAATACCCTCACGCTGAATCTGGGCCTGCGCTATGAAGCGCACACGCCCTGGGTTGAAAAGAACAACGAGCAGGCCAACTACAACATCAGTACCGGACAGATCCAGCTTGCCGATAAGGATGGAGCCAGCCGCGCCCTCTATAACGGCTTCTACGGCGGGCGAGACTTCCAGCCTCGTATCGGCTTCGCGTGGACGCCCTCGATGCTGGGCAATCGCACGGTTGTGCGCGGCGCGTTCACCGTTTCCTCTTACCTGGAAGGCACGGGCACCAACCTTCGTCTTACCCTTAACCCGCCGTTCACGCCGGCAGAAATCAACGCTGCGTACAACAATACTGATCTGCCGCTCACGGACTCATCCGACGGCATTGTGGGCAGCGGATCCAACGCATCCTGCGACGCACCGGCATACGCCTGCTATGCTCAGTCCCTTTTCCGGATATGGGACCCCAACGTGCAGCCGGCGATGGCCTATCAATGGAATCTGACCATCCAGCAGCAAATCGCGAAGGGCATGACCTTCCAGGTTGGATATGTCGGACAAAAGGGTACACACCTGATGGTTCCGTTCGACTACGGCCAGAGGCAGTTGCTCCCCGACGGGACCACAGCGGACAGCCCTTATTTTGCCAAGAACCTGGGATTCTACAGCGCGTTGGGCAATCCAGGGCTGACAGACAGTGAAGGAAATCTTCTGTCAGAGGACAACAACGGGATCAACGAAGGAGCAACGATCTCAGGCACGAAATCCAATGGAAATATGGAGTACAACTCTCTGCAGGCAATCCTGCAAAAGGAAATGTCGAACGGGCTTCAGGGACAAGTCTCCTATACCTACTCCAAATGCATGTCTGACAGCACCGGATATTACGGCGCATGGAGCAATGCCCTCAGCGCATCGGCGTACTGGCAAAATGTCTACGATCAGAGAGCGGAGTGGGCGCCTTGCTACTACGATGCCACTCACGTGCTGTCCGCGTATGCCGTTTATCAACTGCCCTTCGGCCACGGTAAGCAATTTGCTGGCGGGGTACGCAAGTCGGTGGACCAGGTCATCGGCGGCTGGGCAGTGAGCCCAATCGTGTCGTTCCGTACTGGCTGGCCGATGCCGATTTTTGGCGCGGAGGACGTCTCCGGCACATTCAGCCGCGGTGCTCGCGCAAATTGCAACTCTCTGCCGTCCATCGAGAATACTTCCATCTCAGGGGTGGGCACGCAGTGGTTCACGAACAATGGCAACTTCACGCAGCCGGCGGTTGGCACATTCGGAAACTGTGCAGCGCAGCTCTCAGGTCTCCGGTCGCCGCGCTACACAGATATTGATGCGAGCATCCATAAGGACTTCCCACTCACTGAACGCTTCCGTCTGCAATTCCGCACGGACTTCGTCAATGCCTTCAACCACGTTCAGTACAACGCTCCGGATACATCCATCGGTCCAACAATGGGGCAGATTACCACTGCTCAACCACCGCGGAACATTCAGTTGTCGCTGAAACTCTACTATTGACAAATCGCAGGAAACCGCATGCTATGGCTACAGGCACAAATTGTGCCTGTAGCAGCGGTTTTTTGTTTCGAATCAAGAATTCCTTGAAAAGCAGACTGCGCAGCAATGGGTAGCCACTGGCTCAAATCATCCGCAATATTTTTCTTATCCGTTGCCGCGCTGCCTGGGTTCCAATCCAGTGCTCAACACGCCAGGCCAGCTTCGCCCGCAACCCATACTTCAACCCAGCAAGCCATTGACCTTGCCCAGCAAGGCCACTGTCGAGAGTCGATTTCCGCGCTCAAGCGGATCATGACGGCTCAGTCTGCCGCGGAAACCAGAAAGCAGGCAGGCGTACTCGGAATTCGTTGCTCTCTTGCGATGAACGATCAACCCGCCACGCTGGATTTCATCCGTCTGCTCAGCAGGGATTTTGGCCGCGACCCCGATGTGCTGTACGTCATTGTCCATGCCTACTCCGACTTGTCGACGCGCACTGCCCTGGATCTCGCCCGCACTGCGCCGCAATCCAGCGCTGCTCACAAACTGAACGCGGAGGCGCTGGAGGAACAGGGCAGGTGGAAGCCGGCAGAGCTTGAATATGAGGAGATACTCAAAAAGGATCCAAATGCCCGTGGCATCCATTTCCTCATGGGCAGATTGCTGCTCTCAGACCCCAATGGCGGACCGGACGCTCCGGCCCGTGCCAAAGAGGAGTTCCAGAAGGAACTGCGCGTGGACCCCGGCAATGCCGACTCGGAATACATCCTGGGGATGCTTGCGCAGCACGCCAGAGACTGGGACGAAGCAATTGCCCGCTTCTCGCAGGCGGCAAAACTCAATCAGAATTTTGCAGAGGCTTATCTTGGTTGGGGAGTGGCCCTGCTGAACGAAAAGAAGTATGCAGAGGCAATTCCCCCGTTAAAGCACGCCGAGCGCCTGACGCCCGCAAATCCTGACATCCACAACGCGCTGGCGACTGCCCTCGTGAGAACCGGGAACAAGGCGGAAGCGGAAAAGGAATTTGCGATTCTCCAAAGTCTCAATTCCAAGGATCACTCCGGAGCGCCCGCGGGAGATCAACCGCAGTAGCTTTTCGATTCTCTCCGGCGTATTCCGTCTCAGCACGCAGGGATATCTGGACAAAGGCCGCAAAGAGACGATGAATCAGATCGGCAAAGGAAAATTGACGCGGCGTCAGTTTGTGTCACGTGCGGTCGCAACCGCCTGCCTGTTTCCGCAGCGTCCGCTCTTCGCACTCACCGGCGCCACACAAATCCCATTTGCCGTGGTTCCTCCTGAAGCAAGCGGCATCAAGTGGGTGCACACATCGGGAAAGTCCCCTGAAAAATATCTTCCAGAGAGCTCCGGGCCAGGGTGCGCCTTTCTCGACTTCGACAATGATGGCTGGATGGATATCTATCTTGTGAACAGCGGCAAATGCGATTTCTATAATCCGAGCCAGCCGCTCCGCAACGCGCTTTATCGCAACAATCGGGATGGAACCTTCACTGACGTAACGGAAAAGGCAGGCGTAGCGGCGGGCGGATACGGCCAGGGAGTCGCGGTCGGCGATTATGACAACGACGGTCTGCCCGACCTGTACGTTACCCAGTACGGAAGAAGCATTCTCTACCACAACAACGGCGACGGAACCTTTTCCGATGTAACGGAGAAGGCAGGCGTAGCGGCTCCGGGATGGTCATCGAGCGCGGTATGGTTTGACTATAACAACGATGGATTGCTCGATCTTTTTGTCTGCCGGTTCGTGGAGTTCAGCAAAGAGCTGAACAAGCCTTGCGGCATCCACGACGACGGCCTGCGGCACTACTGCATTCCCACCGTTTACACGCCCATGCCGAGCTGGCTTTTTCGCAACAATGGCGACGGCACGTTCACTGACGTTGGTAAGGAGTCGGGCATCGCCGGCCAATTGGGAAAGGCCTGGGGGGTGGTTGCCACCGACATCAACAACGATGGCTTGATGGATCTCTACGTGAGCAACGACACCACTCGAAATTTCCTTTTCCGCAATCACGGGCATGGAAAGTTTGAAGAAATCGGAGAGCTTGCCGGCGTTGCCTACAGCTCCGGCGGGCGCGCGCGGTCCGGAATGGGCGTGGACTCCGCGGATTACGATCAGGACGGCTTTATGGATCTTTTTGTCGCCAATCTTGATCGCCAATCCTTCTCGATTTACCACAACAATCACGACGAAACCTTCGACGACAATGGCGGCCAGACGGGCATCGCCTCCGCCACCTATCTAATGAGCGGCTGGGGCCTCAAATTCTTCGACTTTGATAACGATGGAAACCTGGATTTATTTTTGGCCAATGGAAACCCCGACGATTTAATCGACAGAATTCATTCGCGCGTGACGTATGAAGAGCGCCCCATCCTCTTCCAGGGAACCGGCAAGGGATTCCGCAACATCAGCCAGCAGAGCGGGCCAATCTTCCAGCAGCCGCTTTCAGCACGCGGACTGGCGATTGGTGATTTCAATAACGACGGCGCCGTGGACGTCCTGATTGGGGTGAATGATGGCGCGCCGGTTCTGCTGCGCAACACGGCCGGCGCTGAGAATCACTGGCTAGGAATCAGGCTCGTCGGGAGCCAATCCAATCGAGATGCGGTTGGAGCGCGGATTACCTATCAGGCGCAGGACTTGAAGCAGCACCGGATGAAAGTGGGGGGCGGAAGTTATCTTTCCAGCCACGATCCTCGCATGGTGATTGGCATCGGCAAGCGCCGAAAGCTGGATTGGGTTGAGATCAAGTGGCCGTTGCCCGGCGGCAAAACCGAGCGCTTTGCGGATCCGCCCATCGACCGTTACATCACGATTGTGGAAGGCCGGGGCAAATGGACTTAGGCTCGATCCGGGAATCCGGGCTTGAAAGATTGTGTGCGGGGGTGTCGGCGGAACGGGCAGTTTTGCTGGCGGAGAGAGGGGGATTCGAACCCCCGATAGAGCTTTTGACCCTATAACGGTTTAGCAAACCGCCGCCTTCAGCCACTCGGCCATCTCTCCGGTTCTGCCAGCGATTATACCGGAAAGTGAGTGAACGCCGCCGGAAGAGGATACTTGTGGGCCCATGGGTGGCGTCGCCGGGCTTGCGCAGTCTGCGCTGCCATGGTCCGGTTGCAGCCCTGCTGCGCGGGGTGGGTTTTTCTGCTTGGGGCGGCGCGCAAGAGTTGTTAAATTCTGAAATATGTCTTCCCGCCCGCAGTTGCTGCCGGGAATGATGCGGCTTCTTCCGCTGGTTGCAGCCACCATGCTTTATGGTGGCCGGCGGACCCTATGGCATTGAGGACATTCTGGGCGGCGCGGGCTATGCGCGGGCGATTCTGCTGCTGGCAGTGCTGCCCGTGCTGTGGAGCCTGCCACGAGCGCCGCGATGCGCATCGCCAGGCTACTTGGCGTGCTTTTCCTTTGCCGGATGCTTGGCCTTGGACTCGTTGAACATCTGTGCTGCGCGCACCACGTGATCGCGCGCATAGGCGGCATCATGCCAGCCCTTCACCTCCACGCGCTTGCCCTCCAGGTCCTTATATATGGAGAAAAAGTGGGTAATCTCCTTGAGCAGGTGCGGATAGATGTCGGTGTAATTCCAGATGTTGGCGTAGCGCGGATTGTTTTTGCCCACGGCCAGCACTTTTTCATCCAGGATGCCCTGATCCATCATCTCCAGCAGGCCGATGGGGCGCACTTCCTGCACGCAGCCGGGGAAGCTCTGGTCCGCCACCAGCACCAGCACATCCAGCGGATCGCCATCGTCACTGAGCGTGGAAGGAATAAAGCCATAGTCGCCGGGGTAGTGCACGGGCGAGTGCAGGTTGCGGTCGAGCTTGAAGACGTGCAGCTTCTTGTCGTATTCAAACTTGTTGGTTGCGTCCTTGGGAATCTCGATGACCGCCCGAAAGACTTCCGGCGAGCGTTCTCCGAGGGGCAACTCGAGGTAGTTCACCATACGTTCCAGGTCTCCGTTCCAACTGCTTCAGCGCGGGGTGCGGCCGGGTGTGCAAGGCGCGGGCCGTGGGGGGAAAATCCATCGCGCCGGGAGGAAATTCCGTGGCGCAGGCTCCGGCCATCCGCCGGAACTCTTATAATCAGGCAAGATGAAGGCGCATGTCTATGTCACGTTGAAGCCGTCGGTGCTGGACCCCCAGGGCCAGACCATCCAGAACGCCCTGCGCAAGATTGGCCACGCGGAGGTGGCTGCCGTGCGGCAGGGCAAGTATTTCGCGCTTTCTCTTGCAGATGGCCTCTCCCAGGAGGCGGCGCGGACCACCGTCGAGCAGATTGCCCGCGACGTGCTGACCAACCCGGTGATTGAGGAATTTACATACCGCATTGAGGAATAGCCGGCTGCGCGGAGGAACAAAAGTTCTTTCCAGAGGCGGGTTTGCGACCTTTGTGGCAGGGCCGCGGGGGCCGGTGTCGCTTAAAATCTCTGCATGTGCGGCATTGTCGGCTACGTGGGTTCCAAGAAAGTGGTTCCGGTTATTCTCGAGGGGCTCCGGCGCCTGGAGTATCGCGGCTATGACTCGGCGGGCATCGCCGTGGGCAGCCCGGGCTTTCCCACCCTCAAGGTCTCGCGCGCGCCCGGCAAGCTGCAGCGGCTGGAAGAGGTTCTGCGCGAACATCCGCTGGAAGGGACCTTTGGCATTGGGCACACGCGCTGGGCCACGCACGGCCGGCCGACGGAAGAAAATGCCCATCCCCACCGCGATTGCACGGGCCGCATCGTGGTGGTCCACAACGGCATTGTGGAAAATTACCTGGCGCTCAAGCATGAGTTGACGGCGCAGGGTCACAAGTTTGTCACGGAAACCGACACGGAGATTATCGCGCACCTGCTGGAGCAGGTGCAGAAGGATGCCGAGGCCGCCGGCGCTCCGATTTTGCTGGAAGACGCTGTGCGCCGCACCGTGAAGCGGCTCACCGGGGCCTTTGCGCTGGGCATTCTGTCCGCGGCTGAGCCGGACAAGATTATTGCGGCGCGTTCCGGCCCTCCGGTGGTGGTTGGCGTGGGCGAGGGCGAGTCGTTTGTCGCGTCGGATGTGCCGGGCATTCTGCATCACACGCGCACCATGTACTTCCTGGGCGACGGCGAGATGGCGATTTTGACGCGCGAAGGCGTGCGGCTCACGGACTTCGAGGGCAATTCGATCAAGCGTCCGCTCACGCGCATCCAGTGGGATCCGATTCAGGCGGAAAAGGGCGGCTACAAGCACTTCATGCTCAAGGAAATCTGGGAGCAGCCGCGTGCCATCCGCGACACCACCCTGGGCCGCGTTTCGCTGGACTCAGGCAAGGTCTTCATGGGCGAGATGGAGATTGACGATGCTGAGCTGGCTGCGGCCACCAGCATCAACATTGCCGCGTGCGGAACCAGTTGGCATGCCGCGCTCACCGGCAAATACATGATTGAGCGTCTGGCGCGGCTGCCTGTGGACGTGGATTACGCCAGCGAGTATCGCTATCGCGACCCCATCGCGGGGCCCGGTGCACTGGGCCTGCTGATTACGCAATCCGGCGAAACGGCGGACACGCTGGCCGCGCAGCGCGAGATGAAGGCTCTGGGCTCAAAAACCGTGGCCATTTGCAACGTGGTGGGAGCCATGGTGGCGCGTGAGGCGCATGGCGCAATCTATACGCACGCCGGCCCGGAAATTGGTGTGGCTTCCACCAAGGCTTTCACCTCGCAGTTGACTGCGCTCTTCCTGCTTGCGCTGAAGCTCGGACAACTGCGCGGCAAGCTGGATACGGCGCAGTCGGTGGCGCTGATTGAGGAGCTGGGTCGCATTCCGGCAAAGATTGAGGAGGTTTTGCGCGCACTCTCTGAGCCTTGCGAGCAACTGGCGAAGGAGTTTTCGACGGCGCGCGATTTCCTCTATCTTGGCCGCGGCATCCATTTCCCCATCGCGCTGGAAGGCGCGCTGAAGCTGAAGGAAATCTCCTACATTCACGCCGAGGGCTATCCGGCCGGCGAGATGAAGCACGGGCCCAATGCGCTGATTGATGAGACGCTGCCAGTGGTTGTGCTGGCCACCTGCGACCATGACGATCCGGCCTCGCGCCTGCGCTATGAAAAGACGCTCTCGAATATTCAGGAGGTGACGGCGCGCTCAGGCCGCGTGATTGCCATCGCCACCGAGAGCGACTCGACAATTGGCGGTCTGGTGGAGCACGTACTCCCCATTCCACATACGTTCGAGCTGCTGGCGCCGCTGATTGAGATTGTGCCGCTGCAACTGCTGGCATACTACATTGCCGTGCGCCGCGGCTGCGACGTGGACCAGCCCCGCAATCTGGCCAAATCGGTCACGGTGGAATAGCCGCCCAGGCGCTTTCCGCGCTCCAGTTCCCGCTCCGCAGTCTGCTCTTCGCAGGGTGCGAACCAACTCTCCGCGCCCTCAGCGAATCCCAATGATCAGGGGCGGCTTCGCTATCCGCGATCCTTCTTATTCTTGAAGGCCTATTCTTGAATGCCTTTTCTTGAACGAATGGACCAACCCTGCGCGGAAGGAATGCATCGCGCCGTGCACATTGGTTGCGTGCGCGTATGCAGTGCGCCCACATGGCTCGGAGGAAAACCCGCATGAATGCTGTCCGCAGAAGATTTCCCTATTGGCTTTTGGCTTTGATTGCCCTTGTTCTCATCTTTGCGGGCCTGTATCAGGCAGGCTGGCTGCATCTGCCGGGCCGGAGATCATCAATCCCCAAGAAGATTCCTCTGCGCGTGGATACGAGCACCAGCCCGGTGAATTTGGGGAATTTCAACAACGGATTCGCCTCAGTAATTGATCCTGCGTTGCCGGCGGTGGTGAACATTTCGTCCACCAAGGTGGTGCACCGGCAGAACATGCCGGCGATTTTCGCCGACCCCTTCTTTCAGCAGTTCTTCGGCGGCCAGCTCAACGCTCTGGCGCAACCGCAAACTGAGCGGGAGCAGAGCCTGGGCTCGGGCGTCATCGTCAACTCCGGCGGCTACATCCTCACCAATAATCATGTTGTGGCCGGCGCGTCCGATGTGGAGGTCTTTACGCAGAATCACCACAAATACAAGGCTCGCGTCATCGGCACGGACCCGCGCACGGACATTGCCGTGCTGAAGATTGACGCCAGCGGCCTGCCCACTGTTTCCATCGGCGACTCATCGGCGCTCAAGGTCGGCGACCTGGTCTTCGCCATCGGCGATCCTTTCGGCATTGGCGAAACCGCGACCATGGGCATTGTGAGCGCGACGGGCCGCACGCTGCACGGATCAGTGGAGCGCTATGAGAATTTTATCCAGACCGACGCCGCCATCAATCCCGGCAACTCTGGCGGCGCGCTGATTGACCTGCGCGGCGACCTGATTGGCATCAACACGGCCATCCTCTCGGCCAACGGCGGCGGTAACCAGGGCATTGGTTTTGCCATTCCCATCAACATGGCGCGCAACGTCATGGATCAAATTGTCGCGCACGGCAAGGTTGTCCGCGGTTATCTCGGGGTCAGCATTCAGGATGTGAATCCTGATCTGGCGCAGGCCTTCGGACTGAAGCAGGGAGGCGGCGCGCTTGTGGGCGATGTGAGCCCCGGAGGTCCGGCGGCGCAGGCGGGGCTTCAGCGCGGCGACATCATTCTCGAACTGAACGGCAAAAACGTGGCCGGCGCGAATGACCTCAGCCTGCGCGTTGCTGTGCTTGCGCCGGGGTCAGTGGCCCACCTTGAGGTTTACCGCAACGGAAAAACGCAGCAGATGGACGTAAAGCTGGGCGCATATCCGGAGAATGCCGCTGCAAACACATCTGGCGAAGGCGGCGGTGCAACGGCTCTGCGTGGCGTGCAGGCGCAGGAGCTTACCGGCGCGCTCGCGCAGCACCTGGGGTTGCCGCAGGGCACGCAGGGCGTGGCGGTGACCGATGTCGATCCGGCCAGCTCGGCTGCGTCCGCAGGCATCCGGCCCGGCGACGTGGTTCAGCAGGTGGATCGCAAGCCGGTGAAGAATCTTGCGCAGTACCGGGCAGCGATGCAGGCGGCGGGGAACCGCCCCGTGCTGCTGCTCATCAACCGGCACGGCGCAACCATGTTTGTTGTGGTGCAGCCCTGAGCGCACCGAACGGACGGACGGCGATCTTCGTCATCGGGGCCACATCGCCGGCCCGTGAAGGCGCATACTGGTTCGTGGAGGACTTATCATGCCCGCACTGTCGCAGCAGGAGATTCAAACGCGCCTCAGCGGCCTTCCTGCGTGGAAGGTTGTGAACGGCGAGCTCGAACGCGTCTTTTCCTTGAACGACTTCGTGGCCGCGCTTGCCTTTGTGAACCAGGTGGGCAGCCTGGCTGAGGAGGCAGGCCACCATCCTGACATCGACATCCGCTACAACCGCGTGCGGCTCGCACTGGTCACGCACGACGCCGGCGGCATCACTGCAAAGGACTTTGACCTTGCGGCGGCCCTCAACCGGCTGGCGTAAGCCGCTGCCAGGCTCGATTGGCGGCCGGTTTGACCCGGACGCCCTCAGCCGCTATAGTAAATGCAATGAGATTCTTCTCCACCTCGGCCATGTGTTGCGCATGTTGTTGCGCAGTGCGTCGGCGTGTGGGGTAAGACTGAACTAAGCTCAGCAAGATTTTCCCCATAGGCCCGCGCTGCAGAGTTCCTGCCGCCGCGGGTTTTTTGTTTTTCCGCGCAAGTTCCACACTGGAGAGAATAATTGATCATATTTCCGCAGATTCCGGCCACGCGCGCTGCCCTGTGGCGTCCGCGCATCGTTCTCCTCTCCGGGGAGGCCCATTCATGAGTGTCTCTGACCGGCTCACTCATCTCGAGGTGCTGGAGGCCGAAAGCATCCACATCCTTCGCGAGGTCGCTTCGGAGTTCCAGCGGCCGGTGATGCTCTACTCCATCGGCAAGGATTCGTCGGTGATGCTGCGGCTGGCGCAGAAGGCCTTTCATCCCGGGCCGATTCCATTCCCGCTGATGCACATTGACACCGGCTACAAGTTTCGAGAGATGCTCGAATTCCGCGACCGCTACACGGCCGAGCTCGGCGTAAAGCTGCACGTGTGGCGCAACGAGGATGCAATCGCCAAAGGCGCCAATCCTGTGGAGCTGGGCACGCAGCGGTGCTGCGGACTGCTGAAAACGCAGGCGCTGCTGGACGGCTTGAACGCGTACGGTTTTGATGCTGCCTTTGGCGGCGCGCGACGCGACGAGGAGAAGTCGAGAGCCAAGGAGCGCATCTTTTCCTTTCGCGACAAGGCAGGCCAGTGGGACCCCAAGAACCAGCGGCCCGAGCTGTGGAGCCTGTTCAACGCGCGCATCGCACCGGGCGAAAGCATCCGCGTCTTTCCGCTCTCCAACTGGACCGAGCTCGACGTCTGGCATTACATCCACCTGGAAAAGATTCCCATCGTGCCGCTCTACTTCGCCAAGGAGCGCCGCATGCTGGTGCGCGCTGACGGCCTTATCCCCGTGGAACAGTCGTTCATCAAGGGCCTGCCCGGCGAGGAGCAGTGGGTGAAGTGCCGGTTGCGTTCGCTCGGCTGCAGTCCCTGCACCGGCGCCATTCGCTCTGACGCCGATACGGTTCCCAAGATTATCGCCGAGCTGATGCAGGTGCGGAACTCCGAGCGCGCCAATCGCATCATTGACCACGACACGGACGGCTCCATGGAGCTGAAAAAGCGCGAGGGCTATTTCTGATGGGCATTGCGGAACAGAGTCTCACCGAACTCGAAGGCGGGCCGCTGGCGAACGCCGCCGAATACCGGATTGAAGATCATCTTGAGGCCGAGCGCGCCAAGGGGCTGCTGCGCTTCAGCACGGCAGGCAGCGTGGATGACGGCAAGTCCACGCTGATTGGCCGGCTGCTTTACGACTCGCGCAACGTCTACGACGACCACATTCAATCGGTCACGCGGAACTCCGCGATCGATTTCGCGCTGCTCACCGACGGCCTGCGCGCGGAGCGCGAGCAGGGCATCACGATTGACGTCGCGTATCGCTTCTTCTCCACGGCAAAGCGCAAATTCATCATTGCGGATACGCCGGGGCACGAGCAGTACACGCGCAACATGGCCACGGGAGCCTCCACGGCGGATGTGGCGATTGTGCTTGTGGACGCACGCAAGGGCATCCTGGACCAGACGCGCCGCCATGCGTGCATCGCCGCGCTGCTGGGCATTCCCATCGTCATTGCCGCCGTCAACAAGATGGACCTGATGGGGTTCTCCGAGGAGGTTTTTCGCGGCCATCAGCAGGCGCTGCGCGAGCTTGCCGCGCGGCTCGAGATTCCCGAGCTCATCGCGGTTCCGGTAAGCGCGCTGGAGGGCGACAACGTCGTCCATCGCAGCCAGCGCATGCCGTGGTACACCGGGCCAAGCCTGCTGGAGTTGCTGGAGACCGTGCCGCTGGCGATTGAGCGCGCGCAGACCGGCCTGCGCTTTCCCGTGCAGCGTGTCATCCGTCCGCACCAGGATTTTCGCGGATTCGCCGGACAGATTACCGCGGGCGCCGTGCACCCGGGCGACGAAGTGGTTGCGCTGCCCTCCGGCCGCCGCACGCGGGTCAGCTCCATCACCATGTGGGAAGGCGAGCTCGCGTCGGCTCATGCTCCGCAATCGGTCGTGCTCACGCTGGAAGATGAGGTGGACGTCAGCCGCGGAGAAATGCTTGTTTCTGTCACGGATCGCCCCCACAGGACGAGGCACTTTGAGGCCACCGTGGTGTGGATGCACGCAAAGCCGCTGCGCACCGGCGCAACCTATCTGCTGAAGCATACGAGCCAGACGGTACGCGCGCGCGTTGTGGAGATTCGCTCGCGTATCCAGGTGGAACGGCTCGAGCACCACGCGGCCGGGCAGCTTGCCCTGAATGATATCGGCCAGGTGGTGATCGAAACCAGCCGTCCGCTGCTGGCCGATCTCTATCGCGACAGCCGCGCCACGGGCAGCCTTATCCTGATTGATCCTGAGGACAACGGCACCGCCGGCGCGGGCATGATATCGAGCGTTGAGGACGCCGAAGAGAACGAGTTCCGAATCAATCGCGCCACCCGCGGACTGGTGGTGCTGGGCAACCGCGCCGAGCTTGCCGCGCAGCTTGAGCAGGCGCTGCTGAACGCCGGCGCAGTGGTGCTGCGCACGCGGGTTCCGCTTTCCACTTCGCTCATCGCCCTTGCACGGCTGGGCGCCGTGGTGCTGGTGGAGGGCGATGAGGCTGGCCCCATCACACTGACGGCCGTGCACCTGGCCAGCGCCACTGCACACGAGCTTCCGTTTGACGACGCGGAGGCAATCCTGAACGAAATCCAGCGCCTTGGCGCGATGCCCAATGGAGAAGATGACAATGACGACGGACTCGGTATCTGAAATCGGCCAGCTCGCGCACGCGGCGCGTGCATTCCTCCGCGAGCGCCTTCAGGGCGCCGCAAACGTTTGCGTCACCAGCAGCTTTCAGGCTGAGGATATGGTTGTTCTCCACATGGTGCGCGAATTTCTGCCGCAGGTCCCCGTGCTCTTTCTGGAAACGGGCTACCACTTTGCCGAAACGCTGATTTATCGCGACCGCATGGCAGCCGAGTGGAAGTTGAACCTGGTGAATGTGGTGCCTGAGCAGACGGTAGCCGCACAGGAGGCGCAGTTCGGCATCCTGAACCAGAGCGCACCGGACAAGTGCTGCGGCTTGCGCAAGGTTGGCCCGCTCTTTCGCGCCCTGGCCGGCTACGGCGTCTGGGTCACTGGCCTGCGCCGCCAGCAATCGAAGTCGCGCGCCAATCTGCATGCGGAGGAGAGCTTTGCGCTGCCCACGGGCCACACGCTGGCCAAGCTCAGCCCGCTGGCGGAGTGGACCACGCGCGATGTGTGGCAGTACGCCGGGCAGCACGCCATTCCGCTGCTTCCGCTCTATGACCTCGGCTACACGAGCATCGGTTGCGAGCCGTGCACCGCGCTTCCGTTCGATCCCAGTGACCCGCGCTCCGGGCGCTGGTCCGGCCGCAAGCTCGAGTGCGGCATTCACATTCAGGCCTCGTAAGCGGAGATCGTCATGGAGCTCGCCCTCGGATTCGCCATCGCCGCACTCATCGCCATCACAGGCGTGGGCGCCGGCTCCATCATCGCACCGCTGCTCATCCTCTTTCTGAATGTTCCCGCGCCCATTGCCATTGGCACGGCGCTGGCCTATGCCGCGGCAGTCAAGCTGGTGGTGGTGCCGGTGCAGGTGGCGCGCGGGCTGGTGGACTGGCGCACGCTGGGCTTCATGCTCGCCGCGGGCGTGCCCGGCGTGCTTGCCGGCTCAGAGTTCTTTGAGCATGTGGCGCACGCGCCCGGCAGCGATTTGTGGCTCTTTCTTGCGCTTGGCCTCATGATTGCATTCTCCTCGGGCTGGCACATCTATCGCCACTTTTGGCCGCGAGCGCAGGGGACCGAGCGCCGCTCGCGACCCCTGTGGCTGGCAGCCGTCATGCTGCCGGTGGGCGCCGAGGTCGGCTTCTCCTCCTCCGGTGCGGGCGCGCTGGGCACGCTGGCGCTCATGAGCCTTTCGCCGCTGGCGCCGGCGCGCATCGTCGGCACCGATCTGGCCTTCGGCCTGTGCCTGGCCCTCATTGGCGGTTCAATGCACATGGCGCATGGCGGCGTCGACCTGCCGCTGCTGGTGCAACTCATCGCGGGCGGCGTGCTGGGCGGGCTGGCAGGCAGCGGCCTGGCGCCGCGGATTCCCACGCGGGTCATGCGGCTGGTGCTCTCGGTGTGGCTCCTCGCCATGGGGTTGCAACTCTGCTGGCATGCGCTGGCGCAGGCTCACGGATAAAGCGGCTCGTGCCGCGGTTCACGAAAAGGGACGGCCGCCTTGCCACCCCGGTGTCCGGCTGGAGATACTTCCTCTGGCGCATCCCCGGCCGGATCTTTCCCCATAGCGAGACACCCTGTCGATGCAAGAGCTTCACACCGCACGCCTGGCGCACAAGCAGTGCCTTTCACAATCCGCGCAGTGCTTTCATTTTGAATTTGTCCTTGAGGATATTCCTGATTTTTCGTTTGCCCCCGGCCAGTTTGTCACCGCGGTGGTTCCTGACCACAACGGCAAGACCGAGACGCGCGCCTATTCGCTGGCCTCAGCCCCGCGCGGCAACCGCTTTGAGCTTTGCGTGAATCGCGTCGAGGATGGCTACTTCTCCAACTATCTGGCTGACCTGCCGGACCTGAACGTGCATGAGACCATCCAGGTGTACGGCCCCAACGGCTTTTTCACCTTGCGCGAGCCGCTCACAGATTCCATCTTCATCGCCACCGGCACGGGCATTGCGCCCATTCGCGGATTTATGCAGTGGCTGTTTCCGCACGATGGTCCTGACCGCAGCCAGGGGCGCGAGATATGGCTTGTATACGGAACGCGGCATCAGACCGAGATCTATTATCGCGAGGAGTTCGAGGCGCTGGCCGCGAAGCACGCGAATTTTCACTACCTGCCAACGCTCAGCCGTGCCGGTGAAGATTGGACGGGCCTGCGCGGCTATGTGCAGGACCACGTGGCGCGCATTGTGGAAGAGCGCGCAGCGCGTTTGGGCCAGGCCCTGCCGTTTGCACCGCCTGATCCCTCAACGCCGGCGGCGCAGTTGCGGTTTGATGTCTACGCTTACATCTGCGGCCTGAATGAAATGGTCAGCGCCGTGCGCGACCGCCTCAAGGGCTTCGGCTGGCACCGCAAACAGATTATCTTTGAGCGCTACGATTAACGCGCGCGACGAATCCTTTCGCGAGCAGTGCAAGGACCTTACAGATTAAAGAGCTCGCGCAGGCGCTTGGTTTGCGCCCGGCTGACGGGAATCTCGGTCTGCTTCCTGTCATTCATGCGGAGCTGGTAACTGGACTTGAACCACGGCACCACTTCGCGAATGTGGTTGATGTTGACCACAAAGCCCCGATGCGCGCGCCAGAAGACAGCCGGGTCCAGCAGGTCAAGCAATTCCTCAAGCGTGCGGCACTTTGACTGGCCCTCCATCTGCTGCGTGACCACGCGAATAATACCCTCGTCGATGGCGGCGTAGCAGATTTCCGACTGATCCACCAGCAGCAGCCGGCTTTGCGCCTGCACCACCAGCCGGCTGGGCTGCGCGCCACGCCCGTTGGCCTGGGGCCGGTTCAGCAGCCGCAGCAAAGCGTCCATCTGCGCCTGCGGTGAGGAGCCTTGAGCGCCGTTCATGCGTCCGCGCGCACGCTCCAGCGCCTGCCGCACGCGTGTGCCGTCAAATGGCTTCAGAAGATAATCCACCGCGTCCACGTCAAAGGCGCGCACGGCGTACTGGTCATAGGCCGTGGCGAAGATGAACTGCGGAAGGTTGCCGGCCTCCTCGTCTGGCCTGGCCGTGTGCCGTTCCATCAGCCGCTTGATAGCGGCAAAGCCGTCAAGGCCCGGCATTTGCACGTCGAGGAAGACCACGTCGGGATGGTGGAGTTCGATAAGCTCCACGGCCTCAATGCCGTTCTCGCCCAGCGCCAGCACGTCCACATCGCCGGCCTGGTCAAGCAGATACATCAGCTCGTCGCGGGCCAGCTTTTCGTCGTCGATGATGAGCGCCGAAATGGACATGCACTTGCGATTGTAGGAATTGTGCTGCGGCGGGGTCAATCTGCGAGTGTGAATGAGCGTCCGTTCCGTGCGAAGTCCGGAAGAGGCAAGCCTTATTCGCCCATCACGCGCAGGCGGGAGGGGCGCTGGTCGCGGCCCAGCTCGTGGCCGCAGCGCGTGCAGAACTGGTCCGTGGTGCGCACCGTGCGATAGCAGTTGCCGCAGCTGGCCGTGAGCTGGTAATTGCACTGCGGGCAGAAGTGGAAGTCGCTCTGCACATGGGTGGAGCAGGCCGGGCACCTGGTCATCAGCGGCTGGCGCAGCAGGAAGTAGAGCACCGCGCCGATGCCGCCCGGCAGCACGAAGCAGATCAGCATCCAGAACTTGGAGCTCATGCCGCGCCGTGGCGCGTCCTTGCTCACATAGCCGATCATCAGGAAATAGAGCGCCGGCAGCAGTCCCCAGGAGAGATTGAAGTAGATGCGCAGGCCAAGCGGGGGATGGTGATGGTGGGATTGCGGCAAAACCAGCCAGAAGTAGTACTCCACCAACAGGAAGATCGCGCCCGCGCAGACAATCGACCACCACGGGATCAGCTTCGCGTCGTCGTTCACCAGGTTGGATTGTGAATCGGGCATTTCCCTTCCCATTTGCGCAGAATATCTTGGAGGAGTATTTCCAGATTAGTCCTCTTTAAGTGGACGCGAAAGCGGATTCTGAAGTTGCGCTCCCCGGCGGTACTCAGCAGGGTTTTCGTCCGCACCCTTAGGGGCGGCTGCGCAGCCAGCCGGCCAGCAGCACGCAGGCCAGCAGCGCGGCGCCCAGAAACATAATCCAGACTCCAAACTCGCTGGGCAAATCCGTAAAACGTCCACCGGCCACAATCGAATCGGCTGTTGACCATATCAATGGGCTCAAAAGCATTATTATCAGCAGAATAGCGGCAAGCGCCAGCGAGCGGGTACGCTTCCGTCCGGCCTTTTGGTCGGCTATGACGCCCATGGAAGCCAGCACCACGCGCCGGGTCTGGTAGCCTACGGCACTTTCGCGGTTGGCCTCAAGCCCGGCCAGCGAGCCGACCAGATCGCGCCCAGCCTCTCTGCCGGCGCCCGGAACCGCTCCGCTGGTCTGCTCAGCCGTGGTCACGCACCCTCCTGCATCCGCGCCTCGGCCCGCTCCAGCTTGGGCTTGATGGCCGCAAGCCCGCGATAGAGCCGGGACTTGACGGTGGAAAGCGGCGCACGGGTCACCTTGGCAATCTCATCCAGCGCCATCTCCTCATGGAAGCGCAGCACCAGCACCTCGCGGTAAAGCGTATCCAGCCCCAGCAGAGCCGCGGCAATGCGCTCGCGGTCTTCCACATTGGCCAGGCGTTCAAAGGGCGAGGGCTCATTGTCGGCCACTTCAAAGACCATGGGCTTGTCCTCGTCGCCGCCGGCTTCAAAAAGTTCGTCAAGGCTGGACATGGTGCGCTTGCGCTTCTGGTCGATGACCATGTTGCGCGCGATGGTGAAGAGCCACGTCTCAAAGCGGGATTTGCCGTTGAACTGCCCGCCGCGCACCAGTACGCGCATCCACACTTCCTGGAAGAGATCCTCGGCCATTTCGCGGTTGCCCGTCAGGTACATCAGATAGCGCAGCAGGCGGTGCTGATACCGCACAATCAGTTCATCCAGCAGTCCTGCCTCGTTGCGCTTCAGGCCTTCGGCAATGGCAAGGCTCTCCTGGCGTACCTGTTCATCCACCAGGACAGAGGCTGCCGGGGCAAAAAAGGAGCGGATCGCGGCTGCGGGACTCATCGTGTTCTATTAGACGCGATTTTTGGGCTCGAAGCCGCTTAAACATGCGCTGCGGACCATATTTTTGTGGCTTTGCCGCAGGATTGGGCCGTCTTTTGGGCTTTGCCCGTGCTCAGCTCCTCCGCCGGGCCACGCGCACGGCATCTTCCAGCGCCACGGCCGCGCGCCTTTCCCGTCCCTGGGCCGTTTTGGGATAAAAGATGCCGAGCAGATGGTTGCGCCGCTGGATGGGAGTCATCGCCCACCATCCAGCCTCGGCCAGCGGCTGCCGCTGGAAGCCGACGCGCAAAATAGGCGGCGGTTCCTGCTCGCCCTCCATCGCCAGCATCAGCGTTTCGGCCATCTGCCCGGCGCGCGCAAGGCGGGTTTCGGCAGCTTTTGCCTGGTCCACATAGTTCCCAAGTCCCTTTTGCATCGAGGGACTGATTCTTTTAAACCATGCATTGAGCTTGCGATCGGCTCGCAGCGCGGCGGCAAGCTCAGCCGGAATGGTCTCGTCGCGCGGCTCCATCTCCGGTTCCAGGCAAATCTTCACGCGGCTGCCGGCGGTGGCTCCGGCGCCTGCCTGCATCTTCCGGTTCACCACCAGCAGATGTCCGCCTTTGGATGGATTCAGCGCAGTGCGGAAGGCGAAGCCGTTGATGGTGCCGCAAACCCGGCGCGTGCGCCAGCCGGGCCACGCTGCCTTCAGGTCCAGTGGAATGCGCGCAAGCACCCAGCGCGGACGGGTTCCTGCCAATTCCAGCACGCAGGAAAAGCTTTGCGGTGCGGCTTTGGATTGCGCGTTTGCGGCCATTGGAAGCCCAGTATGCTGTGCCTGGCCACGCTCTGCAAGCGGCAATGCGCAAGCGCGCGCCATTGCCCATCCCATACACTTGTGGCATGGACGTTTTGTATGGCGTGCATCCGGTGGAAGAGGCTCTCCGGGCCGGGCGGCGGCGTTTTCACCAGGTGCTGGTGGCGCGTGAGCGCCATGACGACCGCCTGGCGCGTCTGGTGGCCCAGTGCCGCCAGGCCGGGGTGCGCCTTCGGCAGGAGTCGCGCGAGCAGCTTACCCAGCTAGCCGGAACCGCTGCGCACCAAGGGGTGGTGGCGCTGGTGCGGCCGCAGCAGATGTTGGCGCTTGAAGACCTGTTTGAGCCGCCTGCGCCCGGCCCCGGTCGGGATGGAGCCCGGCTGCTGCTGGCGCTGGATGGCGTCGAGGACCCGCAGAACCTCGGCGCACTGCTGCGCGTGGCGGACGGCGCGGGCGTGGACGGCGTTCTGCTGCCGGAGCGGCGCTCCGCTCCGCTGAGCCCCGTGGCGGTAAAGGCCAGCGCCGGAGCGGCGGAGCATCTGCGCATTGCGCGCGTAGTGAACCTTGTGCGCGCGCTGGAAGAGCTGAAGCGGCGCAATGTGTGGATTATCGGCCTGGACGAGCGCGGCGCGCAGGACTATGACCGGTTTGACTTTACCGGCGATTGCCTGCTGGTTCTGGGGCGTGAGGGCGCGGGCCTGCATGACCTGGTGCGCCGCACCTGCGACCATCTGCTGCGGATTCCCATGGCCGGCGGCGTCAGCTCGCTGAATGTCTCGGCCGCCGGCGCAGTGGTGCTTTATGAGGCCTTCCGCCAGCGCCGCGCGGCTCGTCTTCCGGCTGGAGGGATTCAGGCCGGACGCGCTACTGCCGGGGCTGCTTCCGGCAATTCTGCCGGCGCGTCCAAACCCAAGCACCGGAAAGGCCTTGGTTCATGAAGTTTTTTGTGGCCCGCGGGCCGGCAATCCTGGCGATTGCCGCCCTGCTACCAATCCTCGCTGCGGCGGCCCAATCCGCGCAGCCCGCTCAAACCCAGCCGCAGGTGCCCGCGCCCAAGGGTCAGGTAATTTTTTCGCGCTCCACCGGCGCCAGCGGCCAGACCACCACCCAGGCGGGTCCCGCCGCGCAGCAGCCGTCCATCCAGTTGGCCGGCCAGCCCACGGTGCAGGACGCCGAGCGCCGCGCCGTGACCGTCACCGCGCTGAATCTTGACGTGCATCTGGAGCCGGTGGACCACCACATCGCCGTGCGTGCCCTGGTCGCCGTGCGCAACGATGGCAAAACGCCGCTCCCACGCATCCCCCTGCAAATTTCTTCAGACCTGCATTGGGACCAGGTGCGCGTCGAGGGCCGCGACGTCCCTGTCCGGGTGGCGACGCTGAATTCTGACGCCGACCACACCGGCCAACTGCATGAGGCGGAGATTCCGCTGGCCGAGCCGCTGGCAGCCGGCGCAACGCTCAAGCTGGATGTGGGTTACTCCGGAGCCATTACTGCCACGGCGAAACGGCTCACCGCCGTGGGCACGCCGCCGCAGCTTGCCATCCGCTCGGATTGGGACGAAATCAGCCAGACTTTCACGGGTCTGCGCGGCTTTGGCGACGTGGTGTGGTATCCGGTGTCGAGCGTGCCGGCAATTCTGGGGGACGGCAACCGGCTCTTTGAGGAGATTGGCACGCAAAAGCTGCGCATGCAGGGCGCGCCCTTCACGCTGCATCTTGCGGTCGAGTTTCGCCACGGGCAGCCGCCGACGATAGCGCTCGTCAACGGTGAGCCTGTGCCGCTGCACGTGCATGACGCAGGCGGCCTGGACCCGGAGGTGTTGGATGTGGCCACGGCCAGCGTGCAAACCACGGTGGGTTTTCAGGCGCCGAGCCTTTTTGTGGCCATGCGCGCAGACCACCCCGGCGACCACCCAGGCGACCATGTGGACGCGTGGGCAACGCCGGACAATGACCCCTTCGTGGCGGAATGGCTCAAAGAGGCCGCTGCCGTTTCGCCGTTTCTTGAGCAGTGGCTGGGCCGCCGCTCGAGCCGCAATCTGACATTGCTGGACACGCCCGATCCCAACGATGCGCCCTTTGAGACCGGCTCGCTGCTGGTGGTTCCGCTTGGCGACCAGACCACGCCTCAGCTTGACAGCGTTCTGGTGCATGCGTTAACCCACGCATGGCTGCACCGGCCGCCGGCCTGGCTGGATGAAGGCGTGGCAACGTTCCTGAGCACGGTGTGGGTCGAGCAGCACCAGGGCCGCGAAAAAGCGCTCGAGATGCTGGAGGCGCAGCGGATGGCGCTCGCCCTTGCCGAGCCCTCCAGCCCCGGCGAAAGTGCGGGCGAGCCGCTGCCGCGCGCCACCGATCCAATCTACTTCCGCACCAAGGCTGCCTATGTGTTTTGGATGCTGCGCGACCTGGCCGGTGACGGCCCGCTGGCGCAGGCGCTGCAGGCGTGGGCCGCCGAGCCTCAGGCAGGCGCACAGCCGGGCAGCGCGTCTTTTCAGGATTTGCTCAAGAAGGCCGGCGTCACGCGCGACCTGTCTTGGTTCTTTGCCGGCTGGGTGAACGCCGACAAGGGATTGCCCGATCTCTCCATCGTCAGCGTTTATCCCACTGCCGCGCAGTCCGGCTCATATCTGGTGGCTGTGAATCTGGCGAACCAGGGTTACGTCGCCGCCGAGGTTCCGCTTACCGTGCGCTCCACTCAGACCTCCGTTACCCAGCGCATCCTCGTTCCCGCGCGGGGAAGGGTCGTGCGCCGCCTGCTCATCGTTGGCCGGCCCACAGAGGTGCGGTTGAATGACGGCACGGTGCCAGAGTCACAGGCCAGCGTTCACATCATGCATCTCGATGACAAGCCAACCGGCAGCTCAAGTCAGATTCCGGGCATTCCGCAATAACGCAATCGACGGAATAATCAGGAGTCTATTCGTTAACGCAAAACCAGCCCCGGTGTATCCCGGAGCCGATCCTCTCAAGTCGACGCGACCCGGGGCCCCCAACGACAGGTCTTCGTCGTTGGGGTGGGACCATCAGGAAGCGGCGACCCGGCGAGGTCCTCAAAGGGGCACAGAAAGGCTGGTTTTGCTCTACTCCTGCTTTGCCGCGTTGCGCGCCTTCACCTTGAACCAGATGGGCGTTCCCTCAAAGCCGAAGGCCGCGCGAATCTGGTTTTCAAGGAATCGTTCAAAGGCAAAGTGCAGCTTGACGGCGCGATCCGTGAACAGGACAAATGTTGGCGGCGCAACGGCGGCCTGCGTCATATAGAAAATGCGCATGCGCTTGGCCATGGGCACGGGCGCGCGCTGGAAATCAATCTTGTCGAGGAAGCGGTTCATCTGCCCGGTGGTCACGCGCTTGCGCCGCTCCGCCGCCACTGCTTTCACCTCGCGCAGCACGCGGCCCATGCCTTTCTTCTCAAGCGCGGATAGAAAAATCACCGGCGCGTAGCTCAGATACTTGAGCACGTTGCGCAACTGCTTCTCAAAAATCTCCCGGTCGGCCTGCGGCTTGCCGTCCGTGCGGCCCGTGGTCACCGCGTCCCACTTGTTCACCACAATAATCACGCTGCGCCCGCTTTCATGCGCGTAGCCGCCGATGGTTGCGTCGCTTGCCGTCACGCCTTCCGTGGCATCGATCACCAGCAGTGCCGCATCGGCCGCCTCCAGATGCCGCCGCGCCATCACCACGCTCAGCTTTTCGGCCATCAGATGGGTCTTGCCCTTGCGCCGGATTCCGGCCGTGTCCACAAAGCGCAGGCGTCCGCCCTCGAACTCCACCACCTCGTCCACGGCGTCGCGGGTGGTTCCGGCAATCGGCGAAACAATGGCGCGCGAGCTTCCGGTCAGCGCATTCAGCAGCGTGGATTTGCCCACGTTCGGCCGCCCGATGATGGCCACGGAAACCTCATGCTGGGCGAACTCGCCATGGGTGCGGTGTACGCCGGCGGCGCTTTCGGCCTCGTCCTGCGCCTCTTCTGTCTCTTCGGCAATTTCTTCCGGCGCGGACTTGTCAGCGAGTGCGGCGCTCACCGCGTCCAGCAACTCGCCAATTCCCAGCCCATGCTCGGCGCTCACCGGAAAAACGTTGCGAATGCCCAGCCTGCGAAAGTTCTCTGCCTCGAGCTCCATTGCTGCGCCTTCCACCTTGTTCACCGCCAGGAACAGCGGCTTGCCGCCGCGCAGCAGCATCTTCACCAGGTCGTAGTCGGGGCTGGCCAGCTCGGTGCGCGCATCCACCACCAGCACCAGCGCATCGGCCTCCTCCAGCGCGACACGCGCCTGGTTGAAGATTTCCGTGGGAATCAGCTCGGGGTCGTCCGGCACAATGCCGCCCGTGTCCACAAGGCGGAAGTGCCGTCCCGCCCACTCGTATTCGCCGTAGATGCGGTCGCGCGTGATGCCGGGCTCGTCGCCCACAATCGAGCGGCGGCTGCCTGTCAGGCGGTTGAAAAGCGTGGATTTACCCACATTCGGGCGGCCGACGACGGCCACCACCGGCAGTGCGCGCGCCCCCGCACGGGCCGGAACCACCGATCTGCGATAGGTCGGCAAAATGCATCTCCACCAAAGGGATTGAGCCGGCCCCAGGACGGCACATCATTGCTGAACTGGCCGCCGGCCGATGCCCCGGCATGGTCTGCGTCTCTGCTTCCATTCTATGGCCTCGCGCTTTCGGCTACCCATCCGCGGGATTCGGGGCTACACTTCTTCGCAGATTCTCGAAAAATCGGAGCAAGGAGGCAGTACGCATGCCTAAGTACGTCATTGAGCGTGAAATCCCCGGCGCAGGCGCCTTCACGTCCCAGCAATTGCAGGCCATCTCGCAGACTTCCTGCGGCGTGCTGCGCAATCTCGGTCCGGAGATCCAATGGGTCCACAGCTACGTGACCGGTGACAAAATCTATTGCATTTACATTGCGCCCAATGCGGAAATTGTCCGCGAGCATGCCCGCCAGGGCGGCTTCCCGGCCAACCGCGTCGAGGAAGTCCAGTCCGTGATTGACCCCACCACCGCCGAAGCCTGAACCCGGCGCGGGCCGGCCGGCCTCTCTATGATGGAAAGAGCCGCCGGCCCCCATGCCCACCGCAGACACCCAAGCCCGCT
Source organism: Occallatibacter sp. (assembly GCA_035763705.1). Taxonomy (GTDB): domain Bacteria; phylum Acidobacteriota; class Terriglobia; order Terriglobales; family Acidobacteriaceae; genus Telmatobacter. The sequence continues at coordinate 18,128 of DASUAU010000025.1, read as the reverse complement.
CCCTGCCCAGCCTGCACGAGTTCTTCGCGCCGGGCGGCATTCTTGCCAAGTCAGAGCTGCCTTATGAGTACCGTCCCGGCCAGCTTGAGATGGCCAAGGCTGTGGAGCGCGCCCTTGCCGAGCGCCGCCACCTGATTGTGGAGGCAGGCACCGGCACGGGCAAGACGCTGGCCTATCTGCTTCCCGCCCTGCGCACCGGCCGGCGCGTCATCGTTTCCACCGGCACCAAGGCGCTGCAGGACCAGCTCTATTTTCGCGATGTGCCCTTCCTCGAGTCGCTGCTGGGTTCGCTGCGCGTCTGCTACATGAAGGGCCGCGCCAATTATCTTTGCCGCCACAAACTGGTCGCGCTGCGCCACCAGCCCATCCTTACCGGCCTGGAGGAGATTGACCAGTACCGCCAGATTGCCGAGTGGGAGCCCGGGACGGAGACCGGCGATCGGGCCGAGCTCTCCGGCCTGCCGGAATCGAGCGCGCTGTGGCACAAGCTGGACGCGCGCGCCGAGGCCTGCCTGGGCACAAGCTGTCCGGATTACCGTCGCTGCTTCATCACGGAAATGCGCCGCCGCGCGCTTGAGTCCGACCTCATCATCGTCAATCATCATCTCTTTTTTGCCGACCTTGCGGTGAAGCAGGAGGCTGCCGGCGCGCCGGATGCGGGCGTGCTGCCGGAGGCCGCGGCCGTGGTTTTTGACGAGGCGCACGAACTGGAAGAGGTGGCTTCAAATTACTTTGGCCTTTCGGTCAGCAATCTGCGCTTTGAGGATCTGGCGCGCGACACAGACACGCAACTGCGCGGCAAGCAGGGCGCCGAAAGCCTGCCCGGCGTGACGCAGCAGCTTCGCGAGCGCGCGCGGCTGTTTTTCGCCGGCCTGCCCATGGCTGCCGACGGCCGCCAGCCCTTTCTTCAGCGCGAGGAGTTTCTTGAAACCCAGGGCGAACTCTACCTTGGCGTGCGCGCCACGCTGCGCCGCATGGAGGCCGAAATCGAGGCGCTGAAAGGCGTGGACGAGGCCCCCGGCCTGCGCAAGCGCGTGACGCGGCTGCGCACTGAGCTTGAATTCCTGCTCGAGTCGAACGCCAGCAACATGGTCTATTGGCTGGAGCGCCGCATCATCGGCCAGCCTACGGAGCGCAACGCGGCGGGACGAGCCTCAGCCTTCCGCGGCCAGGCGCGCAACACCTTTCTGCAGGCCACGCCGATTGATGTTTCAGAGCTGCTGCACGAGCGCGTCTTTGAGTCCATCCCCACTGCGGTGCTCACCAGCGCCACGCTCACCGTGCAGGGCGGCTTTGAGCACATTCGCCGCCGCCTGGGGCTTACGGAAGCGCGCGAGCTGGTGGTGCCGTCGCATTTTCGCTATGGCGAACAGGCGCTTCTTTATCTGCCGCCGGAGATGCCCGACCCGCGCGACCCGGAATTTGTCGAGGCCGCCGCCGAGTGCATCCGCCGCGTGCTGGCGTTCAGCCGCGGCCGCGCCTTCTGCCTCTTCACCAGTTACAGCCAGATGCGCGCGCTGCATCAGCGCCTGCTGCCCGTCCTCGATTTCCCCATCCTGCTGCACGGCGACGCTCCGCGCAAGGCGCTGCTGGAGGAGTTCCGCGCCACGCCCAATGCCGTGCTCTTCGGCACCTCCAGCTTTTGGCAGGGTGTCGACGTGCAGGGCGAGGCGCTCAGCTGCGTGATTATTGACCGGCTTCCTTTTGCCGTGCCCAGTGACCCCGTGGTGCAGGCGCGCATGAAGGCGATTGAAGAAGCCGGCGGACGCCCGTTTTTCGAGTATCAGGTTCCGGCCGCCGTGCTCACGCTCAAGCAGGGCTTCGGGCGACTGATTCGTTCGCTTGAAGACCGCGGCGTGCTGGTGCTGCTGGACCCGCGCATTCGCAAACAACGCTACGGCAAGACTTTTCTCGAAAGCCTGCCGCCGTATCGCATGACGACGAACATTGAGGATGTGGAGCGGTTCTTTAAGGGGAACGGTCCGGCACGGTGACGCGAAGAAAAGCGCCAATACCCGGCTCTCAGCAAAGTACCATGCGTGGTACACTCGAAGGGCACGGTCTCAAGCGAGTCCCCGCTATTTTCTATCGCACGGAGGCGGGCAATGAGCCGGTGCGGGATTGGCTGAAGGCCATGACGCAGGTGGATCGCAAAACGATTGGCGAAGATATTCGGACGGTCGAGTATGGCTGGCCGGTCGGCATGCCTGTTTGTCGTCCGCTGGGACGTGGATTGCACGAGACGCGTTCAAGCCTGACAGGCAATCGCATCGCACGCATTTTCTTTTATGTTGATTCGCAGCAGAGGATGGTACTGCTGCACGGGATTGTGAAAAAGACACAGACCACGCCTGAGGCGGACCTGAAACTTGCGCGGCAGAACATGATTCGTCACCAGAGAGGATTGCAATGAAGCGACTCCCCAGGAACCGATTCGACCACAGTGGCTCCAGCTTTGAGAGCTTCCTCGACGATGCGGGCATTCTCGACGAAGTCGACGCGGTGGCAATCAAGCGTGTCCTTGCCTGGCAGCTAACCGAGGCGATGAAGGCTGGTCATCTCACAAAGAAATCCATGGCGGAGCGGATGGGAACCAGCCGATCGCAACTCGACCGTCTGCTGGATCCCAAAAACAGCGCTGTGCATCTCGACACCATCGCACGGGCCGCGCGGGCTGTGGGGAAGCGCTTGCGTATCGAAATGATTGATGCGGCCTGAAGCCATGCGCCTCACCTCCCACGACGTCCTCCTCGTCATCGACGTGCAGAATGATTTCTGCCCCGGCGGCGCGCTGGCCGTGCCCGGCGGCGATCAGGTTATCGCTCCAGTCCTCCGCTGCGCGCCGCGCTTTGAGCACATCGTCCTCACGCAGGACTGGCATCCGGCCGGGCACAGCTCCTTTGCATCCAGTCATCCCGGCAAGCAGCCCTATGAGCAGATTGCAATGCCCTACGGCCCGCAGACTCTCTGGCCCGACCATTGCCTGCAGGGGAGCAAGGGCGCGGAGTTTCATCCGGCGCTGCGCATTCCGCAGGCCGAGCTCATCCTGCGCAAGGGTTTTCGGCGGGCGATTGACTCCTATTCCGCCTTCTTTGAGAATGACCGCGCCACGCCCACCGGCCTCGCTGCCTATCTGCGCGAGCGGGGCATCGAGCGCGTCTTTCTGGCCGGACTGGCCTATGACTATTGCGTCGGCTTTTCGGCCCTGGACGCACGACGGCTTGGCTTTGCCGCAATTGTGATGCGCGATGCCTGCCGTGCCATTGACCTGGACGGCTCGGCCGCGCGCATGGAGGCCGGGTTTCGCCGCGCCGGGGTCGAGCTGGTCGAATCGGCGCAGATTTTTGGCCGCCGCGCCCGCGCACTGAACCCGGCAAAGACGTAGAATCGCAGCAGAGCGCAATGCACGCCGCTAAAGCATTTTCTGAGTTGCTGTAAACCGAAGCTAGGCTATCAAGTCGACGCGACCCCGGGGCCCCAACGACAGGTCTTCGTCGTTGGGGTGGGACCAACAGGGAGCGGCGACCCTGCACGAAGCAAAAAGGGCACGGTAACTCTGAAAATGCCGTAGGTACGGTCATGTCCCGCAATTTCTACATTCTCGCCGCCACGCTTGGTTTCTTTGCTCTCTTCGCCGGTGCCATGATGCTGGTGCCCTCCAGCTTTCAGCCCGGCCTGCCCGCCAACGGCTCGCTGTGGCGGATGATTGCGCTGGTCATGCTGCTGGCTTCGCTGGGCGCGGCGCTGGTTGGCATTCTCAGCAACCTGTTTGAGCAGGTGGACCGGCGGAGCGAGGAGGCGCGGCTGGCCGCGCGCCGCCGCCGCCGCAGCGGCCTGGACCACTGAAACCCGCATCCGCAATGCGCATCCCGAAATCCAGCCTCCAAAACCCATCCTCAGCGCCTGACCCTCGCAGGCCCTAGAATGAAAAGGGAAGCTTTCCCCAAAGAAACGAGCCAACGCAATGTATGAAGTCACCGTGGAGGCCGGATTTTCCTCCGGGCACTACCTCCGCAACTATCACGGCAAATGCGAGAACCCCCACGGGCACAATTACAAGGTGCGCGTAACGCTGCGCGGCGCAGCGCTGGACGAGGCCGGCCTGCTGCTCGACTTCAAACTGTTGAAGCAGGTTTTGCGCCCGGTGATTGACCGCATCGATCATCAGATGCTGAACGACCTTGAGCCCTTTACCGTGCTGAACCCCTCGGCGGAAAACATTGCGAAATTTTTCTTTGATGAGACCAATCGCCAGCTCGATGGCATCACCCAGGGCCGCGTCCGCGTAAAGGACTGCACCATTTGGGAGACAGACACCACCACGGCCACCTATTTCGAGTAACAGCGCCCGCAGTTGGCAGGCTGCCCGGCTTCATTTCATCTGGCCTGATTTCGACTTCAAGTACTTGTCAAAGGGAATCTCAAAGTAGAAGAGCTGGTGGCCGTCGGCGTTGCGCAGCTCCTTCAGGTAGAGCTTGGAGCCGGGCAGCGGATTGTCGAGCTGCGAAACGTCGTACCAGAGAAAGCCGGCGCGGGTGGTGTGCGGCTCTACCACCAGCGACTGGTACTCGAACTGATCGAAGTCCGCCTCAATCTCCTTGTCGCTTCCCTTGGGCTTCCGGTGGATGGAGGGCAGCGGCGCAGGCAGGGGAATGCGCTGGCCCATGCGCTCCTTGTTCGTCATCGTGCGCTCCACGTCCTCGGGCTCGGCTGCCTGAATCATGTCTCCGGCGGGCGTCTCGAAATAGATGCGGGCGTCGCGCAGGCTGATGGGCCGGTCGCCCAGGTTGGTTACGATAAGGCGGATGGGCATGATGCCGTGGCGCAGGTAGTCGACACGGAAGATGGACTCTTTCTCCTGCGTGTCATAGGGTTCGGCGGCAATGGCCACCTTTTCCTGCCGGTGTACTTCCACGGCGGCATAGGTGGTGGCCGGCTCCACAGGCGGCGCCTTGTGGCTGTGCGCCAGGGCGGGAACGGCGGCGCAGGCCACCATCAGCGGCAGTGCAATCCAGGCCCTCATGATTCTGCTTGAATGTATCATTTGGGGGATTAGACCGTCGGAAGGGAATTTCCGTCACGCAGGATGCGGATGTTCATCTACAATCTCGCGGTATTGGTGGTCCTCGTCCTCGGGGCCCCCTGGTGGATCTGGCGCATGGCGACCACGCAGAAATATCGCGAAGGCCTTGCCGCGCGGCTCGGCCGCATTCCAGCGGCTCTGCGTTCCAGCGGCGATCGCCGGCCGGTCCTCTGGCTCCACGCCGTCTCAGTGGGAGAGGTGCTGGCCGTCAGCCGGCTAGTCGAGGAGCTCGACCGCGCGTTTGCCGGGTATCGCATCCTCATCTCCACCACCACCCGCACCGGCCAGCAGCTTGCCCGCCAGCGGTTCGGCGTCGAGCGGGTCTTCTATTGCCCGCTGGACCTGCCCTGGGCTGTCGGCGCTTATCTGCGCCTGCTGCGCCCGCGCGCGCTCATTCTGGCGGAGACCGAATTCTGGCCGAATCTGCTCACGGCCTGCTTTCGGCAGAAGATTCCGGTGGCCGTGGTGAATGCGCGCATCTCTGACCGCTCCTGGCCGCGCTATCGACGCCTGCGCCGCTTCTGGCGCCCGCTGCTCAAGCGGCTCAGCTGCCTTCTGGCGCAGAGCCCGCTCGATGCCGAACGGCTGCGCGCCCTGGGCTGCCGCTCCTCGCGCATCAGCGTTTCCGGCAATCTGAAATTCGATGTGCGCGCCGCCGGGCAGATGCCGCTTGCGCAAACGCTGCGTCACGGCGCGCCGGGGCAGCGCTTTGTGGTGGCGGGCAGCACGCTGCAGGGCGAGGAGGCCGCTCTGCTGGAAGCCTGGCCCACGCTGCTGGCCGCCAATCCCGACCTTGTGATGGTTCTCGCTCCGCGCCATCCTGAGCGCTTTGCCGCCGTGGCCGGCCTGCTGCGCGACTCCGGCATCTCCTGGCTGCGCCGCTCGGAGTGGTCCGCTGAAGCCCCCGTGAGCATGCCGGAGCTCCGGCCCGGCCAGATTCTGCTTCTCGACTCGATTGGCGAGCTTGCTTCGCTTTACTCGCTGGCCTCGGTTGCGTTCGTGGGCGGCAGCCTGTTTCCCACCGGAGGCCACAATCCGCTTGAACCCGCGCAGTTCCGCGTGCCCATCGTCATGGGACCGCACTACGCCAACTTCCGCGCCATTGTGGACGACCTACGCGCGCAGGAAGCAATCCACATCGCGCCCAGGGAGCGGCTTGCGCCGTCGCTCGTCAGCCTGCTCGGCGACCGTGAAGGCGCGCGGGCCATGGGTGAGCGCGCCCATCAGGTTTTCGAGCAACACGCAGGCGCTACGGTCCGAACCCTTCACGCGCTCGAAGCCCTGCTGGCCCCGGAAGAGGTTGAGCTGTGAAGCGCCCCTGGATGCTTCCCTTCGTGCCGCTCTACGCGGCCGGCGTGCTCTGGCGCAATATGCTTGCTGAAACCGGCTGGGAACCCAAGCGCGGGCTGTGCTTTCCGGTGGTCAGCATCGGCAATCTTTCCACCGGCGGCGCGGGCAAGACGCCGCTCACCATCGAGCTTGCGCGCCTGCTCTCCGCCCGGGGATTCTATGTGGACGTCCTTTCGCGCGGCTATGGCCGGCGGGGCTCGATTGCCGCGCGTGTGCGGCCCCAGGGCACGGCGGAGGAGTTTGGCGACGAGCCGCTGTTGATTGCCCGGGAAACCGGCGTTCCCGTCTTTGTCGATGCGGAGCGGTACGCCGCCGGCCTGCTCGCCGAGGGCTACATTCCTCAGCAGGACGCCGGAAGGCCGTGCGTCCACCTGCTCGATGACGGCTTTCAGCACCGCCGCCTCATCCGCACCGTGGATGTGGTGCTGCTGGGCCGCGAGGACTGGCAGGACGCGCTGCTGCCCGCGGGGAACCGGCGCGAATTTCATTCGGCCCTGCGTCGCGCGCATCTCCTGGTGATTCCGGCCGAGGAGCCTGAGTTTGAAGCTGAGCTGCGCGCATGGGGCTGGCAGGGCACGGTGTGGCGCATGCGCCGCGGCATGCAGGTTCCGGTTGTGGAGGGGCCGGTTGCCGCCTTCTGCGGAATTGCGCGGCCGGGGCAATTCTTCAACGGCCTGCGCGCCGCCGGTCTCACCGTCGCCGTGCAAACCGCCTTTCGTGACCACTTCCGCTACTCGGTGGCGGATTGCTATCAGCTCATCCACTCGGCCCGCACCGCGGGGGCAAAGGCGCTTGTGACCACGGAAAAGGATCTGGCGCGCATGGGCTCGCTGGGCGGCGTGCTGCGCGGCGATCTGCCGCTCCACACGGCGCATCTTCAGGTGGCCCTGGAGAACGAAAAAGCCGCGCTGGACTGGCTTGCCGCCCGTCTGGCTCCGGCTTCCGCAATGCAATCCGTGTGAGAAAATCAGAGCTTGGATACGCAGTCCAAAACCCAGTCCCAGCCCCAACCCCAGGCGCAGTCGCAACGGCGGTCCAGGTTCCGGCTTCTGGTGGTTCGCCTTGGCGCCATGGGCGATATTCTGCATGCGCTGCCGGCCGTCACCGCGTTGCGGCAGGCGCATCCTGACTGGCAGATTGACTGGGTCGTCGAGCCTCGTTGGAGCGCGCTGCTCTCCGCACCTGGCGCGCAGGGGCGTGATACCGGCGAGCTTCATGCGCGCCAGCCCATCGTTGACCACCTGCACTTCGCGTCCACCAAGGACTGGCGTCGCGCCCCCTTCCGTTCGTCCACCCGGCATGCGCTTGGCGCGCTCCGCCGTGACCTGCGCGCATCGGACTACGACGCAGTGCTCGATCTGCAGGGCGCGCTGCGCTCCGCCGTGCTGGCTCGCCTTGCCGGATCGCGGTGCCGCATTGGCGAAGCGGAACCGCGTGAGCGCGCCGCCCGCTGGTTCTTCACTGAGCGCGTTGCCACCACCGGCGCGCACGTCATCCAGCAGGACCTCGAGTTGGCCTCCGCCGTGGCCGGCGACGATCTGCAGCACGTTCCGCCATTGCTGCCCTTCGATCCTGAAGCCGAAGCCTTTGCCGGCCGGCTCTTTGCGGAAATGCCCGGCCGCCCGGCCATCCTCATCAACCCCGGTGCGGGCTGGGGCGCCAAGCGCTGGCCCGTCGAGCGCTATGCCGCCACGGCCCACGCGCTTGTCAGTCGCGGGTTTCGCATCCTGGTCAACGTTGGCCCCGGTGAGCAGCCGCTGGCCGACGCCATCCGCGCGCACGCCGGCCCCTGCGTCACCGTGCTCTCCGGCAACCTGGCGCAGCTCATCGCCGTCACGCGCCGCATTGCCCTGGCCATCGCCGGAGACACCGGCCCGCTCCACCTGGCATGCGCGCTTGCCCGGCCCGTGGTGGGCATTTACGGCCCCACAGACCCCGGCCGCAACGGTCCCTTCGCCACGCGCTTCCTTGTGCTGCGCAATCCCCAAAGCCGGCGCGACCACACGCGCCGCGCCCAGCCCGAGACTGGACTGCTCACCATTGCGCCGGAGGCGGTTCTTCTGGCTGCCGAGGCTCTGCTTTATCCTGAGTCCGCCTCGCATTCGAACCCGGACGCCGCCCCATGACCACCCCGACCGAAAGCTCGCCGCCTGCCGCCGTTCCCCCCAATGGGCCGCCGCCCGCGCCGCAGGATTGGATTGCCCGCTGGCAGCGTATCGCGCGCCGGATACGTGTTCCGCTGGGATTTCTGGCTGCCGCGCTTTATCTTTTTGAGCTTTGGCGGCACGCCCCGCGCCCCCAGGCGGTGGCTTGGAGTCTCGCCCTGGCGCTGCCGGGCCTGTGGCTGCGCGGATACGCAGCCGGCTACGTGAAAAAGAACTGCGAGCTTACCCAGACCGGCCCCTATGCGCATACGCGCAACCCGCTTTACCTGGGCTCAATGCTCATCGCCTTCGGCTTTGCGCTTGCTCTCTTGAGCTGGCCGGTGGCGTTGCTTCTTGCCGTGGGCTTTCTGGTGGTCTATGTGCCGGTCATCGCCTCTGAAGAGCGTTTTCTTCGCGCCGCCTTTCCTGGTTTCGAGGATTACTGCCGCCGCGTCCCACGCCTGCTGCCGCGGCTCACTCCGGCCTCCGCGCCCAATGCCGCACCCGGCAGCTTTTCCTTCCGGCTCTATCTGCGCCACCGCGAGTACAATGCAGCTATAGGCGCTGCGCTGCTTTACTTCGGGTTGCTGGTTCTGCGGCCTTTGGCGTGCAGCTTGGTCCATGGCCTGCGGTGAGCGTTCGCTTGCAACGCAGACCAAAATTGCGAAGGAGTCTGGCGGAACGGTGAATTTGCGGATGACGGGGAAGGGCCTTCTTTGTGTTTTCTTGCTGACCGCCGCCGCTCTCGGTCAGCAGGTTCCCGCGCTCGCTCCGCCGCGCCCCGGCTTCACCTTTCCTCAAAAGCAAACGCTCACCTATTCGGTCGACTGGCGCGTCTTTCCGGCCGGAACCGCCGTTGTCCATCTTCAGCAGGAGGGCGACCGCGAGAAGATTACCGCCACCGCGCAAACCATCGGCGCCATCAATCTGCTTTTCCATGTCAGCGACCACTTCGAATCGCTCATCGACCGGGCACGCGCCTGCACCTACCTGTTCAACAAGCAGACCGTGGAGGGCCGCCGTCAGGTCAGCTCCACCCTTCAGCTCGACTACGCGCAGTCAAAATCCATCCTTGACCAGAAAAACCTTGTCACCGGCGCCGCCAAGCACGTGGAAAACGCGCTGCCCGGCTGCATGACCGATCTGCTCACCGGCATGTTCTACGCGGCCTCGCAGCCGCTCGTCGTCGGCCACAGCTTCGTCATCCCTATCGTGGACTCGGTGCACAATGTGCCGGTCACCATGAAGGTGGAGGGCCGCGAGCTGATCCGCACGCCGCTCGGCACCTACCACACCATCCGCGTACAGCCCACCGCCGCGGCCGGCGTGGTCAAGAATCGCGGCAACATCTGGATCTGGTATACAGACGACGCGCGCCACCTGCCCGTGCAGATGCGCGCACGGCTCTTCTGGGGAACCATCACCTTCCGGCTGACGGGCAACGAGGACAAGTAGAGCTCAACCGCCGCCTTGCTGCATCCCTGGTGTCGAATCCCTGGCGTCATATCCAGCCCAGTAGCCTGCGGGATGCGGCCTGAGTACACAATCCGTACAATGGAAATGGGATGTCGTTTACTGAGCAATACGATCTGGCTGTGGTGGGCGCGGGCCATGCCGGCTGCGAAGCCGCGATGGCTGCCGCGCGCATGGGCCTGAAGGTCGCGCTCATCACCATGAACCTCGACCTCATCGCGCAGATGAGCTGCAACCCGGCCATCGGCGGCGTGGCCAAAGGCCATCTGGTGCGCGAGGTGGATGCGCTGGGCGGCATCATGGGCGAGGTTGCAGACGCCGTCGGCATTCAATTCCGCCTGCTCAACACGTCGCGGGGCCCCGCCGTGTGGAGTCCGCGCGCGCAGTGCGACAAGCAGCTCTATCGCGTGAAGATGCGCGAGGTGCTGGAGGGCCAGGCTGGCCTGCACATTCGCCAGGCCGAGGTCGTCGATCTGGTTTTTGACGAGACCGGCTCAACCGGCGAGCCGCCGTTTACTGATTCCGAAGAGACGCCCCGGCCCCTGCGTCCGCGCCGCCGCGTAACCGGGCTTAAGCTGCGCGATGGCCGCCGCCTGATGGCCGGCGCCACCATCATCACCACCGGCACCTTCCTGAATGGCCTCATCCACTGCGGCGAAGAGCGTTATCCGGCCGGCCGCTCGGGTGAGCCCGCATCCGTGCTGCTGGGCGAAGCGCTGCGCGCGCTGGGGTTGCGCACCTGCCGGCTCAAGACGGGAACGCCGCCGCGCCTCGATGGCCGCACCATCCGCTGGGAGGCATTTGAAGAGCAGCCCGGCGACGCCGACCCCACGCCCTTCAGCTTTCGCACCAGAAAGATTGTGCAGCCCCAGGTGAGTTGCCACATCGCCTTCACCACGCCGGAGACGCTGCGCATCGTCCGCGAGAACGTGCATCGCTCGGCCATGTACTCCGGCCGCATTGAGGGCGTGGGCCCGCGCTACTGCCCGTCGATTGAAGACAAGATCGTCAAATTTCCTCTCAAGACGCAGCACCAGTTCTTTCTTGAGCCGGAAGGCCTGAATACGCACGAGGTCTACATCAACGGCATGTCCACCTCGCTCCCCATGGAAGTGCAGTGGCAGATGGTGCGCTCGATTCCGGGCCTGGAAGGTGCGGAGATGCTGCGCCCCGGTTATGCCATCGAGTACGACTCGGTGGACGCCACCGAGCTTGACCGCTCGCTGCGCGTCAAGTGCATGGAGGGCCTCTATCTCGCGGGCCAGATTAACGGTACCAGCGGCTATGAGGAGGCCGCCTGCCAGGGCATCATGGCGGGCATCAATGCGGCGCTGTGGCTCAAGGGCGAGCCGCCGTTCACCATGGATCGCACCGAGGGCTACACCGGCATCCTCATCGACGACCTCATCTCGAAGGGCACGAACGAGCCCTATCGCATGTTCACCTCGCGTGCCGAGTTTCGCCTGCATCTGCGCATTGACAATGCCGACCGCCGCCTGACGCCGCACGGCCGCCGCCTGGGGCTCATCGGCGATCAGGCGTGGGCCGAATATGAGCAGAAGCAGGCGCGCATGGCTGCGCTGGGGCGGCTGCTGGCCGCGACAAAGATCGACACGGAGCGCCTTGCCGCCGCGGGACTCGGTGACCTGCCCGCCGTCGCCGGACTCACATGGGCGCAATTGCTCAAGCGGCCTGAAGTGGCGGTCCAGCCGATTCTGCGCGCTCTCGAGCCGGTCATCGCTGCCGAGCCGCTGCTTCAAGAGCTTGCGCAGGACCTCGCACAGAACCTTGCGCAGGGCGGCGCACTCGCTTCGGTCCATCGCAATGAGGCCCGTGCGGTCGAAACCGAAATCAAATTTGCCGGCTATCTTGACCAGCAGAAAAAGTCCATTGCAAAGCTGAAGGCCGCCGAGGCCGTGCGCATTCCCGAGTGGATCGAGTACGACGTCATCAGCGGCCTTTCCCGGGAAATGCGCGAGAAGCTCGAGCGCATCCGCCCTGCCACCATCGGCCAGGCAAGCCGCATTCCCGGCGTTACGCCCGCCGCGCTCTCCCTCGTGCACGTCTCCATCCGGCTGCAGGCGGGCAGGCGCGCAAGCTAGCGCGTACAGCGCGCATTCAGGACTTCAATTTTTCTTGCTTTCCGGCGAGAGAATCCCCGGCAGGTGGAAGTGCGACTCGTGCTCCTTCCTGCTTTTCTCCGTCCGGCTGGTCGGCACCGCCGTCCGTTGCGCGTCAATGCACATCCAGCGGCCGTGCGAACGCTGGAAGACGTGCGTAAACACGCCCTTCTCATCCACGGGCTTGTTGTCTGCCTGGTGGTGCAGCGCATAGTCGCCATTCACCACTGCCACGTCGCCCAGCATGCGCACGGTCATCACGCGCTGGTCCAGGTGCAGCGACTTGTCGTTGTTGCTCAGCAGGTCGGCCACCCTCTGGTCACGCGTGGCCATCTCGCCGGTGGAGGAAACGTCCACCAGCAGCGGTGAAAGCACCAGCTCCAGCGCATATTCGTCCCGGTCGTTGATTGCATTCGACCATCCGTTCTCAATTTTCTGGAACTGCTGAATCTCAGCCGAGGCCGTGGTGGTTGCGGCCGCGGGCGCGGCGGGCTGCTGCGCCCGCAACATGGCCGCGCAGCAAAGGGAAAAAGCAATCAGGAAGGCAGGAATACGCGTGGATCGCAAGGCAAAACTCCCTGCTTCAATGATAGCTCCGTGCCCGGAATCGCGCAGGTGGTGGCGCGCCTGTATCCGGCCCTACTCCGGCGTCCTCCGTGCGATCATCGCTGGGCCGCCTTCGCCGCCTGCCTTCCGCGCTTCACGCCTCTGCCGTCTTTCGTGTTAGGCTTGCTCTTCGCTGCTCAGGAGTCCGCATCCGATGCATTCCCCGCACCCTTTCCACTTCAATCTTGTTGCCGCGGCGCGAGCCGCCATGCTCGAGCACGGCTTCCAGCCCGACTTTCCCGCCGCAGCCGACGCCCAAATCGCCGCCATCAAGGCGCAACCGCCCGTGCTCCCGGCCGACGGATCCCCCCCGGCCGACGGATTCAAGGACCTGCGCTCGCTGTTGTGGTCATCGATTGACAACGACACGTCCAGGGACCTGGACCAGATTGAGTGGGCTCAGCAACTGGCGAACGGCGACATTCGCGTGCTTGTGGGTGTTGCGGATGTGGATGTGCGTGTCACGCTGGGCACGGCGCTGGACTCCCATGCGCGCAGCGAGACAACCTCGGTTTACACCGGCGTCAAGGTCTTTCCCATGCTGCCCACTGAGCTTTCCGAGGGCATCACATCGCTGAATGAGAATCAGGATCGCGCGGCAATCGTCATCGAGTTCACCGTGAATGCGGCAGGATGCGTGAGCGGTGGCATGGCCTATCGCGCTCTGGTGCACAACCGTGCCCAGCTTGCCTACAACGCCGTTGGCGCATGGCTGCAGGGCACGGCGTCTGCGCCGGAAAAGGTTGCAGCCAGCGCCGATCTGGCCGCGCAACTCAAGCTGCAGGACTCCGCCGCTCAGCGCATGGTCGGCTGCCGCTTCCAGCACGGCGCGCTCGACCTGGAAACCATTGAGACCCGCCCCGTGATGCTCGCCGATGAAGCCGTTGAGATTGCACGGCTTCAGAAAAGCCGCGCCACATCGCTGATTGAAGAATTCATGGTCGCGGCCAACGGGGTCATCGGCCGTCTTTTTGATGCGGACCGCATCCCCTCCATTCGCCGCGTGGTGCGCACGCCCAAGCGCTGGGACCGCATTGTGCAGGTTGCAGCGGGCCTCGGCGCCGCGCTGCCGGCCGAGCCCGACTCCAAGGCCCTCAATGATTTCCTCCTCGCGCAGAAAAGCAGGGACCCCGATCACTTTCCCGACCTTTCGCTCACCATCGTCAAGCTGATGGGGCCCGGCGAATATGTCCTTGTGCGCCCCGGCGAAGTTTCCCCCGGCCACTTTGGTCTGGCCGTGCAGGACTATACCCACTCCACGGCGCCCAACCGCAGATTTCCCGATGTGGTGACGCAGCGCATCCTCAAGGCTTCGCTCGGCAGCACTCAGCAGCCTTACTCGCCCGCGGACCTTGATGCAATTGCGCAGCGCTGCACGCTCATGGAGGACGGCGCACGGCGCGTGGAGCGCGAGATGCAAAAGCGCATTGCCGCCGTTGTTCTTCATCCGCGTATCGGCCAGTCTTTTCCGGCAATTGTCACGGGGGTCAACAAGTACGGCACCTTCGTCCGCACGCTCAATCCCCACGTGGAAGGCATGCTGGTTCAGGGCGGCAAGGGCCTGGACGTGGGCGACAAGCTCACCGTCCGGCTCATCTCCACAAATCCTGAGCGGGGCTTTATCGATTTCGCGGTTTAAAGCATTTTCTGAGTTGCTGTAAACCGAAGCTGGGATATCAAGTCGACGCGACCAACAGGGAGCGGCGGCCCTGCACGAAGCAAAAAGGGCACGCTAACTCTGAAAATGCCGTAAGGTTGCCGCTCGCGCGCCGCATCGGCGTCTGCTTACTCTGCCGTCGCTCCGGCCACGGCAGTTGGCCCCTGACCCTGTCCCGAACCCTGTCCCGAACCCTGTCCCGAACCCGGATTGCCCCCGTCCTCGCCGGCATCCGCGGCAGCAGGGCCTTTGCCCGGCTCGTCAAACCACATGCAGATGATCCACCACACAATCACAACGACGTAGATCGCGCCGTTTGCGTTGAAAATCCGGTCGCGCAAGGCCAGCACGCGCTGATATTCGGCCATGGTGTGCGGGGCGGCGGACTGCGCAATCGTTTGCCAAATCGCCTGCGCGGCAATCTGTGCCAGCGATGCAGTCGAAAGCCCGATTGCAATCTGCTGCGGATGGGACCTCTGCCCGGCCCCGTAGCGTGCGCCCAGCAGCACCACCAGCACGCCCAGCACCACCGTCGCCACATTCGTAAACAGCTCCAGCTTTTGCGCCGCAAGCTGGCCCAGGCCCAGCAGCGCCATCAGGGAGTGCGCCGATAGCGTGTTCCACGCCGGCCAGTGGCCCCACAGCGCCACCGTGGCGATTCCGGGCAGCGCGACAATCAGCACGCCCAGCGTCCATCCCCGCCGGCTGGCCCCGTTGAAGCTGCGCCGCGCAACTTCCACCAGAACGCCTATCGCCACAAGCTCGGAAAGATCCAGGATGGGAATATAGATTTCTGCCAGAGTAATCTGCGGAAGCCGGCCAATCAGCAGCTTGGCCATCAGCAGCCGCAGAGCGATCACCGCGATGCCGGCCGTGAACCACGGAAATCGCCGGATGCGCTCCCGGCCCAGCAGCACCACCAGCAGAACCAGTTGCGCCGCGAAGGTCAGGATCCAGAGAATGTTGTTCGCGTTCAATCCAAGATGGTAGTGCATGCGCTCCTTGCACGGCCCGGCGCTCTCCGCACAGTGGGCCAAAATGCCGTTTCACGCCAGAGCCAGAATCCGGACAATATTCAAGTCAATTCAAGTCAACTCAAGTCTAGGACATCGGCCCGCATTCCGGTAAAGCCTCTGGCGTTGTCTCTGGAACCCCAACCTGCGCCGGTTATCAACTGATTTGTGTCCTGGCCTGTGGCCTGATTTGTGACTCGGCCTGTGGCCAGCTTTGTGGCCCGCTTTGTGGCCTGCCTTGTGTGGGAATTTGCCCCGAAAAAGAGCCCTTGAAAGGAATGGTGCGCCCGGAGAGATTCGAACTCCCGACCTAACGCTCCGGAGGCGTTCGCTCTATCCAGCTGAGCTACGGGCGCACTTCTCCAGCATAACGTACTTTGGCGTCAGCCGCCCGCCCTGCGCCCCGCTCAGCCTGCCCGGCTCAGCCTGCCCGGCTCAGCCTACCCGGCTCAGCCTGCCTGCTCCGCCTCGCGCCGCACGCGCAATTCCTCCATCACGCTCTGGACCAGCTCCTTTGCGCCCTCCATCCCGCCCAGAACCGCCTGCAAATCCAGCGCCGGCTTCTGCGGGTTCCGCGCCGACGTGCAATAGACCCCGTGCTGGCCCACCAGAATCAGCGCGTCGGTCAGCAGGTCCATCGCCACCGCCAGCCGGCCCCGTTCCACGCCCATCATGAATTCGTGCCGCTCCAGCTCGGCCTTGCGCTCGTCAAAAATCGTCATGCCTCAAGCCTACCGGAAACCCTCCGCGTCCGCTGCGCCGCTCCATCCCAATGGCGTACTCTGGAACGCGTATTGGAATCATGGGAGGGAAATGCCGTCTCCATCGCATCGCCGGGTTCGCTTTGCCGTCATCGTTTATGTCCTCGTTTTCGGAGCGCTTTTTTCCGCTTCTGCTTTCGCCGCTCCACCGGATCTGGGCCCCAACGTTCTCATCTTCCGCCCGTCCATGCCTGCCGCGCAGATTCAAAAGCAGATTGACAAGGTGTATGCGATTCAGCAGCACAGCCAGTTCGGCCCCGCGCGTTACGCGCTGCTCTTTCTTCCCGGCCATTACCGCGTCAATCTTCCCATCGGCTTTTACACCCAGGTTCTCGGCCTGGGCGCATCGCCCAACTCAACGGTGATCACTGGCAACGTCCATTCCGACGCCACCCTGCCGCGCAACAACGCCACCTGCACCTTCTGGCGCGCCATCGAGGGGCTCACCGTGGTTCCCGACGGCGGCTCCATGCAATGGGCTGTCTCCCAGGCCGCACCCTTTCGCCGCATGCACATTCGCGGCAATCTCGTTCTCCACCAGGACCACGGCTGGGCCAGCGGCGGCTGGATCTCTGACTCGCTCATCGACGGCAACGTGGACTCCGGCTCGCAGCAGCAGTGGATCTCCCGCAACAGCCAGTGGAAAAGCTGGACCGGCTCCAACTGGAACATGGTCTTCGTCGGCGTGCCCAATCCGCCCGCTGGCCAGTGGCCCCAGCCGCCCTTCACAAAAATTGCGCGCACTCCGGTCGTCCGCGAAAAGCCCTTCCTTCAGGCGGACGCGCACGGCAACTGGAGCCTTCGCATGCCCGCTCTCCAGCACAACACCACCGGCATCACCTGGCAGGTTGGCCGCACGCCCGGCCGCGACATCCCCCTCAGCCGCTTTTACATTGCCCGTGCCGGCACAGACACGGCGGCCACCATGAACGCCGCTCTGGCCCAGGGCAGGAATCTGCTCCTGACTCCCGGCATTTACGACCTCACTGAGCCCATCCGCGTCACGCGGCGGGATACCGTGGTCTTTGGCCTCGGCTTTGCCACGCTGCGCCCTGTCAACGGCTCCGCCGCCCTCACCACCTCCGACGCTGACGGCATTGAGATCGCCGGCGTCCTCATTGACGCGGGCGCGAAGCAGTCTCCCGTCCTCGTGGAAGTCGGCCCAAAGGGCAGCCACGCTGACCACGCGCACAACCCCATCTGCCTTCACGATGTCTTCTTCCGCGTGGGCGGCGCGGGCGTGGGCAGCACCCGCATCAACCTGCTCGTCAACAGCAATGACACCTTGATTGATCACACCTGGATCTGGCGCGCTGACCACGGCGCGGGCGTGGGCTGGACGCGCAACGTCAGCCTCAACGGCCTCGTCGTCAACGGCGACCGCGTCACCGCCTACGGCCTCTTTGTCGAGCACCACCAGCAGTTCCAGGTGCTCTGGAACGGCAACCACGGCCACACCTACTTTTATCAATCCGAGATTCCCTACGACCCGCCCGGCCAGAAAAGCTACTCCAGTGCGCCCGGCGTCGATGGCTGGGCTTCGTACAAGGTTGCCGACTCCGTAACCACGCATGAAGCGTGGGGCCTGGGCATTTACAGCGTCTTTCTCCGCCCCAGCGTCACCTTGACCCGCGCCATTGAAACCCCGCGCACGCCCGGCGTCGTCTTCCACCACATCATCACGGTCGCGCTTGGCCGTCTGGGGCAAATCTCCAACGTCATCGACGACCAAGGTGGACCCACCTCCATCCATCCGCGCGTCACGCCCAAGGTCGCGCGCTTTCCCTGAGCGTGTCTTCAACTCCTCACGCAACCGCGCGGGGTGCCTCGTGCCCGGTCCGCCATAAAACAATGGGGACGACCGCCATGACCACTGAAGGCACCCCGGAACTCCCTCCCACCCCCGCAATGGAATCCATTG
>DASUAU010000024.1:0-111048 GCA_035763705.1 Occallatibacter sp. | reverse complement strand
TTCGATGGCGCTTTCCTGGCGGCCATCGCGGCTGACAGGGACGAATTCCGCAAGCCGAAAACCAAAACCGAGAACAGGAACCCGCATGAGGGAACTCTTGAGGAAGGCGGAGGTGCGCCCGGGGATGTGGGGAAGCAGGGCGGGCGGGTCAAGGTTGGAGATGTGGTTGGACATGAAGATGCATGCGATGTGTGAGGGAACGTGCTCGAGTCCGCTGACCTGCACGCGGATGCTGGCCATGCGAAACGCGGTGCGGACGATGCGCAGAGCAATGTTGTAAAGCGGTGTGGCATTGCCGGTGAGCGCGGCGAGCGGAAGATAGACGAGCGCGGCGGGAAGGCCGAGGCCGACGAGCACCGCGACAAGGACGAAGGCGCGGATCATGCGCGAAGCCCGGCGGCGGAATGCAACTGACGGAGGCGGGCGGGGAGCTTTTCATAGATGCCGTCGAAGCCGCCGTTGGAGAGCAGCGCGACAACATCCCCGGCGCGCAACTGAGGCGCGAGCGCGGCGACGATGGCGCCGGCGTCGGGATGGAGTTCCGCGGGCGTGCCGGCCGCGTTGAGAGCGGCGACGACTTCCTCGGGATGAAGGCGCTCGGAGTCGGCGATGCGCTGCTGCTGATAGACGCCGGCAAGAACGACGCGGTCTGCATGGCGGAGACTTGCAACGAGATCGGCGGCGAGGACCTTGCGGCGGAGCGTGTTGGAGCGCGGCTCGAGGACGGCGATGAGGCGCGAAGCTGGATAGGCCGAGCGAAGTGCGCGGAGGGTTTCGCGAATGGCGGTGGGATGGTGGGCGAAGTCCTCAATGATAGTGATGCCGGCGATGGAGGCGCGAAGCTCAAGCCGGCGCTTGACACTGCGGAAGCCGGCGAGGGCGGAGCGGATGGATTCTTGAGAGATGCCCTGCGAGAAAGCGAGCGCGGCGGCGGCGGTGGCGTTGAGGGCGTTGTGCTCGCCGGCGAGATCCATTTCGAGTGAGGACCAGAGCGCACCGTTGTGCCAGACCTCCCAGCGTGTTGTTCCGGCGGAATGGTTAAGGTTGCGGATCTGCCAGTGAGCGCTGGATGAGAAGCCGTAACGCTGGACGGGCGAGAAGGCGGCGGCGACGCATTCGGTGACGTTTTCACTGGCGTCGTAGGCGACGATGAGGCCGCGGCGCGGGACGAGATTGACGAGGCGCTTGAAGGCGGTTTTGACGGCGTCGAGGTCAGCGTAGATGTCGGCGTGATCAAACTCAACGTGGGTGAGGATGAGTGCGAGGGGAAAGTAGTGGAGGAATTTCGGGCCCTTGTCAAAGAATGCGGTGTCGTACTCGTCGCCCTCGACGATGAAGGTGCGCGTGGGGCGAAGCTGGAAGCTGGAGCCGAAGTTTTCCGCGACGCCGCCGATGAGGAAGGACGGTTCGAAGGCGGGGTTTTCGCGAGCGGCGGTCTGGTAGATCCAGGCAAGCATGCTGGTGGTGGTGGTTTTGCCGTGGGTGCCGGCGACGACGAGTGAGTCGCTGCCTTTGAGAAATTCCTCGCGCAGCAGAGCGGCCATGGAGGTGAATGGAATGCGCCGGTCAAGGACGCATTCGACCTCAGGATTGCCGCGGGAAAGCGCATTGCCGATGACGACGAGATCAGGTGCGGGATCGAGGTTGGCTTCCGCGTAGGGCTCAAGGATGGGAATGCCGAGAGAGCTGAGGAGATCGCTCATGGGCGGGTAGGCGGCCTTGTCTGACCCGGTGATGCGATGGCCCTGAAGCTGGAGAAGGCCGGCGAGCGAGGCCATGGCCGTGCCGCAGATTCCGCTGAGATGAATGTGGCGGGGACGGCTGCTCATGCGCGCACCGCCGGCTCGAGAATGTGAAGCGCGGCGTGTTCAGCGGAGGCTTGCAGGCGTGCGGGAAGGCCGAAGGTGAGCGTGACATTCGAGCGGGAAACATGGCCGGAGCGAAGGCCGAGGACGATGGGGAAATCGGCGTCGCGGAATGCATGGAGAATGACTTGATCGAGGAGTCCGGGTTCCGCGCCGGGAGATACGCAGTCGAGCATTTCGCCGAAGAGGAGGCCGCGAATGTTGCGGAGTTTGCCGGCGTGGCCGAGTTGCCAGAGCATGCGGTCGATCTGGTAGGGCTTGACACCGACATCTTCAAGGAAGAGGAGCTTGCCGGATGTGTCAGGTTCCCACGGCGTGCCGAGGAGCGAAACGAGAATGCTGAGACAGCCGCCGTAGAGCGTGCCTTCCGCATTGCCGGGACGGAGGGTGCGCATGCCTTCCTCGTGACCGAGCGTGAAGGGCCGGCCGGCGAGCGCCGCGTGAAAGCTGGGGAGATGCACGCCGTCGTCGAGGGCGAAGTCGGCGGCGACCATGGGGCCGTGGAAGACGGGAAGGCCGATGCGATCGAGGAGATGAAGCTGCATGCCGGTGAGGTCGCTATAGGCGAAGAAGGGCTTGGGATTTTGGCGAACGCGATCGAGATCGAGCGCACCAAGCAGATAGTTGGAGCCATAGCCGCCGCGGACGGCTGCAATGAATTGTGCATCGGAGTCATCGAAGGCGGCGTGGAGATCTTCGAGTCGCCGCCGCGGCGAGCCGGCGAAGAAGAGCGGGCCACGGGTTTGCGCGTTGGGGGCGAGAGAGGGAGAGAAGCCGAGGGCACGGAGATGATCGAGGCCGCGGTCGAGCCGCTCAGGATTCGCAAAGGACGCAGGCGAGAGGACGCGGATGTTGGCCGGCGGCGCGACTGGAGCGGGTTTGAGAAGAGTGGTCATGAGGGCCAGGCTTCTCCGTGAGCGATGAGCGTGGCGGGGCCGGTGAGATGCAGCTCAGAGCCGGGGCCGGGCCACGAGACAGTCTGCACGCCGCCGGGAGCGGCGACGGCAAGCGGCGAGTGGCAGTCGTGAAAGGCAATGGCGGCTGCGGCGGAGGCAGAGGTGCCGGTGCCGGAGGATGTGGTGGGGCCGACGCCGCGCTCGAAGATGCGGATTTCGACTTCGCCGGCGTTGAGGATGCGAAGAAATTCGACGTTGGTCTGGTTGGGGAAATCGGGGTGGTCGCAGAGCTGGGCGCCGACGGCCTGCCAGGCGAGGTTGTGCAGGGTGAAGGCCGGATTGTCGACGCGGAGAACGAAGTGGGGATTGCCGGTGGAGACCTCAATTCCGGTGAGCTCCAGGCCGGAGGCAAGGCGGACAGTGCGCGGCTCGGCAATGGGAATGCCCATGCCGGTGGTGACCTGGACGGAGTAAGCGGATTGACCGGCGTGGACGGAATCGATGCGGCAGATGCGAAGGCCGGCGTCGGTTTCAATGTGGAGCTCGCGGCCGGGCTGCGCATGGATTTCGCGGGCCATCCATGCGGCGACGCAGCGGGTGCCGTTGCCGCTGATTTCAGCGAGCGAGCCATCGGCGTTGAGGAGGCGAATGCGGCCGGCGGCGGGGCCTGAGCCGTCATTGCGAATCCAGGTGAAGTACTCGATGCCGTCGGCTCCGATGCCAGTGGTTCGCGCGCAGAGGTGGCGCGTGAGCGCGGGGAGATCGAGCGAGGCTACGGGGCCGGCGGGGACGATGAGAAAGTCATTGCCGCAGGCGTGGGCTTTGGTGAAGGGAATCAAAGGACCTCCGGCGTGCGGGATGGGCGCTGCGTGGGCCGATGCATCTGCGGGCGTGTGGCGGCAGTGCAAAGGCGCGCGGATGCGAGCCCTGCCAAGGGTGATGCTATCACTCTACGGGCTGGATGGATGGGACGCGGATTGTGGCGATGGGGCCGGCGTTCCCGATGCATTACCTGACACGTAAACAGATGCGCCTGGCTGGCCGGCGAAGTTGAAGCGGCGGACGAGGATAAGGCCCGCAGGATGGGCGCGGACGGCGCGGCAGATGGCGTCGCCGTGGAAGGCGAGGACGATTGCTGCGTGGGAAGCGGGCGCGGCGAGAGCGGCCTGATAGAACTGCTTGTCACTTTCGTTGAGGGTTTGGCGCAGCGGGATGCCGGTGCGCGTGACGAGTTCGGGATAAGCGGAGGTGTCCATGAGGAGGATGGCGCCGGGGCGCGCGGCGAGGAGGGTGCGCAGGACGGGCGGAATCTGCCGGAGCAGCGGCTGGCGGGCGCCGATGTTCTTTGTGCTTTCAACGTAAGTGAGCGGGCCCTGGCGAAGGATGAGCGCGGTGTTGAGCGCGATGAGGACGAAGAGCGCGGCGGCGGCGATGCGCGGGAGCGACGGTTTGAATTCGCGCGCGGCAGCGAGGAGAAAACGCGTGAAGAAGCCGAGGCCGAGGGCAAAGGCGGGAAGCATCTCCATGCCGTAACGCGTGTTGTACCAGGAATGCGGCCACCAGACGGGAAGGAAGATGGGGACCGAGCCATAGGCGACGGAGTACGCGTAAAACGGGATGGGGAACCAGAGGAGAAGAGTCCAGCAGAAGGCGCGGCGGCGAAAAGAGAACCAGCCGAAGAGAGCGCCGGCCGTGCTGACAAGGAGCAGGAGATTGCCGAAGGGAAGCGCTGAGGCGTCCATCTCCGAGGCTTTGATGAAGAAGAGCAGGCCAACCCAGGGATTGTGCCATCCGGGATGGGGCGGACCGGAGCCGTGTGAGGCGGTGCGAAGCTCGATGGCCCTGGCCGAGTAAGGGCCGCGCGCGAAGTAGAGCCAGTCACCAAAGAATGCTGCGTTGTAAGCAAACCATGCGATGGGCGCGGCGAGAACGAGGATGGTGGCGAACCAGAAAGTGCGAGAGCGAAGGCGGCCACGGCGAAGAAGCAGAGTGCCGATGAAGGTCCAGGCGAGAAAGGTGAGAATCCAGCCGTCATACCGCGTGAAGACGGAGGCAACGAGCAGCAGCGCGATGGGCCACAGGAGGCGATTGGCGCGAGATGAGTCGTGGTCGAGGGCGGCGCGCCATTCGACGAGGAGAAGGATGGTCCAGACGAACTCGCAGAGGAAGAGCGGCTCAGTCATGGCGGTGGTCTGGAGGTAAAGGAGATTGGGATTGGCGGCGAAGAATGCGAGCGCGACGGCGGCGGGAAGCGGGCGAAGCCAATGGCGAGCCAGGCGATAAAGGCCGAGGCAGGCGACAAGATAAGCGAGCGCGGAGGGGATGAGGCCGGCGAGTCCGCTGGCCCACCACGAGTAAACGGCGACGAAGGGGATGAGCAGAATGTGCGGCAGCGGAAGCCAGACGGAACCGAGTTGCGTAAGGCCGGGACGATGCGAGTCAAAGACGCGGCGGGCGATGTGCAGATGCGCGACGGCGTCGCCGTAATTGAGCAGAGCGGAGTGGGTCCAGCTCCATGCGGCCGCGGCGAGCGAGAGCGCGAGGGAGGCGGCAAGAACGGCGAAAGCCTCGGCGCGGCGGATGGGGCGGCTAGTCAAGGTGAGTGAGCTCGCGGAAGAGAGCGAAGCGGTGGTTGATTTCGTCGCGCGTGAGCTGCTGCAGGCGCTCTGTTCCGAAGCGCTCCACGGTGAAGGAGCCCATGACGGAGCCGTAAAACATGGCGCGGCGGTAGGCTGCGGGCGTGAGCGCGGGCTGGGAGGCGAGATAGCCGAAGAAGCCGCCGGCGAAGCTGTCGCCGGCACCGGTGGGATCGATGACCTGGTCGAGCGGGAAGGCGGGAGCGCGAAGATCAGCGCCGCGGGTGGCGGGCGTGTCGGCATGGAAGAGGGTTGCGCCGTATTCGCCGTGCTTGACGACGAGCGAACGCGGGCCGAGAGCGAGGACGGCGCGGGCGGCCTGGACGAGATTGGGGTTGCCGGCGATCATGCGCGCCTCAGTGTCATTGATGAGCAGGAGGTCGAGTCCCTTGAGGACTTGAAGCAGCGCGGGCTTGTGGTCCTTAATCCAGTAATTCATGGTGTCGCCGGCGACGAGGCGGGCATTGGGCATGGCTTCTCGGACGCGGCGCTGGAGGATGGGGTCAATGTTGGCGAGGAAGAGGAATTCTGAGTCGGCGTAGGCTGCGGGGATTTTGGGCTCGAAGCCGGCAAAGACGTTGAGGTCGGTCTGGAGGGTCGTGGCTTCATTGAGATTGTCGAGATAAGAGCCCTGCCAGAAGAAGCTTTTGCCGGGGGCGCGCTCAATGCCGCGGATGTCGATGTTGCGCTTCTGGAAGACGGCTTCCTGTTCGGGGCCGAAGTCTTCTCCGACGACGGCGATGACGCGGACCTGCGTAAAGAAGCTGGCAGCGAGCGAAAAGTAAGTGGCAGCTCCGGCGAGGCAGCGTTCACGGCGGCCGGCGGGGGTTTCCACGGTGTCAAATGCGACGCTGCCAACGACGGTGATGGACATTTCTCTCCTGGTTTCGGTCGAGGGTTGCGATGAGACAGCGAGTGAGCGGCTTAGTCAATTTTTCTAAGTTCCGAGGTACTTACCGAAGAGTAAGTCGACTTTGGCGCGGGTTTCAGCGGGGATGAGGTCCTTTTGCGTGAGAATGGCGAATTTTGCGGCGGAGGCGCAGGCGCAGGCCCGTTCAGAAGGTATGGCGGCGACGGCGGCTTTGACGACGCGAGCGGCGTTTTCAGCGTTCTGGTGAAGGACGGCGACGATTTCCTCGATGGTGACCGAGTCGTGGCCCTCGCGCCAGCAGTCGTAGTCAGTGACCATGGCGACGGTGGCGTAACAGATTTCGGCTTCGCGGGCGAGCTTGGCCTCCTGCAGGTTGGTCATGCCGATGACGTCTGCGCCCCAACTGCGATAGAGGTGGGACTCGGCCTTGGTGGAGAACTGCGGACCTTCCATGCAGATGTAGGTTCCGCCGAATTTGCCGGTGACGCCGGCGGTGGTGCAGGCCTTTGCCGCGGTTCTTGCCACGGTGGCGCAGACGGGATCGCCGAATGCGACGTGGCCGACGATGCCTTCGCCGAAGAAGGTGGAGACGCGATGGAAGGTGCGATCGATGAACTGGTCAGGGATGACGAAGTCAGTGGGCTTGTGCTCCTCCTTGAGCGAGCCGACGGCTGAGACGGAGAGGATGCGCGAGACGCCGAGTTTTTTGAAGGCGTAAATATTGGCGCGGAAGTTGAGCTCAGAGGGAAGGATGCGATGGCCGCGGCCGTGACGGGCGAGGAAGGCGACTTTGCGGCCTTCCAGCTCGCCGAGGACGAAGGCGTCTGACGGCACGCCGAAGGGAGTTTCGATGATTTCCTCGTGGACGCTGGTGAAGCCGGGCATGGAGTAAAGCCCGCTGCCGCCGATGATGCCGATTTCCGCCTGTGCCAAGAGTTGCTCCTCTTGCGCCGGCTACAACACAGCCATAGCGCACTGATTGTGTGGCAAACATCTCAGTATAAAGGCTGGCAGGAAGGCTCAACGGGAAGAGTTGGGCGGAAGAGCAGGGCTGAAGAGCAGAGCGCGGCAGGGCGTGGGCGGACCGGGCTGAGGGAAGGCCCGGTCCGCGGGGTTGACGCCGATAAGGGCGGAGCGGATGGATGAGACGGGGGGGAGCCGTGCATCACTTGATGATGATCACGTTCATGCTCCACGGGGTAAGGGTGAGTGAAAGCGGAAGATTCTGCGCGCCGAGATCGGTGGACGTGGGAGCGGCCCAGACGCCGCCCTGGGACTGGTCATAGATGCTCTTGTCGTAAGTTTCCATGGTGACGTCAGTGGAAGCGGACTGCGACGAGAGCGAGATGGTGATGGGCAGGCTTGTGGTTTTGTTCAGGTTGAAGAGGAACAGCGCCGTGCCGCCGTTGTTGGTTGCCGCGTAGGCGCGGATGTCCGTGGGGTCGCCCGTGACGCTGGAGGTGAGCACGAACTCGCCATCCACGGCGATCTTGCTGAAGAGCTGATAGGCGCGGGCGGTGGGAGACATGCTGCCGATGGGACCGTTGTTGTAGTTGCAGGGCGAGTTGTTGGTTCCGCCGGTATCGCCGGAGCCGTCGGCAAAGATGTTGTATGCGCCGAAGTTCTGCCAGCCATAAAGAGAAGAGCTGACATTACCGTTGTTGCCATTGCAGTTCCCGAATCCGATCCACCAGGTGGCGCGGGCCACGCCGTCATTCATCATTTCGCCGAGCATCTGGCCGGCGTACAAGCCCTGGGTAATGGACCAGCTCTGCTTGCCGGGATCGGAGAAGACCGAGCCCATTTCTCCAATGTAGATGGGCGTGTTGGGCGTTCCCCACTTGGTGAGCTCGGCTTTGACGATGTTGATGTCGGTGGTCAATCCCTGCGCCAGTTGCTGCACCAGGGCGGTGTCATTCTCGCTGCCGGGAGCCTCCGGATAGTAGTGGAGTTCGACAAAGTCATACGAGCCTTTGGCGTTGGCAAGAACGGTGTTGTCCCAACCGCCGGTGGTGTTGTCCGCTTCAACCACCACGCCCACCTGGGTTGCGGGCGAGGCGGCCTTAATCAGGCTGTAGTAGCCGTTGGCTCCGACGACGGCGGCCGCATAGGTGGTGGGGTCGTTCTTGCTGGCGTGCAGGTCGTACTCCCAGCTTCCATACTCCTCGTTGCCAACGGTCATGTGGCTTACGGTAATGCCGTCATTGAGCGCGGCCGTTGCCCATGCGGCGGCCTCACTGGGGTCGCCGCCGCCGGTGCAGGTGGAGTTGGAACCGTAGTTTGCGGTGAGGGCGACATCCTCGCCGGAGGGAATGGCGAAATCGTTGACGAAATTTGCGAAGGTGTCGTTGGGACTGGCATAGCCGCCGTCGCACAGCGTGTGGGTGGCCCAGTGATACAGATCGGAGTCCGATCCGCCGGGCCAGCGAACGGCCTTGATGCCGGCGGCCTGGAAGGCGTTCAGGATTGCGGTCGCATTGGTGGGAAGGTCGTACCAGACCGCGAGGTTCATTCCGAGCAACTGATCGGTGACTTCAGGGCCCATGCTCAACTGGTCCACTGCGACGGCGGTGGTCACGATAACGGTGACCGGCGCAGTGCCGGTTGCGGAGGCGTAGGTTGCAGAGCTTGCGGTGTCAGGCGTGTAAGTGGCGGTGAGTGTGTCAGAGCCGGTGGCAAGCGAGCCGGCTGGAATGCTGATGGTGGCGCTGCCGGAGGAAAGCGCAGTGGCGGCGGAGGTGTAGCTGCCGCTTGCCAATGTCACTGTTCCGGTGGGAGTGGGGTTGCCACTGCCGCCGCTGACCGCGATTGTGACTGAGAGAGCCTGGGTGGTGGAGATGGCGGACGATGCCGGAGTGACGGTGACCGTGGGCGTGAGGATGACCGGAGCCGTGTAACCGGCTGTGACGGTTTTGCCGGCGTTCATAGTCACGGTGCAGGTGGTGGTGCTGGCAGTGGTGCATCCTGTCCAGGAGGAAAAGCCGTTGCCGCCGGCGGTTGCGGGAGCGGTGAGGGTGACGGAGGCTCCTGAGTTATAAGTTCTGGTGAAACTGGTGCTGCCGTTGGCTGCGCCGTTGTTGTCGGCCGGTGCGACGGTGATGGCGACGCCGCTGGCAGGCGTGGTGGAATTCACAGTGAGGACGTAGGTTGTGGGCGGAGGCGTGGTCGTGGTTCCGCTGCCGCCGCCACAGGCCGAGAGCACAAGGCCAAGGCAGGTGACCAGCCAGAATGCAGAGTTGCGTCCTACGTTTGATCCAGTCATTTGTTTGCCCCCGAGGAGTTTGCGATTCTTCCATTTCTGAATTTCCAGCGACATGGTTCGATTGAAATGCGTTTTTCCGGAACCGGCGGATGCTTATTGTTTGGGCACGGCCAGCAGGGTGATGGACTGCGCGGGAAATGTAGTAGTGACGGAGCTGTCGGTGCCTCCGCCGGCGGGCGGCGTGACGGTGATGTCAGGCTGCGAAGCGATGGCGGAGAGGTTGGCGTTGCTGTAGAGGTAGACCCTGGCGTTGCCGGCGGGCGTGAAGTTGGCAAGAGTGAGCGTGCTGGTGAGGTCTCCGTAGGTTTTGTTGATGACGACGATGGTGAGCGTGTTGTCGGAGGTGCGGAGCGCGCCGTAAACGGAGAGCTTGCCCTGGTCGGCGCTGGTGGAGGCCAGAGCCTGGTTGCCGAAGGTGGATTTTGCGCCGTCGTAGTTGCGGTAGATTTCAAAGGCCATGAGGCCGGGGATTTGCGTGGTGGGGTCGGGCGCGCCCCAGAGGGTGCCAATGTCGAGGCCTTCGCGACCGAAGATGCCAAGGATGTCCGCCTGGGCGAGAGCGCCGTTGACGCTCTCCTGGCCGCCCCAGTTGTACTCAGTGATGGCGAGCTTGGTGCCGGGGTAATCGGCGTTGACCCAGTTATGCATCATGGGGATGAGCTGGGGCGCCTGGAGAGGGACTTTGCAGCTCGAGGTGTAGTTGGTGTCAGTGATGTAGTTGGGCTGGGGATAGTTTGGATCGGTGTAAGTGGGGTCCCAGAAGACGCGCGTGGAGTTGAGGCGGGCCTGCTGGGCGCCGGTGTCTCCGGCAGTGGCAAAGCCGAGAGATGCGCCGTTGTAAGAGGCGACGAAGTAGGTGTGCAGGTCGAGGTAGTCGAGCAGGCGCATGCCGTGCTGGGTTTCAGCGGTTTTGAATTGCTGGAGGTAGTACTCGATGAAAGGAATGCCGCCGTGGGCGTTGCGGTCAACGGGATTGGACCATGGCTGCCAGCAGGGCGAACCGCTGCCCCAGCCGTTCTCGATATCCTTTTTTGAGTAGAAGTAGTTCCACCAGTAGTCGACGACGGGGCCGCTGACGTCAGCGGTGGGGTCAGCGGTTTTGATGGCGAGGGCGGTGGCGATGCCGTTGTTGGTGACCTCATCGTAAGTGGACGGCAAGGGATGGACATCGCGGTGCACGGCATCCCACCAGGCGGGCTCGTTGTCGAGGTCGTAAATGGCGACGCCGCCGTTGGCCGCGCTGCCAAATTTGCCGACAAGGTAGGTGACCCAGTCGCCGGCCCAGGAGGGCGTGACGGCAGTGCTGGTGTCAGTGGCGGCGACGCCGGTGATGTTGCAGCCGCCGGCACTGTTGCAACCGCTGACGCCCTGGGGATAGAGGCCATCGCCGCAGGCGCCGCCGTAGGGGTCGAAGGCAACCTGGCTGGGATAAGTGGTTTTGGGGAAGCTGCAGGATGTGCCGTCCTTGGCGACCCAGCCAAGAACCGGCACGGTGCCGATGGTTTTTGCGCCGATGGCCTGGTCGGCCTGGACCTGGGTGTCGAATCCATTGTCTTGCTGGCCATTGCCTGAGAGGTGGTTTTCAAAGTACCAGTCGGAAGCCGAGCTGGTGGCGTCGAGCTTGTAGTTGTAGCGCGAGGTGGCGTCGCCGCCCCAGCGATCAATGGTGATGTTGGCTTTTGCAGCCGCCGTGCTGACGAGCTGGAAGGCGTTCATGCCGTAGATGAGCGGATCAATGGCGTGCGTGACGTTGCCGGCATCGACTGTGAGCGATGGACCGCCGGCGACTGCGGGCGCAGAGAGAGTGACGGTGACGCTGCCCGAGACAGTGGAGTCCTGATTGCTGGTGACGGTAACGGTGACGGAAGCGGGCGCGGGATAAGGCGTGGTGTAAAGGCCGGAAGAGGAGATGTCGCCGGGGCTGAGGCTGGTGCCGCTGGCGGCAACGGACCAGGTGACGGAATTGTCAGTAATGTTGGGGCCCGAAACGGCAGCGGAAAACTGGAGGGTGCTGCCGATGGTGGCCGCGGCGGGATTGGGAGTGACGGTGACGGAGGTGACAGCCGCGACGGTGTAGTTGGCGGTGACGGTGGCGTTGGTGCTGAGCGTGACCGAGCAGGTGGTGGTGCTGGCGCTGGTGCAGCCTGTCCAGGAGGAGAACTTGTTGCCGCCGGAGGTTGAGGCAGCGGTGAGTGTGATGGCGGTCCCGGAGTTGTAAGTGCGGGTGAAGCTGGTGTTGCCGTTGGCAGAGCCGTTGTTGTCAGACGGGGCGACGGTGATGGCGACGCCGGAGGTGGGATTAGTGGAGGCGACGGTGAGAGTGTAAGTGGTGACGGGCGGAGGGTTGTTGTTGACGGAGCTGCCGCCGCTGCAGCCGACGAGGATGAGGGTGGAAGATGCGGTAAGTACAAGAAGGGCCTGCGCTGCCTGATGCCACCTGAAGGGGTTCAATTCGAGCTCCTGGTTTTCACGTCACCACTGGCGTGGATTTCGTTTGCTTGCTTTTGAAAACCGATTTAGCGGAGCAATGGTAGCACGGTGAAAGTGGGAGCTGGAAGCGGATTTACGCGGTGATGTCGATGGCGGCGTTACCAGCGGGAACAGCAGCATGCACGCGCTCGTTGAGTGCCCAGCCGGCGAGCAGGAGGCTTGGCGCGAGAGCGGCTGGCGCGCTGTGCAGGTTAGCGAGAGTGGTGTGATGGATGTGCTGATCGGGCTGCGCGGCGCGGGAGACCAGAGCGCAGGGCAGGTCGGGCGGGAGGCCCTCCTGAAGCCACTGGAGGGCGAGAAGGCTGAGGTCGCGGCCGGGCATGTAAACAACGCGCGTGAGGTCTTCCTTTTCAGGAAGCGGCGCGTGATTGTGAGACTGCGCGTGATGGCCGGTGGAGAAGAGGACGTTGGAGGCAGCGGTGCGGCTGGTGAGCGAAACGCTGACGGATGCGGCGGCGGCGAAGGCAGCCGAGATGCCGGGGACGACCTCGAATGGAACGCCTGCCTCAGCGAGCGCCGACAATTCCTCAGAAGCGCGTCCGAAGAGGAGCGGATCGCCGCTTTTGAGGCGGACGACGGAGCGGCCGGCGCGGAGATGCGCGACCATGAGAGCGTTGATCTCCTCCTGCGTGATGGTTTTTGTGCCGCAGCGCTTGCCCACGTTGACGACTTCCGCTGTTGGCGGGGCGAGGCGCAGGATGTCGTCAGGAACCAGGTCATCATGGAGGACGACCTGCGCGGACTGGAGCAGGCGCAGGGCCTTGACGGTGAGCAGATCGGGGTCGCCGGGGCCCGCGCCTACGAGGAATGCTTTGGCAGGCGCGAGCCCAGGATTGGGGGAGGGACCGGATGCGGCGAGCGGAGCGCGTGCAAGCTGGCGCGTGGGGCATGTGGCGGAGTCGCAGAGGGGCATTTGAGCGAGCTGATGAAGCAGGGCCTTGCGGGCCTCGCCGCGTGGATGCGTGACGAGAACCTCACGACGGAGCTCGCCGAGATTTTCCAGCCAGGGGCCAAGGTCGGCCGGGAGCTGGGCGTCAATTTCGCGGCGGAGGCGCTGCGCGACGGCGGGACTTTCACCGGAGGTGGAGATGGCGATTTGCAAAGCTCCGCGGCGGACGACGGACCCGAAGAAGAAGTCGCAGTTGGGAATATCGTCGACGCTGTTGCAGGGGATATTGCGATCGAGTGCCGCCTGGTAGACGGCGGCGTTGACTGCGGCGTCGTCAGTTGCGGCGATGGCGAGGAAGACGCCGTCAAGATCAGACGGCGCGAATGCGCGCTGGACCCACTCGAGCCTGCCTTCGGCGGCAAGGGTCTGGATTTCAGGGCGGGCGTGGGGCGCGATGACACGGAGGAGAACGCCGGTGGGCAGGAGGCTGGAAAGCTTGTCGAGCGCGACTGTGCCCGCGCCGACAAGAAGGCCGCGGCGGCCGGAGAGATTGACGAAGATGGGCAGAAGGTTCATGGGGAAGTCCTCAGTCGGCGACGGCGTGGGGAACGCGGCCGGCGGGCAGATCGCGTTCAACGGCATCGAGGTCCTCGCCGGCGAGATGAGCACGTAGCTCATCATTGGAGTGGCGGCCAAACCATGAGCGCAGGTTCTCCTGCAGATAGCGGCTGGCCATGTACTGGCGAAGAAGGCGCTCGATGGCTTCCGGCACGAGCGGGGCGGGGCAGCGGTAGCCAACGGGGCGTGCGATGCCGGCGGTTTGTCCGACGGATCCGCCGAGGCAGAAGTAATACGCGTCAGTGAGCTTGCCTTCGTGCTTGATTTTCTTGCCTTCGATGCCGATGTCGGCAATCCAGTGCTGGCCGCAGCCGTTGGGGCAGCCGGTGACGTGGATGCGAAGCTGCTGATCGAATTGCGGGACTCGCTCCTCGAGCTCGTCGACGAGCCAGCGGGTGAAGCCCTTGGTCTCAGTGATGGCGAGCTTGCAGAATTCAGTGCCGGTGCAGGCGACGGCGCCGCGCCAGAAGGGCGAGCCCTCGACGCGCAGGCCAATCTGGCCAAGTTCGCGGGCGAGCTGAGAGGCCTTTTCCTTTGGGACATCGACGAAGATGAGGTTCTGGGCGACGGTAGTGCGGAGGTTGCCGCTGCCGAAGCGATCAGCGAGGTCGGCGGCCTGCTGGAGCTGCTCGCCGGTGAGGCGGCCGCGCAGCACAGACGCGCCGACGTAGCAGAGGCCGGGCTGGCGCTGGGCGTGAATGCCGACGTGGTCACGGAGCGTGTCGTCCGGCACATCTTCCGGCACGCCGGGATGGAGCTTGAAGTCGAGGCGCGCCTGGAGCTCGGCGAGGAAACAGTCGGCGGTCCAGCCTTCGCGCGTGAAGAGGTATTTCATGCGGGCGCGGTCACGGCTTTCGCGCAGTACCTGCTGGTCACGGAAGATTTCCGTGACGCCGCGCACGGCGGCCAGGGCCTGATGAGGCAGCAGGAAGGCGTTGAGGCGGACGGCGAGATGCGGCTCATTGGAGAGCCCGCCGCCGACGCGGAGCGAGTAACCCGCACGGCCTTCATGGAGCACAGGCGTGAGCGCGATGTCGTTGATCTCCGGATAGCAGCACCAGGAGGGGCAGCCGGTGACGGAGATTTTGAATTTGCGCGGCAGGTTGAAGAAGTCGTTATTGGCGACGAGATGGCGCGCAATGTCGATGGCGAGCTGCGAAGAGTCAATGAGCTCGTCGGCAGCGACGCCGGCCAGCGGGCACCCGGTGACGTTGCGGACAACGTCACCGCATGCGCCCTTGGGCGAGAGGCCGATGGAATCAAGCGCATCCACGACCTCAGGGAGGGACTCAATGGTGAGCCAGTGGAGCTGGATGTTCTGGCGGACGGTGATGTCGGCGAGATTGCGGGCATGGGTGCGGGCGAGTCCGCCGATGGTGCGCAACTGGTGAGAGCTGAGAATGCCGTTGGGAACGCCGACGCGCATCATGAAGTAGTCAGTGACGACGCCCTCGCCGCCTTTGCCGCCGACGGCTCCGACGCCGTCGCCCTGGGTGTAAATGCCCCACCATTTGAAGTAGGTCCCGGCCCAGTCCGGCAGGACACTGGCGCGGCCCTCGCGTGCGTAGGCACGGACTTCCTCGAAGGCCTGCCAGGGATTCTTTTCGAGCTTGAGGCGCTCGGCCTTTTGGGCTTTGGTTTCCTTTACGGCGTTTTGAGGCGGCACTGCTTGAGTCATAGCGGTCCCTTTTGGGTGAGGCGATGAGATTTGGCGGGGCAACGAAAAACCCGCGGCAGCAAGGGCTGCATCGCGGGCAACAAAGAAACCTTTGGAATTACGGTTGAGAACTTTTTTAGACCAAGGTTACCCGTGCACGCGCGAGCGGCATACAACGGCGACAACAGAGGCAACCGGTCATGTAGAAATGATCGCAGGTGAGGGGCGAAAATGCAACAGGAATGCGGCGGGTTGGGTGGCCAGGCAACGCGGGGAAGCGGAGATCGCACGTGATTTGAGGAGGATGCGCGCGGAACAGAGCGCAGGCGGAAATGAAAACCGCCGCGCCCGGGAATGCGACGCGGCGGCTGTTGTTCCCCCTTGCGAGGGTACGCTTACTGGTTGTTGCTGCCGCCGGAGGGAGCCTCGTCGGGATGGAGGACCCGGAAGAAGGTCCCGCTCTTTGACCAGACGAGGACGAGGATGTCCTTGCCCGGAGGGATGGCCTGCACCTGGCTGACGAAGCTGTCGGCATCGGCAACAGGATGGCGGTTGACCTCGGTGATGACTTCGCCGGGGGCCAGGCCTGCATTGTCAGCCGGGCTGGCGGGACGAATGCTCTGAATGGCAGCGCCCTTGACGTCATCGGGCACGCCGAGCTGCGAGCGGATTTCCGGCGTGAGGTTGGCGACGGTAAGGCCGAGGTGTCCGCGCGTATTGGAACCAGGGCCGCTCTCGCTGACTTCGCTGGCGCCGTGATACTCGCCTACGGTGACAGAGAGGGTGATGGGTTTGCCGTTGCGGATGATGCCCAGCTTGATGTGGGTTCCGGGCGGCAGGGAGGTGACGGCAACCTGGAGCGCGCTGCCATTGACGATCTTGTGGCCGTCGATTTCGCGCAGCACATCGCCGCTCTTCAGCCCGGCGCGGCTGGCCGGCGAATCCGGCGTGACCTGGCTGATGATTGCGCCGGTGGCGTCGGGCAGGTTGAAGAAGCTGGAATTGTCGGGCGTGACGTCATTCATGGTGATTCCGAGATAGCCATGGCGCACGGTGCCGAATTTGATGATGTCGTTGGCCGAGGCGCGGGCGATTTGGGAGGGAATGGCGAAGCCTGCGCCGGCGAATGATCCGCTGTTGGTGATGATGAAGGTGTTGATGCCGATGAGCTCGCCGTTGGCGTCGACGAGCGGGCCGCCGGAGTTGCCGGGGTTGATGGCTGCATCGGTCTGGATGTAATCGCCGGGCTTGCGGCGGTCACTTGAGTAGGGGTTGGGCCGGTTGAGGGCGCTGACAATGCCGCGCGTGACGGAGAAGTGGAAGTAGCCGAAGGGGCTGCCGAAGGCGAGCACGGTTTGTCCGGGATGAAGATCAGTGGAATTGCCCCAGGGGATGGTAGTGAGGTTGTGCGCGTCAATCTTGATGACGGCAAGATCATTGAGCTTGTCGATACCGATGAGCTTGGCGGGAAAAACGCGCCGGTCATCGAGCGTGACGTGAATCTGAACGGCGCCGTTGACGACGTGATCGTTGGTGAGGATGTAGCCATCGGGCGAGATGATGACGCCGCTGCCGATGCCGTACTCATACTGGGGCCGCTGCTGCTGGGGCATGCCGTTGCCGAAGAACCAGCGGAACTCGGGCGGAAGGTTCTGGGGCATGCCACCTGAGCCCTGCCGGTCAGAGTTCTCAGAGTTTTCAGGCCGGGAAGTGACCGAGACATTCACAACGGCCGGAGTGACGCGCGCGGTGAGGGCCTCCATGGCGTGGTCAAGCGCGATGAGAGCCGAGACCTGGCTGTCAGGAAGCGGTCCGCTGGCGGCCACTGAAGAGCTGGTGGCGGCCTGCGCTATGCCGTGGCCAAAGAGGAGCGCAAGGCACAAGCCGATGGAGGCGACGAGACCGACGGGAAGCACAAGGCGTCGAGTTCTTGCGACTAATGAATTAGTTGATTGAATCATGATGCTCTCTCCTAGTGAGTTGAATGGAAATGGTTTAGAGCTGAAGCACCAGCCAGCCCATGCGCATGGGCAGCACGGGAACCTTGGCGGGCGCAGAGGAAGCGGGGACGACGCGAAGGATGACGCGCGTGACCGTGAAACGGGCGGTGATGAGTTGTTGCGGGCCGGCGTCGAGAACCTTGTCAGAGTGGTCCGCCGAAGCCTGGGTATGAGCGGTGAAGGACGCGGTGGTGAGCGATTCGGATTGAACCTGCTGCCAGGTGGTGAAGACGATCCACTCCTGCGGCCGCTCCTGGGACTGCTCCTGGGGCCGTTCCAGGGGCCGCGCGTGCGCGTGCGCTGGATTGGCAGCGGAGCCGGAGCGTGAGGCGGGTGCGTTCGAGGCCTGAAGCGGCGGCGCGCCTGCATCGCGCGTGGAGACCAGGGTGGCGGACGAGGCCGCGTGCAGGTCATCGTCTGTCTGTAGCGCGGCGAGCAAGGCGGCTGAGGGTTGAACGCGGGCTGGAAGATGATGGGCCGCGGCGCGCAGAGCATGCGTTGCGCGGCGGGCGTGGATGGGCAGTGGAGCAACTTCCGCCAGATTGGAGACCGGTGCGTTTGCGTGGGCGGTGGGGGGCGCTTTCTGGCTGGCCTGCGCTGCGGGTCGCGCGGGAACGAAGGCAACAAGCTGAGGAGCGGTGGCCAGCTCAACGGAGCCGGCCAGGAGGCCGCAGCCGAGGATGGCGAGAAGAGCGCGAGTGGCTACGGGGTTGAGCGCGTGCTTGCGGAGAAGAAGGCTGTGGACACGCCGCGCGAGCTCAGACCGGCGCTGCCATGCACCGAGGGAGAGCGCCTCAGACTGACGCTGGAGGCCGCGCTCGGCAAGGCTGGCGAGACATGCAGCGTAGGCGCGCGGGGCGCGGGTGACGAGGACCACGCCCTCGTCGCATGCCATTTCGCGCTCGCGGCAAAGGCGGCGCTCAATGAACCAGAGCGCGGGGTTGAGCGGAAAGAGGACGAGGCAGAGCTTCTGGAGAAGGTTGGTCCAGTCGTCGCGGCGGCGCAGATGCTCGGACTCGTGCAGGACAATCTGGCGGAGCTCGCCGGGGGTGAGGCGGCCGAGAAGCCAGCCGGGAATGAGTATGCGCGGGGCGAAGAATCCGATGACCGAGGGGCGATCCAATTCAGCGGTGGTGCAGAGTTGGGGAGCGCGACGACCCTGGAGGGCGGGCAGACCGGCGAGACGCGGATCGGCAAAGGGGAGTGGAGTGGCGGTGCGCCAGAGGCGGCGAAGGTGGAGCGAGTGCGCCACGAGGTCAATGGCTCGACCGAGGGATGCGGCAGCCCAGAGTGCGGCGAGGGCGAGACTCCAGTTGAGCGAAAGCTGGAACCATGCGTCTGCTGCCGGGGCAGCGGTTGCAGCTGCGGCCGGAGCGGAAGAGGATGCGACAGCATGCGAAAAGAAGGGCAAAAAAGGCATGCAGAGGAGCGCGGAGAATCCGGCGGCCCAGAGGATGAAGCGGTGCGCCGCGGAGAGCCGCGGGGCGATGCGGAGGGTGAGCGCGAGCGCAGCGGCGAGGGCCAGCCCCTGCCAGAGGCCGGCGACGACGATGGGCGCAAGCGAGGCCGATGCGTGGCGGAGAGCCGCAAAGGTTGATGGGATGAGCGCATCAAAGTGCATCGGTCAGGAGTCCTCCCGATTTTTGAGCTGGATGGTCGCGGCTTCGGCGGTGTTGGCGCCGGCTCCTGATGCATCGGGCGCGGCGCGGTGGATGGCTTCGCGGAGACGCGTGAGCTCTTCAGGGGTGACGTCGGTATCGCCGAGGAGCGAGAGCAGCAGGCGCTCAGGGGAGTTGCCGAAGAAGCGGCTGAGGACGTGGCGGACCTCGGAGCGGCTGGCTTCCTGCTCAGCGACGGCCGGAGTGTAAAGGAAGGCGCGGCCCTCCTGGCGATGAGTGACGTAGCCCTTCTGCTCGAGGATGCGAATGGTGGTGAGGACGGAATTGTAGGCGAGGGTTTCGCCTTCGGGCATGGCCGCCACAAGGTCAGTGACGGCGGATTCGCCGCGCCGCCAGAGGATGCGCATCAATCTCAACTCGGCCTCAGTGAGCGTGTTGGACTTTTTGGGCGGCATGGCGGTCCCGGATGGTGCGTAGTGGACGGCAGCGTGGAACGGTTGCCGTTCGGAATCCTTTGCTTACAGAGCGTTGGACGAGCAACTAAAGGATTAGTTAGCACAATACACCCGGGGTTGGGTAGGTGTTGTGGAAAACTGGAGTGGAGGGGGATGGAAGCTGCTGCGGTGGAAGGGTTTAGAGAGATTCACACGCGGCGGAGGGATGTTTGGCGCGGTCGGGAGGGTTGCAGGAGCTGGAGGGTGATTCCGAAGGCGGGGAAGAGGAAGGCGACGGAGCCGACAACCCACATGAGGGCTGCGCCGAGGACCTGGTCGGGCTGGGGCGCGATGTGGAAGGGGTTGGGATGGATGACGTAGTAGGTGTAAACAGGGCGGTTGCAGAAGGCGAGGAAGGCGGAGAGGGCGGTGTTTACGCCGTCTGCAGTGACGAGGAAGAGCAGGATGGACCAGTCGTGGCGGTGGGGCGCGGCAGGCCAGGGACGGATGAGGCACCACCAGAAGAGCAGCGAGCCGATGAGGAAGCAGAGGTGCTCGATGTCGTGGACAGTTTCGTGTTCGAGTGCGTAGTCGTAGGCGGCGGGGACATGCCAGGAGAGCAGGGCGATGTTCATGGCGAGCCAGGCGACGGCGGGGCGGACGAGCCAGTGGAGGAAGCGGCGGAGCCAGCGAAGGCGGACAAGCGGGCCGACGACGGCTTTCTGGATGAATTTGGGAAGGCCGCGGAGCAGAGGGACGACGGGCTGGCCGAGGAGGACAAGGGGCGGCACGATGGACATGAGGATGATGTGCTCGACCATGTGTGCGCTGAAGAGGACGTCGGCAAAGGCGTCCATGGGCGAGCCGATGGCGAGCCAGAGGCTGCCCATTCCCGCGAGGAAGCACGTGAGACGAATGGAATCGAACTGGCGGGGACGCGTGCGGCGGAGGGCGAACCATCCGCGCACGTAGACGATGCAGGTGAGCAGGGTGAGCGTGGTGAGCGGGACGGGGAGGGTCCAGTCATCGAGAACGGATTGGACGGCGGGAGACATGGGTCTACTGCGAAGTTGAAGCTGCGGGCGCGACGGGAACGCGCATGGCGCCGGAGGCGGCGAGCTTGCGCGATTCGTCGATGGCCGGGGTGAGGTGGTTGCCGCGCAGGGTCATGAGGAAGCTGACAAGGGCGCGGGTTTCCGCCGGGCTGAGGGCGTTGCCGTAGGCAGGCATGTTGCCGCCGCCCTGCAGGACCTGGCGAATGAGCTGGTCCTCAGTCATGCGGGAGGCGACGGCGTCGAGCGCGGGACCACGCTGGCCGCCGACGCCATTGAGCGAGTGGCAGTCGCGGCACTGCTTGTTCTGGAGGACGAGCGCGCCTTCGCGTTCGAGCGGGCTGCGGCCCTGGAGATACTGGACGGGAACGGGCGCGCCGGACCACGCGTCCATGACGGGGCTCCAAGGGGTTTTGGTGCCGAGCTGGGTGAAGATGCCAAGCGCGACGGCGATAACGGAGAGCATGAGCACGGCGACAGGCCGGCGGGACCAGTGCTTTTCCCCTTCGCCGGCGACGAGCGGCAGCAGCAGCATGGCGCCGATGATGAGGACGGGCGCGATGAGGAGAACCGGTGTTTCCATGTAGG
Source organism: Occallatibacter sp. (assembly GCA_035763705.1). Lineage (GTDB taxonomy): Bacteria > Acidobacteriota > Terriglobia > Terriglobales > Acidobacteriaceae > Telmatobacter. The sequence goes on along the minus strand of DASUAU010000024.1, from coordinate 90,171 downwards.
GCGGCAGATAGGCGAGGACGGCGAAGATCCAGAGGAAGGCGAAGTCAGGCTTGGGGACGGTCTGGATGATGGTGGGGTCGGGCTGACCGGTGGGGCCGAAGGGGCCGAGGAGCAGCGCGCAGGCGAAGACGGCGAGAATGATGGCCGCGGCGAAGACGGCGTCCTTCCAGGCCGCGTCGGGCACGAAGGGAACGCCGCTCTTGTGGACTTCCTCGTGGTATTCGCGATCATAGGTGGCCTTGCTGACGATGCGGCCGGGCATGGGCCACTCATTGATGCCAAGGCGGAGGACCATGAGGAGATGGAGTCCGACGAGGGCGATGAGCAGGCCGGGAATGATGAAGACGTGGAGATCAAAGAAACGGGCGAGGGTGGGCCCGGCGATGATGGGTCCGCCGAGCATGAGATGAACGAGGCGGCCGCCAATCCACGGAACACGGCTGACGATGGACGCGCCGATGCCGAGGCCCCAGTAGGCATCCTGGTCAAAGCGGAGAACCTGGCCGGTGAAGACCATACCGAGGGTGAGCAAAAGCAGAAAGACGCCGACAATCCAGGTGAGCTCGCGCGGATATTTATAGGCGCCAAAGAGGAAGACCTGCGCGAGATGGATGAGGACGATGGCGATCATGAAGTCCGAGCCCCAGCCGTGGAGGGCGCGGATGAACCAGCCGAGCGTGACGTTGTGATTGAGGAACTGGAGGCTGGACCAGGCGTCACCGGCAGAGGGGTTGTAGACGAGGGCGAGGAGGATGCCGGTGACAATCTGCAGAACAAAGAGGACCGTGGCGGCAGAGCCGAAGACGTACCACCAGCTTGCGCTGCTGGCGGGGATGGGATGCTCGGCGGCTTCAATGGCGGGCTTGCCGAGGCCGAGGCGCTGCTCGAACCAGTTGTAGAGCCTGCCGACGGGCGAGTTGGGCGGAAGGTTCAAGAGTGCCATTCGCGGGACCTCGCGGAGAGTGCCGCATCCTGCGTGAATGCGGCGGGCGGTTGGGGTTCAATCTGGATGAGCGGCCTGGGCTGGTTGCAGGCTTCGTTGGAGAGCGTGGGCATGGTGCCGGCATCGATGAGGACGTGGTTGCCGGTGACCGTGTAGGGGTACTGGAAGAGGCCGCGCTCAGGTGGGCCGGAGGCGCGCGCTCCGTCCGCGTAGTAGGCTCCGCCGTGGCAGGGGCAAAGGAAGAGCTGCGACTGCGGAAACCAGCGGACGGGGCAGCCGAGGTGGGCGCAGTTGACGGCGAAAACCTGGAATTTGCCGCCCTGCACATGGCGAACCCAGCAGGCGACGTTGCCGGTTTCGCCGTCGGAGGCGGTGGTGTAAGGGTTGCGGAAGTCGGCGAGGCGGGTTTCGCCTTCGGGGAACTGGTCAATGGGTCCGAGTGAGACCCAGGAGCGGTAGCTTGAGCCTTTTTTGAGCGCGGGGCCGAGGACGTAACCAAGGATGGGCACGGCGAGAACGACTCCCACGGCGCCATTGAGCAGAAGCGAGAGCTTGAAGAGGAAGGCGCGACGCGTGTGGAGTGTGGGCTGCGCGGGCGCGGAGACTTCTTCAGGCTGCGAGTTGGGAACAGGATTGTGAGGGGTGCTCATGGCTTCTCCTTTTTCGGAGATTTTTTCTGAGTGTTCGTGTGCATGGGTGGCGTGGAAGCGGAAGCAGGCTGAGATGCGACGCCCGGAGCGGGCGACGTGCGATGGGATGCGAGCCAGGCGACGACATTGTTGATTTCATCGGGTGAGAGCGGGTGAGCGCCGTGGCCGGTGACTGCGCCGTTGAAGTAGCCGCGCCAGTCGGGAATGCCCTGCGGCGCGTGGCCTGAGAGGACGAAGCTGCGCAGATTCTGATCGCTGACGAGCGCAAGGTAAGAGGCGTCCACGAGTGAGCCGTGGGCCGCATCCTTGTTCGCGATGTGGCCGGGAGATGTGGATTGCAGGCCGGTGGCGTCGTCGCCGTGGCAGCGGGAGCAGGCGGCAAGGAAGACTTTCTGTCCGGCAACGGGATTGCCGGGCGTGGAGGCCGCGTAAGGCGGAAGGGCGACACCCGCAAAGTCGGCGGGGCGGGCCCAGTTGTTCAGCATGCCCTGCACGAGGGCATCGATTTGTTGATCAGCGAGCATGCCGCCTGCGCTTTGGGCAAAGGCCGGCATCAGCGTGCCGGGAATGCCATTGGCTGTGACCTTGCGGAGATTGTCCGCGCCGGCGACTGCAAGATAGGCGGGGTTGTTGAGCGCGAGGGCCGCGCCGTTCTGTCCGTCGGCGCCGTGGCAGGCGGAGCAGTTCTCCTTATAGAGCGTTGGGAAGTCGAGGACGGCCGAAGGGCGCGGGACCTCGGGGCCGGGCTTGGGGTAGCCGGGCATGGATTTACATCCGGCGACGGTGAAGGCCGCGGCGGCGAGGGCCGCGATAGCGAGTCCGGCAACGCGCATGGGCAGGCGGGTGACGCTCATTGCGGATCCTCCGAATCGGAGGAAGAGTATTTAGTGGAGGGCGGCGCAGATTGCTCGTCGAGATCGCCGGCGCCGTGGTGGAGGCCGGCGCGGACGGCGAAAGGCAGTGACTGGAACTGCGGGGTGCGGACCTTGGCCTGGAGATTGACGACGAAGCCGCAGACGAGGCCGAAGGCGATTTGCGAGGGGATGAACCAGTACCAGTCAATGCGATCATTGAGGATGGGGCTGACGACGTTGAGGGTGGAGGCGAGCAGGCCGGTCCAGAGCAGAGGCGCGAGAAAGCCGGCGGTGAGGATGGGCCACTTGGGGAACATGGGAAGCATGGCGCCATAGAGCAGGCCAACCAGAAGCGAGGCGACGGCGTGAATGGCGAGCGCGGCGAGCAGGCCGCGCAGGTGGAACTCGGCAAGGAAGGCGTTGCTCTGGTTCGCCCAACTGATGAAACCGCCGGCAGCCATGAGGTTCATGGCATACCACAGGCTGTGATATTTGATGAGGCTGTAGGCCGTGGCGGGAACGACCATGGCGATGCCGCCGGCGATGCCGCCCTTGAGGCCGGTGGTGATCTGGAAGGTCTCGACGGGAATCATCTTGCGGTGCATGGGGCCCACGGGAATGCGATCGATGGACTTGCGCACGCTCTCAATGACGACGGGTTCGTCGACAGCCTCGACCATCTCGTGGGCTTCGTGGGGCAGGACGTTGCTGAACCAGCCGACGCTCGCGGCCAGGGCCATGACCGCGCCGAGGATGCTGACATAAGCGCTGGTGACCATGCCGGTGACAACCAGTGTGAGGCCGAGGGCCAGCACGATGGGCCAGGCCGTGGGCAACGGCATGTGGACCAGGGGATGACCGGACTCGCTTTTATGTTCCATTGCGTACCTCGCGTTGGGCCCTAGCGGCCGAGAACGTAGACAACGGTGAAGACGACGACCCAGACGGCGTCGACAAAATGCCAGTAGAGCGAAAGAACCTCAAGGCGCTCAGCATGGTGGTGCGTAACCTTGCCGCGGATTGCGAAGATAAGGGCGAGCGAGAGCATGAGCAGGCCCACGAGGACGTGCGATGCGTGCAGGCCGACGAGGGAATAAAAGGTGGTGCCGAAGAGATTGGTGCGAATGGTGAGGTTGTCGTGGACGATGAGCTTGTACCACTCGAGTGCGGTGAAGACGATGAAGATGCCGCCGAGGAGGATGGTGGCGGCCAGCCACCATGCTGAGCGCGCGACCTTGTTCAGGTGCAGGTCGTGAACGGCGAAGTGGACTGTGATGCTGCTCGAGAGCAGGCAGACGGTGGCGAAGATGGGCAGGTCAAGCACCTGCTGAGGCGTGGGGCCGGTGAGGCTTTTGCCGGTGTAAAAGATGTAGGCCACGACGAAAATAATGAAGATGGCCGACTCGGCGACGATGAGGCAGGCCATGCCGACGACGCCGCGCGAAGGCTGGGTCCACTCTTCGGCGGGCTGATGCGGAACTGCGACGGCGGAACTCATCTGCGTACTCCTGAAAAGAGATGCTTACTCATAGCTGGCATCGGGATCCTCGGGGTGCTTCAGGTCCCAGAGAGGCCGGCGGCTTTCGACAACGGGCTCAGTAGCGAAGTTATAGCTGGGCGGCGGCGAGGTGACGGACCACTCGAGAGTCCAGGCATCCCAGGGGTCGGGTCCGGCGACTTCACCTTTGAACCAGGAATGAACAAGGTTGTAGACGAAGATGAGCGTGGCAATGGCCTGAATGAACGCGCCGCTGGAGACGATCAGGTTCCAGATGGCCCAGCCGCGGTCGGCCTCGTAGGTGTAAATGCGGCGGGGCATGCCGAGCAGGCCGGGGATGTGCATGAAGTCAAAGGTGAGATGGAAGCCGATGAGAAAGAGCCAGAAGTGCCACTTGCCGAGCTTTTCGCTGAGCATGCGGCCGGTCATCTTCGGGTACCAGTAATAGAAGGCCGAGAAGATCATGAAGAGGATGGCGCCGACCAGGACGTAATGGAAGTGGGCGACGACAAAATAAGAGCTGCTGAGCTGCCAGTCGAACGGCGAGGCGGAGAGCATGATGCCGGTGAGGCCGGCGACGAGGAACTGGAAGAGGAAGGCGATGGCGTAGAGCATGGGTGTGGCGAAGTGGATGTTGCCACCCCACAAGGTGGCCAGCCAGTTGAAGATTTTTATGCCGGTGGGCACGGCAATGACCATGGTGGTGAAGGTGAAGAAGGCGTTGGCGCTGGGGCCGAGACCGACGGTGAACATGTGGTGGGCCCAGACGCCGAGCGAGATGAAGCCGATGCCGACGGTGGCCGCGACCATGGCGGGATAACCGAAGATGGCCTTGCGCGAGAAGACGGGAATGATTTCGTTGGCGAAGGCGAAGGCAGGCAGGACGAGGATGTAGACCTCGGGATGTCCGAAGATCCAGAAGAAGTGCATCCAGAGGACGGCCGAGCCGCCGGCCTGCGTGTCAAAGAAGTGGCCGCCGAGGTAGCGGTCAATGAGCAGCATGATTTGAGCAGCGGTGAGCGGGCTGATGGCGACGAAGGCCATGCAGCTTGTGACCAGATAGAGCCAGACCAGCAGCGGCAGGCGGCTGAGCTTCATTCCCTTGCAGCGCATGCAGAGGGTGGTGGCCACGATGTTGAGCGCGGTGCCAAGCGAGCCGATGCCGCTGAGCAGAATGCTGAGGGTCCAGTAGTCCGTGCTGTGGCCGGGCGAAAAGACGCGCGCGGTGAGGGGCGCGTAGGCGAACCAGCCCACATCCGGCGCGGTGCCCGCGCCATAAAGGCCGCTGCCGGCGAAGTAGCTGAAGTAAAGCAGGAATCCGGCGAAGGCCGAGATCCAGAAGCTGAAGGCGTTGAGACGCGGGAAAGCCATGTCGCGCGCGCCAATCATCAACGGGATAAGATAATTGCCGAAGCCGAAGAGGATGGGCATGCCAACGAAGAAGACCATGGTGGTGCCGTGCATGGTGAAGAGGCGATTGAAGGTCTCCGGGTCAACAAAGTGGTTGTTGGGCACGGCGAGCTGGATGCGCATGAGGAGGGCCTCAACGCCGGCGACGACGAGGAAGAGCAGCGCGTAGACGATGTACATGATGCCGATCTTCTTGTGATCGACGGTGGTGACCCACTCCGTGACGAGCGCGAAGAAGCCGCCGGGAGACGAGGCCGGAGCGCGGGCTGGAGTTGCGGTCGCCGATGTTTGCGTAGCCATGTTTTCCTCCTCCGCGGGCGGTTAACGAAGCGACAGAAGATACCTGGTGACAGCGTTCAGGTCGTGCTGATTGAGATGCATGGCGGGCATGAGCGCGCCTGGCTTGAAGTTTGCAGGGTTATCGACGAAGAGCCGCAGATTGCCGGGTGTCAGCTTTACAGAGCCGGAGGCGATGGTGTCGCGGCTGGCCAGATGGGTGAGGTCGGGACCGAATGTGCCGTGGGCAGCGGTTCCCTGGATGGTGTGGCAGTCAATGCAGGCGTTGTGGAAGAAGACCTGGCGGCCCTGAGCGACGGCAGGGTCATTGATGGCAGGGCGCTTTTGCGCGGCCACCCACGCGGCGAACTGCTGCGGCGTGTCGGCGTAGACGCGGATGAGCATTTTGGCATGCTGGACGCCGCAGTATTGTGCGCACTGGCCGAAATAGAGGCCGGGCTTTTCCGGGTCAAGCCACATGGTATTGATCTTGTTGGGAATCACATCCATTTTGCCGGCGAGCGAGGGCACCCAGAAACTGTGGTCAGTGTCGGCCGATTCCATGGTGAGATAGGTTGGCAGCGGGTGGCTTGGATCGCTGACGGGAACGTGCAGCTCATTGGCGGTGACGATGCCGAGCTTGGGATAGCGGTACTCCCACCAGAACTGATGACCAATCACGGTGACGTCGAGAGCATCCTTGGGGCGCGGCGCATGCTGAGTGAGGAAGATGACGCGCGTGGTGGTGAGGAAGAGCACGACGATGATGAGGACGGGGATCACGGTCCAGGAGAGCTCGACCTGATTGCTGCCGTAAATCTGCGGGGGTTCGCGGTCAGAGTCGTGGGGGCGATGACGATAACGGATGATGACGTAAAGAAGAAGGCCGGCGACCACGGTAAAGATGCCGGCGCAGATGGAAAGAACAAAGATGGAGAGACCGAAGATGGACTGCGCGGGCGTGGCTTCCGGCGCAAAGATATTGGTTGGCGAAGAAAAGATTTTGGCGGCGAGAAGCGCCGGAAGGCTGCTGAGGTGAGAAAGGGCCTGTGTGCGAAGTGCCGCGGCATGGCTGGGAGGAATGGCTGCAAGCAGTTTCGGAACTGGCTCCAGGTTCATGGGCAAAAGCATCATGTTCCTCGTCCGGATTACGGGTATGGCCCAGGAATCCGAAGGGGTTGCGGGCGGCAAGCGGCCGGAGTTGAAGCGGTGCTCGGGTGATGACGCGAAGGAGAGCGGGTCCTCCGCAATCTCAACCGTCATCCGCGGTCATGGCGATTGCGCCGGGGAGATTTCCCCACTAGGCCAATTGCGCGGCGGCTTGCTGCTGCCCGGGTTTCGTCCCGTGCCGAAGCGCGGGTTGCAAATTCAGGCGCCGAAGGCCGAAGCCCGGCCACGGCGCGTCCAGCATAAAGGATGAAGAGCGTTCAGGGCTGATGCCGTTTCGTCCAAGATGCCTCAAGTTCCATTTTTGTAAGCGGAAGTCCCCGAACACGGATTCCGAACCTTGCCAATCCATTCAATCGAGCGGTGGCGGAAGGCGACAGAGAATGATTCAGCGTGCGCAAAAAACCACCGCGGCAGCAACTTCTCCAAGAGCCCGCGCCACCCTCCGGCGACCCGAAAATCTGCTGCTGAGATGTCGAACTCTGGGAGGGAATATCGGCCAAACGAAGGCTGGCTTCGCCTTCGCCGAACAAGCCAGAAGCCCCATCCACTTTTTAGAGACTACCATGCGGAAGAGCGGCAGGAGCACGGCTTTGAGACGCTTGACCGGATTCGTCTTACACCGTGAACCGGGTTGCAGGGGGACGGCGAAGTGAGCGCGCAGTGCGGGGTGCGGCATGGCGCACTGGACGGGAGGGACTCTCCGCGGTTTGCCGGGAAACTCCGCCCGCGCAGCACGTCTACTCGTGCCGGATCGCCTCCATCGGTTGAATGCCTGCGGCCCGCCGCGCCGGAACCCAGCTTGCCGCCAGCCCCACCACCAGCAACAGCAGCGCAGCGATTGCCATGGTTGCCGGATCGTAAGGGCCGACGCCAAAGAGCATGGAGCGAACCAGCCGTGTGAGACCAGTTGCCGCGAGAAGCCCCGCAGCAATTCCTACGCAGGCAATCCACAGGCTCTCCCGCAGCACCATGGCTCGCACATGCGCGGGATGCGCACCCAGCGCCAGCCGAATTCCAATCTCGTTGGTTCGTTGCGCCACGGAGTATGCCATGACTCCATAAATACCCACGCAGGCAAGCGCCAATGCAAGCAAGCCAAATCCCGCCGTGAGCGCTGCAAGAGCGCGCTGCACCTGCTCGGTGGCATCCATCTGTTCCCTCTGCGTGCGCAGGTCAATCACCGGCAGGTCACGATCGATGGACGCCACCACCTGCCGCAGTTCGGGCGCGAAGGCCGCGGGCGCCATTGGTGTGCGCACCTGGTACACCATTCCGCCCACATCTCTCTGCTGAACATAAGGCAGAAAGAACTGCGCAGGCGGCTCCTTTCGCAGGCTGGCATAGTGCGTGTTGGCGCAGATGCCCACAATCGTAATCCACGGGCTTCGCGGATCGCGGTCCGCTCTGAACCTTTTTCCAATCGCATAGACGCCGGGGAATCGCTTGAGGGCCAGCGCCTGATTGATGATGGCCACCTTTGCCGAAGTGGCTGTATCCTGCGCGCCAAAGCTGCGTCCCGCAAGGATGGGAATCTGCATTGTGTGAAAGAAGTTCGCTCCGACAAGATTGTTGAACTCTGCTTCACCTCTGCCCTGCTGTCTATCCTGCGCAAAGCTTTCGCCTTCCGGCAAAAAGTCAGAGTTTTCGTAATTGTTTGCGATATATGGTTCGCTGCCCAGAGAGACGCTTTCCACGCCCGGCAATGCCGCGATGCGCTCTTCCAGCCGTTCATGAAGCTGCACATCCTTTCCCGGTGGATAGCGCGCGGCCGGCGGCTGAATCTCGAACAGGATCAGATGGTCCGGATTGAATCCGATATTTACAGCGCTTAATGCCCACATTGTGCGCACAAACAGACCAGCCCCGACCACAAGAAGCATCGAAAGCGCGATCTGGAACGCCACAGTGGACTTTCCACTGGCTCCTTTGCGCCGCCGAGTGGTGCTCTGCGCGCTGCCCTTCAGGCTGCTGCTTACCTCAGCACGCGCGGCAAACCATGCAGGCGCAAACCCAAAGAGGATTCCCGTGAGCAGCGTTACCGCTGAGCAAAACGCGAAGACGCTCCAGTCAAATGGAATATTCAACCGGGTGCGCTCCCAGGCGTTGGTCATCAATCCGGGAATCGCGTTGCGCACAAAATAACCCAGGACCAGTCCGCCCGCGCCGCCGCCAGCCGCCAGCATCAGGCTCTCTGTGAGCAACTGCCGCAATAGTCGCTTGCGAGTAGCGCCCAGCGCAAGACGCACACTCATTTCGCGCTGCCGCTCAGCCCCGCGCGCCAGCAGAAGATTTGCGATGTTGGCGCAGGCCAGAAGCAGCACAAAACCGGTGAGCGCCAAAAGGACATTGACCGGCTTTTTGAATGTACCGTCAGCGAAGTGCAATCCACGGTTGCCCGGCGCCAGCACCAGCTTCGGCATCGTATCGCCCGCATGCATCGTCATTGTGGCGCGGATGTCTGCCTGCAATTGCACGCCCAGGGCAGTCTGCGCCTGTGCTTCGCTCACGCCGGGGCGCAGGCGGCCCATCACGTTGAGCCACCACAGATCGTTCGCCTGCAGCAATGTACCGTTCCTGCCCTTGGGATCAATCAAAGGCTGCATCGTAAGCGGTACAAAGAGATCCGGCGACGTCTGCACATCCTTGGCACCGGTAAATCCCTTCGGGTTGACGCCGATGATTGTCAACTGAGTTCCGTTGACCTTGATGGTTTGACCCAGTGCTGAGGGCGACCTGTCATACGCTCGATCCCAAAGGCCATCGCTGATGACCGCTACGGTGCCGGCGCCCGGAACAGACTCATCCGAGGGCTGAATCGTACGTCCTATCTGCGGCCGCACCTCCAGCCCGGCAAAGTAATTGCCGGAGATCATGGCCACTGCCATGCGCTGTGCTGTGCCCCGCACGGTTGCATTCACGCCGTCTTCCTTGAAAGCGAACAGGTCGCGCATCGCGTTGTTATGAGCACGGAGCTGCTGGTATACGGGATAAGAAAAGATGGATCCCGTCATCCCTCCCTGGGGCCTGGAGTCGAAATCGCCCCACATGCCGTGAATCACCACGCTGCTGTCGCCGTTCCAGCGCAGCATGCGCAGCTGGTCGGGATGCGGCACGCTCAGCCGCTCATACAGCAACTGCCTGGCGATGGAAAATATCGTTGTGTTGGCGCCAATCGCCAGTGCAAGCGAGAGTGCTGCAATCGCGGTGAATCCCAGGTTCTTGCGCAGCTGCCGGAGTCCGAACGCAATGTCATGCCAGATGGATTCCAGGAACGGAAGGCCGCGCTGCACGCGGTAGTTCTCGCGCGTCTGAGTCACTCCGCCAAATTCGCGCACGGCCAGCGCGCGTGCTTGCTCGGCAGGCAGGCCGCGCCTTTGATGCTCTTCGACTGCCAGCTCGATGTGAGCCTGCAGCTCATCCTCAAGATCTTGATCGAGCCGCTGCTTGCGAAATAGCGACGCAAATCGGACAATGAGCACCCGGATTGACTGCATGTCTGCCTCTCAACGGGACGACGCCAGAAAGCGCGCCATGGTGGCCGCGATGCGTTCCCAGTTTTCCGTTTCTTTTTGGATCTGTTTCTGGCCGGAACGGGTAAGCGAGTAAAACCGCGCGCGACGCCCGGTCTCCGAGATGCCCCACTTTGCGGCAACCCACCCTCGTTGCTCCAGGCGCAGCAGTGCGGGATAGATGGTGCCCTGGTTCAGGCTGAGCGCGTTCGCGCTGACCTGTTCAATTCTGCGTGCAATCCGGTAACCGTGCAGTGCTCCCATTGACTCAAGAGTCTTCAGCACCATGAGGTCCAGCGTTCCCTGCAGCACATCCGATTTATGTTCGGGCATATGGTCATTACCTGTTGATATTCAACATATGGTCACACGGCGATAGTCAGATTGTCAACAGGTGCTGGATTGCGGACTGGCGTATACGGCCTCTTTGGCCCGCGGGAGTCGCAGCGCTCGCCTTCAATCCCGGCGGCGGCGAGCGTCATCGGTCGTCGCCCTTTCGCGATCAGGAAAATGCTTCGAAAGTACAGGGCAACCCTGCGCGACGGAGGGACGTGGTAAGGCAATCAATGTATTTTCCAGCGATTTTCTTATGACAGGGGGCGGTATCTGAGCGATGAAGGGCTCAATGGCGGAGGGAGAGGGATTCGAACCCCCGGTACCCTTTCGAGTACAACGGTTTTCAAGACCGCCGGTTTCAACCGCTCACCCATCCCTCCGCGGATGGAGATGAGATGAAGCACCACCAGTGTAGCGTAATCGAGGATTTTTGCGAGGGGATGACTAAAGAGGATTTCAGCGAGCATGACTCGGGAACTGAAGAAACAGTGAGAGCGGTGGATACGAGGATGTTGATTCCGGGGGCTAGCCGGATGCGTGCATGAGGCGTGCAATGGCGTTCGCCAGCCAGCGGTGCTGCACGTCCATTGAATCAGGTGTAAAAATTTATTCCGGTGGCTTGGGAAGAGCAAGCGGGTTCCAGTTGTCGCTGCCACGCAGGAAGACAGAAGGAGCATATTCGGCTGCCTGCTGGGGCGTGAGGAAGCGTGTGTGTGGGTCGCGCTGAGAGGGGTGCGCGCCGGGACCGGTGGAGTCAAACTCGGCGTAGTAGGCGGTGTCAAGCGAATGGGTTTCGCCGGGATGCCATTCGTGCCATCCGGCAGGGGCAATATGGTCGCCCATCCAGGTGTGGAGATAGATGACGGTTGCGTAGGGCCGCCAGGGACGGCCGAGGTAGACCTTGCCGGTGACTCTCGCGTCGGCGGTCAGCTTGCAGTGGTCGAGAACGTAGCCCGAGTCCTCGGCGGGGTAATGCCGGGACTGCGCGGTGATGAATCCGCCATTGTGCGGCGTGCTGCGGATTTCGCAATGGTCAAAGACAGCCTTGCCATCGCCGAAGATGAAGTCAACGTTGCCGGCGATGAAGCAGTCAGAGAAATACTGGCGCGTGGGAATGCAGTGAGAGCCTTCGGGTGAGCAGTTGCGGCTGCCTGCGTATACGGTGTCCTGGTTGCCGAGCAGGCGCACGTTGTGGAAGAGGTCTCGGTCGCCGGTGACGAGCAGAGCAACTGCCTGCGAGCCCTCAGGCAATTGTGGATGGGTTTGATTGAAGTCGTTTGCGAAGGTTATGTTCTCGGCGAAGAAATTATCAGAGCGAACGTTGACGGTGGCTGAGTGCAGTGTTCCGCCGTTGGCGCCGGCGCTGCGGTCGTTGACGACGATGGTTTTGGAGGCGTCGGAATCCGCGCTGCGAATCTGAACGTATGGCTTGTTGATGGTGAGAATCTCGCGATACGTTCCGGGCGCCACGAGAATGAGCGCATGGCCTGTGGCCGGGACCGCATCAAGCGCACGCTGGATGGAGTAGTAGTCGCCGGTGCCGTCGGCGGCGACGTAGTAGGTCTTATCCTCCGGAGGCACTTTACCGGCCATCTCCGGTGCATTGGGAAGCGGGGGAAACGGCACGAAGCGGGCGTCGCAGGCAAGCGGCGAGCCAGTATGTGAGTTTGCAGATTGGCTCACGGCGACGTCGATACCGGTTGGCGTGAGATTGCCGAGTGCGGGGCCGATTGTGAAATTAGCATCCTTAACGAAGAATTGCGATTGCCGCTGATCATCCGCAAAGACTTTGTCGAGGGTGAGTTCCAGTTTGTGCGTGGAGTCGAGCCCTAAAAAGGTGTAGGAGCCGGGACTGACGATGTGGATGTTTTCGAGAATAATGTCGCGATAGACAGGAAGAAGATTACCGCTGAAGGTTGTGTAAAGCGGCGTGAAGACAAGTGGATTCCTGGTGTCGCGAATGCACACATCCTTATAGAGAAGGTTGTGGACCAGTCCGCCGCGGCTGCGGTCAGACTTGATGCGAATGCCGTTGTCGGCGCCGTCGATGGTGAGGTCGTCGACGAGCATGTGGTCCACGCCTCCGCTGGTGCCGCTGCCGATGGACATGCCGTGGCCAGTATAGAAATGGTTGTGCAAAATGGAGATGTGCGACGCGGGAGTTGCACCACCGGATTTGACGGCAACATCGTCGTCGCCGGTGTGAATAAAGCAGTGCTCGATTGTGACGTTGGTGGACGAACCGGGATCAATACCGTCGGTGTTGCGCGCGGTTTTTGGCGTCATGATTTTGACTCCCCAGGCAGTGAATCCATCGGACTGATTGACGGCGACGTGGAAACCGGGCGAGTTGCGCAGAGTGATGTTATAGAGCGTAAAGTTGCGCACGCGGCGGAGCAGAATGAGCCACAGCACGCTCTGCTGCTCATCGGTAATCTTGGCCTGGTGCGCAAGATCCCACCAGCTGACGTTCTGGCCGAGCAGGGTTGCGCCGCCGCGTCCGTCAATGGAGCCCGCACCCATGATGCCGGCGTTTTCAATTCCATTGCCGACGATCAATCCCCTGCATCCGTGACCCCGATGGGCCACGATGCCGCAACTGCCGGTGGTGATGTCGAAGACGCGCGGGTCACGTGAAGCAACGAGCGCGGTGTTGGCATCCACAATGAGGGTGACATTGGAACGAAGCGTGAGGGGTCCTGTGAGGAAGACGTTGTTTCGCCCGTCGGCGCGGAGAACAACGGCTTTGCCGGGGGAGCAGGTGTCGAGAGCGCGCTGAATGCGCCCGGTGTCCAGGCGACGCTCGTCAGCCGGAGCGATGACGCCATGATTGGAGGAGATGTGAGCCTTGAGAGTCACGCACGCGGCGGGCAGCCGAGGCTCGGTGACGGTGCGGTTGTCCTGGGCCGCCAGCGGAAGGCCAAGAAGTAGCATGATCGTGACAGGCGTAAGCGGAAAGATGGGGCGCATGTGAGCCTCGCGCTTCAGGGAGCCCGGTTGCGGGCGAATTTCGATTGCTCAGGTGGACTGACCACTTGACTGATTCAATCTACAGGAAAAGAGGCGGGATGCGTCAAGAGAATTTAGCAATGAATTTGGATTGACGTCGAAAATACAGGAAGGATGCGAGAATCCCCATGCGGGCAGACGCGCGAGGCAAGCATCGCGAGTTTCTGCGTTATGGCGCGAATTGTAAAAAATGGTGTGTCTGGTCCGACCTCTTGAAGTTTACAATCAGTGGTACCCTGCCGAGTATGCGAATTACGAGATTGTGACAGGATTGGGACTGGCTGAAGTCCCGATGGCCGGCAAGGCCAGGAGACGCATGGCCAGGACATACAAGGAGAGTGTAGAGATGGAGTTGGGATTTAGGATTCCCGCCCACGGCGCGCTGGATCAGTTGTCACTGGGAGCATTGGTGCATCGGGTTGATCCGGGTATCGTGCCGTTTCGCAAGGCTTCGTCGGTTGCGATCCATGTGAGCGGCGGCGAGTTCAACGTGGCTGCGAATCTTTCCGACTGCTTTGGGATGCGGACCGCGGTTGCGTCGGCGATGGTGAAGTATCCGATTGGCGACCTGATTGCCGAGCGGGTGCGCGCAATGGGGGTGCGCGGAATCTACCGCACCTTTGAGCACGACGGCGTACGCGGGCCGAATATGGCTGCCGTGTACAGCGACCAGGGTTTCGGCATGCGCGCTCCGGTGGTGTTTTACAACCGTTGCAATGAAGCTGCGGCGGAACTGAAGCCGGGCGACTTTGATTGGGCATCGATTTTCGGGGCAGGCGTGCGGTGGTTTCACAGTGGCGGCATCTTTGCATCGCTTTCCAATTCGACGGCGGAACTGACTATTGAAGCGATGCGCACGGCGCGAAAAGCCGGAGCCATCTGCTCGTTCGATTTGAATTTCCGAGAGAAGCTTTGGAGGACCTGCGGCGGGCAGGAGCGGGCACAGAAGGTGCTGAGCGCAATTGTGGATGAGGTGGACGTGCTGGTGGGCAATGAAGAGGATCTGCAGAAGGGACTTGGATTTACCGGGCCGGAGGTGGCCAGCCGGTCGAAGCTGGATCCAACCGCATTCTTATCGATGATGGAACGTGTGGCGGAGCGCTTTCCAAAGGTGAAAGTCGTGGCAACAACGTTGCGCGAGGTGCACTCGACCAATCGCCACAGCTGGAGCGCTGTGGCATGGGTGAATGGAACGACGGTGAATGCGCCTGCATGCGAACTGGACGTGCTGGACCGCGTGGGTGGAGGGGATGGATTCGCTGCGGGATTGATCTACGGCCTGCTGGCCGGCGAGACACCGGAGCAGGCGGTGAAGCTGGGATGGGCGCACGGTGCGCTGATGACAACCTTCCCCGGTGATACGACGATGGCTACGTTGGAGCAGGTGCGGGCATTCGCGGCGGGCGGTTCGGCACGGATTCAGCGTTGAGCATCGGCAGATGGCAACAAGGGAGCATGGCCTGATGAGCGCGCGACGCAGGCAATGGCTGGTTTTGCTGGTGGTGTGCGCAAGCGGGGCCGCTGCGGCTCATGCGCGCACGGTGTGCAATGTGCGCACCTATGGCGCAACGGGCAATGGCAGAACCAAAGACACCGCAGCAATTCAGAAGGCCATCGACGCATGCGCGCAGAGAGGCGGAGGAATTGTCCTGCTGCAGGCGGGGACGTATCTGAGTGCGCCGATCGTATTGAAGAGCGGCATCACGCTGGAGCTGAAAAAGGGAGCGACACTGCTTGGGTCTCCGGATCACGAGGATTATCCGGAGATCACGGAGTTTCGCGCGCCGGGGCGCCAGGCGCTGGTGAGCGCAACGCGCGCGGACCACGTGGCCATTGTGGGGCGCGGAGTGATTGATGGCGCAGGCGAGTCCTGGTGGCAGATGGCGCGCCGTTTCAAAGGGGCAGGGGTCCTGGGAACGGAGCACACACGTCCTCGGCTGGTGGTCTTTGACCATTGCACCCATGTGCTGGTGGAGGGAGTGACGATTCAGAATTCGCCGATGTGGCAACTGGTTCCGTATTACTCCAGTGACGTGACGAATCGGAATGTGACTGTGCTGGCGCCGGCGCACTCGCCGAATACGGATGCCATTGATCCGTTCTCATCGTCCCATGTTCGGGTCGAGCATGTGCTGGCCGATGTTGGCGATGACGACATTGCGATCAAGTCTGGCGCAATCGGATCACCAGGGCCGGACGCGCCCAGCCGCGACATTTTGATCAAGGACTGCACATTCCGGCATGGACATGGGCTTTCCATTGGAAGCGAGATTGCCGGCGGAGCTGAAGGGATTCGAGTCGCGCATATCAACTTCGAAGGGACTGAAAACGGAATCCGCATCAAGGCGAACCGCGACCGGGGCCACGAGGTCAGCGATGTGGTGTTCCGGCATATTGTGATGAAGGGCGTGAAGCATCCTTTGGTTGTGAGCGAATATTACCCAAAGATGTTGCCGCAACATGATGGGACGGCGGCGCCGGTGACAAGGCTGACCCCGCATTTCCACGACATCACGATAGAAGATCTGACGGCGACCGGTGCCGAGGACGCAGGAGTGATTGCAGGGCTGCCGGAAGCGCCCATTCGGAACTTGACCCTGCACAATGTGCGCATTGCGGCTGGGACGGGATTGACGGTGGGATATGCAGCGGTGCGCCTGGAGCACGTGCGGCTTTCAGTGAAGCAAGGCCCTGCGATCAGGAAAATATCGGAAGCGAAGATTGCCATGCAGCAGTAAGTCCAGGGAATGCTATTGATTCACGCCGCTTGCAAGGAAGCCACCGTCCACGACGAGTGTTTGGCCGGTGATGTAGGAAGCCGCGTCAGAGGCGAGATAAACAGCCGCGCCAATCAGTTCTTCTGTTTTGCCAAAGCGGCCCATGGGCGTACGCATGAGCAGCTCCTGGCCGCGTGGGGTGCTGTCAAGCAGTGCGGTGTTCAGTTCAGTGCGGAAGACGCCGGGTGCGATTGCGTTTACGGTGACGCCCTTGCGTGACCACTCAACGGCGAGAGAGCGCGTGAGCGAAGTGACCCCAGCCTTGCTGGCAGCATAGGCGGCAACCTCGTTAAGCGCGACATAACTGTTGAGCGACGCGATATTGATGATGCGTCCGTAGCCGCAGTCAAGCATGGGCTTGCCGAAGACCTGGCAGGCGCGGAGCGTGCCGGTGAGGTTGGTGTCAATGATCTCTGCCCATTCTGCGATGGGCTGCGTGAGCGTGGGTGTGCGCTTGATGCGGCCGGCGCAATTGATGAGGATATCGACTTTGCCGAAGGTGTCGAGGACGGATTGTGCAAGCGCCTCCAGCGATGTTTGATCGCAGACGTCGCTGACGATGCGCAGGGTTTTGCGGCCCAGCGCCTCAATCGCAGCGGCGGTTTCGTTTACCTGCTGCGAGCGGCGGGCGGTGGCAACCACGTCGGCGCCGGCCTCGGCAAGTCCCAGGCTGAGCGCGCGGCCAATGCCCGAGGTTCCGCCGGTGACGACGGCAATTTTTCCTGAGAGGTCCATCCTGCCGGCGTTCATGCGCTGTGGACCTCCGCGGTGGAGGGATTGCTTTTTTGTGTATCGACGCCAGCACCAAGAAAGACGGGAGCGATATGGCGGTCAAAGAGATTCTCAGTGACGTTCCTGGCGATGACAGGCTCATTGGCCTCAAGCAAAGCGAGATACCGCGGGCCCATTTTGGCCGCAATTTTGAATCCGACATGCAAAAGCTGGCGGAAGCTGCTGTTGTAGGCCGGAGAACCGGGAGCGTGACGGAGCGCGGAGGTGAACCGCTCCGTCGACCAGGCGCGAACGGCCTCCGGCGAAGGAAGGCGCGCAGGATCAATGTCGATGACAGTGGCGTAAGGCGCACAAAGCTCCTTGCTGTGCGCAAAGGCCTCCGCGTAGATTTCCTGGGCGAGGGTGAGGCCGTCGCCACCGGCTTCGGCGAGGCCGATTAGCTCTTCAAGCCACGTGGTGCCGGCGGTTTTGAGATGGACTCCCGCGTTGAAACGCTGCATGGTGCGGTGAATGGCGGGGTAGATCGAAAACTTGTCGCTGCCGGAGTGGACGCTGAGCTTGAGGTTGGCGGGCAAGCCAAAGCGCGCGACCGCATAGGCGATTGACGCAACGTCGAGTGCGTATTCGCGCTCGAAGCCCGCCACATCGCCGACGTAATCCACTCCCTTGTTAAAGCGGCCGGAGAATTTGGGTGCAATTGTCTGCACGGGAATACCTTCGTCGGCGATGGCGGCGAGGATGATGAGGAGCTCCACTGGTGTTTGTGCGCTGTCGGTCTCGTCCATCGAGACTTCAGGAATGAAATTTCCCTCGCCCTTTGCATCCGCAATGGCGCGATAAACACGGCCGGCGTGCTGCACCGCGGCTAGGTATTTGTGCGCCGTTGCGCGGAGCAAATCAGGAGTGATGGAGAAGACCTCCTCGATTCCGTCGAGAGCGATTCGGCCGAGCAGATCCGAACGGGATTTGACGAAGGCCTCGATATCTGCTGGCTCGGCGGGCTGGCCGATGGAGTCAGCGACATCAATGGTGAAAAAATCGCAGGCGCCCAGAAAGCGATCGACGGTTTGCAGATTGATGTGATCGGCATCGCAATAGTAAGGCAGGCTCCAGCCGAGCGACCGCACGGCATTGTCTGCAGCCCGGCGCACAGAGGCCGGCTCAGAACCGATGATGGCATGCTCACGATTGGATTTGTTCCAGACGGGAATGACCTGTACACCGTGCTGGAGAGCCTGTACGCAGGCCTGCAGCTGTGCTTTTGCCTGGTGGGCAAAGCGGTCGCCCGTGCCCACGGAATATTTGCCCAGATGAAATGCGCTGTGTTCCATGGTTGCTCCTCAAAAAATCAAAGCCGGCTGCGATGGGCCCACAGTCCGAGGCCGGGATTGGAGATGAAGAAGACCTCTTCGTTGTCAATGTGGTTCATTCCCAACTGCAGGGTTTGCGGGTTGTAGCGCTCCATTGTGGTGTTGAGATCGCCGAATTGGAAGCCGACGCCTTCAATTTCATCTCTGGTCAAGTGGCCGGGGCACCAGGTGATGGTGAATCGACCCTCGGATGAGGCATGAATCAGATGCGCCGCAGCGCTCAGGTCGCCTGCAAGCTCGGGGTTTTGCTCAACGGCCTTGAGCGTGGCCGGTGTGCCGAAGTAGCCGTACTTGCGGATGAGCGCATCGATGGCCTTGTCCTCGCCGAATTCGCGGACGCCCGGGGCGAGGATGATGAGATTGGCGCCGTCGGCCAAAGCCATGCGCGTGCGGTAGACGGCCTTGTTGCCAAGCCAGGTGCTGTGGAACTCTTCGGGATCAAGGTAGACGACGGCCTTGCGCAGCGGTTCTTCAACGAGCTCGAAGTTGACCTTGAGGCTGAGCTCGGCGGCACGATGGAAGCATTCAGAATCGTCGCCGATAAAGAGTCCTCGTACAGCGAGCCGGCCCTGGGTTGTTCGGCCGACGACGGTGAGCACATAAACGAGGGGAAGGTAACCCACCAGGAAGCGGTCGGAGGCGTAATTGAGCACGCTGCGCACAGGATTCTCAGCGCGGCCCATAATGCGCTCCATTCCGTAAACGGCACCCAGATAGTGGCTGCGATTGATGCCCTCGCGTCCGCCCGTGCCCACGAGAATGTTCTTGGTGTAGTTGGCCATGCCGATCACTTCATGCGGCACCACCTGGCCAATGGAAAGAATGAGATCGAATCCGCCGCGCGAGATGAGGCGGTTGACCTGCGCCGGCCATGCGTAGTTGAGTTTGCCTTCGGAAAGCTCGTGAATATACTCGGCAGGAACTTCACCGAGAGTTTCCACGTCATTGCGCCAGTCGTGCACGCGAAAAAGCGAATGAGGAACGCCGGGAAACATGGCCGTGAGTTGATCGGGCCGCATGGGCGTGTGGGTGCCGAGCGCGGGAAGCACGGCTTTGAGCCGGTCGCCGTAGTATTGCCAGGCGAAGCTGGTCAACTCGCCGGCGCGCGAGTGGATGCGGCTTTGGTCGGGCGGAACGGCCAGAACCGAATGGCGCGGGCCGAGCCTGGCGAGGCACTCCTGGAGCAACTCGTGTAGTTGCGCGAGGGAGATTTCCTCGTCCGGGCCGCCGATGGAGCAGTAGAGGCTCATGCAGGCAACTCCACTTTGCGCAGGCCGGGCGCGAGTGCGACGATGACGGCAAGTGCGACGAGATAAGCACACGCGGCAATGGCAAAGAGGCTGGCGTAATTGTTGTGCGAGAACTGCAGAACGTAACCGGCGAAGGTGGCGATGAGCATCCCGCCCACGGCTCCTGCCATGCCGCCGATTCCTGTAACGGAGCCAACGGCGTGCCCTGGGAACATGTCGGAGACGGTGGAGAAGATGTTCGCTGACCAGCCCTGATGTGCGCCGGCTGCAAGACTGAGCAGTGCAATCGCGGCCCACTCAGAATGAGTGAAGTTGATAAAAAACACTGGAACGACCGCACAGGCACAGACGAACATGGCACTCAGCCGTGCTTTGGACGGAGAGAAACCGAGCTTGCGGAAGGGCACAGGGAGCCAGCCGCCGCCGATGCTGCCCACCGCCGAGCCGTTGTAGACGATGATGAGCGGAAGGCCAAGGTGCAGCAGATCGAGGTGATAGTGCGTGGTGAAGTACGAAGGGAGCCAGAAAAGGTAGAACCACCAGATGGGATCAGTGAGGAACTTGCCGAGCGCGAAGGCCCAGGTCTGGCGATAGCCAATAAGTTGAATCCATGGAACGGAGCGCGAGGGCGCGGCCGCAGCGGGGATGGCCGAGGCCGATTTCGCCAGAGGGCGGTAGTTGAAGAACCACCAGACAATCCACAGTGCGCTGAATATGCCGGTGATGAGAAAGCCTGCATGCCAGCCGAACCGGGCTGCGATAAAAGGCACAGTGAGCGGAGCAAGGACAGCGCCCACATTGGCACCGGAATTGAAGAGGCCGGTGGCGAAGGAGCGCTCGGATTGAGGAAACCATTCTGCCACCGTTTTGATGGCTGCGGGAAAGTTGCCGGACTCGCCGAGGCCAAGGCAAAAGCGGGCGATGCCGAACTCAAGAACGGTGTTGGCAAGCGCATGGCCCATGGCGGAGAGACTCCAGATGGCCATGACAACCATATAGCTGATGCGCGTGCCAATCCTGTCGACAAAGCGGCCGGCGAGAAGCAGGCCTGCGGCATAGGCCAACTGGAATGCGTCAACAACATAGCCGTAGGCAATTTCGGACATCCCGATGGAGTGCTGGATGGTGGGCTTGAGGATGGCAATAACCTGCCGGTCCATGTAATTGATGGTGGTGGCTGCAAAGAGCATTGCGCAAATGGTCCAGCGTATGCTGCTGGTGAGCTGAATTGCTTCATACTCCTCGTTGCTCGTATTGCCAGAACCCATGATTGCTCCCGTTGCGCGCTTTAGAGCCTGTATGCCTTGCGGACGAGCCCGGAGGTGAGCTCGAAGGCAAGTTCGTTTGCTTCGTCTTCTTCAATTCGATGCTCGGCGACCAGTCGCGCAAGAAATGCGCAGTCGATGCGACGGGCTACGTCGTGCCGCGCAGGAATGGAAAGAAAAGCGCGTGTATCGTCATTGAAACCCACAGTATTGTAAAACCCCGCCGTCTCCGTCACCTGCTCGCGGAAGCGCATCATGCCCTCGGGGCTGTCATGGAACCACCAGGGAGGGCCAAGACGCAGGCATGGGTAGTGGCCGGCGAGAGGTGCGAGTTCGCGGCTGTAGGTGGACTCATCAAGGGTGAAAAGGATAAGCGTGAAGCGGCTTTCATTGCCAAAGCGATCAAGGAGCGGCTTAAGAGCCTCGACATAATTGGCCGCACGCGGAATGTCTGCGCCGGCATCCCGGCCGAAGCGCTCAAAGACAACGTGATTGTGGTTGCGGAAGCTTCCAGGATGAATCTGCATCACGAGCCCGTCCTCCAGGCTCATGCGGGCCATCTCGGTCAACATCTGCGCGCGGAAAAGCTCCAGCTGCGCGGCGTTCGCGGCGCCATCAACCACTTTGCCAAAGAGGGCTTCTGCTTCAGGTGTGGAAAGATCCGCAGTCTGCGCCGTCGGATGGCCGTGATCGGTTGCCGTGCAGCCAAGAGAGCGGAAATGGGCACGCGTTTTGCGCAGTGCCTGCAGATAGCCGCTCCATGTTGCGGTGTCTTCTCCGGTGATGAGTCCTAGTTCTGCAAGGCGATCTGAGAAGCCGGCGAACTCGGGATCGGTGACGGAGTCTGGGCGGAAGGTGGGAAGAATGCGGCCCGGCCACTCCGATTCGCGAATAGCCCTGTGGTCGGCGAGAGAATCGAGCGGAGAGTCAGTGGTTGCGAGCACCTCAATGCCGAACCGCTCGAAGAGCGCGCGTGGACGAAATTCTGGCGTGGCCAGCTTTGCCGAGATAACGTCGAAGTAGTGGTCCGCGGTCTTCTCGGACAGGCGCTCCTCAAGGCCAAAGAGCTCCTGGAAGGCGAAGTCCAGCCACATGCGTGTGGGAGTCCCGCGGAACAACGCATAATGGCTGGCAAAAATCTTCCACACTTTGCGCGGATTGCCGGGCTCCGGCGCGCCAATTTCGAGGTCGTCCATCGAAACGCCCTGGCTATAGAGCATGCGGTAGATGTAGTGATCGGGTTGCACGAAAAGCCTGGCTGGGTCAGGGAAAGGCTCGTTGCGGACGAACCATGAGGCCTGAGTATGCCCATGTGGGCTGATAATGGGCAAGTCACGGATATTCTGGTAGAGAGAGCGGGCAATCGAACGAACGCCCGGTTCGGCAGGAAACAAACGGTCATCATGAAGAAGCATGCCGGAAACCCTTCCTCGGGATACAGACTGAGCTGCAGCGCCAGATTGCTGGAGGTCAGACCACAAGTATACACACTCTCGCCGGCACGCAGAGGAAGAACGGGAATTCTTTCAGCGCGGGAAGCGGAGATGCGGTGTTAGGCTCTTAGTGAGAATCCGTTGAATTCCGGGAAGGATTGATTTTTTTGTATGCCACGAAGAGCGCAGGAAGAGCCAAGCAGTCACCGTACCATGCAGGTGGTTAACCACGTGCGGGCACTGATTGAGAGTGGTTCCCTTCAGCCGGGCGACAAGATTCCTCCTGAGCGCGAACTTGCCCGGAGCCTGAAGATCAGCCGGGCGAGCCTGCGCACCGGAATTGGCTACCTTGCGGCGATGGGTGTGATGAAGGTTCGCCACGGAGTGGGAACCTTTGTGGTGGACGGACCGCCGGAGTTTGGAAAAACCTCGCTCAGCCTGATGGGCGCGTTGCATGGTTTCCAATCGTGGCAGATGTTTGAAGCGCGCATTTTGCTGGAGAGCAACCTTGCGGCGCTGGCCGCAGAACGCGGAAGGGAAGAGCATCATACGGCATTGGCGGAAGAGGTGGCGGAGATGTTTGCTGCCATCAGCACGCCAAACGACTATCTGATTCACGATGTGATGTTTCATCGCATCATTGCGCAGGCTTCGGGGAACCCCATTCTGGCCGCAATCATGGAGACGGTAACTTCGTCCATGTATGATCGGCGGCGCAAGACCGTTGAACGCGCGACGGATTTACGCGAGTCTGCAGAGATGCACCGTTCCATCTACCGCGCCGTTCGCTCGCATGACCGCGAAGAGGCCCGCAAGCTGATGCAACAACATTTGCAAATGGCCCAAACGGCGCAGGGCATGGAACGTCCCGTCGGAGACGAGAGCCGTTCGGATACGCGGCGAAGGCGGAGTCGAAGCGTACCGGCTCTCCGCATCGATTGAGACAAGGCCCCGGAGATCAGGTGCCCGGCTGCGTGTAAGGGACCTGCTCCACCAGCCGTCTTTCGGCGCCGCGGGGATCGCCAGCGACGCGAATCCTCTTATCCCACAGCAGGGTTGAGCGGCTTTTTAAATCGTAGCCGGGCCAATGGGGAAGTCCGGAATGGTTCGGATCGCCAGTCGCAGCAAAAGTGATCCACGCGTCGCTCATCGCGGACGCAAGATTCCTGGCCTCAGCCCCGTTCCCTGTCATTCCGTTGACCGCCGCGACCGTGTCAAAGGACAGAGGAATATCCAGGGTGTGTGGGGCCCCCCACTTGCCGTTATCGATGGGCGTGCGCCAATCCAACTGGTAAACCCAGGTGGGTGCTGCTCCGGCGAGTTGCGCCGCGCGCCGTTCGGCTTCAATCAACTGGCCGCGCCAGGAGCGGAAAGCGGTGGTGATAGCGAAGAAGAGATCGCTTGGCGAACCGGCCGGGTAGAGGCGGCGATACTTTGCAATCACTTCCTGCGGGCTGAGCGGACCAAGGAAATGAGAGTGCTCGGCGAGCTTTGCGGGAAGCGTGTGCCAGGTGAGCGCGAACGTGACTGGATCACTGCCGCCGATGAGCAGCCGCGTCTCATCATGCGTGTTGCCAAGAACCAGGGGAATGCCCGCGGACAGAGAGGGTGCAACCGGGTCAAAGGGGTCGTGCAGCAGATTGCGAAGATCGCGGACCGGGCCATAGTAGCCGGCGGCATGTGACGCTTGAAGAAGCCGCTGCATGGGAAGCGTGTGGAGGTCCTGGACTCTGCCGGTTGGCAGGTTGAGAGCGTGCAGAACAGCCAGGCTGCGCTCTGTTGCGGAGTTCATGCGCGAGGCCGTAACCTGCTCGCCGCTCATGGTGAGCACACGATGAAATAGGCCGTGAGCTGCGGGCATTTCCATAAGCGTGGCGCACTTTGCCCCGCCTCCGGACTGGCCAAAGATGAGAATGCGTTTTGGATCGCCGCCAAACTCCTCGATATTGTCGCGGACCCAGCCGAGCGCGAGGACCAGGTCGAGCATTCCGGCATTGCCCGAGTCAGGAAAACCGGATGCGATCTGGGCGAGATAAAGAAACCCGAAGAGATTCAGGCGATGGTTGAGCGTGACCACAACGACGTCGCCACGTCTGCACAGGTTCACGCCGTCATAGAGAACGCTGTTTGCAGAGCCCGTGCTATACGCTCCGCCGTGGATATAAACCATGACGGGTCGTTTGCGGCCGTCGCGCTGGCCGGCGGACCATACATTGAGGTAGAGACAGTCTTCGCTGACGGGGCCGGTCTCCGGCGGGAGATGGTATCCAGGCCGCGGGCCTTGATGGCGCAGGATTTGTGGAGCGCGAGGACCATAGACAAGCGCGGGACGCACACCCGCCCAGGGCGTCGCAGCAACGGCAGCCATGAATCGCCTCGTTGAGGTGTCTGCTCCATAGGGAATGCCCCTGAAGACGCGTACACCGCGGTCGAGATACCCGCGTACGCGGCCCGTGGTAAGAACTGCTTCAGGTTCTGACGCTTGGCGCGCAATCCGGGCCAGCGCAGGGCGCGAGAAGACCGCTCCAGCGCAAAGAGCGGATTGCTTGACCAGTTCTCTGCGATTCATCCTCTCAGCCGGCCTTCCTTTGCCATGGCTTTGGTCTGCGAGCCCAGTGCATGTTTGATTTTGCGCCTATTTCGCACCTATCGATTGTCTTAAGGTCTGACCAACGAGCTATTCAGATGACGATACTCTACTACCCCTTCTGGCCCACTGCCGGCCGGCTAAAAAACGCCCGATAAAGCTCGATATTGCCAATAATTTCCCTATTGACAAGCTTTACTCATGTACGACAAACTACTCGCATCCTGAATTGTGGTCAGACCACTTGAAGAAAAAGAATGTGCGGAAAATGGGCGCAGGGTTCTTCCAGGGCACGCGACAACTTTCGAAGGGATTTTTTGAGGAGGCTATTCAACATGAGCGAAACGCTCGTTCCTTTTGGCAAGAGACTATTTAAGGTCCTCTTCGGCAATGAATGGAGATTCACGGCCTATATATTGGGAGCCACTGCAGCACTGTGTGCGTTGTGCGCGCTTCCGGCTGCGGCACAGTTAGCTGGAAAAGGCGCGATCTCGGGAACCATCGCGGACAAGACCGGAGCGGTAATTCCAGGCGCGACAATTGCCGCAACGAACCAGTCGACTGGTTTAACCACGTCTACGTCTTCGACCGGCGCGGGGGATTTCACCTTCGCGAACCTGAATCCCGGAACTTATACGGTGACGACCGAGGCCAAGGGTTTCGAAAAGCTGGTGCAGAAAAATCTCCACGTGAATGCGCTGGAGACGACGGTTTACAACCCGACGCTCACAGTTGGCGGCGCCAACGAGGAGATCACGGTAACCGCTGAGCCTCCGCAGTTGGAAACAACCAATGCGACGCTTGGCGCAACGATGGAGAACGAGACCTATTCCGAATTGCCCATCGAGATGGGCGCGTATGGCCAGGCCGATCAGCGCCGCGCGACCGACTTTGTGTACCTGATGCCGGGCGTGCAGGGCAACGAGACCAACGGCAACGCAACCACGAACACTGGCGTGGTGAACGGATCGGGAAGCCGTGGCGCGGCCTCAGACGTGTATGTGGACGGCGTGCCATTTGTGCGCGCGGGCGGCAACGGCGACCCCCGCTATGTGTGGACTGCAATCAGCGTGGACGCGGTGGATCAGTTCCAGGTGCAGACGACGGGCTACTCGGCGCTTTACGAGGGCCAGGGCGTGATGAATTACACCATCAAGCACGGGGGAGACCGTCAGCACGGCAGTGTGTATGAGTTCTTCAGGAATACGGCTCTGGATAGCTGGGGATGGTTCGGAAAGATTCCAAATCCGGCCACCGGTGTTCCTGTAAAGCCGGTGGAGCACAGCAACGAGTACGGCATCAACCTGGGCGGACCGCTTATTCCTTTTGGTAGCTGGAGGCACAAGGTCTTCTACTTTGGAAACTACAACGGCTTCCGCTACAGCAGCGCGACGCCAACACCAATGACCTTCGCAACGACGGCCGAGCAGCAGGGAGACTTCAGCGCGGCAGGAATCGCGATTTACGATCCGCTGTCGCAGGCAACCTGCACGGCGAACAGCACGGACGGACCATGCCGTTATCAGTACGGTTATGGGCCGGGCACGGGCACGGGACCGGCGGGCAATCCTGTACTGACGGGTACAGATGCAGATGTCAATGTCATTCCGCAGAGTGAATTTTCGGCAGTTGCGCAGAACCTGCAGCAGTTTTTGCCGGCGGTTGGCGGAACGACACTGCAGAACAACTATGTTTCTCCCAACGCCACGGGATTGGTGAACTGGTCGACCACGGACCGTATCGACTACAGCATGAACCAGAACGACACGTTTTCGTTTCTTGCGGCCATCGGCAGGCAGGCAAGCTCCGTTCCGGTGGGGCAGACCACTTCAGGCAGGAACGTGGGCCCCGTTCCTTACAACTACGGCCAGGCTTACGCGCCAAAGACCGCAGTCGGCATTATCGAGGAGACGCATGTCTTTTCGCCGAATCTCCTCAACCAGGTCAAGTGGGGCTATGCGCGGTATGACGGTCCAACCTTCAGTCCGAACGCGGCGCCTGCCTATGCGTCCTCGGCGATGGGCTTGAGTGGCTTGCCGGATGGACAGGCAAACGGCTCTTTCCCAATTGTGACTTTTTCCGGCGCGGATGCTCCAACGAACTGGGGCGGCACCACAGAGAACAGAACCGAGGCCGCGAACTTCACGCTGCTGGATAGTGTGCAGTGGAACACCGGCAAGCATTCCTTTACCTTCGGGGGACAGATCGCCTGGATGCAGTACAACGTGATTAGCGCAACTGGAGGTTCCACGCCGATCACTCTTGCCAATTCGGTTACGGAGACCGCGGGAATCAATGCGTCCAGTAACTCCTCTCCGAAGTACATCGCGACTCCAGGAACGGGCCTTGCCTACGCCAGCTTCCTGCTGGGCGAAATCGACAAGGGAAGTTTTACACAGTATTTGCAGCAGGAGTTCGGGGCACGCTTCCGTGCAATCTCTGGCTATGTGCAGGACAACTGGAAGATTTCCCCCAAACTCACCGCGGATCTTGGATTGCGCTACGATTTTTATCCGACGGTTACGGAACAGCACAATGCGGAGAGTTACTTCGATCCTTCGCTCGCCAACCCTGTGACAGGGATCAACGGCGCCCTTCAGTTCGCTGGCAGCGGAACCGGCACGTGCAATTGCTCCACACCCGTGGACAACTATCACAAGAACCTGGGACCGCGCATAGGGCTTGCGTACCAGCTTGGCTCGAAGACCGTGATACGCGCAAGCTATGGCGTCATGTTTACGCACGGCAACGCGGTGGGTGGGCTGAACACAAGCCTGGGGACGCTGGGTTTTTCCGCGGCGCCTTCCTTCTCGTCCAATGGCTCACTGCTCAGCACGATTCCGCTGACAGGAACCAATGGCGCCGTGCCCTCCTTTGCAACTGCGAAGGGCGTTACCTCTGGCCCGGCTTACGGCACAGGGTACACGACAACCTCCGGCTATACAGGAACCCCCTCGAGCATGGGATATGACGATCCCTATCTGGGCGGGCGCGCACCGGAGTACATCAACTGGAACTTTGGCCTGCAGCATCAGCTTGCAAACAAAATTACGCTGGAGGCTGATTATGTCGGCTCAGAGGGCCACTTTGTGCAGTCCGACAGCCTTACGGCTCGCGGGCACTGGTCGAACCAGCTTGAACCGAAGTACCTGAGCCTGGGTTCGGCTCTGGCCGACAAGGGTTCCGCACTGGCGACCGATTGCGTAACCTATAGCCTGCCGTGCCCATCCGGCTTTACGGCATCGCAGCCACTCAGCACGGCACTGAAGCCGTTTCCGTTCCACACCGTAAGCGACAACTTCGGCTATGTGGCAAACACCAACTATCACGCTTTGGTGCTGCTGCTTGGCATTCGCACGTGGCACGGATTCACGCTCAACTCCAACTACACCTGGTCGCGCACCATTGATGACGGCGGCACATTCCGTACCGGTTATGCGATTCCCGCCGGCACGCTGGCGAACGAGCCGGACAAGTCCTTTCCGGCAGATCGCATTGAGCGATCGGTGTCGACGACCAACCAGCCACAGCATTTTGTGCTGACAACTGTCTGGGCTCTTCCAATAGGGAAGACGTATTTCGCAAGCAATGCAACGGAACGTGCGATTCTGGGTGGGTTCAGACTGTCGGGAGTCTACCAGGCCTATTCCGGATCGCCGCTTGCAATCACGGCTTCGTCCTGCCAGACCAATCCGGCACAAGGTACGTGCAACCCAACCATCAATCCAAACTTCAGCGGCTCTGCCCGTCAGAATGGCAAGTGGGGTCATGGAGTGACATGGGACACCTACAACAAAATATCGTTCATCGTGCCAAGTGTGGGCGGTGTGGACAGTTCAGGCAATGTGCTCACGCCGGTTTCCGGTCCCTTCATTGCGCCGGTTCCACCGTCCGGAGAGAAGTCGCTGCTGAACACGTCGTATGCTCCGGCTTATACCTTTGGCAACGCTCCCCGCACCGCGCCATACAATCTTTACGGGCCGGGGAATTACCAGCTTGACCTGGCGCTGGTGCGGAGTTTCCCGCTGCACTTCACCGAGTCCGCCAAGCTCGATTTTCGCGCTGAGTGGTACAACGTGACCAACCATACGCTGTTCGGAGTGGCCAGCACGCAGGTGGGCAACGCAAGCTTTGGACAGGTGACAAACAGCAGCCAGGCATCGCGCAAGGCCGCACAATTCTCCGCGCGCATTTCGTTCTGAACGGTTTCGCTCGAGATGGGAAAAGAGAGGCTGTCCGCACAATCTGCGGCGGCCTCTTACTTTTTTTCGCAGAACATTTTTTCAGTGTATGAATTTGACGAAGTTCAGGAACTTGACGCGACAGTTGGCGTTGAACAGATCTCATGGTGCGGTTCGCAGCGTCGTGCTGGGCTTGCTCCTGTGCGCGTTTGTGCCGCGGGGCTTGTGCGTGGTGGTGAGGCAAAGCGTCGCTGCACCTTCGCTGACTCGCGCACGCATTCTCTCCCTGCCTCCAGGCCAGAGGCGGAAGTGGCTCGAATACCTTGTGCGCTCAAACAGGCAGCGAAGGGCGGACAAGCGAGCGCTACGGCGCGAATTGCGGCAAGTGGGCGCGCGCATTCCAACGATTCCCAAGTCAGGCGCGAGCGCACGCAGCATTCCGCTGAACCGCGCGGAAAGCTGGTATGGCAGCGCGGAGGCGCGCGGGATTGCAGACACAATTGTCTCGTTTCAGACGCCGGCGGGCGCCTGGGAAAAGAACCTGGATATGCGGCAGGGCATACGCTGGGCGGGCGAGGCCTTTGTGCCCAACAATCTTTCGCACATCACCGCGCCTGATGATTTCGATACACCGCGCGAGCCGGACTGGAACTATGTAGGAACCATTGACAACGATGCGACAACCACGGAGCTTCGCTTTCTGGCAAAGGTGATTGCTGCCAGTGGAGAAACACGGTCAAGAGAATTGCGCACCGCATTTCTGCGCGGCATGCGGTATCTGTTCAATGCGCAATACCCGAATGGCGGATGGCCCCAGGTTTGGCCGCTGGAGGGCGGCTACCACGACGCGATTACCTACAACGACGACGCGATGATTGAAGTGCTGCGGCTGATGTGGGAGGTTTCGCGCGGAAAGCAGGAATTCTCCTTTGTTCCGTTGCCGCTGCGCGAGGCCGCGGCCCGGAGTTTTAGGCGTGGAATTCCATGCGTGCTGGCGACGCAGATTGCCAGCGGCGGGCGATTGACGGTGTGGCCGCAGCAGGACGATCCGCTCACCCTCAAACCCGTTTCCGGGAGGAATTTTGAGCCTGCCGCCGCATGCGCGGGCGAGAGTGCGGATTTGCTGCTGCTGCTGATGGAGGATCTGCCCAATCCGAGCCCGCACGAGCAGCAGGCGATTCGTGCGGCAGCGAAGTGGTTTTCTCAAACGGAGATTGACGGGGAACGCTGGATGCGGACGAGTGAAGGCAGGGAAGTGGTACCCGAGAAGGGTGCGGGACCGATCTGGGCGCGGTTTTATGCAGTGGGGTCCGACAAGCCAATCTTTTCCGACAGAAACAAGCTCATCTACGACCGGGTGGATGATCTGTCAAAGGAGCGGCGGAATGGATACCAGTGGTACGTGCAAAAGCCCGCGGAAGCGCTGGAGCGCTACAAGACATGGATTGCGGAACATCCCGAGCCCAGGTGAGCGGTGCATCACGGGCGCGCGGCAGGTCCCGGTAAAGAAGGCTCACCGCGAACATCAGGTCCCAGTTCTGGGCATGCCTTCGCAAGGGCATCGGCCACCATTTGACCGAAGACCGCCGATCCGTGCGGGTTCAGGTGGGTGCGGTCGGGGCCTTTCTTCGCTGCGTCAGGATGTGCGACCGCATCAAACTGATCGGCCTGTTGCTGGCCCATGGTGTCGAGCAGCCGGATGCTCATGGCGTTCAGATCAATCAAAGGCGCGCCTTCCTCTTGTGCGACCCGTTTGGCCGTATGGGCATAAGGCGCCAGGTCAAGGACCAGCTTGCCGTTGTGATAATTGCGGCGTGAGAGGGATGTGACGATTACGGGACGCGCTCCAGAAGCGCGCGCCTGCTCAATATAGCGTCGCATGTTGGCCGCATAGGTGGTATCGGGATCGGTTTCGCGGAGAGGGCCCTTGCCGGGCATGTCGTTATGGCCAAACTGAATGAGGATGTAGTCAGCATGCTGCGCAAGCGCATTCGTCCATAGGCCTTCGTCGTAGTAGCTCTTCGAACTGCGTCCATTACGCGCCAGATTGATGCAGGTAACGCTGGGAGTCATGCGCGCACAAAATCCCGGACCCCATCCGCCACCTGCATTCACTGTGGAGTCGCCGACGAGGACGATTCGAATGTGTGCCTGCGCCATCGCGGAATGCGGCGGCAGTGCGGCCACAAATCCGCAAAGTGCGGCACAACGCAGAAGCCGATTCATGACCGCATCGCCTTGAAGGGGTGGAAATCCATACTTCGTGGCAAAATTGTATCGCCTGAGAGGTCAGACCACAAAGATTATTCAGCAGCGGGCTGTATGAAAATCGATTTCAAGACTTGAAGCTCTTCATGTATTCCGCGTCAATCTTCAGCGCCTGCATGGGCGGCATGTCAAAGCCTTCCTGCTCCACGTAGCAGTGCTTGATGTTGGCGTGGCGGGCAGCCGCGAAGATGGGGTGATAATCTTCCGTCCCGCGGCCCAGCTCGGCAGGCGGAGGTGGTGAGGCGACGGAGACAGGCCTGCTGGTCTTCTTGAAGTCCTTGATGTGCAGCATGGTGATGCGGGTGGGGTAGCGCTCCAGATAGGTGACAGGATTGCCGCCGCCAACCTTGACCCAGCCGCAGTCCATCTCAAAGGTGACGAGTGTGGGGTCGGTGCGCCGCATCAGCAGTTCGTATGGCACCACTCCCTTCTGCGGGCGGAACTCCATGGTGTGGTTGTGATAGCCAAAGTGCATGCCGGCGGCCTTTACCTTCGCCCCCATGCGATTGAACTCGTCGGCGTTCCAGCGCCAGTCCTCAAGCGTGAAGGATTGGACCAGCGTGGCAAAGGAAGGCGACTTGAGCCGCGAGGGGTTCTTGAGCCCGGGAAAGGAACAGATGAGTGTCTGCACGCCCAGTTCCTTGTTGAAGGCAAGAATACGGTCGAAGTCGCGGCTGAGGTCGTCATGGGAGTAGTGGGCGCTGGGCAGTCGAAGCCCGGCGTCACGCAACGCGGCGCGGATTTCGGGAACGGTGTGATGGTAGTAGCCTGCGGCTTCGACTTCCTGATAGCCGAGCGCGGCGATTTTTTTAAGCGTTCCCGCAAAGTCCTGCGGCAGCAGGTCGCGCACGGAATAAAGCTGAAGGCCGAGCGGAAGGCCAAGCGGCGTAGCATGCAGCGGGGTGGCGCGGAACAGGACGGAGCCACCCACAAGAGCGGCGGATGAGGACTGAAGGAACGTGCGACGATTCATGAGGGCCATGGGGTCTCCGGTTATGAGGCGAATCCATCCTAATGTGCGGGACCCTGCGGGCGCGAACGCAGACGCGCTGTGGGCTCGCAGACCAGGAATCCGGGGCCTGCGATAATGGCCCGCACGGAGCGGCTTGGGCTGGCACGATATTCATGAAATCAAGGCACATTTGCTGCCAAAGGTGTTACAACAGGAGGGCATGGCAAGACGTAAAAAGACCAACAGCGATCCGCTGCCGGGGCAGCCCGTCAGCCTGCGGACGTTGGGGGAGTATCTGAATCTTTCTCCGGCGACAATCTCGCTGGTGCTGAATGATGCGCCGGGGGTGCGTTCCATTCCACAGGAAACGCGCGACCGCGTGATTGCGGCAGCGACGAAGTTCGAGTATCGTCCGAGCTTTTATGCGCGGTCGCTACGCAAGCGGCAGTCTTTTACGGTGGGCATGCTGGTGCCGGAGCTCAGCGACGCTTATGCCACGCAGGTGATGGCCGGCGCCGAAGAGCACCTGATTGAAGAGGGCTACTTTTATCTGACGGCAAGTCACCGTCGCAAGCGCGATTTGATTGAGGAGTATCCGCGCCTGCTGATGGACCGCTCAGTGGAGGGATTCATCCTTGTTGACACGATTCTGGAAAAGAGCCTGAGTGTTCCGGCAGTGGCAGTGGCGGGGCGTCGCAAGATTGAGAACGTGACCAACGTTGTGCTGGACCAGCGGCGCGCGGCGGAACTGGCGATGCGGCATCTGCATCAGCTTGGCCATCGCAGAATAGCGTTCATGCGCGGCGGCAGCCACAGCTCGGATGCGGACGAACGCTGGAACTGCCTGATGGAAATGGCCGGAGAGCTGAAGGTTCCAGTTCTGCCTGAGCTTTGCGTGCAGCTGCAGCTCCGCGTGTCAACCCCTGAGCTGGGCTATGAGCCCACCAACGAGCTGCTGCAGCGCGGCGCGGATTTCACCGCACTGGTCTGTTTTGACGATATTGCGGCGATTGGAGCCATTCGCGCGCTGATGGACTATGGGATGAAGGTGCCGGATGATGTCTCCGTCATCGGCTTTGATGACATTCAGGGAGCAGCGTTCCACAATCCCAGTTTGACGACCATCCGGCAGCCGCTGAAGCAGATGGGGAAGGTTGCGGCGCGGATTCTGCTGCAGCGAATCCGGGGGCAGGCGTCGTTTCCAAACGAGGTTCCCATCCATCCTGAGCTTGTGATTCGCGAGTCAACCTGTCCTCCGAATCCAAAACGGCAGCGCGGAAAGCGCGCCTGACGAAACGATGACGCGCGAGACCCATGGCAGCCGGGCACGCACTCTGGCCGTGCTCTATCCGGCCTTTGCGCTCACCGGCATTCTGCACTCCATCGGCGGGCCGCTTATGCCGTCCATCGCGGCATCCTTCAACTTGCGCGACAGCCAGAGCGGGTTACTGTTTTTTCTCTACTTCGGCGGGTCGTCGGTTGGCGCAATCCTCTGCCGGTGGAATTATGCGCGGAGCATGGCCATCGGCTTTGCGGGCGCGGCTGCATGCTGCCTGGGCGTAGCCGTAGCCGGGCCGGTGACCCTGCCGATTGTTTTCTTCCTGCTGGGCATCGGCGTGGGTGTGCCGATGTCGGCTATCAGCCTTTATGTAGGGCGCTCGTTTCCTGAGCGTTGCGCCCCGCTGCTTACATTTTTGAATTTTGTGTGGAGCGCCGGGGCGCTGGTGGCGCCGCTGATTGCTGCGCGGATTCTGCTGCGCCATACATACCGCAGCGCCTACGAGTGGATGGCCGTTCCTTCGCTGATAGCCGCCATTGCATGTGGCGCGCTGCTGAAGGATGCGCCGGAGCCGAGTCATGC
Organism: Occallatibacter sp.; assembly: GCA_035763705.1. GTDB lineage: Bacteria > Acidobacteriota > Terriglobia > Terriglobales > Acidobacteriaceae > Telmatobacter. The sequence goes on along the minus strand of DASUAU010000024.1, from coordinate 55,840 downwards.
GCAAAGGGGATCAGTACAGGCCAACAGCCTGGCGCTGATTGCTGCATTCGCGCTGGCCGCGTTCCTGCAGGTGGGCGTGGAGAACACCTCCACGGCCTGGCTCTCCACTTACGTGATGCGCGAGGCCGGAATTGGCGCCGCGCTGGCAGCGGCTGCCACCTCCATTTACTGGATTGGGTTTCTCGCATCGCGTGGCGTGTGCTCCGCGGTGCTGCTGCGTGCTCGCACCCGGATTGTCTTTCTCTTCGCCGTGGGTCTGGCTCTGGTTGCAAGCCTGATGCTGGCCGTGGAGCCTTCCCCGGCTGGCAACCAGGCCGCGATGTTCATGCTGGGTGTGGGCCTGGCGCCGATTTATCCGCTGCTGATTGCCGAGTTCCTCGCGCGGGCCAACCACACTTCTGAAGCGCGCTGGGTGATGGCGACGGCCGGGTTTGGCGGATCGGTGACGCCGTGGCTGGCCGGATGGATCTCTTCGCGCACAGGCAGCCTGCGCATGGGCATGCTTACGATTCCTGCCTCTATTGCGCTCATGGTCGTCCTGCTTCCGGTGCTGCGCGGCCCGCGCCACGCCGGCGAGTAGAAACCATTTCTGCCCAGGACCGCCGGCTCTCCTTTTGTCCGCGCATCAGGGCTGCGGCAGAATGTAGACTTCGACGCCGGATGCCGCGTCCTTCTGGTGGAAGACCGTCTCGGTCGCCTTGCGGAACTGGTCCGGCGCGGCGAAGGGAATGTCGGTGAAAGTTTGCGGATTGCGGTCAGTCAGCGGGAACCAGGAGCTCTGCACCTGAATCATGATGCGGTGGCCGCGGCGAAAGGTGTGGAAGAGGTCGGGCATGGTGAAGTTGACTTCGGTTTCCTTGCCCGGTACAAGCGGCGTGGGATGCTCCATGCTCTTGCGAAACTTGGCGCGGAAAGGCTCACCGCGCAGCAGCTCCTGATAGCCGCCCATGTGGACCGGTGGTCCGCCGAGAATGCGCTTGTTGCCGTGCAGGGTGTCCTCGGGGTCAGGATAGTTGTCAGGATAGACGTCGATGAGTTTCACGTCGAAGTCGGAGTCCGTGCCGGTGCTGGCGATTTTGAGCCTGGGTGAGATGGGACCGGCGATGGTTACATCTTCCTGCAGGGGATCGGTTTCGTAGACAAGAACGTCGGGCCGGTAGCTGGCGAAGCGCTGGTCATCAACCATGTAGCGCTGCGGGACCGTGTCCGTTGTGTAGCCGACAAAAGGAACCGGATGGTTCGGGTCGCTCACGTATTGGTCCGCGCTGCTGGCGGAGTTGGGCGCGTCAAAGGAGAGCCGGCCGCCGGCATGAAAGTAGAGCATCGTGGGCTTTGCGGCCTTGGGCGGCCACGCGTTGAAGTGGCGCCAGACGTCGGTGCCGGTTTCAAAGACGACGGCCTTGGGCAACGCTTCACCTTTGCCTTTCAGCATGTGCTCGAAGAAGGGGAATTGGATGTTGCTGCGGAAGTATGCGCTGGTTTTGGCATTGAAGTTGATATCGCCCAGCCGGTCTCCGTTGCCGTGCGCCCAGCCGCCATGGACCCACGGACCCTCCACGAGAGTTTCGGGCGTGGACGGATTGAATTTTCCGATGGCATCGAAGGTGCGATACGGGCCTTTGAGGTCCTCGGCGTCATACCAACCGCCCACGACGAGCACGGCGCAGTGGACATTCTTCATGTGGCGTGAGAGGTCGCGTGATTGCCAGTAGGCATCGTAGGTGTCGTGCTTGTACTGGTCGTCGAAGAGCCAGTTGGAGCCCTTGAGGTAATGCTTCTCCAGATCGTCGATATTTCCGGCCTTCAGGTAAAACTCGTAGCTGTCGGGCGTGCCAAAGTTGAAGGGAACCACCGGGTGGGGCAGCACCGGATTGTTCTGCGGATGAAAGAACGGCGCATAGAACCCAAAGTTGGCTGAGAGCATGAATGCTCCGCCGTGATAGGTATCGTCGCCACGAAAAAGATCGGTCATGGGCGCCTGAGGGCTGGCGGCAACAAGGGCGGGGTGGGAATCGATGATGGAGGCCGAGGTATAAAAGCCGGGGTAGGAGATGCCCCAGATGCCGACCTTGCCGTTGTTGTTCTGCACATGCTTCAGCAGAAAATAGATGGTGTCGTGCGTGTCCGACGCGTCGTCAACGTCCTTCGGCGAGGTTTTGTGGTCAATGTGCGGGCGCATCTCCACAAAACTGCCCTCGCTCATCCAGCGGCCGCGCACATCCTGGTAGACAAAGATGTAGCCGGACTTCTCGAACTCCGGCGAAGGGCCGAGACTCTTCGGATATTCATCTTCGCCGTAGGGCGCGACGCTATAGGGCGTCCGCTCCATCAAGAACGGATAGGGGCCACGGTCGTCAGGAAATGCGGAAGGCTTGGGTACATAGATGGCCGTAAAGAGGTGAACACCATCGCGCATGGGGATGCGGTACTCATATTTGGTGTAATGGGAGCGCACAAAATCCTCGCCGGGCTGATGCGACATGGTGTGCTGCGCGAAGAGTGGAAGAGCGGCAATGGCGGCAAGCGCTGAAATAAGGTGGAAGAGTCGCGTGTGCGGCATGGCTTGGGTGGAGTCTCCTGATAAGGAAGAGTATGCCATGCAGCGGCCGGGAGGGCACTGAGATTGACGCAGCACCGCGCACTGGACATGGCCGATGCGCGGTGGCTGTGCGGTCGCTTATTGATAGAGGAGTCTTATCTCAGTTGCGGGTGTCTTTCACTTCCTCCACCTTTTCCTGCCGGGTGAGGGGCGTGGTGATCTCGTCCAGATAGTCATGCGTGCCTTTCACGCGCTCCAGAGAGGGATAGCGTTCGCCGCCGTGGTAGTCAATGCTGGCATTGCGGACGAAATTATCTGCCTGGAGGATAAGCTGGATGGGCGCGGTGGAGTTCTTGGATGCGCGAATCGCCTTGCGCAGAACGTCGCTCGAAAAGATCTGGCCATTGGCGGCAAGAATTTTTTCGCCGGGTGCAAGCCGCGCCTTGTCCGCCGGGCCATTCCAAAGCACGTCGCGAATTCTGCCGTCGCGGCTGATGCGCAGGCCAATCGAGTACCAGCAATCGAGCCCGTCGCGATGGCGGCCCGCCGAGGCCATCAACTTTTCAGAAGGAGTCGGTTTGTCCTGAAAGACGAGCTTGTAACCGCCCTGCGTAATGCCGGCGAGATCCGCATGGGGATTGATCTTGTATACGCGGTCGCGCAGGAAGGCGGCCCAGTCATAGGGAACCACTTCGTTCAGATCCTTTACCAGATCGTCGAAGTTATAGGTGAAGATGAGCGGCCCGGTGTTGCCGCCCACGCCGAGGAAGATGCGCTCGAAGTCGTTGAGCGATTTCTTGTCGTGGGTCATTTCGCGGATGCGGGTGTCCACGTCGAGCCAGACGAGTTGTCCCTCCATGTAGTAATCCTGACTGCGCCGCCAATTTTTCCAGGAGGGGTCGCCGCCGCGCAGGATGCTAGCCGCCACGGCGGTGTCCTCCGTATCCCTCCAGATGCGGCCCGGCGTGTATTCCACATTGGCAGCGTCCATGGCGAGTACGTCACGATACTGCGCCTGGGTTTTCAGGCCTGACCGGGCCGCGAGTATGTTGCCCAGGTACTGGGTCATGCCTTCATAAACCCACAGCAGCGCGCCGTGCTGGGGTGTGGCGAAATCCGGCTGGTAAAGGCCGGCTGGCCTGCGGTATTTGCCGTTCCAGGAGTGCGTGAATTCGTGCGCCAGCAGGTCGGAATTGCCGAGCTGATGCGCGGCGTCGGCAAAGCCCTTTTCGCTGACGCCGTTGTCAGAGGATTGTCCGTGCTCAAGGCCCTCGCCACCGGCAACGTCAGAGAGCGTAAGCAGGAAGTGGTAGACGTGATAGTGGTGGCAGCCGTAGAGCGCGCTGGCCTCACGCACCAGATTGCTGACCTCGGCGAGAAATGCCGGGCGAAGGTCAGCGTCCTCAGGATAATCCGCGGCGACGTCAAGATAATGCCTGGGCGAAATGCCGGGAGCCAGTGGATACTCGTGGAAATACTCGCCGGTAAGGACGGGCGAATCTTCAAGCTGTTCCACGTTGGTGGCGGCAAAATGTGTCACGCTGCCGGCGGCGGGCACGGGGTCGGACGCGGCGTTGACAGGCGTGAGCGCGGTGCCAACGCTCCAGCCCGCAGGCACGATGAGCGAGGGCTGGATGGGGATGTCGCGGACCGGCTCGTTGGCCGGGTAAAGCAGCAGTTTTTCCCATTCAAGGACCGCGAGTTTTTGCGAGATGCGGTGCGTGACAATGCAGTCCAGGTGCGCGTGGAGCGTGGTGACGTCCGGCGGAATGGTCAGGTGAAACTCATAAAGGTTTACATCGTCGCGGCGCCAGGGCAGCGGCTTGCCGTTGGCGGTGAACACAACGCCGCTGATGCATTCAGCCGGGCCGGCGGGCATGTGCGTGCCGGGAATCCACTCAGGTGTGATGAGCGCAAGCGGTCCCGGCTTGACGGGAAGAACAATCTCCGCGTGATAGAGCTTGCGCGGCGCGTCAGAGAGATCGGCGGTGATTTGGATGGGTGCGGGCTGGGCGAGGATTGCGGCGGTGGGGAAGACAACCAGAAACGCCGCTGCCAGGGCGGCGAAGGAGCATGGGGATTTTGGCATGATGAAAAATTCTCCTGAGGGCATCAGGGTAAACCATGGAGGAGCGCTGTCGCGACACGGGCGCGGCGTGCCGGACTGCGGGACGCTGAACGGCGAGACGAACCGGGGCTCCCTGATCGTGCCTTTATGCGGCGCGTGGTACAAGCGAAGGAACAGGAGCGGTCTGGGAGAAGAAATCGAATGGATAGGGCTGATAGCTGGCTCACTCCGCGATGGAATTCTCAACGGGCTTCCTGATTCTGTTTTGACGAAGGGTATGCGCAGTCTCGCATGAAGGCCTGCACGCCTGGGTGGACGTGCTGCTTCCTCATCTGGGATGGATGGGCTTTGACCCGGCCAACATTTGAAGCGCCCGTTATCGACACCTTCGAACCGCGATTGGAAGAGACTATGCCGATGTGCCGCCCCACCCACGGCATCTTTCGTGGAAACACGGAGAGCGAACTGTATGTAGCCGTGCAGGTTGAGGCCAGTGCCCAGCCGCCGGCGCTGGACCGCAAGCTGCCGACACCCACGACTGGAGCGTGCTGGTGGAGCGGGCACAGCAGCAGCCGGAAGCGCGTCCGATGCGCGTGGATTTGCAGCAAATGCAGCAGTAACAACGAAATGGAAGGGGCGAAAGTACCTGATTTTGCATCATTTATCTTGGTCGAAATCATTTTTCATTGAATCTTTGGTAAATATCGCGGATGATAGACGGAATCTGTGAAGGGTTATCCTCCCTCGCGCCCGTTCGATCACAGATGGTTTGCACGACAACGCATAATAGCCGCAAGGCATTCATGAATAGCCGTCGACGCTGGCTCTAAGGAGCTACGTTCAGGCAGCGCGGAAGCAATAACCGCTGCATTGCATGAAAAAAACAAAAGCCGCCCGGTTCGTCCAGCGGCTGCAAGACATTTTCTGGAGGAATCGTCGTGAAAAAGTCCCTTTGGGGATGGATGCTTTGCTGCACCCTTTCCGCTGTTACCCTTGCATTCGGCCAGATCGCAACGACTTCACTGCGCGGAGTCATCACAGACCAGACCGGAGCTCTGGTCCCTGGGGCCACTGTCACGCTGACTGACAAAGCAAACGGGAAAGTCATCAGCACCACCACAAACAGCTCGGGCCTGTACGTATTTCCGCAGATTGCCCCATCCAATTACTCCATCACGGCCACCTCAACCGGGTTCGGTGCGCAGACCAAAAACGCTGAACTGCTGGTGAATCAGCCGGCCACCATCGACTTCAAGATGAGCGTGCAGGCCAATGCTGTCACGGTGGACGTCTCAGCCGAAGCGCAGACGCTGAACACGACCGATGCGTCGCTGGGCAACTCTGCCGGGAATGCAAAGATTCAGGCGCTGCCCAGTGAAACGCGGAACGTGCCGGACCTGCTTTCGCTCCAGCCTGGCGTGATCTACCTGCCTTCCCCCGGATATGGGGCGGGCGACAGCCGAAGCGGTGCGGTGAATGGCAGCCGCTCCGACCAGGGCAACGTCACAATGGACGGCATTGACGACAACGACCAGGTAAACGGGTACGCGTTCACGGGCGTGCTGCGCGAGACGCAGGATTCCATTGAAGAGTTCCGTGTGGTCACCGGCGATGCTGGCGCCGATGCGGGCCGTTCCTCGGGTGCGCAGGTCAGCATGGTCACCAAGTCGGGAACCAACAAGTTTCACGGAGCCGCGTATGAATATAACCGGCCCACCATCACCGTCGCCAACGATTGGTTCAACAAGCAGGCAGAGGCGTCCAATGACCAGCCAAATGTTCCCGGCAAGTTGATTCGTAACATTTATGGCGCTGATCTCGGCGGCCCCGTTATGAAAGACAAGCTCTTCTTTTTCGGCAACTACGAGGCCTCGCGCCTGGCAGAGAACCAGCAGGTCACCACCACGTCTCCCACTGCCGCCTATCAGGCCGGCACCATCACTTATGTAGACGATCCCGCGGGCGATACTTCATCCGTCGACGCAGCACAGGTGTCCGTGCTCGACGGACCCTGCCAGGTGTGCAATTCGACGGCCTATCCGAATCCTCCGGGGCCCGACCCGAATGCCTTGTCCTACTTCAACCAGATGCCTGCCGCCAATGGCACAGCCCTCGGCGACGGCTATAACACCGGCTCCTATTCCTTCTCCTCGCCAGCACCCATCCACTTGAACACCAGCATCGTGCGCATCGACTTCGTGCCTTCTGACAAGCAGCGCATCTTTGTCCGCGGCAATTTGCAGGACGATGCCACTGCCTTTCCTGAACACTTTCCGGGCCAACCTCCGTCAAGTACGCTCGTCGATGACAGCAAGGGCATCATCGCGGGCGACACCTGGACCATCTCGCCCACGCTCGTAAACGATCTCCGCTATGGGTACATCCGTCAGGGCTTTGCCAACAGCGGCATCGGTACAGGCGACTACGTCGATTTTCGCTTTCTCAACTCTCCCACTGCTGAAACGCGCTCATCCATAACCAGCGTTCCCGTCAACAACATCGTCGATAACCTGAGTTGGACAAAGGGAAATCACAACCTCCAGTTTGGAGCGAATTGGCGACTGGTCCACCAGAACCACTCCAGCAATGCGAATTCGTTCAACAGTGCGACTACCAATCCCTACTGGCTAAACGGAGGCCCGCCCGACCCCAGCGGCGTTGGTCAACCCTCGGTCGACGATTCTTTTTCAAACTCGTATGAGATTGCCTATGCCAATCTTGTGGGAACCATTCCGCAGATCACCGACGTGTTCAACTACCAGCTCACCAGCGCGACATCGGGTACGGCTCTCGCTGACGGCGCCGCCCTCGCGCGTCAGTTCAAATCCAGTGAGTTCGAATGGTATGCACAGGACTCGTGGCGGATTCGGCCCAATCTGACCCTTACCTTTGGTATCCGCCACACACTCCTGCAGACACCCTACGAAACGCGTGGCCAGGAAGTGACGCCGACTATCGATACGCATTCCTGGTATTTGCAGAGGGAAACGGCGGCCCAGCAGGGCCAGATTTATGAGCCCGACATCTCCTTCACCCCGGCTGGCCAGTACTACGGAAAGCCCGGTTATTACCCCATGAGCAAGAACAACTTTGCTCCCCGGATAGCTGTTGCCTACTCGCCTGACGCCAAGACCTCCTTCCGCGCAGGCGCTGGCATCTACTACGACCACTTTGGCCAAGGGCTGATCAACCTCTTCGATCAGGAAGGCTCGTTTGGCATGAGCTCCGCCATTTCCAATCCAGCCGGCGTCTATCAGATCGAGGGCCAGTGCGCGACCGGTTGCGACCATCCCGGCGCGCCACGCTTTATTGACCAGCGGACTTTCCCCGACATCAATGTGGGTGCAGGAGCTGCCAGCACGATCTCATTCCCCTATCTGTATCCCCAGGACAACTTCTCCATCCAATGGGGCCTCGACAGCAAGATCAAGACGCCCTATTCGGAGACCTTTGATTTATCGCTGCAGCGTGAATTTTCTCACGGGTGGACTGCGGAGGCGGCATATGCCGGCCGGCTCGGTCGCCATCTGCTTCAGCAACTCGACCTTGCCGAACCGGTGGACTATGTCGATCCAAACGGCGGTGGTGATTATTATTCCGCTGCATCCCAGCTTTCGAAGGAGGTTGACGAGAACGGCGGAGATTCGAGTGCAAGCGTGAATCCCATTCCATACTTCGAAAACGTATTTCCATTCATGGCAAACGTCGATTACGATGGCGAGAGTGCGACGCAGGCGATTTATTCGGATGAGTGGGCTCCTTATCGCTCCCAGTGGGGAGCCACGACCTCTCTCTCCGATATCGACTTTTACTGCTACTATGGCTGCCCGGCCAATTGGCAGTCGCATTTCTGGCAGGACCAGTTCTCGTCGCTTTACGCGTGGTCCTCGATCGGAATGAGTTATTACAATTCAGGCCAGTTCACGCTTCGTCATCCTGACAGTCACGGGCTCTCGCTTGATGTCAGCTACACCTACTCCCATTCCATCGACATGGGTTCCGATACTGAGCGCAGCAACGAGTTCGGCGTCACCAGCACCAATACGGGCGCGTACAGCGAAATCCTCAACACCTGGAGGCCGTACCTCAATCGCGGCTCCTCCGATTTTGATATCCGCCACATGATTACCGGCGACTGGGTTTACATTCTCCCCTTCGGTCGCGGGAGGCAATTTGCCGGCAATGTAAATGGCGTCGCCAATGCCATCCTCGGTGGATGGCAGTGGTCGGGCATCGAACGATGGTCGAGCGGTCTGCCGTTCTCGGTCTTCGAGCCCGGCTGGTCAACCGACTGGCAGATTGAAAGCTATGGGGTGACGACTGGGAAGATAAAGATGCGTCGCCACTACGATCAGAATGGGAACCCGCAGTTCTTCGATAATGCAGCCGGAATCAATGCAGGTGTCAGCTGCGGCGGATGCAATGGCGGCAATGTTCGCCTCCCCTACCCCGGCGAGGCAGGAGACAGGAACAACTTCCGCGGTGACGGTATGTTCAATATCGACTCCGGGCTCGACAAGACCTGGAAAATCCGTGAATATGGCTCGTTGAAGCTTGCATGGGAGGTCTACAACGTGACCAATACGGTACGTTTCGATCCCGGGTCAATTGGCTCCGGATTGACTGGCGGCAACCTGGGCGTGGCAAGCTCGCTGCTCAGCGTTCCCCGCCGTATGCAGTTCAGCTTAAGGTTCGATTTCTAGAGCCTTGCGCAATCGGATAAGGCGCCGGCGAGGCATCCTCGCCGGCGCTTTTTTTCGCATGAAAGCAATCTTATCTGCTGGCCGCCCGATTCTCCCGCGGCTGCGCTTCCTCAGCGCCAAGAGCCTTCAGGCGCATCTGCGCAAGCTTATAGGTTGAGAGAGCCAGTGCAAGGGGCTCCTTCGGCTTGCTCAGCTTGCGATAGTCGGCAATCGCAATCTGGGTCTCGCCATACTGCTCGGCGATCTGCCCGAACGCGTACCAGTAAGGATCATTCGGCTCCACCAGGTTCATTTCATCCATGCCGCGCAGCAGCAGGTTGTAGGCGTCATGGGTGTGCCCTGTTGCGGCGTAAAGGCAGGCCAGAGTGTGCAGGATGTCGGGATTCTCGTGCGACATTTGCGTGGCCTTGATGGCGTCGGCAATGTCAGATTGCTGAATTTTTCCGGTGAACAAAGCAAGCCAGGCAATGGAGTTCAACAGCGAGTCATCCTGCTTGCCCTGATCCACAACTTTCTGTGCCCAGACGCGTGCAGCCTCGTAGTCGCCGCGCTGCGTCTCAATCTGCATCTTGGCCATCTGCGCGTCCGTGTCGGCGTCCAGCAGCTTGAGCCGGTCATCGGCCAGTTTCATTGCTTCCTGGTTACGGCCCATGCCCATCAGAGCGTCCAGGCAGCTTTCAAAGGCAAACTTTGACTCCGGCACCTGCCGCAAAAGTTCCGATCCGACCGCATATTCCTTGCGGAAATTGTCCTCGACGGAGTAACCAAGGGCAAGAGCGATATCGATGCTGGTCTTCTCATGCCCGGCGACGGCATGGAGGCGCGCTCTCTCAAGGATTGCAATGCCTTCCGGTGCGGTGGGCTTGGTCCCCACCAGAATGGATGCGGCCGCAAGGGTCATCTTGTGTGCATTGGCGGCTTCCCCGCGCATCCAGAAGCGCGGAAACACCGGCCCGCCGTACGGGTCGTCGCCGCCGGCCAGATGCACATCCTCGCGGAGCCAATCCAGCAGCACCTTCGCTCCTTTCAGGTTTCCGGAGTGAATGCGGTCCAGCATTTCAAGTGCAATTGAGTTCGGTTTGTCCTCGGAATCGAGCAGCTTGTAAACCCCGCCCTCCTTCACCACAAAGAAGGTGGTCGTGCTGCCATTGGGCATCTGCATCTTCACGCGATAGCCGTCTGCATCGCTGCCCTCTGCCTTTGGATCCAGGTTCTCGAGCATGATGTCGAGAGTGACATCGAGCGAACTGCCCTGGCGCGCCAGCTCGATGTTGGTTCTCTTGCCAATTTTCAGGCTCTCTTTGACCTCGTCAGAATCCTCCTTTTTCATCACCGCAATTGCATTCTTGCTGCTGACGGCCAAAAGCTGGTCCTCGGTGAGCGATGGGCTCATCATCAGGAGCATCACGCGCTTTACAAGGTCCTGCGGCGTATTGGCGAACTTCATGTCCTCGTGGCGCTTGGCGTTGCGCAGCATGTTGGCCAGCCCAATGGTCCGTGCGGCATTGTCTCCGGCAGCGCCGGCCTGCAAAAAGTCCGCAGCCACGGAGTATTGCCGCATGTTCATCAGCATCTGGCCGGCGGTGCGGGCAATCTCCTTGTAAGAGTCGTCGCCAGTGGTGAGCTTGTTGGCTTCCGCAAGTCCCGCCTGGCTGCCCTGCAGCATGGCCGTGCAGGCGGCCAGCAGTGCTTTGGGGACGGGACTCAAATCCTGGCTTGCCTTGCACGCGCCCGCATAGTCGCCACCGTAAAACTTGGCGAACGCAAGGTTGTTGCTCAGGCCCAGATCCGCCAGCTTGTCCTGGCCCAGTGCTTCGTACTCGGCGATGGCCTCCTTCATGTGCGCCTGGCTGGAGTAACGCCGGCCGACCGAATCGTACTCCAGCAGAATTGCCAAGTCGGCCTGCGTGGAGTGGTCGTCGGGGTCGAGCTTGATGGCCGAGCGATAGGCAGCCGCGGCGCCGGCAAGGTCACTGCCCGCGCTCATGTTGCGCCCCACCAGATCATGTTTCAGAATCTGCGCAAGCGTCTTTTCGGCCAGTGCGGATTTCGGTTCCAGCTTGACGGCGAGCGCCGCCTCAGAGCGTGCTGCCTCGCCCATGCCTGCCTGCAACAGCACCGCCGCCACCTGCAAATGGTGGACGGCTTCCTTGGGATGAAGGGTAACCAGGCTGCGATAGCTGGCCAGCGCCTCGCGCACCTTGCCGTCGCGCAGCAGCACCTGCGCTTCCGGCTCAAAGCCGATGATGATGGCAGGGCCATTGATCAGGTCGGACGCCTTGTTGCGAAGGACCGTGGCCTCGGCGACGGTGTAACGCCGCTTTACGGAATCAAAGGTGAGATGCGCGAGGACGACGCCGTCTTTACCTGCCGAGAATTCCTCCGTCAAAACAGCCGGGCCCAGGTTGATGGTCGCGTTGGGCGGCAATTGCTTGGGAACGAATCCCTGCGGCGGAACAATGCGGTAGCGCCACTCGGCCATGTAGGGCGCGGGCAATTCCCAGTCGGCGGTGCGCGGCTTTTTTGTCTTGTCGTCCTTGCTCTTGTCGTCGGTGTCGTCTTTTTGCTTCAGCGCGCTGGGCAGGCGCTGGAAAAGGGATTCAAGCCGGATGGCCGCCTCAGCGCTGTCCAGATCCGTGTAGCCGCGGCGCGCCTTCTCGCAGTCCAGTGTGAGCTTGAATTGCTGCGACAGGTCCGCCGGATCGGTGCGGTCCACCTTGGTCAGCTTGTCTGAGACGTACTGCATCTTCACGTAGCCCTGCAATGCGTCGTGCATCTGCTTGTTGGGCTTGTCGGCGTAGTAGTCGCGGTATTCGCCTTCAAAGACGCCGGTGGGCTCTGAGATCTCCTCCACGCTTGCCGGGCCATTCTCTGAGAGGGTGATGGTGCGCAGCTCCAGCAGGTCGTTGTCCTTGGCTATGGATTGCGGTGTGTGCACCAGCGCGGTTGTTTCCGGGCGGGCGATGAGCGAAAGCCGGTCCTGGTCGGGCGCGGGAAGCTGGCCAAGGCGCGCGTAAGGGTCCGTTGCGTCAATCCACAGCGCGGGCGGGCCGGGCACGTAGACAATTGCGTGGTCAAAAAGGCCCATGCCGGGTAGATTTGCGGGCACGTCCAGCCGGGAGCCGGCGTTCAGCAGCGCCACATACGCAGGGATTCCCGCCGCGCGCAGCATCGTCACAAGCAGCGTGGCCTTGTCCTTGCAGTCGCCGTATTTGTTGGCCAGAACCACGGACGGATCGTGCGGAATGATGGCCGCCTCATCGAACTCAATGCCCGTGTAGCGAATCTGCTGGTCAAGATAGTTAAGGATCGCGGATTCCTTTTCCGCGTTGGTGGTTTTTCCGGCAATCAACTGGTTCACAATGGACTGCACTGCCGCCGGGTTGGCATGGTTGTCCACAATGCGCGAGTACTGAGTGGCCATTTCCTGCCAGGACGCGCCGGTGGAGAATTCGATGAGCCCATAGCGCGCGTCATCCGGGGGAAGATCAGGAGGCTGGGGATCAAGGGCATCCATGGGGCCCATTTCGTAGGTAAGCATCACCTTCCCGTGTTCTTCTTCGCGCTGCTGCGCAAGCCCCTTCAGATTGACCGTATCGGTGCGGAGAGGCAGCGATGCCGGTGCATCTATCTCCGCGTAGCTGTGCGTCACGGGCGTGCGCTCGCGGCCAAAGTAGATGCGCCCCACGCGGCCAGACGCAAAGAACGGAACGGTTTCGCGCGTCACAAACTCTTCTTCCACCACCACCCCGGCGGCGATGGCCGGAAAAGGTGCGCGCAGCATTTTGCCGTCGCCATAGGATTTGTAATCCCCGTCGCGCGCCGGCCCTTCGGTAATCTGGTTCGGGTCGAGCATGTGTACTGTGCCGTCCGGCGCAATTACGCGGACCTTGATGCCGGGGCGCTGCTGGTGCCAGGGTTCCCACCCGATGGAGGCCGAGTCCCAGCCTTCGGCGCCCTTCTGCGTCAGAATTTTGTAGACCACATAGATGGTGTGCGTGGCTCGCCCTTCGGCGTCAAAGCTGTAGTTCTCGTCGTCCTCAAAAACAGCCGCGTCTGCGGTGGCGCTGGCTGTGGCCGTGGTGGCTGCGTTATAGAGCGTTTTGGCCGCGATGGAAAAGTGAGGAGCCTTCCACGGCTGCACCTGGTCCTGTGACGCAAGGCCTGCGGGAACAAGGAGGAGAGCGAAAAATGCAATGGATCCGGAGGCAATGCGGCGCGGCAAGAAGGACAGCACAGGGCTCCTGACGGGAACGGGAATGTGAACACGGTAAACCGGTCCATGCGGTTGCGCAAGAGCACCGATGGTTCCCGGAAAGATAGTTGGAATGAGTTAGCCGCGGGCTGCGCGGAAGCTCGGGAGTTAGTCCGGAGTTAAAGGGCTTGCCGGGGAACGCAACGTCGCCGGCGAGTTGCTGATTCGGCGCGTTTCAAGCAAAAAAAACTAGCTGTCCGAGCGCACCTGGGCGGCAATGCGGCGCAGTTCAGGAAGAACGCGGCCCAGTGCCGCAGGGGAGGCATTGGGCTGGCCGAGAGCGAAATAAAGATCGCGATAAAGAGGATAAAGCTGCTCGTAGACCGCGACGGCCTTCGGGTCCGGCTCCACGGTGCGCAGCGGCAGGCAGACCGCGGCCTGAGCCTCGTCGATGGTGCGGTAGCTTCCCGCCGCGAGCAGTGCGAAGATGCCGGAGCCGAGGCTGGTGGGAATGCCGGCCGGAACTAAAACGCTCTTGTTCAGCACATTGGCATAGACGCGATTGAGGACTTCGTTCTTCTGCGGAATTCCGCCGGCGTTGATGACGCGGTCCACGGGAACGCCGTGCTCGGCCATGCGCTCCAGAATGATGCGCGTATGGAAGGCCGTGCCCTCGATGGCCGCGAAGAGCTCGTCCTGCGCGGTGTGAACCAGGTTCCAGCCGAGTGTGACGCCGCCGAGCTCGGGATTGACCAGAACGGTGCGGTCGCCGTTGTCCCAGCTCAGCCGCAGCAGGCCGGTCTGGCCGGCTTTGTAGGCGTCCAGCCCCGCAGAGAGCGCGGCGACCGTGGACTGCGCACGGCGCGCGATGGCCTCAAAGATGTCACCTGTGGCGGACAGGCCCGCCTCGATGCCCGTGAAGGCGGGATGCACGCTGCCCGGCACCACGCCGCAAACGCCGGGGACAAGCTCGGCTTTTTTCGCCATGGCAATGATGCACGTGGAGGTGCCGACAACGTTGACCACGTCGCCCTTGCGGATGTTGGAGCCGATAGCATCCCAGTGCGCGTCAAATGCGCCCACGGGAATGGGAATTCCAGCGCGCAGGCCGAGCTTGTCCGCCCATTCGGCAGAGAGATGGCCGGCGAGATGATCGCTGGTGAGGTATTCGCCGCCCATTTTGGCGCGAATGCCGGCCAGCAGCGGATCGACGGAGACCAGAAACTCCTCCGGCGGCAATCCGCCCCACTTGGGATTCCACATCCACTTGTGGCCCATGGCGCAGACGCTTCTCTTCAGGTCTGTCACGGAGCGAACACCGGCCAGCGTGGCGGCAACCATGTCGCAATGTTCGAGCGCGGTGACAAAACGCGCGCGCTTGTCAGGGTTGTGACGCAGCCAGTGGAGGAGCTTGGCGAACCCCCACTCGTGCGAGTAGACGCCGCCGCACCAGTCGATGGCTTCAAGGCCCGCAGCGTGGGCTTTGGCGGTGATCTCCTCGGCCTCGGCAAAGGCGCGATGGTCACACCAGAGATAGTAGTCGTCGAGCGGTTCAAGGCCCTCGCCAACGGGGATGACGCTGGAGCCTGTGGTATCGAGCGCCACGGCGGCCACGGATTGGCCGTCAATGCCGGTGGTTTCAAGCACTTCGCGCGTGGCGGCGGCCAGGGCTGCCATCTGGTCGGCGTGGGACTGCGTGGCAAAATTGGGGTCTTCGCGGCGGCGGTGCAGCGGATAGGAGGCTGAAGCGGTTCCGATGGGGCCTTTCCGGCTATCGACGAGAGTGACGCGGACGCTGAGGGTGCCGAAATCTACGCCGGCGACGACAGACATGGGAGGACCTCCAGTAAACGCTTTCCTGACGGAACCTTCCTGTATACCATCCGGCCCCCCGCGAGGCAAATGCTGAGAGGCAGATGCTGAGAGGCAAATGCTGCGAGGCAAATGCTGCGAGGCAATCCGGCGGTTAATTCTGGCGGTTAATTCTGGCCGCAGGGGATGGCTATCTGCCGGAGTGGGCCGGGGCAGGCTGGTGTGCGGCCGGGGTGTGTGGTGCGGGCGCGGCGCCATTCTGGCCGGCCACCTCGCCTGCGGAAAGTCCGGGAATGGGAGCGGTGCGGTTCTTCACGAGAATGGTGACCCGGCGGTTGGAGGGGTCAAAGGGATTGGCCGGGTCGCGCAGCATCTGGTCGGCGTAGGCGCGCACCTGCGAAACCTGGTCAGGGCCAACGCCGTGCTGCCGCATCAGGCGGCGGGCAGCATTGGCGCGGTCGGCGGAGAGCTCCCAGTTGGTGTAGTCGGTTCCGTGCGCATAAGGAGCGGCGTCTGTGTAGCCCTCAATGAGGAGCTTGTTGGGCAGGTGTTTGAGTTCGGCGGCCAGCAGGGCCAGCAGTTCCTGGCCGCTGGGACTCAACTGCGCACTTCCGCTCTGGTAAAAGGTTCCGCCCTTGTTCTCCAGCATCTCAATGCGCAGGCCTTCTGAGGTGATGGTGATCTGGATCTGTTTTTTGAGTTTCTGCAGGTCCTTCTGCGCGGCGATTTCCTTTTCGAGCTTGTCCTTCAGTTTTGTCAGAGCGGTGGTGTTGGTGCTCACAATGGTCTCGCCGGAGCCGGTCATGGTGGTTCCCTGCAGGGCGGCGTTGCCGCGGGGATCGTTGAAGTAGCCGGCGACGGCTTTCTTGATGGGCTCGCTCGAGTTCATCAGCCAGAGCACGATGAACAGCGCCATCAGGGCCGTGACGAAATCTGCATAAGCCACCTTCCAGGCGCCACCGTGGTGTCCTCCGTGTCCGACCTTCTTTTTGATGACAACGATTGGCTGGGACTTGGAAGGCGACATTCTGCGATGCTCTCCTGAGGGCTGCGGCTAGGCCGCGGCAGCGGGTTCAGCGGCGTTGCCGCGGTTCTTGCAGGTCTTTTCCATCTCGTCGAAGCTGGGCCGCACATGCGCGGGGATGGCGCGCCGGCCCATCTCAATGGCGATCATGGGCGCGGAGCCCTTGAGGAACGAGAGCAGAAGAACGCGCAGCACATGCAGGTAGCTGTTGTGGTCTTCGGCGGTCTTGCCCATGTTGGAGCTGAGCGGCCCCACAGCGCCATAGCAGAGCAGAATGCCCAGGAAGGTGCCCACCAGCGCGGCGGCAACCTTGTGGCCGATTTCGGCCGGCGGGCCGCCCAGCGCGCCCATGGTGATGACGACGCCGAGCACGGCGGCCACAATGCCCAGGCCGGGAAGCGAATCGGCCATGGTGGAAAGCGCTGCGATGGGCTGCGTGGCCTGGTGGTGATGGACCTCCATGTCGAGTTCCATCATCTGGTCCATGTCAAAGGGCTCCACGCCGCCGGTGATGGCCATGCGCAGGGTGTCGCACACAAAATCGAGGGCGTGATGGTCCTTCAGGAATTCAGGAAAGGCCTTGAAGAGCTCGCTCTCTTGAGGTTTTTCCACGTCCTGCTCCACGCTCAGCAGCCCCTCTTTGCGAACCTTGTTGAGGAACTGGTACATCATTTTGAGCGTGTTGAGGTAGCGCTGCTTGTTGAATTTGGAGCCGCCGAGAATGCCGGTGAGGCCGCCCATGATGCCCTTGAGGATGTGCATGGGGTTGGCGACCAGCAGCGTGCCGAGGCCCGCGCCGCCGATGATGAGCAGCTCGGCGGGCTGGAGAAGCACCTCAATATGACCCTTCTCCATCAGGAAGCCGCCGACGACCGCGCCGAAGACGATGAGGATGCCTACGATTGCGAACATGATTCTCTCCGCGTCTCGAGTGCAGGAGGTGTGGACTCCTGACGGGAATTGGAAGCCGGGTTCGCCGCGGGCATTGCGCCTTGCGCGCCCTCGGCGGACTGACGAATGAAGGTGGGCGACTCGGCTGCCGGTTCGCCGGGGAAGCGTTTGGGTGCGAGGGTCATGTGATTGCCGCCGGCGTGGACGCTGGCGAGCATGGCGGACTTGGCGCGCTCCAGCAGCAGGGGCAGCGTCTCATCGGGCTCGGCCAGCGCGGCGCCCACGCTCACGGTGAGCGAGATGCGATCGCCCCACCAGCGGAAATCCGTGGTGCGCGTGAGCCCGGCAATGTGCTGGGCGAAGGCGGCCAGGGCCTGCGGGCGTCGTTCGTGGGAGAGGATGAGAAACTCATCGTCGCCCCAGCGGCCCAGCTCCTCCTGCGGGCGAAGTCCGTTGGCCAGGGTGCGCTCCACGCGCTCGAGCATGGCCTCGCAGGCGCGCAGACCGTGAGTGTGGCGCAGCACGTGCGCCTGGTCCACGGTAATCCACAGCAGGCTGAGCGGCACATTGCGCTCCTTGAAGTCCTTAAAGAGCTCCTCCATCCGCTCTTCAAGCCGCTCCATGGAGCCAATCGGCTCAAGACCCTCGCCAACGTCGCCGCGTAGCAGGGCGTCCTGGGATTCAGCGGGATGGAAAAAGACGGCCTTTCCAATGCGCTCGCCAAGGCCATCGCGCAGGATGAGGGTGCGCGCCGAGGTGCACAAGGCATCGCCGTGCCGGTGCTGCGCGTGCACAATGCTTCCGCGCAGCGGGTGTGCATTCGCGTCGCCGGACGAGCCTTCCTGATGCGCCGGCTCGGCCAGAATCGGCTCCAGCGCGTCAGGTACAGCGCGGGCCACAACCTCAATTCCGGTGAAGCCGGTGATGGATTCCGCGGCATGGTTCCAGAAAAGGACCTGGCCGTCGATGCCCACGAGGGCAATTCCCTCTGGATAGGAATCGAGCACAGACTCCATCAATTCGACGCGATTGGGCAAGGCGGCGCGATTGGGCATAGGTGTTCCTTCCCCGCATCTATCGGCACGGGAGGGCAACAACTTGACGGGAAAATGTCTTGAAATGGTGCAGGAAGGTAACGTGCGGGACAGGCGAATCAGGCGGGGGATTTCTGGCCTGCATCAGCCAGCGGCAGGCGAACCAGGAACCGCGTGTTGCCGGGCTCGGACTGGACGTCAATGGTTCCCTTGAACTTCTGGGTGACGATGCGGTGCACAATTTCCAGGCCGAGGCCGGTGCCGGAGCCCTGCGGCTTGGTGGTGAAAAAGGCGTCGAATATGTGGGGAAGCACGTCGGCGGGAATGCCGGAGCCGTGGTCCTGGATGCTGACGACAAGCCAGCCCGGCGCGGAATCGGTTTCAGTCCAGGTGGAGATTTCAATCTGCCCGCCGGCCTCGGAGGCGTCCGTGGCGTTGTCAATCAGATTGGTCCAGACCTGGCTGAGGGCGTGCCCGCGCGTAAAGATGACGGAGGGCGCGGCCTCAAAACGCTTCTCCACCTGAATCTGCTTGAGGCGCAGCTTGTGGCCGAGGATGGTGAGCGTGCTTTGCAGGCTGTCGTGCACGTCCAGGTCGCGGGCGGGCGAGCGCTCGTCATAGGCGAATTTCTTGACGGCCATCACCAGCTCAGAGATGCGCGAGATGCTTTCCTCAATGGCGCAGACCAGCGAGACGCTGGAAACGAGCGCGCCGAGCCAGTTGAGCGCGTCAGAAAAGGCGTCGGCGTCAAAGTACTCCTTGGCACAGGCCAGCTCGTGCCGGCTGAAGCCCATGCCGACGAGGGCGGGAGCAATGGTAAAGGCGTTTTCAACGCCGGAGGAGGCGAGCCACTCGCCGAGGGACTCCTCGGCGTCGGCCTGCTCCACGCTGCTCATGGCGGTCAGGCGGCAGCCGTGGAGCGTGTGCTCGAGCATGCTCTTCATGCACTCCCACTGCTGGGGCGTTTTGGGGTGGTTGCTGCTGCGCAGGCTGAGCTGCTGGAGCTTGAGCAGATTCTCACGCAACTGCGAGGCGGAACGCTTGGCGGCCGCGCCGGGGTTGTGCAACTCATGCATCAGGCCGGCGGCCAGTGTGCCCAGCGAGACGAGCTTTTCGCGGTGCAGGGCCTCCACCTGGAAGGCCTGCAGGCGCTGGGCCGTGTCAGAAAGAATAATCGCGCGCGCCTCAGGGCAGCAGGCCAGCAGCGGCCAGAACTGGTCGACGGAGATGCGGATCAGGGAGGTCTCTTCAGAGGCGATGATGCGGAAGGGAATGACGGGCTTGCCGGTGAGGATGGGAACTTCGCCAAAGCCCTCGCCGGAGCAGGCCGAGCCGAAGGTGGTGGCCGAGCCGTCCTTCTCCATCCTTTCGGCGCGGATTTCGCCGCGGAGAACGATGCAGTAGCTGGTAACGGGGTCGCCGGGCTGGATGAAGACCTCTCCGGCGGGGATGGTGAGCCGTTCAACAGGTCCAAGGTGGTCGAGCGAAAGCGGATCAACGCCGGTGAAGGGACGGGTCTTGCGCAGCGCATCGGCCACGCTGCTCATGGGGACGGATTCAACCCGCCAGCGTTTCTCGTCCTCGGTCATTTCAGCCTTCCCATCCCCAAAACCTTGAACCTTTCCCCAACCCCGCGCCCCAAACCCGCGCTCCAGAACCCCGCGCCCCTAGAACCCCGCCAGATACTGGTGTGCGAACTGCACGGCAATGGACCCTTCTCCCACGGCCGAGGCCACGCGCTTGATGGAGCCGTGGCGCACGTCGCCGGCGACAAAGACACCCGGGACGCTGGTTTCCAGCAGGAAGGGCTCACGCGGCTCGCGCCAGCTTTCCGGCAGCTTGCCGTCGCGGCTAAGGTCTGGTCCGGCCAGAACAAAACCCTGCTCGTCGCGAAGAATGTCAGGCGGCAGCCAGGAAGCGCCGGGCTCGGCTCCTATAAAGACGAAAAGAGACGAGGCCGGGACGCGTGCTTCTCCCTGCGGACCGCGGAGCTTGAGGGCCTCCAGACGTTCCGCGCCTTCCGCCTCCACCACCTGGGTTCGGGCTTCCAGCACTATATTCGATGTGCGTTCAATCTCATCGATTAAGTATTTCGACATGGTGGCGGAAAGGCCGGGTCCGCGGACGACCATGGTGACCTTGCAGGCGTATTTGGCAAAGTGCAGGGCGGCCTGGCCGGCGGAGTTGGCTCCGCCCACGACGTAAACCTCCTCGTCCTTGCAGGAGGCGGCCTCGACCAGCGCCGCGCCGTAGTAGATGCCCCGGCCGGCAAGACGCTCAGCGCCGGGAATGTTGAGCCTGCGGTACTGGACGCCGGGAGCGAGCAGGACCACGTGGCTGGAGACCTCGCGCCCGTCGGCAAGGCGGACGAAGCGGTACTGGCCGTCAATGCGCAGGCCGGTGGCGCGCTGGGTGAGGAACTCCGCCCCGAAGCGCGAGGCCTGGATGTGGGCGCGGCGGCCGAGGTCAGCGCCGGTGATGCCGGTGGGAAAGCCGAGATAGTTCTCAATGCGCGAAGTGGAGCCGGCCTGCCCGCCGGGAGCGTCCGGCTCAATGATGAGGGTGCGCAGGCCTTCACTGGCGCCGTAGACGGCGGCGGCGAGACCGGCGGGGCCTGCACCGATGACGGTCATGTCATAAAACTCCTGCGCGGCCTGGGTGCGCAGGCCCACGCGGGCGGCGAGCGCCTCAAGATCCGTGCCGGGCATCAGGCTGCCGTCAGGGAAAAGGACGGCCGGGAGCTGCTCGGCCTCGAGGTGGCGCTCGGCGAGCATGCGGACGGCTTCCTCATTGCCGGCGGCGTCCAGCCAGCGGTAGGGAACATGGTTGCGCGAGAGGAAGTTGCGGAGGTTGTGGTCGGCCGGGGACCAGCGGTTGCCGATGACGCGCAGACCCTCAAAAGGCGGCCGGTAGCCGGCTTTCCAGTCGTCCAGCAGGTCAGAGAGAACGGGATAGAGCTTTTCCTCGGGCGGGTCCCAGGGCTTGTTCAGGTAGTAATGGATGCGCGCGGAGTTGATGGCATGGATGGCGGCCTCAGTGTCCGCGTAGGCGGTGAGCAGAACGCGGCGGGCCTCGGGATAAAGGTCGCGGGAGCGCTCGAGGCATTCAACGCCGGTCATGCCGGGCATGCGCTGGTCGCTCACGAGCAGGGCGACGGGCTCCTGGCGGAGCTTGAGCTGGGAGAGCGTGTCGAGCGCGGCCTGGCCGCTGGCGGCGCGCATGACGCGGTAGTCTGCGCCGTACTGGCGGCGCAGATCCTGCACCACGGCTTCAAGGACGCTTACGTCGTCGTCAATTGCCAAGAGGATGGGTCGCGCCATATGGGTCCCGGTGTGAAGCTAGTGTACGTGTTTGGCGTGCGGTGAGGGCCAGTGACTGGCGGCGGAATGGGCAAGCTGCCCATTTGCGCGGCGTCCGGCGGGTTTTGCGGGCTACCGCGGGGCGGCGGCAAGGCAGGCGAATCCAAGGCACCCGCGTGCTGGGCCGAAGGAAGCCGGAAACTCCCGGCCAAACGGTCCGAAATCGACACTAAACAGTAAATAACACAAAAGAGGCAGTGCGGTTTCTGGTGACGGAGAGGGAGATTGCGCGTTAATCTGTTGAGAAGGCACGTTACCTCAGGGTGGTACTTTCGACTGGTTTTGCGAAGGCATGTTTGGCTTGCAGTTCTTGACGGTGTGAAGAAGACACGTTAGCGGAAGAGGCGGTCCGGGCCGATTAGGATTCTGGCCGATTAAGATACTGGCCGATAAGATTCTGGCCGATAAGATTCCGGCCGATAAAGCAAAGGGCCGCTTAAGTTGGGAGAACGATTGCAAGTGTACGGTGCAGGCGGGTCAAGCGGATTACGAAACGAGCAGGGCCGCAAGGTGGAAGAGGGGCTGAGCCGGCAACTGAGCTGGCGGGAGCAACGGATGGGGCATACGCGATGAACAAAGTCATCCTAGCCGATTCACAGGCAATTTTTCGTGCAGGCACGGCGAAGGTGCTGGCCATGGACGAAGATCTGCGCATCATTGCCCAGTGTACTGACCTGGAGCGGATGATGCATGCGATTACGACCTTTCCAGGGTCGATTGTGGTGTTCGCGGCGTCACTGCGGCCGGAGATGGTCCGCCTGAAAGCGGTGATGGACCAGTCGAACTCGCGCGGCATTGTGATTGCCGAGAACAACGAGACGGCCAATGCCTATCTGCAGCAGGGATTCCGGGGAGTGGTCTTCAGGAACGTAACGGGGCAGGCGCTGGTGGAGTGTGTGCGGCGCGTGGCCGCGGGCGAAGTGTGGAAGCCGCCGCAAGTGGTGGTTCCGGAACTGGTTGAGGAAGACATGGTGGGCTCGCGGGTGCGCGACCGGCTGACGCCGAAGGAGATGCGGATTGTGGCGCTGATTGTGCAGGGCTGCAAGAACCGCGAGATTGCGCAACGGCTGAAGACCACCGAGCAGGTCATCAAGAATTATCTGCGGTCCATCTATGACAAGACGGGCGTGAGCGACCGGCTGGAGCTGGCGCTGTTCACGATTCACCATCGCGTGCTGGCGCAGGCGGCGGCGGAGATGGGCAACCGGCTGGAGGCCGAGGAACAGGCCGCGGCCGCGGCGGGCGCGGTGGCCTGAGAGCGCTCATTCGGACTGGAAAATGAAAGAGACGCCGGCTCGCGCGATTGCGATGAGGTTGCATTGCCTCAGGGGCTGAAGCCCGTACCCTTCATTACCGTGGACGGAACCGCGGGGCAAGCCCGCATTGGCAGGGGCTGAAGCCCATGTCTTCGCGATGCGTTCCTTGCGGCCCGACTGAAGTCGGGCCCTGTTACAAGGCAAAAGCCCGGAGCTGAAGCCCCCTTGATGTTTTGGGCCAGGATTCAGGGGCCTGAAGGCCCCTGCTCCCTCCGTTGATTCCCATCCTTTCCGCAAAGTGCGCGGAAGAGGATGGGCAACCGTGCATGTAGGAGTGAATGCGGAGCGGCTTAAAGCCGCTCCGCGACGCTTTTGGCCTGCGTAAACAGAAGCAGATAATCAGGGCCGCCGGCCTTCGAGTCGGTTCCGCTCATGTTGAAGCCGCCGAAGGGATGCGCGCCGACCATGGCGCCGGTACACTTGCGGTTGAAGTAGAGATTGCCGACGTGGAACTCGCTGCGTGCGTGGTCGAGCCGCGCGCGGTCCGCGGTGTAAAGCGCGCCGGTGAGTCCGTACTCAGTGTTGTTGGCGACGCGCAGGCCTTCGTCGAAATCCTTCACCTTGATGACGGCGAGGACGGGGCCGAAGATTTCCTCCTGGGCAAGGACGGCGCCGGGTGCAACGTCTGCGAAAACAGTGGGTGCGAGGAAGTAGCCGCAGTCGTCTGACTGGATGGCATTGCCGCCGGCGATGAGGCGACCTTCTTTTTTGCCGGTCTCAATATAAGCCAGCATGGAGCTGAGCGCGGCCTGGTTGATGACCGGGCCGAGATTGTGATTTTCGGCGGGGTCGCCGACGGTGAGTTTGGCCACGCGCTCGCGAATGCGATCGATGAAGGAATCGTAGACCGGCTCCTCGACGATGGCGCGGGAGCAGGCGGAGCACTTTTGCCCGCTGAAGCCGAAGGCCGCGGCGACAACGCCGTCGGCGGCTGCGTCAAGGTCTGCATCGGCGCAGACGAGGATGGAGTCCTTGCCGCCCATTTCCAGGATGGTGCGCTTAATCCAGACTTGGCCGGGCTGGGTGTGCGCGGCGCGCTCGTGGATTTCAAGGCCGACGGATTTGGAGCCGGTGAAGGCGATGAAGCGGGTCCTGGGATGCTCGACGATGGCGTTGCCGAAACTTGCGCCGGAGCCGGGACAGAAGTTGACGACGCCGCCGGGCATGCCGGCCTCCTCAAGCACCTCCACAAATTTTGCGGCGATGGTGGGCGAGTCACTGGACGGCTTGAGGACGACGGTGTTGCCGGTGACGATGGAGGCGGCGGTCATGCCGGCCATGATGGCGAAGGGGAAGTTCCAGGGCGGAATGACCGCGCCGACGCCGAGGGGAATGTAGAGGAGCTGGTTGCGCTCGCCGGGATACTGGATGGGCGTGGTGGCCGCGGCGAGGCGCAGGGCTTCGCGGGCATAGAACTCGAGGAAGTCAATGGTTTCGCCGACGTCGGCGTCGGCCTCGGCCCAGTTTTTGCCGACCTCAAAGGTGAGCCATGCGCAGAACTCGAGCTTGCGGGCGCGGATGATTTCCGCGGCGCGGAGCAGGAGCGCGGTGCGGGTTTCAACGGCGGTGCGGCCCCAGATTTCAAAGGCGTCCAGCGCGGCCTGCATGGCCTGGGCGGCGTAGGAAGCGTCGGCTTTCTGATGGATGCCGACGATTTCAGCGGGGCGCGCCGGGTTGAGCGAGCGGATTTTGCCCTCCGTGCGCAGGCGCCGGCCGCCGATGACGAGATCGTACTCGCGGCCGAGCTGGGCAGCGACGAGTGAGAGCGCGCCGCGCATGTCGCGTGCGGTTTCAGCGTCCTTGAAGTTGGTGAAGGGCTCGTTGGCGAAAGGGCCTTTGGGCGCGCGAGGCTCAATTTCAGTGGAGAGCGAGATGGTAGCCATGACGCTCTGATTGTAGTCCAGGTGCGGTGTGCGGCCGAAGACGCGGGACTGCGAGTGCGAAGGCTAGCTGCGGCGTGAAGGCGAAGACGCGGCGAACGCGGCTTTGTAATATTCGGCAAAGAAATTGTGGAAAAGTGCAAATAAAAAAGGGAGGGGGGGGGAGGGGGGGGTGGCTTCACCCCACGGACGAAGACCTGCCCCCACCCCAGCAAGCAAAGTTCGCTTGCCGGGGGCCCCGGCTGTCCGTGGGGACCCCGGTGCCTCCGCTTGGCGGAGGCAGTTGTCAGTTTTCAGTCGACAGTTGTCAGCGGATTGGTGGTGGATTGGGCGCATGGGTTTTCCTTCGACACTTCCATTGTGCGCCGGGAAGGGGAAATTGCCGGCAAATTGGCGGGCGAAGTCTGGCGAATGGAATGAGGGGGTTGGGGGCGAGTGTTGTGATGTGGGGGTTGACAGGGGCGTGGGGCGGCCGCGTGCCGGCCGTGGGATACTCGGGCATGCTGACAAGGAGAGCCGAGCCGCGGGATGCGATGGCTGTGGCGCGGGTACATGTGCGGGCATGGCAGGCGGCCTACCGGGGATTGCTGCCGGAGGAGTATCTGGCCGGATTGCGCGCGGAGGATCGCGCGGCGCGCTATGAGTTTGCGACGACGGATGCGGCGAAGCCATGGACGCTGGCGGCGGTGGAGGGCGATGCGATTGTGGGCTTCGCGACGACGTCGCCCTCGCGCGACGCAGACAGGACCGACTATGGCGAGGTTGGCGCGCTGTATGTGGATCCGGAGCGGTGGGGCTGCGGAGTGGGCCGCGTGCTGATGGCGGCGGCGCGTGAGCAACTTGCCGGGCAGGGATTCAGGAATGCGTTGCTCTGGGTGCTGGTGGGGAATGCGCGCGCGGAGCGGTTCTACCGGGCGGATGGCTGGCAAGCGGACGGGCAGCGGCGCACGATCGAGGTGTGGAACGTGACGGTGGATGAGCTGCGCTATGTGCGGGCGCTGGGGTGAGGTGCGCGGGTCCGGGTTTCGCCTTGTGCCGTGGCGCTATTCGTGGGCGCCGTGCGCGATGAGGAGCTTCTCAATTGCATCCATGTCGTGCCGGCGGGCGACAAACAACGGAGTCATGCCTTTGCCGTCGCGTACATTGACATCGGCTCCGGCGTCGATGAGTATTTTGGCGGCATCGGTGTGCCCCATGAGCAAAGCCCAGAGCAGAGCGGTGTCGCCACCAGAATCGAGAGTGTTGACCTGGGCTCCTTTTGACAAGAGAAGCTGCAAGGCATCCATCTGGCCGCGCATGGCTGCTTCCTCCAACGGGGTGGTGCCCTGCTTGGATGCCGTGTTCACGTTTGCGCCGTGCGCGATGAGGAGCTGAAGCACGTCCTGGTGATGGTAGGACGAGAGCGCCAAATCGATGGCCGTGAATCCGCCGTTTGAGTCGCGGGCGTTGACGTCTGCCCCATGGTCAAGAAGAAACTCAACGACATCGCGATGGTCGCCCTGAGCCGCCAATTCGAGCGGCGTCATTCCCACCTTGTCCCTGCTGTTGACGAGCGATGGATCCGCGGCGAGAAGAGCGCGCACCTTGTCAAGCTTGCCCTTTTGCGCCGCGCTGTGAATGGGATCGGCGTGCAGAGGGAGACAAGCGAGGAGGGCAAGGGCGAGGTAAAGCGCGATGTAGCGGCTGCGATGTGTGGTGCACGATTGCGTGAACATGGGTGCTCCGTTGATGGCTTGAAAGTCGCGCAGATTATAGAGCGCGGGCGATGGCATGACAACGGATTTGTTGGCGCGACGTGGGCAGGTTTGCTGTGGCTTAGAAGCCCTCCTCTTTGATGGGAATGTCGGTGTTGAAGTAGAAGGTGTGTTCGGAGCCGTCCTGGACGCTCTTGACGTCCATCTGGTCGTAGGAGTGGCCGTTCTTGTAAAGCAGGCTTTGCCGGTGGGGGGTGACGGAGCTTCAGGGCTGCCCGGTATTCGGGAAAAGAGCCGATTGTCTGAGTCTCTTCTTGTTGCGTTCGCGGGTGAGGACGACGATGAAAACGATGACGAGCGCCGCCGCCGCGCCGCCGAAGAACGATGCCAAGCCATCGATGACGGTGCGCATGATGGCTTCGCCAACGCCTGAGCCGACGGCAATGACGACCTGGGGCCCGGTTCCATCTTTGCCGTAGTCGCATGCGAAGTTGTATTTTCCGCCGGTTTGGATTGGAAACTGGAGGACCGAATGGCCGGACCGGCCGTTGACCGTATACGTAGTGTTCGTTGTGGATTGGCTGATTGGAATCGTTGCTCCGCCGGGGGTGGAGCGAGCCCGGCATGTGAGCCCGTCCACTGACTGCTTGGTGGAATAGACTTTGCCGTCGACGACGGATTGTTCTTCGAGGAAGACGGTGTAAGAACCCGGCTTGAGAGTAAGCTCCGCGCTGCCGGGAACCACGATCTGCGTGAGGGAATCGGTGGCGTGCGTGATTCCATGAATCAGCGCATAGGCAAAGAGCCCGATACCAGCGAGGAGGAACGGCACTCCCCAGAGGAGGTGCCAAAGGCTGGGCCGAATGGGTTTGGCGGGATCCACGCATGTCTCCGAGGGTTGGTATTGATTTTAACCGGAAGATGATGACGCAATTCGGCCGGCAATGGTTCGCCTTAGTCGGCGGCGTGGGGGGTGGGGAGGGAGGATTTGGCCGTGGTGTGGGAGCGGGGGCGGCGTTTGGGGCGCGCGGTTGCGGCGGGAGCGGGGGCGGCGAGTTTAGGGATGGCGTCGAGGTCGGTTTTGCCTTCGGCGAGGCGCATGAAGAAGTCCTGACTGGAAAAAGCGGGACTGGAAAAAGCGGGACTGGAGACCGGAGACGAAGAGAAGGCGGGCGCGGAGGCGGCGGAGGAGCCGGTTGGGGATTTGCCGGCGCGGAGATACGAGCCGTCGGGCTGCTGGAGGCGGGCCTTGACGGTGTCGGCGAGCTGGGCGGGGAGAATTTCATTGAGGATGCGGGCGCGTGCGGCGGCATCGCGGACGGGGAAGACGACCTCGCATCGCTCGAAGAGATTGCGGGGCATCCAGTCGGCGGAGCCGAGGTAGACTTCGTCGTCGCCGCCGTTGGCGAAGTGGAAGATGCGCGCGTGCTCAAGAAACCGGCCGACGATGGAGCGGACGCGAATGCTCTCGGAGAGCCCTTTGACGCCGGGGCGGAGGATGGAGAGGCCGCGGACGATGAGATCAATTTCAACGCCGGCCTGCGAGGCCCTGTAGAGCGCCTCGACGACGCTGGGCTCGAGGAGGGCGTTCATTTTGGCGACGATGCGTGCGGGGCGTCCGGCGCGGGCGTGGTCCGCCTCGCGGCGGATGAGGCCGAGGAAGCTTTCGGCCATGGTGAGCGGGGCGACGAGCAGGGGGCGGTAGTCGTCCACCTCGGCGTGGGCGGTGAGGTAATTGAAGACCATGTGGACGCGCTCGGTGATTTGCGGGTCACTGGTGAGCAGGCTGAGGTCGGTGTAAAAGCGGGCGGTGACGGGGTTGTAATTGCCGGTGCCGAGATGGCAGTAACGGCGGGTGACGCCGTCCTCGTCGCGGCGGACGAGCAGGGCGAGCTTGCAGTGGGTTTTGAGTCCGACGACGCCGTGGAAGACCTGCACGCCGGCATCCTCCATGCTGCGCGCCCAGCGGATGTTGGAAGCCTCGTCAAAGCGCGCCATGAGCTCGACGACGAGGGTGGTCTCCTTGCTGGAGGCGGCCTGAATGAGCGCGGAGAAGACGGGCGAGTCCTGGCTGGTGCGGTAGAGGGTCTGCTTCATGCTGACGACGGCGGGGTCTTCAGCGCCCTGCTGGATGAAATCGACGACCGGATCGTAGGAGTCGTAGGGGTGGTGGAGAAGGATGTCGCGCTGGCGAAGCTCGCTGAAGATTGTGGTGGAGTTGCGGCTGAGGACGAGCGGGCGGGGAATGAAGGCGGGGAATTTGAGCTCGGGGCGCGCAGCGTCAGAGTAAAGAAACAGGATGCGGGAGAGATTGACGGGCCCGTCGCCGTGGAAGACCTGGTCGTGCTCGAGCTCGAAGTTGACGCGGAGGCGCTCGACAATTTCAGGATGCGCGCCGGTTTCGATTTCAAGGCGGACGGCGTCGCCCTTGCGGCGGTTGTGGAGCTCGACGCGGATGGATTCGAGCAGGGAGCGGGCCTCCTCCTCTTCAAAGTAGAGGTTGGAGTTGCGGGTGACGCGGAAGGGCGTGCAGGCGAGGACTTCGTAACCGCGGTACATGCCGGCCAGATGCTGGGCGATGAGGTCGTGGAGGAGCAGGTAGTCAGAGAATCCGTCCGCGGAGGGCATTCGGACAAAACGGGGCAGGGCGCGGGGGACGGTGACGACGCCGAGGACGGGCGGGCCGGAGCTGCGGCGCTTGCGGCGGAGCAGAAGGGCGAGGCAGAGCGCCTTGTTGAGGACGCGCGGAAAGGGATGGGCGGGATCGATGGCGATGGGGGTGAGGAGCGGATCGACCTCGCGCTGGAAGTAGGAATGGGCGTGGGCACGAGCCGGGGCGGAGAGCTCGTCCCAGTCGAGGATGCGGATGCGCTGGCGGCGCAGCTCGGGCAGGAGGTCATTCCAGCAGCGGAGCTGGTCAGCGACGAAGGTGTGGATGTCCGTGGTGAGGGCGGCGAGGGATTCGTCGGGGCGGAGGCCGTCGTAGCCGGGCTCGCGGTAGCCATCCTCAATGCGCTGCATGAGGCCGGCCTGGCGGATTTCAATGAACTCGTCGAGGTTGGAGGCGGTGATGGCGAGGAATTTGACGCGCTCGAGCAGAGGGTTGGCGGGGTCCTGTGCCTCCTGAAGCACACGGCGGTTGAACTGCATCCAGGAGTGGTCGCGGCCGTTGAAGGGCTTTTGTTTGGAGGTCGTTCGGGCCATGGGTAAGCGTCCAGTGCCGCGAGGATGAGTCTACCGCGTTTGCGTGGAGGAAAGCACGCGCCGGGGGGCGGATAGCGGGGAGAGGGCGAAGGTTTGACCCTGCGAGGGGGGCGGGTGGAGGATAAAACTGGATAGAACAGAACTGGCTGAGATGGCCGCATCCACCGTGAAGGGAGCCGATTGCATGAGCAGAGAGACAGGTTCAAGGGCCGAGGCTGGGGTTGGAGTGCAGCCGCTTCCGGCGGGCGCGGAGGAGTTTTCGCGCACGGTGACGGGGATGCTGGATGGGCGCGAGAAGGACGAGGCCACGGTGGCGACGGCGCTGGCGGGCTTTGAGAATGTGTTTGACCAGATGGCGGCGGGCCTCTACAGCCTGGCGTCCATGCTGGCGGGCGAGGGCGAAGCGAGCGTGCGGCTGGTGGAGACGACGATTTCCACCGTGGAGCTGGGCAAGGGCACGGACGCGGCGGCGGCGCGGCAGAGCTGCCGGAGGGCGCTGAGCAAGGCCGCGCTTTTGCTGCTGGAAAAGCGAGCGCCGGGCTGCCTGGAAGCTCCAAAGGAAGTGGTGGCCTCGGGCGGTTGCATTGAGGACGATGACCTGGAGGCGGCCGGGGTGTCTCGCGAAGAGCTGGAAAGCATGATGGCGGGGCCGGAACGGGAGCGCGTGCGGACGTGGCTGGAGAGCCTGCCGACGGCGCAGAGGGTGATTTTTGTGCTGCGGGCGGTGGCGGGATTCCGCTCAGACGAAGCCGCGGCGCTGCTGGCCGAAAATGCAGGGCCGGGTGCTGCGGGATGGAGCGCGGAGGCGGTGCGGGAGATGTTTCGGCAGGCGCTGTGCTCGCTGGCTTCGCAGTTGATTCACGCGACGGCGCGCTAAATCCTTCAGCAACGAAGCGGGGCACAGAACGGGGTGCAGATTTAAGAAGCGCCGCGCGCCGGGGCGGCATCTATTGGAATGCAACGGTCTTTGAGGGCGATTGCGGCCCTGTTTAGGATGAGTTGCAACGATCTTTCGGGCGGCGGGTCGCCGGCCTGATTCAAACGACGAGTCTGGATGTTCGGTTACGAGGCAAAAAGACGGGCGGGATGGCTGTGTCTGTGGGCTCTGGCGCTTGCCGGAGGCATGGCGGCGGCAACGCCTGAGGCACGGGCGCAGGCTGCGCCGCAGGCCGAGGGGCCGACGGCGGAGAGCTTTAACGGCAGCGTGACCACGGGGGCGGCGACGCCGGGCGTGATGAAGCTGAGCCTGGATGACGCGATGCAGCGCGGGCTGAAGAACAATCTTGGGCTGCTGCTGAGCGGGTTGCAGACGGCGACGGCGCGCGGCGAGCGGCTGAGCCAACTGCAGGATTTGCTGCCCGAGGTGGACTTTGACGCGCGTGAAGCGGTGATGCAGACGGATCTACCGGCGCAGGGATTGCGGATACCGGGATTTCCGACGATTATCGGGCCCTTTGGGTATACGGACCTGCGGGCTTCACTGAGCTGGTCGCTGGTGGATGTGAAGTCGCTGCGAGAGTATCTGGCGGCGAAGCACAACCTGAAGGCGGCGGGGTTGAGCGCGGAGGATGCGCGGAGCCTGGTGGTGCTGACGGTGGGCAATGCGTATCTGCTGGTGGTGGCCGATGAGACCGAGGTGGCGAGCGTGAGCGCGCAGGTGAAGACGGCGGGGATTTCACTGGACCAGGCTGAGGCGAATCACGAGGCGGGCACGGCGCCCAAGCTGGACGTGCTGCGGGCGCAGGTGGATTACCAGACGCTGGAGCAGAAGCGGATTGCGGCCGAGGATGCGCTGGAAAAGGACAAGCTGGCGCTGGCGCGGACGATTGGATTGCCGCTGGAGCAGAAGTTCGAGCTGACGGATCGCGCGCCGTATGCGGCGTTTGACGAGATTGACGCGCAGAAGGCGATCGACGAGGCCAGGGCGAACCGCAAGGACCTGGCGGCGACGGTGGAGCAGATGAAGGCCGCGGTGGAAGAGCGCAAGGCGGCGACGGCCGACCGGCTGCCGACGGTGAAGTTCAACGGCGACTATGGCGACATTGGCGTGAACGTGCGGCACTCGCACGGGACGGGCGATGCGTCGGGGACGCTGAGCGTGCCGGTCTTCAAGGAGTATGGGCTGCGGGGCGAGGCGCAGGTGGCGCAGGCGCAACTGGACACGGCGAAGGCGAGGCTGAGCGACAAGAAAGCGCAGGTGGAGGCCGACGTGCGGGATGCGCTGCTGGATATTCAATCGGCGCAGAAGCAGGTGGAAGTGGCGCAGTCCACGGTGAAGCTGGCGAATGAGGAGTTGAGCGAGGCGCAGCAGCGGTATGCAGCCGGAGTGAGCGACAACCTGGCAGTGAGCCAGGCCGAGCAGCAGGTGGCGCAGGCCAATGACGTGTATGTGACGAGTTTGTACCGCGACAACATTGCCAAGCTGAGCCTGGCGCGGGCGGTGGGCGCGGCGGACGACTACAGGCATTATCTGGGAGGGAAGTAGACGTGGCGGAAGAGAACCTAAAACAAGCGGCGAGACCGGAGGCGGACGAGAGCACGGAGCTGGTGCGGCCGGCGAAGAGCCGCCGCAGCCTGATTCTGGTGATTGTGTGCGTGCTGGTGGTGGTGGCGCTGGTGATGTGGTGGCGCTCGACCTATAGCGAGGACACAGACGACGCGCAGATCAACGGGCACCTGATCCAGATCAGCTCGCGCATTGCGGGGCAGGTGGCCAAGGTGAACGTGGACGAGAACGAGAAGGTGAAGAAGGGCCAACTGATTGCCGAGCTGGACCCGAGCGACTTTGCAGTGGCGGTGGAAAATGCCCAGGCCGCGCTGGAGAGCGCCAAGGCGAACGCGGCGGCGGCGGAAGTGAACGTGCCGATTACGAGCGTGAACGCGGGAAGCACGCTGAGCTCAGCGAATGCGGACGTGACGGGCGCACAGGCGGGCGTGAGCCAGGCGGCGCAGCAACTGGACGCGTCCAAGGCGCGCGTGGCGCAGGCCGAGGCCAACAACACGAAGGCGCAGTCGGACCTGGCGCGGTATAGGCCGCTGGTGGAAAAGGACGTGATCAGCAAGCAGCAGTTTGACGCGGCGGTGGCGTCGGCGGATGCGGCAAAGGCCTCGCTGGCGGATGCCGAGGCGAGCCAGAAGGCGGCCGGCGACGCGGTGCGCGTGGCCAGGGAGCGCGAGAAGCAGGCGCAGGCGCAGGTGAGAAACGCAGAGACCGGACCGCAGCAGGTGGCGGCCCAGAGCGCGCGGGCCAAGCAGGCACAGGCGCAGGTGATGCAGGCGCAGGCGCAACTGGACCAGGCCAGGCTGAACCTGAGCTACACGAAGATTTATGCGCCGGAGGACGGCATCATCACGCGGAAGAGCGTGGAGATCAACCAGAACGTGAGCGTGGGGCAGAACCTGATGACGCTGGTTTCCTTGAGCGACCTGTGGGTGACGGCGAACTTCAAGGAGACGCAACTGAGGCACATGCGCGCGGGCCAGGACGCGGAGGTTCACGTGGACGCGACGGGCAAGGATTACAAGGGCCGCGTGACGCAGATAGGCGGCGCGACGGGCTCAGTGCTGAGCCTGTTTCCGCCGGAGAACGCGACGGGCAACTATGTGAAGGTGGTGCAGCGCGTGCCGGTACGCATCGACTTTACCGACCGGAAGGACGAGGACGCGAACCACCTGCTGAGGCCGGGGTTGAGCGTGGAGCCCAAGGTCGAGGTGAAGTGAAGGAAGCTGAGTTGGGAAGGGTGCAGAGAAGGAAGCGCGGCTGACGCGCAAGGACAAGAGGCGGGAAGCTGGAAGGGTGTGGAGCGAGGGCTAGAGCATTTTCAAAGTAATGAGGAATTGTTGGATTGGTGGAAAGGTCGCCGCTCCCTGTTGGTCGCGTCGACTGAATATCCAGCTTTCGAGCAACGGCGCTTTGAAAATGCTCTATCGCTTCGCGCCCTTTTCCACGACGGCCAGACGGGTGACGACCGTGAGGCCGTCAAACTTGCTCATGTGGACGATGGGCTCCCACTCGACGTGGGCTTCAGGAT
The DNA here is from genome assembly GCA_035763705.1 of Occallatibacter sp. Classification (GTDB taxonomy): domain Bacteria; phylum Acidobacteriota; class Terriglobia; order Terriglobales; family Acidobacteriaceae; genus Telmatobacter. The sequence continues at coordinate 22,090 of DASUAU010000024.1, read as the reverse complement.
CGACGGCGGGCTTGAGAGCCTGGACAAGGTTTTCCACCTGCTGACGGCGGATGTTGAGCTGCTCGACTTCGCCATGGATGCGGCTCAGCTCAGAGGACGCCTGATAAAAGGCTGCGTGATACGGGTTGACGTTGCCAGTGCTTTCCATACGCTCCTCCAACGATTTTTATTGTAGGAACAGGGAACCGGGAATGGCATCGCACAGAGGTGGTATCTGCATACAACGTTCCGTTCATCGCACGGGGGGTTCCGAAACGGGAGTGTGGCGTGGGCGGACACAATTTGCCTATAGACTGATTGCGGAGCAGGTTGCGGGAGCGGGATGAAAGACGCACTGGCCGTATCAAAAGAGAACTATCTGAAGGCTGTGCTGGAGGCCGAGGCGGAGGGCCGCCAGGTGATTCCGGCCACGCTGGCGCACTGGCTGGAGGTGTCAGCCCCGGCGGTGACGATGGCATTGAAGCGGCTGCGGCGGGACGGCTATGTGACGGTGGGCGAGGACGGGATTGTGCGGCTGACCGAGGCCGGGCGCGAAACGGCCTACCGGACGGCGCTGCGGCACCACCTGATCGAGCGGATGCTGAGCGAGGTCTTCGGGATGGAGTGGTATGAGATCCACGAGGAGGCCGAGCGGCTGGAACATGCGGTTTCGCCGGCGTTTGAGGCCAAGCTGAAGGAAAAACTGGGCGAAGGCGGGGCCTGCCCGCACGGGAACCAGGTGCTGCCGGTGAGCCCTGAGGAGCGGAAACGGCGCGGGGAGGTTCCGCTGAGCGAGGCGGCCGCGGGCGGGCGCTATACGGTGACGAGCCTGCACGAGCGGGACCCGAAGCTGCTGGAGTTTCTGCACCGGATGGGGATTGGGCCGAGCCGGAGCCTGCGGGTGGTGAGCCAGAACTACGACCAAACCGTTTCGATTGAGCTGCCTGCGGGGGTTTCGATACTGGGAAGGCCGGCGGCGGAGGCGGTTTGGCTGCGGTTGGAAGAGGCTCTGTAATTAAAAATAAGATAGATTATTAACTACGATTAACAAGCTGTGGCATACTGTGGAGAAGGCGCGTTTGTGCGCCCTAGAGGAGAGCCATGGCTGCAGAGACCACCCCACAAACCGTGTTGCGTGAGCCGTCGCTGGCGGAGGTGTACGCGACGGTGAGCGTGTCGCGGTCCAAGTGGTACTGGCGGCGGCTGCTGGGGTTTCTGGGACCGGGGTTCCTGATTGCCGTGGGGTATATGGACCCGGGGAACTGGGCGACGGACATTGCGGGCGGGGCGCGGTTCGGCTACACGCTGCTGTTTGTGATCATGCTGTCGAACCTGATGGCGATTCTGCTGCAGAGCCTTTCGCTGAAGCTGGGGGTGGCGACGGAGCGCGACCTGGCGCAGATGTGCCGGGAGCACTACGGGCGGACGACGAGCTTTCTGCTGTGGGTTGGGGCGGAGATTGCGATTGCGGCGTGCGACCTGGCGGAGGTGATTGGGTCAGCGATTGCGCTGGAGCTGCTGTTCCACATTCCGCTGTTCTATGGCGTGCTGATTACGGGCATGGACGTGCTGCTGATTCTGCTGCTGCAGCGGTGGGGCTTCCGCTGGGTGGAAGCGCTGGTGATTACGCTGATTGGGACGATACTGGCGCTGTTTGTGGTGCAGATGGTGGTGTCGCGGCCGGATATGTGGCCGGCGCTGACGAGCCTGGTGGTGCCGTCGCCGCGAATTTTGACGAACGGGGAGATGCTGTACATCGCGATTGGGATTCTGGGCGCGACGGTGATGCCGCACAACCTTTATCTGCACTCGTCGATTGTGCAGAGCCGGCAGTATGAGCGGACGGCGAAGGGCAAGCGCGAGGCGATTCACATGGCCAACATGGACTCGGCGCTGGCGCTGACGCTGGCTCTGTTTGTGAATGCGGCGATTCTGATTGTGGCGGCGGCGGTGTTCCACCGCAGCGGGCACTACGACGTGGCGGCGATTGAGGACGCCTACAAGCTGCTGAGCCCACTGGTGGGCGTGGCGGGGGCGAGCACGCTGTTTGCGATTGCGCTGCTGGCGAGCGGACAGAACTCGTCGATTACCGGGACGCTGGCCGGGCAGGTGGTGATGGAGGGGTTCCTGCAGATGAAGGTTGCGCCGTGGCTGCGGCGGCTGATTACGCGGGGACTGGCGATTGTGCCGACGATTATCGTGGTGGCGCTGATGGGGCGGAACGGAACGGACAAGCTGCTGATATTGAGCCAGGTGATTTTGTCACTGCAACTGAGCTTTGCGGTGGTTCCGCTGGTGATGTTTACGGGCGACAGGGCGAAGATGGGCGAGTTTGTGAACGGGCGCTGGCTGCAAGGGCTGGCGTGGGCGACGACGGTGCTGATTATTGCACTGAACGTGTGGCTGCTGGTGCTGATGGCGAAGGGGAGCTGAGCGGGGTATTAAATAATGCTCACAATCAAGTCATTTTAGGCGGATGAAGCCACCCGCGCCTCTCATACTCGCGGAAAAGCATGTAAGTGAATTTGGCATCCCGGTACGTATTGGCCAAATGTTCGGACTGGAAGTCTGTGAAGCGGCCGCGTATTTTCTCAAGACGGTCAAATTCGACCGCGCTAAACGAAGATGCTTTCTTCGGGAGCCTTATGCTGATTGTGTCTGGCAAGCTCTGATAGTTGTTTACACCAGCAATATCGTAGTGCGGTTTCTGCCACAGTTGCTGCACCATCTCTTTGCCGCCCATGCGCTCTTCGAGAACGATGAGGTCGCAGATTAGACCGTTAAAGGTGACGAGTTCATCGGCCGTTATCAGGAAATCAAATAGCTTCCGATAATCGATAAAGTCTCTGTATCTCCTCGTAGATGAGTCGAACACAGTCGCTGCATGAAACTCAAATGTTTGATTGCGGAAATAGGCCCTTGCATCATCTGGGGTCGTGAGGAACCCGTCACGAAAGTCGTGGAAGTAACTGCTTGCGGTGTCAAAGCACATTCGTCTCATTCAAAAGGCCCCTTTACGTTCCTTCCATTCTTACTCCAACGACTCGGGCGATGAGCAGAGGTCTGTCTGGAATACCATGAAGGCATGAAGGTTTTGACGGCGGCCGAGATGGCGGCGTGCGACCGCGTGACGACGGAGCGGTATGGCGTGCCGCAACTGAAGCTGATGCGGGCAGCGTCCACGGCGGTGGCGGAGTTTGCGCGGCAGCACTTCAGGCGTGTGCGGCGGGTGACGGTGCTGTGCGGCAAGGGCAACAACGGCGGCAACGGGATGATGGCGGCGCGGAAGCTGGCGGATGCGGGGCTGGAGGTGACGACACTGCTGCTGGGCGCGCCGGTGGAGCTGAAGGGCGATGCGGCGGAGGCGTGGAAGGAGCTGGCCGGGCCGGCGCATGGGCGCATTTATGCAGTGACGACGGCCGAGGAGCTGGCGAAGCACAGGAGCGCGTTTGAGACGGAGCTGATTGTGGACGCGGTGGTGGGAACGGGCTTTAAGCCGCCGCTGCGGGAGCTGGCGCTGGCGGCGCTGGAGCGGGTGAAGGCGAGCGGGGCGAAGGTGCTGGCGGTGGATTTGCCGTCAGGCTGGGCGGCGGACAGCAATAAGGCGACAGAAGAGGGGCCGGTGTTTCCGGCGGACGCGGTGGTGACGTTTACTGCGCCGAAGCCGGCGCATGTGTTTGGACGGCTGACGCGGCAGTGGGACGACGCGATTGTGGTGGCGCAGATTGGATCGCCGGAAGCAGCAGCGCTTTCTGAAGCGGGCCTGCGCTGGACGGGCGGCGCGCTGGGGATGGTGCAGGCGCGGCGCGCGGTGGAGGCGAACAAGGGAAATTTCGGGCACGTGCTGGTGGTGGGCGGGGCCTTGGGGCTTTCGGGCGGGAAGATGGGCGCGCCGGCGATGGCTTCTCTTGCGGCGCTGCGGGCGGGCGCGGGGCTGGTGACGGCGGCGGTTCCGGAGCCGGGAGTGGCGATGGTGGGAGCGATTGCGCCGGAGCTGATGACGTGGCCGCTGGAGGCGACGGCGGCGGGCGAGATTGCGGCGAAGAACGGGACGGCGAAGCGGCTGGAGGCGCTGCTGGCGGGCAGGACGGTGCTGGCGATTGGTCCTGGAATGGGGCAGAGCGCGGCGGCGGCGAAGTTTCTGGCGGAGCTGCTGCGGGCATCGGAGATTCCGACGGTGCTGGATGCGGATGCGCTGAACCTGCTGGCGAAGGATGACGGGCTGCTGGCGGAGTTGTCGCGCGGAGGGAAACGGAAGGTGGTGCTGACGCCGCATCCGGGAGAGATGGCGCGGCTCATGAAGACGACGACGGCGGCGGTGCAGGCGGAGAGGCTGAAGGTGGCGCGGGAGTTTGCGGAGAAGACGGGCGTGACGGTGGTGCTGAAGGGATGGCGCACGGTGGTGGCCCATGCGGATGGCACGGCGGCGGTGAATACGACGGGAAATCCGGGCATGGCGAAGGGCGGCAGCGGCGATGTGTTGACGGGGCTGGTAGCGGGCTTGCTGGCGCAATATGCAGCGGAGCCGGAGCTCGCGGTGGAGGCGGCGGTGTATCTGCACGGGCTGGCCGGAGACCTGGCAGTGCGCAGAACGGGCGAGCATGGGCTGCTGGCAACCGATACGCTTAAGGAACTGGGGCGGGCTTTTCGCTTTCAACCGCGCGACGGAAGCGGGTATGGTTGGTTGCAGGGGATGCCGCGCGGAGACAGGCGGGCGCGCGCAGGCCGCGAAGGCAGAGACCGCGAGGGCAGAGGATGAGCCAGGGAGCGACGGCAGCCACGGGACGGAGTTATGAGTTCAAGACCGGCAACGGCATGGACACGGTTGCCGTGGGGCGGAAGCTGGCCGCGCTGCTGCAGCCGCCGCAACTGCTGATTTTGCGCGGTGACCTGGGCACGGGCAAAACGACGCTGGTGAAGGGGATTGCCGAGACGCTGGAGGCGGCGGACGCCGACGAGGTAACGAGCCCGACGTTCACGCTGGTGCATGAGTATGAAGGGGTGCGCGAGGGACGGCAGGTGAGGCTCTACCACCTGGACGTGTACCGGCTGGAGAGTGAGCGGCAACTGGAGACGCTGGGGCTGGACGAGCTGCTGACCGACGACGCGCTGGTGCTGGTGGAGTGGGGCGAGAAGTTCAAGAGCATTCGCAAGAAGGCGACGGGCGAGATTGCGATTGAGCTGACGGGCGGCGACGCGCGGCGGATTGCGGTGACGCTGAAGGACTGAGCCGGCCTGGGAGCGGGCGGCGAATCCGGCGGGCGGCTGACGCTGTTCCAGAACTGCCATACCCAGAAACCAGGATACGTTGAGGCATTTTCTTGATGAAAATGCCGCCTATCGCCGGCCCGATAGGGCACGTCTACTCTGGAGCCGCTTTAGGGATGGGCTGAAGGCTGTCCCCTTCAAGGCTCTTCAGACTGAGCTGCCCATTCGTTTCGCTCAGAAGCCCATGATGTTGTAGCCGGCGTCGACGTAGAGGGTTTCGCCGGTGACGGCGGAGGCCAGGGGCGAAGCGAGGAAGAGCGCCGCTCCGCCGACTTCAGACTGATCGATGTTGCGCTTGAGGGGTGCGCGGTCTGCGGCGGCTTTGAGCATGTCGCGCAGTGCGCCGATGCCGCGTGCGGCGAGGGTCTGGATGGGTCCGGCGGAGATGGCGTTGACGCGGATGTTCTGGGGGCCGAGCTCAAAGGCGAGATAGCGCACGGAGCACTCGAGCGAGGCCTTGGCGAGGGCCATGACGTTGTAGTGGGGGACGACTTTTTCGGCGGCGAAGTAGGTGAGCGTTATGATGCTGCCGCCTTCGGTCATGAGCGGTGCGGCGGCGCGGCTGACGGCGATGAGCGAGTAGACACTGACGTCGTGGGCGATGCGGAAGCCCTCGCGGCTGGTGTTGAGGAATGCGCCTTTCAGGTCGTCAGGCGGCGCGAAGGCGACGGCGTGGACGAGGATGTCGAGGCGCGCGTATTTCTCTTTGAGCGCGGCGAAGTGGGTTTCGATTTCGGCGTCGCTGGAGACGTCGCACTGGAAGCCGGATGCTCCGGGGAGCTCGGCGATGAGGTCACCGGCTTCGGACTTCATTCGCTCGTTCTGGTAGCAGATGGCGAGGGTGGCTCCGGCGGCGTGGAGCTTTTGCGCGATGCCCCAGGCGATGGAGCGCTTGTTGGCGAGGCCGAAGATGACGGCGGTTTTGCCGGTGAGATCGATCATGAGGCGGTGATTTCCTTTGTGCGATTGCGGGGCGAGGACGCGCGAAAGTGCGGGCGACCTTGCCGTGGACAAGGATAGCAGTTGGGGGTGGGGCGGGGGAGTTCCCTCAGCGGCTAAAGCCGCAGGTATTTTTTGCGGCTGTTGCGGCACGAGTAAACTCGTGCCCTGTTACAAAACCTCGCATGCCGCGAGTCATTTCGCAACCTGTGAAGCCGGTACCCTTCAACCCAAGCGCGTACTCATCAAGTATGCGAATCAGCCGCCGAGGTCGATGAGCTGGACCGGGCCGACGGGGCGGCCGAGGAAGCGGGAGCCGAGGCGGGAGAATTTTTCGACGGAATCGGTGGCGAAGCAGCGGATTTCTACACCCCGCGGACTTAGACCTGTCCGCGGGGACCCCGATTCCGTGAGCCGGACGGCGGTGGATGGGCCTGCCGGCGCGGCAATTTGCGAGGTCAGATGGCCGTTGATGAGGGCGGCGGCGGCGTTGGCGGTGGAGTCCGCCGAGTCAATGACGCGCAAGCCGGCTGGGACGGCCTTTTCAATGAGGGGGCGCAGGAGCGGGTAATGGGTGCAGCCGAGGAGGAGCGTGTCCGGCTGGAGGTTTTCGCGGGCGGCGGCGGCCAGGACTTCCTCGAGATAGATGCGGATGACTTCTTGCGTAACGGCGAGCTGAGAGGCGTTTGTGCTCTCCCAGGTCTCAGAATCGAGACCCTTCGACAGGCTCAGGGCAGGCACTGAGGCACCCGGTTTGGTGCTTGTGTCGATGTCGGTGGTCCAGCCTTCTTCGACGAGGGGGACGAGGAGCGGGCAGGCCTTTTCGACGGCGCGGAGGCCGATGGCCTGGCAGGCGGCGGAGTAAGCGCGGCTTTGGACGGTGGCGCTAGTGGCGAGGACAAGGACGTGGCCGGACTGGGAGACGGCGCGGGCGGCGGCGGCGCCGGGCTGGATGACGCCGAGGACGGGCACGGGAACGGATTCCTGAATGGCGTCGAGGGCGAGGGCGCTGGCGGTGTTGCAGGCGATGACGAGGAATTCGGCACCCTGCTGGTGGACGAGGAAGCGTGCGCTTTCCGCAGCGTAGCGGGCGATGGTGCGGCGGGATTTGGAGCCGTAGGGCAGGCGCGCCGTGTCGCCGAGGAAGACGTAGCGTGCGGCGGGCATGCGGGCGAGGAGTGCGCGGAGGACGGTGAGTCCGCCGAAGCCGGAGTCAAAAACGCCGATGGTGGGAGATGGGTTCACCCGCCAGGCCTTTTTTCAACTTCTTGGATTGCGCTCAGCGTAAAGAAACGGAGATCTCTGAAGACGCTGGGAGAATAAACGTTCTGTGTACCCGCGTTGGCGAGGATGGCAGCGAGATTCTGCTGAACGATGCGCCAGGTAACCAGCATTGCTTGAACGGCAGGTGGGCTGGGGAGCAGAAACGCGTTGCGCAACTCCGCGAGCACGCCCACTGGGGTTCCGTAATGGATGTTGGGGTCAGTGCCGTTGAGATCGCTGGCTGAGCGTTGCAGCCGGTAGGGTTCGGCCTCAAAGACGAACCATGTGTGACGACGGCGATGCAGTTCAGTCCAGGTGACGGCTATGCCGAGTTCAAGCGGCATGTTGAATCGTGGAGTCGCGTTGGGCTTCGGTGCGACTTCTACACGCGAGAGGTCATGAAGGGAATAGCGGCAATGTTGCACAAGAGTAAGGATGCGATTGAGACGACGCTCTCCACCCGGAATTTCCGACGCCAGGCGGGGTTCGAGACCCAGGTGGCAGAGGCCAACGATGTATGCCAGGTAGAGATCCTGAAATTCATCGTCATAGGGGATATTCAAAAAGACGGCCCTGGGATCAGGCTGCGGAAGCACTCTTGCGCTTCCTTCCCGATTCGAGCGTTCTGACGGTCCTGCTCTGTCCATTGTGCTCTCTCGCCAAAGCTCGATCAAGCAGGCGCTTCAACTCCTTTTGACGAGCTCTTGGGACTCCGAGCCGTTGAACCGTGTCACCGAGAGAGGATTTCCGAGTCGTGATGTGAACCGATTTAGACATAATCGCACCTTCATGATACTGCGGAATGCAATTGTTGCAAAGACTTAGTAGAGCTGTTCAGGGGTTCTGGCTTTGAGCCGGGCTGGTGGCAGTGTCGGCTGCGCCGGAGGTGAGGACGCTGTCGGCGGTGAGGTAAGTGCGGGTGAGGTCGGCGTGTCCGGCGAGGGTGTTGCGCGGCTGGCCGTCGACGAGGAAGCGGACCTGGGCGACGCGGGGCAGGTTGGCGCGGAGGGTGGCGCAGATGGACTGGATGGTGAGGGATTCAGTCTCAATGCCGGAGGGGTGCGAGGCGGCGAAACTGCCGGTGAAGTTGACGACGGCGAGCCGCGGGCCGGAGTCCTGCGCGTTTTGCGCGGCGACGGCTGGCGGGGGATTGGTGGATGGGGATGCCGGGGCAGGCTCGGCGGGAAGGGGCATGAGGAAGACCTGGGCGATGCCGGATGTGCCGCCGGGGACGGGGTGGGCGGCGCCGGTGGCGGCGTAGAGATCGAGGAGGTTGCCGAGGAGGACGCGGGCGCGGGCTTCAGGATCAGAAGGAAGCGGAAGCGAGCGGGCCTGCGGTGTGAGGGAGCCGTCGAGGTCGCTGGCGACGACGAGTGTGGCCGGCTCGTCGGGCGCAACTTCAGGAGCGCGGGTGGGGGCTGAATCCTGGCCGGCGAGAAGGCGCTGGTGGGCGCGCTGGCGGAGGTGCCAGAGCTCGGCGGCCATGGCGAGCGAGGCGACCAGCAGCAGGACGAAGAGGACTTTCTGGTAGCGGGGAATCATGGCTGCGGAGCCTCCGAGCGCCAGGCGAAGATAGCGTCCACGAGGGCGGAGGCGACCTGCGCCTGATATTGCGAGTCGTCGGGCTGGGCGAGGATGGAGTTGTCTGACCCGCGCCTGGGCGCGAGCTCGACGGCGACGGCGGGGCAGGCGAGCGAGTCAAGTCCTGGCAGGGAGACGCGGGCGAGGGTGACGTTGAAGCCGGCGTGGAGGACGGTGGAGTTGAGCATGCCGGCGAGCGAAAGACTGCGCGCGACGAAGGCGGCCTGCGCGGTCTTCCAGGGAAGAAAGCGGGCGGCCCGGACGGGAGCCAGCGACGAGGTGAAGAGATGGACGCCGGAGCCGCTCTGGGTGGCGTGAAGGACGAGGCAGACCTGGGCATTGGCGTGGTTGGCAATGGCGGCGCGCTGGCCGGCGTCGAGGTCAATGTCGGACTCGCGCGTGGTGACGACGGTGAGGCCGCGGGCGGCGAGAAGCGAGCGGAGACGGACGCTGAGGGCGAGGGTGACGGCTTTTTCCTGCTGGCCGTCGCCGAGGGCCGCGCCGGAGTCTGCGCCGCCGTGAGCCGCGTCAAGAACGATGACAAAGCGCGGCGCGGATGGGGCGGGCGGGACCTGGGCAGACTGGGAATGCGCGGGTGCGGGCAGCACGGCGCAGAGAAAGGCGGCGAAGAGGAGTCCGAGCCAGCGCGGCCATGACGCCGGCTGGGGCCGGGACGGGCATGCGGTGAAACTTGTGCGCGGGCCGCAGGTAGACGGTTTTGGCGTTCGCGGCGTCAAAGATTCAAGGCAGGCTGCGAAGGCCGCGGGCTGGACGATGCGGATTTTGCCGGTTGCAGGCCTGCTGCGTAGCTGGAGAGACTGCGGCGACGGGCTGGATGAGTGGATTTGGAGAGCTGCCGCGGAGAGGATGAAACGCCGGGAGCGGAATGGGTGAAGGCTGGCCATGTGAAGCGATGTGCTCCCCGTGGCGGCGGAGACGATTGCGCCCGGGGCCTCCGACGGAGTTGGCTGTGAGCCCCGCGCATTGCGAAGATTGTATCCCAGCGAAGGGAACGACATGGATTTGGACGAGGCGAACGAGAGAGCGGAAGCAGGGGTGGAAGCTGGAGCCGGCCGAAGCGAACGGCGGCGCACGGGTCATGCTACACTCGCCTTCAACCCTGGGCGTCCTGGTTTGGGGTTTCCTGGCTTGGGGTTTTCCGGCATGGCAACCAAACCCAATCGAAGGCGAACGGGAAAAGGCGTAAGCGGACGCCCGCATACGCTTGTTTGGATGGCGGTGTGCGCCGTGCTGGTGCTGCTGGCCGGGCCGGCGGCACGGGCCCAGGAAGACCCGCTGAACAAAGTGAACGTGAAGCCGCCGGCGGCCCAGACGAATGATACGGGAGCGGCGCCGAAAGGCGTGCAGCCGCCGGCGCTGTCGGGAAGAGCGGCGCTGCATCCGCGGCCGGGCTCGCTGATCCGGATGAATGTGGACCTGGTGCTGGTGCCGGTGACGGTGACTGACCCGATGAACCGGCTGGTGACGGGGCTGGAGAAGAGCGACTTCCAGATTTTCGAGGGCAGCAAGCGGCAGAAGATTACGAGCTTTGCGAGCGAGGACGCGCCGGTTTCCATTGGCATCATCTTCGATCTGTCGGGGTCGATGACCTCAAAGCTGATTCGGGCGCGGGATTCGATTCTGCAATTCATCAAGACGGCCAATCCGGAGGATGAGTTTTTCGTCATCGGATTCAATGACCGGCCGGCGCTGATTGAGGACTTTACCAGCTCAGTGCAGGACATTGAGTCGCGACTGGCGACGGTGCGCAGCGGACACCGGACGGCGCTGCTGGATGCGATCTACTACGGCGTGGAGAAGATGCGCGATGCGCGGCACCAGCGGAAGGCGCTGCTGGTGGTTTCCGATGGAGGCGACAACCGCTCGCGGTACACGGAGGGCGAGGTGCGGTCGCAGGTGCGCGAGTCAGACGTGGAGATCTATGCGATTGGGATCTTCGATCCGAATGCGGCCACGCCGGAGGAACGGAACGGGCCGGCGCTGCTGAACCAGCTTTCCGAGGAGTCTGGCGGGCGGATGTATCGCGTGGACGATTTGTCAGAGATGGGCGACATTGCGGAGAAGATCTCCACCGAGCTGAGAAATCAGTATGTGATTGGATATACGCCGGCGCACCTGGTGCGGGATGGCAAGTGGCGTAAAGTGAAGGTAAAGCTGATTCCACCGGAGGGATTGCCTCCGCTTACGGTCCATGCACGCACCGGGTACTATGCGCCTTTGCAATAACGCGATTCTTGCCCTTTTTCTGTCAGCAACGGCGCTCAGTTTTGGGGCGCAGCAGACGCGCGCTCCGCAGCAGGCGGGGCAGGCTCCCGCACAGACGGTGGACCGCGACCCGGTGCCCTCACCGGACGTGGGCGGCGCGGCGACGCCGCCGGGCGAAATAGTGAAGAAGCAGGGCAAAGGCTATATTCTGCGCACCGATGTGGACGAGGTGGTGCTGAACGCGACGGTGCTGGAGGGCAACCGGCTGGTGCAGAACCTGAAGGCGGGCGACTTCAAGGTCTATGAGGATGGAGTTGAGCAGAAGATCATCAGCTTCCAGCACACGGATTTGCCGGTGTCGATGGGGCTGGTGGTGGACAACTCGGGCTCGATGGCGGACAAGCGGCCGGCGGTGAACAAGAGCGCGCTGGACCTGGTGGAAGCGTCGAATCCGCAGGACGAGGCCTTTGTGGTGAATTTTTCCGACGAGGCCTACATCGACCAGGAGTTTACTTCGAGCGTCGCGAAGCTGCGCGATGGGCTATCGCATATCGACTCGCGCGGAGGGACGGCACTCTACGACGCGATTGTGGCCTCAGCGGACAAGCTGGTGGCGGATGGAAAACGGCCCAAGCAGGTGCTGGTGGTGATTACAGACGGCGAAGACAATGCGTCGATGACGACGCTGGAGCAGACGATTGAGAGGGTGCAGCAGTTGTCAGGGCCGGTGATTTATTCCATCGGGCTTCTGTTTGGCGACGACATGACGCACTCCGAGTCACGGAACGCAAGGCGCGCGCTTGAAGAGCTTTCCACGGAGACAGGCGGAGTGGCGTTTTTCCCGAGGAACATGGAGCAGGTGGACCAGATTGCGGCGGAAGTGGCGCGGGATATTCGCAGCCAGTACACGATTGGCTACCGCTCGTCGAAGCCGGCGAGCGTGCCGGGCTTTCGGCGCGTGGAGGTGACCGCGCTGGCCAAGGGAATGGGCAAACTGACGGTGCGGACGCGCACGGGGTATTACCCGGTGGCGCGGATTGGGAAGCAGGGCGTGCAGGGACAATGAGCCGGCGGCGCGGATGGGACGCTGGTGGACGAGGCGACGACGAGCTGCGAGCGGGAGTGAAAAGCGGCGCGCGCGCCGGGCGACACTGAACCGGGCAGGGCGGCGCCGGGCTGCCTGGGCACGATAAGCTAGAGGTCAGGAGACCGTTCCAGAACCTGACCATGTCCACGTACAAATACTCGACTCTAGCCGTACACGCCGGGCAGCACCCGGACCCGCAGACGGGCGCGGTGAATGTTCCCGTTTACCTTTCCTCAACGTTTGAGCTGACCGGCATTGGCACGGATCGCGGCTGGGACTACACGCGGGCGGGCAATCCGACGCGGGACCGGCTGGAGACGGCGCTGGCGGCGCTGGAAGGCGGCACGAGCGGGCATGCGTTTGCCAGCGGCATGGCGGCGATTGCCGGGCTGGTGGCGATGCTGCGCGCCGGCGACCACGTGGTGTGCTCGCACAATGTGTATGCGGGCACGGTGCGGCTGCTGAACCAGATTGTGAGCCACTACGGGATCGAGATTGAGTATGTGGACACGAGCAACGCGGAGAATGTGGAGCGGGCAATCAAGGCAAACACAAAGCTGGTTCACGTGGAGTCGCCGAGCAATCCGCTGATGGTGCTGAGCGACATTGCGGCGATCAGCGGGATTGCGCATGCGAAGGGCGTGGAGGTGAGCGTCGACAACACGTTCATGTCGCCGGTGCTGCAGCGGCCGCTGGAGCTGGGCGCGGACATTGTGATGCACTCGACGACGAAGTATATGAACGGGCACTCGGATGGAATTGGAGGAGCGCTGATCGGGTCAAAGCCGGAGCACAAGGAGCGGTTCCTGCTGGTGCAGAAGGCGGCGGGGGCAGTGCTTTCGCCGTTTGACTGCTACCTGGTGCTGCGCGGCATCAAGACGATGCCGCTGCGCATCCGGCAGCACGAGGAGAACGGGGGCGCGGTGGCGGAGTATCTGTCTGGCCACGCGAAGGTGAAGGCGCTGAATTATCCGGGGCTCGCGAGCCATCCGCAGCATGCGCTGGCGGCAAGGCAGCAGAAGGGCTTCGGGGCCATGATGAGCATCGACCTGGGCTCGCGCGAGGGTGCGGGACGATTCCTGGCCGCGCTGAAGATTTTTTTGAATGCGGAATCGCTGGGCGGTGTGGAGTCACTGGCGTCGCACTCGGCCACGACGACGCACGCGGCGTTGACGGATGCGGAGCGCGATGCGGCGGGGATTTCGCAGGGCCTTATCCGGCTTTCGATTGGGATTGAGGACAAGGAAGACCTGATTGCGGACCTGGAGCAGGCGCTGGGCGCGGTGTAAGGCGGCGGGATGAAAGAAGACAGGCTGCTCGTGGGAATCGACACGTGCGGGCCGGCGGGATGGGTGGCGCTGGCGCGATTGCGGGGCGCGCAGGTGGAGATTGCGGGCGAGCGCGCGCTGGAGGGGCGAAGCTACTCGGCCACGCTGGTGCAGGCGGCAGGCGAGCTGCTGGCCGAGGCCGGCGTGGCGGCGACGGCGCTGGATGCAATTGTGGTGACGAACGGGCCGGGGAGTTTTACGGGGGTTCGCGTGGGGCTGAGCGCGGCCAAGGGACTGGCTGAGGCGGCGGAGCTGCCGGTGGCGGCAGTGTCGCGGCTGGCGGTGCTGGCGGCGAAGGCGGGAACGGGCCCGGCGGCTCTGGATGCGCACAGAAGCGAGGTGTTTTTGCGGCTGGACGAAGCCGGCGAAGCGCGGGAGCTGCTGGCCGGCGCGGCAGAGCTGGCCGGTTTGCACGTGCCGGACGGGCCGGTGGCCGTGTGCGAGGATGCGGCGGCGGAATTGCTGAAACGCTGCTGGCCGAGCGTGGAAGTTCGGCGCGTGGAGGCTCCGACGGCGGCCGATGCGCTGCGGTTTGCGGCCGGGCGCGTGGCTGCGGGGGAGTTTGACGACGTGGCGCGGCTGGATGGTCACTATCTGCGGCGGTCGGACGCGGAGATTTTTGGCGCGGAGATCCCTGGGGAAGCCGGCGGCCGATGAGCGCGGATGAAGCGGTGCGCGTGCGCAGGATGACGGCGGCGGACCTGGACGGAGTGCTGGGGATTGCGGCGGGATTGAAGCCGGCTCCGCAATGGGGGCGCGGGGCTTATGAGGCGGCGCTGGATGAGAGGAATTTGCCGCGGCGGGTGGCGCTGGTGGCGGAGATGCACGGGGAATTGGCGGGATTTGCCGTGGCCAGCGTGGCGGGGCCGGAAGCGGAACTGGAGACGATTGCAGTGGCCGCGGCATGGCAGCGGCGGGGCGTGGCGACGGCCTTGTATGCGGCTCTGACGGAGGAGCTGCGGCGGGCGGGAGCGCGCCAAACTCAGCTGGAGGTGCGCGCATCCAACCGGGAGGCGCTTGGGCTCTATGCGCGGCTGGGCTTTGCGGAGACCGGCAGGCGGAAGGGCTATTATGCTGATCCGGCGGAGGATGCGGTGCTGATGCGGAGGAGGCCGGCGTGAGGGGTGCGGAGAGGATTCCGTTCCGGGAAATGCGAGCGGCATCACGGATGCGGGGCTGGAAAGCGGAAATCCACAGGGGGTGCGCGATTTTTCAGCGAGAGGTGCTTGCCGAGCGCCACGCCTTGGAGCTATACGTAAGTGTTCCGGAACCTGCGAAACCTCAAAGATGTTAAATGGGGAGGTGCTTGATGGACGAAATAAAGGACGGGTCGCTGAGCGAAGAGCTGAATCGCCTTCATGCAGAACATCACCGCTACACTCAGCGGTTGGACGAGCTGGTGCAGAAGCCGTACTTGTCCGTGGAAGAGCAGTTGGAGGAGGTTCGGCTGAAGAAGCTGAAACTCCACGCCAAGGATTTGATTTACACGCTGGAGCACCGGCAAGCGGTGGTGGCATAGAGGCTTCCGGGCAAAGCGGCGGCGGACGAAGGGCAAATGGGCAGCCGGTGACGGCCGGGCACCGCAGAGTGCGCGTTTGTGCCTACAGGATGGCCAATCCTCCGTATAATCGTTGGGGACCATGGTTCGCGACGGGTATATCTACGGGGTGAGTCTGCTGGCAGCGGCCGCGGTGGTGGCGTGGGCCACGGGGAGCTGGTTGTGGGCTGTGGCGCCGCTGGCGCTGGCGGTCTTTTTTTTGTGGTTTTTCCGTGATCCCGGCAGAGCGGTTCCGGCAGACGAGGGGCTGGTGGTTTCGCCCGGCGACGGGCTGGTGACCGAGACGGCGAGGATTGAGACGCCGGAAGGCTCAAAGCAAAGAATCAGCATCTTTCTGAGCGTGTTTGACGTACACGTGAACCGCGCGCCGATTGGCGGCGTGGTGAGCCGTGTGCGCTACATGAAGGGCAAATATCTGAACGCGATGAATCCCGCGTCGGCCGACCGGAACGAACAGAATGCGGTGACGGTGCGCGGGGACGGCTACGAGGTGACCTTCAAGCAGATTGCGGGGCTGCTGGCGCGGCGGATTGTGTGCGGACTGCGCGAGGGCGACCGCGTGGAGCGCGGGCAGCGGGTGGGGCTGATCAAGTTTGGCTCGCGCGTGGACGTGCTGCTGCCGGCGGAGGCCGAGATTCGCGTGCGGAAAGGCGAGCGCGTGAAGGGCGGCGCGAGCGTGCTGGCGGCGATGCCGGCGGGTGTGGCGGCGGCGATGGCGGCGGGCGATGCGCTGAGGAAAGAGCGGGCTGCGGCGCGGCCTGGTCTGGATGAGGACCGGGAAGACGAGGCGGGCCGATGAACGGCCATGATCCCGCGCCGGCGAAGGCGAGAGCGAAGGCCCGGCCGCGGCGGGGGATGTATCTGCTGCCTTCCCTGTTTACTGCGTGCAACATCGGCGCGGGGTACTTTTCGATTACGCAGACGATTGCGGCGCTGAACGGCGCGGGCGACGCGCACATGCATCTTGACCTGGCGGCGATTGCGATTCTGTTTGCGATACCTTTTGACGCGCTGGATGGGCGGATTGCGCGGCTGACGAACACGTGCAGCGATTTTGGCAAGGAGCTGGATTCGCTGGCCGATGTGATTACGTTTGGCGTTGCGCCGAGTCTGCTGGCGTCGATTTGGGGATTTTATTTTCTGCCGGACACGGTTGCGCCGGTGCTGAGGCAGCATCTGCTGCAGGCGGGCCTGTTTGTTTGCTTTCTGTTTCTGATTGGCGGAGCGTCGCGGCTGGCGCGATTCAACATCAGCCCGGATGCGCAACCCAGAAATCCGGGGCGGGCGGGCAGGAAGTATTTTGTGGGCATGCCGATTCCGGCGGCGGCGGGACTGCTGGCGGCCACGGTACACTTCTTCAACGGTTATCCGGTGGAGGCGTGGTGGGTTTCGATTCCGTGGCTGGTGCTGGTGGGGTTGTCAGGCTTTTTGATGGTGAGCACGTTGCGATTCTGGTCAGGCAAGGAGATCAACCTGACGCGGCGGCATCCGTTCCAACTGCTTCTGGTGCTGGCGTTCGTGCTCTATCTGACCTTCCGGTATTCGCAGGCGGTGCTTTTTCTGGGCGCGCTGGCGTATACCTTCTCGGGCATCTGGGCGCGGGCGGCGTACTCGTGGTCGCGCCGGCACAGACATCCGGCACTGGAAGCCAAACCGGCGGCGCACGAGCCGGATGCCGCGACGCACTCCTAATTTCTCAACAATGATGTTTCAGGAAGGATATCCGTGTACAAGATTGCCATTGCCGGCGCATCGACGCTTTTGGGCAAGGAACTGAAGGATGCGCTGGCCGACTCGCCGTTTGCGGCGGCCAGGCTGGTGCTGCTGGACGAAGACGAAGGACTGGGGCAACTGGACCAGGTGGGCGACGAGGTGACGTTTGTGCAGGCGCTGTCGCCGGACGCCTTCGAGCAAGTGGATTTTACGTTTTTCTGCGGGCCGGAGTCGCTGACGGCGCGGCACTGGCGAAAGGCGCTGGCGGCGGGATCGACGGTGCTGGACATGAGCGGCGCACTGGACCGCGAGCAGGGCGTGCTGGTGCGCGCGCCGTGGATAGAGACCGAGGCCGGAGACGCGGACCTGTATACGCCGGCCGTGGTTCCGGCGCATGCGGCGGCGCTGGCGCTGGCGCTGGTGATGGAGAGAGTGCAGCGGGCCGCGCCGGTGCGCTGGGCGGCGGCGACGATGCTGATTCCGGCCAGCGAGTTTGGACGCGCGGCGATGGACGAGCTGCACCAGCAGACGGTGAATCTGCTGAGCTTTCAGGCGATGCCAAAGGCGGTGTTTGACGCGCAGGTTGCGTATAACCTGCTGACGGGGCTGGGCGAGAGCGCGACGGCGAGTTTGACGGGCGTGGCGGAGCGCGTGCGGCGGCACCTGACGGCTCTGCTGGGGCGCAGGGGCGCGGTTCCCGCGGTGCAGGCGGTGATGGCGCCGGTGTTTCACGGGCACGCGTTTTCAATTGCCGTGGAGCTGGAGCGAGCGGTGGAGATTTCAGCGCTGGAAGAGGCGCTGAGCGGCGAGCACGTGGACTTGGTGCTGGAGGATACGGATTCACCTTCAAACCTGGCGGCGACGGGGCAGAACGATGTGCTGGTGCGGATGCGCGTGGAGCCGGGCGAGCGGAATCCGGCGGAGGCGCGGCGCATCTGGCTGTGGGCGGCGAGCGACAACCTGCGGCTGGCGGCGCAGAATGCGCTGGATTGCGCGTTGGATCTGCGCAGGCTGAGGCCGCAGGGGACCGTGCAGTAAGGCGCGGAGACGGCGTATGGCTTTGCCGGCGGGCTGATTAGCGGCGCGGTGTTTTGCCGGCTCTACAACAAGCCGGCCTGGGCGGGATGAGCGCTCAGCGGCGGCCGCTGCGCATCCAGATCTGCTCAATGTAGCTGTCGGTCATTCCGGCGATGTAGTCGGCGACGGTGCGGGCGAGACCCTGCGCGGGGATCTCGGTCTGGTGGTCGGCGGGCAGCAGCGAGGGGTCGGCGAGAAACGTGGCGAAGAGTTCCTCGACGACCTCGGCGGCGTGGCCGTGGACGGCCTCCATTCCTGGAGAGTTGTAGAAATTCCGATAGAGAAAATGTTTGGCGGCGGCGCGCTCAGCCTCGATTGCAGGGCTGAGGGCGGCAAGGCGTGAGGGGGCGCGGCGAATGTCGTCCAGTTGCGTTGCGCCGCACTCAAGAACGCGGGTGCGGGTTTCCGCGATGAGGTCAGTGACGAAGGTGCTGAGCATGCGGGCCAACGCCTCATTGGCAACAAGACGCGGCTGTGCGGCGGGCGCGGCGGCGCGGGCCTGCTGGAAAAAGCGGTGGAAGAGCGGGACGCCTTCGCGAACCTGATCGAGCGAGAGGATGCCGGAGTCGAGACCATCGTCGAGGTCGGCGGTGAGATAGGCGATTTCGTCGGCGAGGTCAATGAGCTGGGCTTCAAGCGGCGGGAACCGGTCAAGGAAATATTCGGCGAGCTCGGGGTGAGCGGCCGCGGTGTAGTCGCGGGAGTGCTTGATGATACCCTCGCGCAGGCCGAGTGTGAGGTTGAGTCCGCGGAAGGCGGCGTAGCGCTCCTCAAACCAGGTGACGATGCGCAGGGCGTGGAGATTGTGGTCAAAGGCGAGGCCGTGGGCGCGGAGGGCGCGGTCAAGGGCCTTCTCGCCGGCGTGGCCGAAGGGCGGATGGCCGATGTCATGGGCGAGCGAGAGAGCCTCAGCGAGCTCAGTGTTGAGGCCGAGGGCGCAGGCGACGGTGCGGGCAATCTGGGCGACCTCAAGCGTGTGCGTAAGGCGGCTGCGGAAGTGGTCGCTGGGCGGATCACTGGGCAGGCGGGCGAAGACCTGGGTTTTGCCGGCGAGGCGGCGGAAGGCGCGGGCGTGGAGAATGCGGGCCGCGTCGCGGGCGAAGGGCGTGCGATAAGGGTGTGGAGGCTGGGGAAAGGCGCGCTGGACGAGAGGGCCGGAGCCGTCGACGGCGATGCCGGCGGGCAGCGAGGCAACCGGGTTGGGCGCCGATGTCATCTGTTGAGGTAGTCCCCAGAGCAGCAGTGTGGCTTCCTTCTGGTTATACCGCAGAAGGAGGGCGGTGGAGAGCCGTGGGCTCTAAGGGGCGAATTCGCCGAAGGGCTGCGAGCGAATCCGAATCCGAATCCGAATCCGGGTGCGGGAGTGGGTGCGGGCGTGGCCTGCGCAACGGTGATTGTGGACAAGCCGGGAAGAGTGGGAGTACCATCCAGCCGAACTTTTGTTTGAGGGGGCGCGGGCAAGACCCGCATTCACCAGAAAACCTTTCCACGCAAGGACCGGGAGGAAACCATGAAGACGATGCAACGGATCGCCGTGAGCGCGGTGACGCTGGGGCTGGTGTTTGCCTCAGGGTGCAATCGGCACTCGCTGAAGGAGACCTATTACCTGGTGACGAACAATGTGAACCTGCCGTACTGGCAGACGGCGGGAAGCGGGTTTATGCACGCTGCGACGCAGCTGGGCGTGTCGGCGAAGGTGGTGGGCCCGGAGACCTACGACCCGCAGGGCGAGTTGGAGGCGCTGAAGCAGGCGGTGGCGGCCAAGCCGTCGGGCATCCTGATTTCAGTGCCGGACGTGGCCGTGCTTCAGCCGGAGATTAACACGGCGATTGAGGCGGGCATTCCGGTGATCACCATGGATTCCGACGCTGTGGGCAGCAAGCGTCTGTTCTTTATCGGGACGAACAACATGGAGGCCGGACGGATGGGAGGGCGGCTGCTGGCGCAAAAACTGGGCGGCAAGGGGAATGTGGTGTTCTTTACGCTGGGCGGCCAGTCGAATACCGAAGAGCGGCTGAAAGGCTTCAAGGACATTCTGGCGACGGAGCCGAACATCCACATCGCCGACGTGGTGGACATCAAGGGCGACCCGCGGGTGGCCTTTGACAGGACGCAGCAGTACCTGGCGCAGACGGGCGCGAAGAAGATTGATGCGATTGTGTGCCTGGAGGCATCGGCGGGCAAGCAGGTGGCCGAGGTGGTGCGCCGGATGGATGCCAAGGACCGCACCGTCATCACCTGGGATGTGGACCCGGAGGTTCTGAATGCGATCAAGAGCGGCGTGGTGGACGCGACGATTGCGCAAAAGCCCTACACGATGGGCTACTACGGCCTGAAGGTGCTGGACGAGGTGTTCCACAATCCGCCGAAGACGCTGGACAAGGATTACGCGGCGGATATGTTCTCGCGCTACCCGGTGTTTATTGACACGGGAACGGCCGTGGTGGACAAGGACAACGTGGACAAGTACATGTCGGCCGCGGTTGAGAACAAATAAGCCGGGCGATGCAGGGGGAGATACAAAGGGCGGCCAATCCTGATGGATGGGCCGCCCTTGATGTTCGCGGCGATGCCTTTTTGGGCCGGGCCAGAGTTGCCGGGCCGGAGTTGCCGGGCCGGAGTTGCCGGGCCAGAGTTGCTGGGCCGGAGCGCCGGCTGGGTGAGGCCTCTACTGGTTGTTGGTCTTTGGCGGGCCGAGGATGCTTTCCTCCCTGGCCAGCTTGACGCGGGCGCTTTCCAGCTTCTTCTGGAGCTTGGAGACGTCGGACTGCTCGACATCGGCGGGAAGCGACTTGGCGAATTCCGCCAGTGAGAGCTCCCACTGCGCGGCGGCGAGGCGGATGCGGCCGGTTTTTTCGTAGAGGTCGCCGAGATGCTCGTGGACGGTGGGGTCGGTCTGGTCGCGGTCGACGGCCTGGCGCAGGTTCTGCTCAGCGAGCTCGTACTGGCCGAGCTTGTAGTAGGCCCAGCCGAGCGAGTCAAGATAAGCGCCGTTCATGGGGTCGAGCTTGACGGCCTTGCGAATGAGCTGCAACGCCTCCGGCAGCCGGGTTCCCTTGTCGGCAAGCATGTAACCGAGGTAGTTGAGGGTCATCGCGTTGTCAGGGTCAATGGTGAGGACCTGGCGGAAGTAGTCCTCGGCGGGCCCCTCGTGCTTCTGGTGGTCAGCCAGCGCGCCGCGCAGAAAGAGGAGATAAATCTTGTCGTCCTTGCCGGTGCTGAGGGGCTCGGCCTTGTCGAGCGCGTCCTCGGCATCCTTCCAGCGGTGCAGACGCATGTACATTTGCGCGAGCGTGAGCCAGACGCCGCGATCCTTGGGCGTGCTGGTGAGCTGGGCTTTGGCCATGTCGAGGCCCTGATCGACCTTGCCCTGGTCAGCGAGCTCGCCGGCGAGCAGGAGCTTGAGGTCGACGTTTTTGGGATCGGCGGCCACGGCCTTTTGCGTAACGTCGAGAGCCTTGTCAAACATCTTGGCGTCGCGGTAGACATCGACCTCGCCCTGATAGCCCTCGATCGCCTGATCGCCGCCCATGTCGATCAGCTTTTGATAGGTGGCGATGGCGTCGTCGACCTTGTTCTGCTCGTGGTAAACACCGCCGAGGCGGGCGAGGAAGATGCCGCGATTGTTTTTTTCCTCGGCCGTATACGCGCCGTTGGCGTGGGAGGTGAGGTCGACCATTTGCCGGTAGACCTTGGCGGCATCGTCGTAGCGGCCCAGAACGTCATAGATCAGGCCCTCGTTGTAACCGGCCTCAAGGGATTTGGGGTCAATCTGGACGGCCTTTTGCACGGCGGCGAGAGCATCCTGATATTTGCCCTGACGGCGGAGGATTTCGCTGATGCGCACCTGTGCCCCGGCATTCCCAGGATCGGCCTGCGTCAGGTCCTGGTACTGCTTGAGCGCCGGGTCGAGCTGATTGTCAGTCAACAGCGCCTGGGCCAGCGCGGAGATGGTGCGTGGATCGTTGGGCGAGAGATTCTCCGCGCGCTGGGAGGCGGCGATTGCATCCTTGGGCCGCGTGAGCTGCTCATAGGCCGCGCCGAGTGCGAACTCCATCGTGGGGGTTCGAT
>DASUAU010000023.1:0-6475 GCA_035763705.1 Occallatibacter sp. | reverse complement strand
CTCGAGTGTCTGCTATGCCTCGTCGAGCCTGGGCCCGGTGCATTTCGGGCTGGGACCGGATGATGTTGCTGAGAAGGTCATCATCACATGGCCCAGCGGCATTGTGCAGACGCTCAAAAACGTCAAGGCCGACCGGATTGTTCATCTGACAGAGGCCGCCGCGGCGGGGAAATAGTCCGCATCTGTCGCCCGCGCGGGCAGGGCATCCCGTGCCGCGTTACTGACTGTCTTTGGGGCCGGTTTTCTGCTGCTGCGCTTGAATCTTCGCCACAATCTTGCGTTCGCGCTGGCCATCGGCGGGACGATGGAGCTTGTAATAGAGCGTGGCCAGCTCGACGTGCGGGTCAAGCCAGCCGGGATCAGCCTTTTCCAAATCCTCCAGCGCGGCTGCGGACTCAGCGTAGTGGCCCGTCAGCTCATTCAGCTTGGCCAGTTGGAGACGCGCCTCGGCGGCCTTGGGCTGCAGTTTGACAGCCTCTTCCAGCAACGGCCGCGCTTTTTCAAGCTCCCGCTTCTTGAGCCACATGGTGCCCAGGTAAAGATTAGCCATGAAGTCGTGCGGATCCTGCCGGATTGCAGCTTCAAAGGCCGGCATGGCGGCGTCGGAGTCTCCAAGGGCATCGCGGGCCTGGCCCACCAGGGTTTGCAGGCCGGGAAAGTCAGGACTCAACTTCACGGCCGCTTCCAGATCCTCGCGCGCCTCCTTGAATTCCCGCGCATGGAGCCGCGCTGTTCCTGCAATTACATAGGCGTCCACGGCGTGGGTGGCGCGCGCCATGCGTTCCATGCGCGGAACACCGTCCTTGTTGTCGCCCGTTTGCACCTGCGCGTAGCCCAGCACATATTCGAGGTCCATGTTGTTCTCATGCCCTCGCTCCAGCGGCGCCAGCAGCTTGGCGGCTTCAGCCGGTCGCTGGAGCTTGATGTCCACATAGCCCATCAGGACCGCGGCGGGCACGTCCATGGGCCGGCGGGCGAGGATGTTTGCGAACTGGGGTCCAGCGTGGGCAAAGTCGCCGCTCTTGTAGTAGGCAAGGCCGAGATTCATGCTCACGCCGGTGTTGCCGGGCATGGCGGCCAGGGCCTTTCTGTCTTCTTCAATGGCGGCGCCGTATTGCCCATCGTCGGCCAGCGCCGCGCCCAGGTTGGCACGTGCCTGCACCTGATCCGGCTGCAGCGCAAGCACTCTGCGATAGAGATCGATGGCGGTCTTCAGGTCGTGGCGCTGCTGCGCCGCAACTGCCGAGCCCAGCAACTGGTCCACATTCGCTCCCGGGGCCGCCGAGGACTGGCCCGCTGCGGGAAGGGCGAGCGCGAGCAGGAGAAGACCAGGAAACCGCATGGCATTCAGCATACTGCATTCATCCATTGACAGCCCGCCCCACGAGTTGCATCGGCGTGCGGCTTTTCGCGCGAGGGGCGGCTTCTCGTCAGGGCCCGATTTCAGCGCTTGACCCCCGGGTTGACGGTGAGAATCTGCGCATTCGAGCCAAAGCGGCGATAGTCGCGGAATTGCATCGTGTTTAGCTCGGCCTTATGCCTGCCCTGCCGTAGGCTCATCTCCGCGTTCACCGGCACCAGGTAATCGTGGTCGTTGATGACCACATAGCCATAGTCGACGCGAATGGCGGTGTAGTGCGTGGGGAACTTGCTTGGCATGCGGTCAGCGATGAGCGAGATGCGCCGGACGCTATGGGTGGAGCTGTCAATGTAAACCCGCCCGTGGTAGGCGGCGAGAATCTGAATGCCGTTTGAGCCGGTGACGCCAAAGAGAGAGTTCTTGGAATCCACCTTGTAGTTGAAGACCTGTACGGTGCTTCCATCCAGCGAATCTGTCTCGGCCCAGTCGAATGTGGCGTGGGCAGAGGGCTGAAAGACCGCGCGCAACACGCCGCCAAGCTCGCCGGTGGAAAGTGCTCCGTCAATCGAGGCCCGATCCACGTTGCTCTTTTCTCCGTTAATCTCAAGCGTGGTGCGCGACTCCACCTTGTCGTGGTAGCGCAGCAGTTCCGTAATCGTATCCTTCTGCTTCCAATTGCCGCGACCGGAGGAGTCAACCGAGCGGACTGTGTGCTGGACGCAGATAAAGTTTGGCACGCTCTCTGTGTAATGTGTGGCGCGATCCTGCGCGTCGTTCAGCAGGCTGGTGATGGCAGCCGGTGAGGGCTTGGGCATTGGATTGGTGACGGCCGTGATGGCCAGTTGTCCGGGTGCGGTCTGCATGCCCACCGGCGCCGTGTAGGTCACATCGCCCACGGCCGGCTCGGGTGCGCCTGCCGCTGCAGCAGCGCCTGCCACGGAGAAAGCCACGGTTTGCACAGCGGTTTTGCCTCCCTGAGTCAGCATCGCTTTCACCTTGTAATCGCCGGGCGAGAGCACCGTGCCCTTGAAGGAAGCCAGATAGGGAAAGGTCCCGTGCGGGTCGGCCGCCATGGGCAGAGGCGTCACCTTGCCGGCGTGCCCGTTGTGGATGACCTGCATCTTGAGCACCGCTGGGCTTGCGTCAGACGAGTCAGGATGCAGCATGAAGAAGAGCGACACATCGCGGTCGTTCGCCGGCACCTGGCCGGAGAGGTTGGCGGTGATTTTGTCGCGGGAGTAACGCATCGGGTCCATGGGGTCGGCATCCTGGTCCATCGGATGCAGGCTGGCCACCAGCACCATGTCGCTGAGGCCCGGCCCGGCGGTTTGCGCGGGTATGTCAAAGGTGCTGCGCTGGGCGCTCATCTTTCCGCTCATCTCGTCCAGCACGCCCACCTGAAGCTGATAGCTGCCGGGAATCTCAATGAAGTGCCGCTCGAGCGTGATCGGGGCGGTTTCGCCGTGGTCCAGCGCGTCCAGCGCGCCGCGGTGGGTCAGGTCTTCACCGAACTGCTCCACCACTGTGCCGCTTTTGTCCTTGATTTGCGCAACGATGGCCGCATGCGCAGTGTAGAGATTGGTCTGCGTATCCTTCTTGGTTTCCAGTTGCGCAATGGGCACGTCCACCACCATGCTGTTGGTGTAGCCGTCAGGCAGGTTGCCAAAGCGAATGACGCGCGCGTTGAAGTTGAGGGCATCGGGAAGCTGCGGCGCGGCCATCGCCTTCAGCAGTGGCTCCTCGAAGGGCTGCACGCTGCCGTCGGCAGTGGGTGGCAGAGCGAAGTATCCGGTGCGCGTATTCACGCTGAGCCCGGACTTGACCGTTTTTACGTCAATGGTGCGGAATTTGCCATCGTAGTCCTTGATGGGCGGAACATAGGTGGCTTCATAAAAGGTGGTCATGTCCCCGAGAATGCGTTCGAGCGGCTTCTTCACGGAGTCCTGCGCGTCAAGGTAAGTTCCTCCCGTGCCCTGGGCCAGCTCCGCCATCAGCCCCTTGGGCTGGTGGAACATCTGCCACTCATTGGAACGATTGGCAAAGCCGGTGGCTTCGGCAACATCCTGCGAGGTGCCCCAGCTTGTGGCGCCGCTGCCCGAGGCTGGCATGCCGGCTTCCTGCTGCATGGGCGTGGTTGAGGCCATGCCGCCGCTGCCCGCGACAGGCTGCGCCGCGGGGCTGTAAGGCGCCTGGCCATTCATCATCGCGTTGCTCATCTGGTGCGCACCGTCCGAGCTGAAGGCGTTCATGTCTACCGCGTCAATGCTCACGCCGGCGCGATTGGCCGTGCCCATAATGGTTTTCACCATCTCGTTGGCGGCGGAATCCATTTGCGGATTGGTTGTGAAGTAGAGAATGGCCTTGCGAGCAGTGATTTGCTGCTGTGCGCGTGACAGCGCCATCAGACCCGCCAGACAAGCGCGGGCGTGCCGGTCCTGCTGAATGCGCTGCGCATCCTCAAGGGCGGTCAGCAGCGTCTGCGCCTGGGACCGCTCCTTGATGCTGGCGTGAACGCCCTTCAGGTCCGCGCCTGTCCGCGCAACCGAGACAAGGTTTTTCTCCGCCGCCTCCACGGTGGCGGCCTGGGTCTTGTCTTTCGGGTCAGTGGCCACTTTGATGGCGTCTTCCACGTCCTTGTAATCATTGGTGAACCGCTGGATGAGCCGCAGACGTCCCTTGAAGTCCATGACCGCGACCGAGAAGCCCTTCTCCGGAACCATCTTGAGGACCTTGAGGGCAATGCGCTGCGCGTCCTTGGCGGCCGCGCCCTGGAGCGGGTCAAAGACCAGAATCAGCAGGTGTTGCTCGTTCGATTTGCCGTCGACCAGATGAAAATCAGTCAGCTTGACCGGAACGCCATTGTCCGTGACCGTCAGGTCGCCTTTGGTCAGGTCCAGCACCGGCCGGTGCTTCTTGTCGTGCACCACCAGGTCAAGAGAGATCGCACTCGCTTCATCGGCGGCAATGGCGGGCTTGGCTGTGGTGGCTGCCGGCTTTGCCTGCGGAGCCGTGGATTTAGCCTGGGTCGCGGCCGGTTGGCTCTGCGCCTGATTTTGCATTTGCGTCTGCGAACGGGCCGGTGTAATCGCTACGGCCAGCCCCAGTGCTGCCAGTCCTGTGAAGAAATTGCGGGTAGCGCTCAACATTTTGTATCCACCCATAGGATTGCCTGGTTTCCGCGCTCCGCACTGGAAGGCCGTAGTGAGGCGTCGCCAGGTCAATCAATGGCGTCACAAGATAAAGCGGTTTTCCAGAGGCCCGGAGCGTCGTCAAGAATTGTACGCGTTCTGTATAACAACTCTCATCCCCTTTTTGGGCTACCCTGTTCACGGCGCCAAAAGGGAGGTTGCGAGGGGAGGCTCCTCGGGCGGCTCACCGCGTTAACTGTTTGAAAAAGATATATATTGCGGCGAGTGCGGGTCATAGTACAATCCTGCCACGATTCAGACCAGCATTTGTGCTTGTATGTCTTGCCGTAACTGCCGCTTACTCCTGATTCCGCTCCTTTCGGTCTTCTCTGCCGCGTGTGTCTCCTCCGCGGCGGGCCAGCAGAGTTCTGATCCATCTCCGATTCGCTTTGAGCTGAAGCAACTGCCTTTCCGGCTCGACAGTGACGAGAGCCCCGCACGCAATGCGCCGGAGACGATGGCAGGCGGAGTGGCGGTGTTCGACTACGACGGGGACGGGCGACCGGACATCTTCTTTGCCAACGGCGCGGACCTTTCGACGTTGACAAAGACCTCAGCCAAGTACAACAACATGCTTCTTCACAACAACGGGGACGGGACGTTTACGGATGTGACGAAGCAGGCGGGATTGCTGGGTGATGGATTCGACGTGGGCGTAGCGGTGGGGGACTACGACAACGACGGTCATCCGGACTTGTTTGTGACGGGCGTCCATGGCAACACGCTCTACCACAACAACGGTGACGGGACGTTTACAGACGTGACGAGGCAGGCGGGCCTGGACAAGTGGAACGACGCGGAGTACGGGCCGCTTTGGGCCGTGGCCGCGGCGTGGGTGGACGTGAACAATGACGGCAAGTTGGATATTGTGGTCATCAATTACATGCAATGGACGTATTCGGACAAGCCTCTTTGCGTTATCGAGGGGATTGGCGCGTACTGTCACCCACGCTACTACAAAGGCACGCCGGACCAGCTTTTCCTGAACAACGGGGATGGGACGTTCACGGATGTGTCCAAGGAGTGGGGACTGCGCGACCACATCGGCAAGGGGATGGGCGTGGGCGTGGCCGACTACGACCTGGACGGCAAGCCGGATCTGTTTGTGACCAACGACGCCGAGTACAACTTCCTCTTTCATAACCTTGGCAACAAGTTTGAGGAGGTGGCCTTTGAAACCAATACCGCGCTCATTGGCGGCGGGGATCTCATCTCCGGCATGGGTTTGGATTTTCGTGATTACAACAATGACGGATACCCGGACATTTTCTATGTCGCGCTGAACAGGCAAACCTTTCCGCTGCTGCGCAACTCCAAGCACGGCGATTTTGTGGAAGTGACGGATGCAAGCGGGCTGGGTACGGAGTCGCTCGACATGGCGGGCTACGGCGCCGGTTTGTATGACTTTGACAATGATGGCTGGAAAGACATCTTTGTCACGCGCGGCCACGTCTCTGCACGACTGCCGGCCGGCGGCGCGGTACGCCAGCCGGACACGGTATTCCGCAACATGGGAGCAAGCGGGAAGTTCGAGGCGTTGACGTCGAAAGCCGGCCTGATGGCGGCGCCCTTGGCGCGCCACCGCGGCTGCGCCTTTGGAGACTTCGACGGCGACGGACGCATCGACGTGGTGGCGACGAGCCTGGACCACAATGCCGAATTGTGGATGAATCGCAGCCCGCACAGCGGCCACTGGCTGGATATCGCGCTGCGCGGTGTGAAATCGAATCGTGACGGCATCGGCGCAAGGATTGAGGTGGTAACCAAATCCGGCGTGCAGTACAACCACCAGACCTCGAGTGTCTGCTATGCCTCGTCGAGCCTGGGCCCGGTGCATTTCGGGCTGGGACCGGATGATGTTGCTGAGAAGGTCATCATCACATGGCCCAGCGGCATTGTGCAGACGCTCAAAAACGTCAAGGCCGAC
>DASUAU010000022.1:0-14378 GCA_035763705.1 Occallatibacter sp. | reverse complement strand
CAGCTCTGTTCCCTTCGCCGTCTCCCGCAGCCCGCCGGCCAGCGCATGCTTCCACGCCAGCATCCCATAGGGGCACATCTTCTCTCCAGGATCCAGAAACTGTTCGCTTCCGTTCACCATCACAATCGCAATGTAGTCGTCGAGCTGGTCCGGCGAAAGATAGGAGGCATCCATCATCGCGTCATCCCGGTTCACCACCTGCATCGGATACGCCGTAAGCCCCGCCGCACGCGCCAGCGCCACATACAGCAGCGCAAGCTGGTCGGAGCTGCCCGACTTCCGCTCCCACACATCCTGCGCATCCTTGGCCGGTTTCATCCGCTCCGCCTTCAGCTCCTCGGCAGACTTTGTCCGCGTGTAACTCGTGTTGTCCAGCGCCTGCACGGCGGCATAAAGCTTTTTCGCCTTCACCTCATCGCTGTCGCCCGCCGCCACAATCTTGCCTACCGCGTCCTTCAAGTCGCCGGTCGGCTTGGCAAACTCGTTCGATATCTTTTCCCAGTACTTGCCTTCGTCCTTCCAGAAACCCTGCCCACTGGCAAACGCC
This sequence comes from Occallatibacter sp., assembly GCA_035763705.1. GTDB lineage: Bacteria > Acidobacteriota > Terriglobia > Terriglobales > Acidobacteriaceae > Telmatobacter. The sequence continues at coordinate 13,831 of DASUAU010000022.1, read as the reverse complement.
GAATAGTAGAACTGCACCTGCCAGCGCATGCCGTTCAGCGGCGGCATCCAGTCGTCATCCGGAAGCGCAGGCACATTCGTAATGTCGTACTTGAATATCCCGGTCGAAGTGTTCACCACCTTCGGGGTGCTTGGCCCGCGCAGCATGTAGAGCAGCCGGTCCAGCACCTGGCCGCGCCCGTTGGTGATTGTCATGTACTCCTTCGCAGGGATGAATTCGTAGTGAGCCTCGTGCACAAAGTAGGGCTGCTGCACCTCCCAATCCGGCGACGACACTTGCTTGTCGTCATACTGAATATCCAGCCGGTACTCCAGGATGCTGCCCACCGTCACATCCGGCAGCGTAAAGACCATCGTATTGATCTGCACGTCGCCCACCTTCAGCGCCATCAGGTCAGAGGGCTTCGCGGTGAGCTTGATGACCGTTCCGTCGGGGTGAATCGTCCAGCCCTGAATGCCGCGCACCTTGAAGGAGCGCTGGTCGTGCGGAATCCGCACCGTCGCCAGGCTCTTGCCCTTCTCCGTCAAAATCTTCAGCTCCACGGACAGGCTGCGATAGCTCAGCGTATCGTCGGTCTTCTCCTCGCGATCCAGATACACAGCGTCCGCGCCCGGCGCCTGCGGGTCCGCCGTCATTTGCAGCTCTTCCTTTGTCGGCTGCCTGAACTGCGCCCGCGCCGCCACCGGCCCCAGCACAACCAACCCCGCCAGCACTGCCATCCCCCAACGTCTCATCTCTTCATTCCCCTTTTTATTCCCACGCGTCATTGCCGGCCCGCTGCCGTCTGCCCTGCCGCCTGCTGCCCCGCCTTCACCACAATCTCCGCGCGGTCGGTCGCGGCCACCTGCTGATAAAACGAGCGCAGATTCTGATACTCCTCCGCCTTCACAAAGGTGAACGCCCTTGCCATCGTCCGCGTGAGCGTGACCTCGCCAGCGCCAACGCTCGTCCGCGCAATCATCACCGCGTGTCCGGGCCACGCAATCTTCTCATCCTTCGGCGCGCCTTCCACGCTCATCCCCGCCGGAAGCTCATACACCACGTGGCTGCTGATCTCCTGTCCGTAATGCATGTCCACGGGCTCCTGCCGCTTCTCCCGCCCCACAAACGGCCTGTGCCCGCGCGTGTCAAAAAACTCGCCCGGCAGCATCAGCCGCTTGCCCAGCGGCGTACCCAGCATTCCATGCACCGCAATCGTCGCCTTCAACGGCACATCCTCGTTGTCCAGGCCCGTAAACTGCTCCAGGCTCGCCTCCATCCCCTGCGGAACCATCGCGCCAACCCAGTCGTTGAACTCCTTCTTCACCTCGGTCAGGTCGTTCAACACCGCCGCCTCGCGCCAGCGCAATGCGTCCTGCCCCGTCATCGTAAAGGTCAGTTCGCCCTTGGCGTCGCCCTGCGCATCCACCGTAATCTGCCCCTCACGCACCAGCTTGTTGCCGCCGTAGAGCTGCATCGGCGTCGTCGCCACGTCTCCGCCCTTGTCTTCCTGCCGGATTCCCGTTGCCAGCGAGTGTTTCCAGCTGACGCCCATGAACGGACACATCTTTTCGCCCGGATCCGTAACCACTTCCTTGCCATTCAACGTCACCAGCACAACCGTGTCGTCCAGCTGATCAAAGCTGAAGTAGCCCGCCGCAAACAGTCCCTGGTCGCGATCTACCACGCGCATGGCATAGGCCTTCAAGCCCGCTGCCCGCAGCATGGCGAGATAAAGCAGCGCAATCTCCTCCCGATTTCCGCTCTTCTGCTTCCACACGTCCTGCGCAGACTTGATTGCCTTTTCCTTCAGCTTCTTCCGTTCCGCCTGGTCCTTGGCCCGCGTAAAATCCGTGTTGTCCAGCGCCTGCACGGCTTGGTAGAGCTTCTTCGCTTTCACCTCGTCGCTGTCGTCCGGCGCCACCAGGCCATTCACCGCCTCGCGAATCGTACGCGAAGGATCGGCGAATTCGTCCACATACTGCGACCAATATTTGACGACCGGCACCCAGAAATCATTCACACTCTTCCCGTGGCCGCGGTAAATCACCACCCGATAGAGGACGCTGGCAATTGGCGGCATCCATTCTTCATCGGGTGAGGGCGGAACGTCTGTCATATCCAGCGTGAAGGTTCCCGTTGCATCTTTCCCCCGCTGCAGCGTCACGCCGGGTGGCAAAACCGTCCACCAAAGAAGATCAGCTTCCCCAAGCCCCGGCCGGAATGTGTAGTGTGCCTTGTGCACGAGGTACTTCCGCTGAATGCTCCAGTCCGGAAAACTGAAGTAGGACTTACGATGGTAGGAGTATTCCAGAATGCTTCCAACCACCACACCCGGCATGGTAATGACCTTCCTTCGAAACTGAGTCTCCCCAACCTTCTCCACCAGCAAATCAGCGGGTTCTCCCTGAAGCGGAATCACCGTTCCATCAGGATGTATCGTTCGCGCTTCGATCTTGATATAGGGGGAAACCGAACCCGTTTGTACATAAGGAATCTCAACGGTTGCCGCATCCTTGCCTTTCTCCGTCAGCACCTTGATGCGCGCATGGAAGTTCTTCGTGAGGTCCAGATTGTCGTCCACCTCGCTCAAATTCAGATACACCGCGTCTGCGCCTGGCGCCTGGGGGTCCGCGGTCATCTTCAGCTCAGCCGGTGTGGGTTCCTGAAACTGGGCGCAAACCGTCGGGCAGATGCCGCACACTGCCACAAGCACTGCAACAGAAAGTATCCAGCGGTTTCGCACCGGTTTAGCCCTTGGTTGTAAAGGTAGCTAGGAGTCTACCCCAGATTGCCTCCTTTTTGACTGCACATTTTGTTAGACGGCAAACCTCAAAGTAACTTCTGAAGCTCCTGCCCCCCGGTAGCCGTAACTGGTCCAGTCACGCTGTTAGCCGCAGGGCCGGAGTGGTTCCTGCGCCGGTTCCTGCGCCGCTTCCTGCGCAGCCCTTTATCCGCCTCAACCGCCGTCGCTTTATCCGCTTCAACCGCCGTCGCTCCACGCAGATGCGGCCTGCGCGGCACTCCCGGCTCGATGAGCCCCCTCCCGGCCTCACAAGCGTAGACTGGTTGGGTTTGCACTCAACCGATTCACTCAGGGGAATTCGACCTCATGAAGCTTCTTCGCCGCGCCGCCCCAGCCCTCGTCCTCGCATCCTTGCTCGCATCCTTGCTGGCCGCCCTGCCCGCCGCCCGCGCCCAGTGGAATCCCCTCAATCCTGTCGTCAGCTTTCATCAGACTGCACGCGGGCTGCGCATCACGCAAAAGTTCGGCGTGCTCAACTTCAACGTTGACGCGCCTGCCATCCTACACGTCACTTACGCGCCGCTTGGCCCGCCGGCACCCGCGCACCCATCCGACGATGTCCTCGTGAAACACGACTGGCCGGCCACCCGGTTCTCCGTGACATCGAACAGCAAGGCCGTCATCCTGGCCACCGCTTCGCTTAAAGTCATCGTGGAGCGCGACAACGGCGCCATCCATTACATTGCCGACGAGGGTTCCACGCCGGGCGGCGCCACCGGCCCCGGCTCGTCTGGCGGCGGCATGCGCGGCACGCTGCTGACCACCGACGCTTACCGCTCCCTGCACCCCGCCGTGGTCAACGGCGAACACACGTATCACGCCGAGGTCAACTTCGGCGTCTACGGCTCGCACGAGGGCCTCTACGGCCTTGGCCAGCATCAGGCCGGCGTCTGGAATTACCGCGGAGAAACCGTCGACCTCTCGCAGGAAAACACGAACATCGCCGTCCCCCTCCTGATCTCGACCAACGGCTACGGCATCTTCTGGAACAATCCCTCGCGCAGCCGCATGGTGAACCGCTTCGTCCAAACCCTCTACTGGACCTCAGAAGTCGCCGACCACATTGACTACTACTTCCTCTACGGCCCCTCCGCCGACCAGATTATCGGCGAGTATCGCCAGCTGACCGGCGAAGTTCCGCTCTTCGGCCGCTGGGCTTACGGCTTCTGGCAGTGCAAGAACAAATATCAGTCGCAGCAGGAAATCCTCGGCGTCGCCGCCAAATACCGCCGGCTCCACATTCCCGTGGACAACATTGTGCAGGACTGGTTCTGGTGGAAGACGATGGGCCAGATGACCTGGAACAAAAACTACCCCGACCCCCAGGCCATGGTGAGCACCCTCCACGATGAGCACTTCCACCTGATGGTGAGCGTCTGGCCTTACTTCCGCCCCGGCAGCCCCGTCTACGACCAGTTCCAGAAGAACGGCTGGTTCATTGCCAAAACGATCGCGCCCAGCTTCCATCCCGTGGGCCAGGCGCTCTATGACCCCACCAACCCCGCCGCCCGCCATCAATATTGGATGAACATCGACAACGCGCTCTTCAAAATCGGCGTGGATGCCTGGTGGCTCGACACCGACGAACCGGAAACCGAGAGCCGCGTGAACAACATCCTCGTCGACCACCAGATGCACATTGGCTCCGGCGCGCGTTACGCCAACATCTATCCGCTCTTCCATGCTGAGGGCATCTCGCTGGGCCAGCAGGCCGCCTCGCAACAGAAGCGCGTCTTCATCCTCTCGCGCTCCGCCTTTGCCGGCTCGCAGCGCCTGGGCGTCACAGCATGGTCAGGAGACGTTCTCTCCGACTGGCTCACCTTCCAGCGGCAAATCCCCGCCGGCCTGAATTACGCCATGAGCGGCATGCCCTACTGGACCACAGACATTGGCGGCTTCATCTCCGGCGGCAACCTTAACGATCCCAAATTCCGCGAGCTCTTTGTCCGCTGGTTCCAGTTCGGCGTCTTCTCGCCCATCTTCCGCGTCCACGGCACCCGCTACCCCGACGAGAACGAGCTCTGGTCCTACGGCCCCGACGCCGAAAAAATCCTCGTCCGCTTTGACAATCTCCGCTACCGCCTGCTGCCCTACATCTACTCCCAGGCCTGGCAGATTACCCACGACCACTCGACGCTGATGCGCCCGCTGGTGATGGACTGGCGCACCGACGTGGACGCACAGAACACCGGCGACGAATTCATGTTCGGCCCCGACCTTCTCGTGAATCCCGTCTACATCCAGGGCGCAACCAGCCGCTCCGTCTATCTGCCCCCGGCCACGTGGTACGACTTTTGGACCGGCGACAAGCTTGAGGGCCCGCAGCACATCCAGGCCGAAGCTCCACTCTCGAAGCTCCCGCTCTACGTCCGCGCGGGCTCCATCCTGCCCCTGGGCCCGGAGATGGAATGGTCCACCCAAAAGCCCGCAGACCCCATCGAGCTGCGCATCTACCCCGGTGCCGACGGCGACTTCACTCTCTACGAAGACGAGAACGACAATTACGACTACACGCACGGCAAGTACGCGACGATTCACTTCCACTGGAACGACGCGACGCACACCTTAACCCTCGGCGCGCGCCAGGGCAGCTTCCCCGGCATGTTGCAGAGCCGCACCTTCCGCATTGTCCTTGTCCACGCCGACCACGGCACCGGCATCGGCCCCACACCCACCGCCGACAAAACCATCCCCTACACCGGCGCGCAAGTGGAGGTGCAACCCTAATGGCCCAACCCCGCCACGCATGATTGTCATTTCGAGTAAGCTGCGCAACGCGCAGCGAGTCGAGAAATCCGCGGTTGTCTTTCGCGCCGCATCCACGCGCATCTTCCTCGTACCACAACGAGCAAAAAGTCTTGCGCTTTGCAAGAGGTCAACGCCGAAGCAGGTTCGCGAATGGTAGAGCCTTTATATTTGGATAGATTTCAGGATTCATTGCGTCCGAGACATCGTCAGCATCTGCGGGCCGCGCGATCTCTTTTCCGCTCTTCACGTTGAAGAACTGCGAACGCGATGGGTGCAATACGCCTTCAAGCACTGGCCCCTCGGTCCGGAATCCCCACCCCCACGCGGTTCGGAATTCAGAACTCAAAGCTTTCAAGTTCCCATTCTTGTCGAAGCAATAACGCGTGTAAGCCCAAAAGTCTTCGCCGGGCGCAACGACATTCACATAGGAGACGCCGCTTCGGTCGCGCCAATACTGCGCAGATTCCCCACTCCCCAAATCCAACTCTGGAACAGCCTTCATCGTGAGAAATTCTCGCCAGGAACTTCGATCATTAACTTGTGCAAACGTGCGGGATGCGGGAACAGGAGAGTTCACATTGCAAGCTTGCATTCCAGCACAGACCCGCACAGTCCCAACCGCCATTATGGCAATACAAAGAAAGCTTCGTGTGCATTTCACGTCGTTGGTCCACCCACTCTTCGCCGGCTGCTATCTCTTGAGGCTCTCGCGATCTTCAGACCGAGAAGGCCACTTGAATCGGCATAATCGCCCTAACCCTTCGCCCCAACCCCCTCCAGCATCGCGGTCACCAGCGCCAGCGGCAGCCCCACCACGTTGAAGTAGCAGCCCTCCACCCGCGGAATCCACCTGCCCGCCCGCCCCTGAATCGCATACGCGCCCGCCTTGTCCATCGGCTCGCCCGTGGCCACATAGGCCGCAATCTCCGCATCGCCGAGCGACGCAAACCGCACGCCTGTGATTTCCGCGGCGACCTCCGTGCCATTCGCGCTGACCACCGCAACCCCCGTAATCACCCGGTGCGTCCGCCCGCTCAAGAGCCGCAGCATCCGCGCCGCATCCGCCGCATCCGCCGGCTTGGCCAGAATCTGCCCATCCACCACCACCGTTGTGTCCGCCCCCAGCACCACTGTGTCCGCGTCGCCTGCTTCGTTGAACACACACTGCGCCTTCTCCCGCGCCAGCCGCACCACATAGGCAATCGCGTCCTCGTCAGCGCGCACATCCTCATTCACGTGCGCCGGCCGCACCTGAAACTTGAAGCCCGCCTGCGCCAGCAGCTTCCTGCGCCGCGGCGACGCCGATGCCAGAATCAGCCTCATCCGATCCGTATCCCCGCCTGCATCCCCGCCGCCGTCGCCACGCCCCAGGCCATGGCCGGCGTATTGTGCGCCAGCCCAAACCGCCCGTCCGGCCCCAGCAGAATGATGCCCCCGTGCCCGCCCAGCCGGTTGTAGAGATAGGCAATCGCCTCGCGCGCCGCCGTCTCCGGGTGAGTGCCTTCGGCCACGCGGTCCGTGGCCCACTTGCCCAGCACCAGCTTCATAATCGGCTCGCCCCAGCCCGTGAGGCTGACTGCCGCCGCCAGGTTGTCCGCGTAGCAGCCGCACCCAATCAGCGAAGAATCCCCCACGCGCCCCGGCGTCTTGTTCAGCGTTCCGCCGGTCGAGGTCGCCGCCGCCACATCACCACGCTCATCCAGCGCCACCGCGCCCACCGTGTCATGGGAATCGGCCTGGTGCGAATCGGCCTGATTTGAATCTGCCCGGTGCGGGTCCGAATCCAAATCCACCGCCGTCTCCGGACCCTTGTCGTCCTCCATGCCTTCAAAGGTGCTGTCCTTCAGCCCGGCCGCCGCCCGCGCCTGGGCCTCGCGCAGCCGTTCGCGCTCGCGCTCCAGCACCAGCTCGCCGTTCTCAATCAGCTCCATCCCATGCGCCGCCGCAAAGGCCTCAGCCCCCGCGCCCACAAAGTACACATGCGGACTCTTTTCGAGCACCAGCCGCGCCGCCCGTATCGGATTCCTGAGCCGCTCCACGCACGCCACGCCCCCGGCCAGCATCCGCCCGCCGTCCATCAGCAGCGCATCCAGTTGCACGCGCCCGTCCGCCGTCAAAAAACTGCCCCGCCCCGCGTCGAAGGTTGCATCGTCCTCCAGCACCACCACGGCCGCTTCCACAGCATCCACCGCCGCGCCGCCGCGCGCCAGCACGGCATAACCGGCCTCAAGCGCCGCCCGCACCCCGGCCTCGTGCGCCGCCTCAGCATCCTTCGGAATGGCCCACGCGCCGCCATGCACCAGCAGCGTGGGCTCATGCTTCCCTCGGCTCATCATCCGATTAGAGTAGCCCATCGCCCGCAAGCCATGACTGTGGTAGAACGATCCATGCGGCACTCGAACCATACGTCGCCAGACTGCCCGTTCATGCGCGATGCCGCCGCGAGGAATGGGGCACCCGGCTGAATACCCGCCGACTCACTGGAAATAGAATCGGCACGGAGGAGAATGCAATGATGACAAAAGCCGTGACGAGTGAAGTGAACAACTACATAGCACGCTGCCCAAAAGAGGTGCAGGGCAATTTGGCGAAGATAAGGGCCGCGATAATGGCGGCTGCACCTGGCGCCACCGAACGCACGGATTACTTCCAGATGCCCGGTTATTCCTATCCTGGGTATGACTATGATGGGATGTTTGTCTGGTTCAGCTTCAAGAAGCCGCACATACGCCTGCATGTACGTCCGCCAGTGATACAAGAACACAGGGAGGAGCTCACAGGCTATCCTGCAACGAAAGCGATTGTCAGCTTTCCAATGAGTCAACCGATACCCTCGACCCTGGTGAGAAAGCTGGTGAGGGCAAGCTTAAAAGTAATGAAGGAGAAGGCTAAATAGCGTCCAAAGGGGCTTGCCCCGACCGTATCCTCAATTGCCGGGGGCCCCATTTCATGCGCGTCCTCTGCGCCTGCGCCGCTGGCGAGGTTGGCCGGTCGAGATCAAATTCCGCTGGACCTGCAGCTGCTGCGAACACGCACAGACCGCACTCATGCGCGATGCCGCCCGCGAGGAATGGGGCACCCGGCATTCCAGCCTCCTCTATATGCCAATTCGCTGGGCAAGATTTTCGTATAGCTCCACAACCTGAGAGCGCGTATGCACGGCTGCGTACCTTGAGACGCGAATCCTTGCATCAGGGCCGCTTGGGCCGCTAAACGTCACGTACCCGACGTTTGGCGATGGCGAAGCGGGAAGCGGTGCGGGCAGCGGCGTGCTCACGGCCCCGTTGTTGACAAGCAACACGTAGATCAAGAGCACAGCCTCGCTCGGCAAACATTCTCCGGCATGTGAGCGCACGGAGCCGAGATCGGCTGAGGTGTTGGCGAGCGATATCCGCAACTGATGCACGACCGAGGCGTCCGTCCGGAGAGTTCCCCCGGCCCCCGTCATCAACTCATTGAAGGCCTGCGCGACCTCTCCCTCGGAGACCCATTTGTGCTGTCGGTTTCTGGCTGCGAGGTCTGCAGCAGCCAGGCGCTTCGAAAATGCAGCTCTGTACCAGATCCCCGCCTTGCGGACGACGATCAATCTTGTCAGATCTTTTGAATAGGCGCGCGCGCCGCGGGCGGTGTCTGCAGTCTTCGCCGCCTCGATCAGGGCGACAACCTGTGGTGTCGGCGCCAGGCCCGGAATCTCCCCGCTATTAGATGGAGTCTGCGGCATAAGTGGCAACCTCCAGAAACTTGCAGGCTCTGCAACAACCGGCAAACTACAGAAGGCCGAGGCTACCAGTACCGCACGGGCCAGACGCTTCGGTTTCCGCATATGCTCTCCTGAGAATTAGGGAATGATTGTGACCGCCGGCCGCTAAATAGTCAAATCGATAGTGCGTGAACTGTCTTCTCTTGTGCGCTACATCACTTTTTCTTAGAATCCAAACCCCTGCGCCGCGCGACATAGGGCTCGTCAAGCCTTCCCTGCCGCAACTTTTTTCTAACTCGCTGAAAACACGCCGCAAATTCCCGCCGCCGTTTTGCCGAGAATTCCCCCGCTTCTCGCTATCCTTGAATCATTCCCATGAGACCGCAAGCACGCAAGGGAGCGAGCGCCGCTCCCATTCATTCAATTCGGACCCCCTTCGCGGACATGCCGCCGTAGAACTGTTGCCAAAGGCAGACACGAAAGGCCGCTCCATGCGCCGCCTCCCTTCGAGGCCGCGCGCTTGCCGTGAAAGGCCGTCCGGAACGGACGGAGAGATGAACCCAGAAGAGAAAGACCACCCCGCGGAGAAGCTGCCGCAAGCGCAAGACTCAACCATCAACCCACCGGCCAAAGGCGCTGAGAAATTGCGCCTGGCAGCCGACAGGGCACTCAAAAAGCAATGCATCGAGATTGCCGATGCTCTGGTGAAAAGCTCGATTGAGGGCCACATCCAGAGCGCTCGTTTTCTTTACTTCCTCGCCGAGGGCCAGCAGAAGCTTGAAGCTGCCAAGGTGGTGGACACACTGCACAGCCTGGCCATCGAGCTTGCCCAGCAGCCCGAGTGGCGTGAACCCGCCGATCCGGATGCAGCAACACCGCCCGGCGGCGCTGGGCAACCCAAAGCCTGACGCCGCCGCGGCGTCTGAATGCCGTTGTTGTACGCAAGCCTCATCACCCTTTGCACCACGCCGGCCGCGGCCTGCCTTCCTGAGGAGGTTCGCGGCCGGCGGGCGGCCGTTGCATTCGCCGCCGAGCTGATCGCAGTAACTCATCGCACCAACTCATCGCACCAACACATCGCACCTGCTCATCGCAACAGCCCATTGCAACTGCTCATGGCACCAACTCATCGCAACTGTCCATCGCATCTGCCCATGGCACCACTGGCCGCTCAGCGGCGCGCTCGTCGCACGGGGCGAATTGTTCCAACGCGCATCCAAGACGAGCAGAAGGAAGAGACACGCATGAATCTCAGCACCGGCAACGGTATTCGCATCGGAAGAGGTCTGGCCGCAATCCTGGCGGCGCTGGCCATCGCCTTGGTGGCCCTGGCCCAGGCCTTCACCACCACTACGGTGCAGGGCACCGTGTACTTTGCCAACGGCCAGCCCGGCTCCGGCACGGCCCAGATCCAATGGACTTCCTTCACCACCGCCGGCGGACAGGCCATCGCTGCCGGGTCCACCACCGTGACCATCGGCTCAGACGGCTTTCTCTCCGTGAACCTTGCGCCCAACCAGGACGCCACACCCGCCGGCCTCTTTTACACCGTGACTTACTACCTGAGCAACGGCGCGACCAACACCGAATACTGGGTTGTGCCGGACGCGGCGCAGGCCACGCTCGCCCAGGTGCGCGCCACCGTTATGCCCTCTTCGCAGGCCATTCATACCGTTAGCAAAGCTTATGTTGACCAGGCCATCGCCAACATTGCGCAAGGCGGACTTGCGCCCACCGGCGGCACGCTGAGCGGCCCGCTCTATCTCGCCGGCGATCCCACATCCTCGCTTCAGGCGGCTGACAAGCATTACGTTGACACTTCCGTCGCCCAGGCCTTTCCTCTCTCCGGCGGCACGCTCAGCGGCCCGCTCAACGGACCGTCCGTCAATGCCAGCGTCAACAACGTCATCAACGTGATGGCCGCGCCTTACAACGCCAAGGGCGATTGCGTGACCGACGACCACAACGCCATCCAGGCCGCGCTCACCGCCGCACAGGCCAACGCCTCGTCCAACACCGTCGTCTACTTTCCCACGCCGCCCGGCGGCTGCTACCTGACCAGCCAGCTCAACTGGTACGGCGTGAGCCTCCGCGGAGAAGCCGGCAACAACCAGAGCGGCCAAACCTGGCAGGGCGTCACTCTCAAAGGCCAGCCCGGCCAGGACATCCTGCACACCGGCGATCCTGACTCGACAGCCACCGTGCCCACGCGCCTGTGGAGCCTTGAAAACATCCGCCTCCTTCTCGACGACTCCGTGGACGCCTCCGGCTCTTCCGGCAACTTCGCGCATCGCTGGCCCGGCAAGTGGGTGGGCGACGGCGCAATGACCTCCGGCAGCGCCACGCTCACCAGCACCTATGCCGAATTCACCTGCGGTGACATCGGCCAGGCCGTGCTGGTAAAGGGCGCGGGAGCCGGCGGAGCAGATCTCACCACCACAATCAGCAGCGTCTCTCCGTGCTACGGCAGCATCGCGCCCACCACGGCCACGCTGGCCGCCGCCGCCACCACCACCGTCTCCGCCGCACGCGTGTACATCGCCGTTGCCGGAATGCCCGTCACCCAGCAGATTGGCAATTGCGCCATCGCCATGGACAACTCTGACGGCAACAGCGCCAACTGGACAGGCTCGGCCACCCGCCTGCCGCTCTACGACAATCTGCACAACGTAAACTTCTCCACCACCTCCGGCACGTTGCAGGGCCAGAACAACTCCTGCGCCGTCTACTTCCAGGGCGTCTACATTCCCTATGGCCTCGATGCGCGCAACGTCAACATTACCCGCTTCACTTACGGCGTCGTCGAAGGCCTCAATGATGTCAATCCCGTTGGCGCGAGCGGGAACAATGTGGGAATTGGAGGAGACTTTCAGCTCTGGGACCACGGCGACTGGGTGAGCAAATATCCATGGATCAGCTTTAACGGCGGCCAGAATGAAATCAGGGGCACGCAGCTTTACGCCACCGCCGGCCCGCAGTTGCTCCAGGTCAAGTCGCCTTCTGAGACTGGAGGAAGCCGCTGGAAGATTGAAGCGCCCGAGTTCGAGCAGCCCGGCGGCGCTGTCTCCGGCTGGCGCGTTGACCTCGGTCTCAACACCCTCATCAACACCCAGCTCGCCTCCGTCGGGTCCAACATCCCTGCGTATATTGAGGGCTACGGCAACCGCTGCATCGAATGCACCGGCGCGCAGACTCTCAATGTCGGCGGCTATGGAAACAATCTTCAGCTGACTTATGGGCCAGTCACGGTGAATGACGCGGGCTACGGAAACACCGTCTCCACGGTGAGCAATTCCGCCGCGAATGCCGGGCAAACCCCCACGCGCCCCGTGGCGCAGAATGCAACCCGCGGCGATGAGCCGTGGGGCCGGCTCTCCGCGGACTTTATCCGCACCGGCAACGCCGGCACGCCCTACATGAACCTTGAGGACCTGCTCATCCAGCCCGCCGATGTGCGCTGGCTCAGCGGCCACGGCACCATCGTCTACTCTGACGCCGCATCCATCACCGGCAAATACGGTTACACCAATGGCGTGTACACCGTGATGGGCTTCGCCAATCCGGTGGCCAGCGCGCTCACCGGCAACACTTTCAACTACGTCATCGGCGGCGCTGGCGCGGGCAAGGCCAACGTGCCCGCAACCAGAGTTACCCTTTACGCCAGCGTCAAGTGCCCCTCGGCCACCAGTTACACGCTCACCGTGCGCGCCGGCAGCACAACGGTTGCCACTGCCACGCCCACTTGTAACTCCAGCGGCTATACGGTCGGCTCCGTCACCGCCGATCTCTCCAGTTACACCGGCCAGGATTTCGGATTCGCCATCGGCTCCGGCTCCGGTGAAGTTGATTGGTCCTACGTTGCCGTCCGCCCCTTCCAGGCCGACTACAACGGCTACCAGCCCATCGGCTCCTTCACCTATGCAGGCACAGGAACGCCCTCGGCCGCCTGCTCGGCAACCAGCAACAACGGCTGGTTCGCCATCAATGCAACGCCTGCCGCTTACCAGTGCTCCAATGCCACCGGCAGTTACACATGGAATCCCTTCGGCGGCGCAGGAGGCGGCGTCGCAAGCATTGACAGCCAGACAGGCGCATTCACCTTCACCGGACCCGGCGTCTCGCATTCCGGAGGCACTTATACCTTCAGCGGCACGGGCACAGGCGTCGGCACCCTGGACGGCGCGGCCGGAGCCAGCGTGAACCTCACCGGCGCATCCGGCAGCGGAAGCAATCTGTGGATCAATCCGCGCTCCGATGCGCCATTCTGCACAATACTGTCCCAAGTTGGTTACCAGACGACGAAGAAGTGCGGGAACTTTGTCTACACGCTCGACATTACTCCGGGCGGAGGCGGATTGACCATCAACAACGAGTTCACCGGCAACTTCGGGCAGTGTGATACGAAGTACGCCGTAGATAGCGTGAATGGTTCTGACTCGAATGCCGGAACCTGCAATGCGCCGTTCCAGACGCTGACCAAGCTGATGACGGTAACGGACGTGGCTGGAGACAGTATCGGCCTTGCAGCGGGAAGCCACTGGAGAAGCTCCTACGAACCCACTGCGAGTATTCCTAACATCCTCATCAAGGCGTATGGC
>DASUAU010000021.1:0-127771 GCA_035763705.1 Occallatibacter sp. | reverse complement strand
CGGAAGCCGGCATCGTCGAGGCCGTCGACGACGAGCCAGTTGGTGGGCGCCCAGCCGAAGGGCTCATCCCACTGCAGGCCGCTTGAGAAGTTGCTCATGGAGAGGCCGCCGGGCCGCTCAAAGAGGCTGAGCTTTGCAACCATCTGGCGAGCCTGACTGCGCATGGCGACGCCGGCCCAGAGCGGATAGAGCGAAGTGAGATAAGCATAGGTGGATGACTTCCGGTGCATGAAGTCGTAGTCGGCGAAGACGCCGGCTTTCGGCTGCCAGAGGTAGCGCTGGATGTCATAGAGGCGGTGCTGGGCGCGGCGCTCCCACAGTTTTGCGTCGGCGGGTTTGCCGAGAATCAGCGCGAAGTGCTGGAGGTCGCGCTCGTAGCGATAGAGCAGGCAGTTGAGATCGACGGGCGCGTAATGGTGGGTTGCGCCGTCGAATGGCCCCCAGCGAAAACTGGGATCGAAGCCGGACTCGCGCATGGCGCGGTCGCCTTTGTAGAAATCGGCGGTGAGGCGGTAACCGCTGTACCAGGCGCGCATGCAGACGACGCTTGCGTTCACATCGCAACTGGACTGGCGCAGGTGCGCGGCCTCAGCAGCGTCAGGGTGCTCGGGAGCTTTGAGGAGAAACGCTGCGCCGCCCGCGTGGGGGTGGTCAACGAGCCAATGAAGGACATCGATGTAATAAGTGGCGTCGTCGGCCATCTCGGGCACGGGGCCGGAGCCGTAGTCGTAATAGCGTGCGAGGCCGGTGGTGCCGGCGCGGTGCTCGGGGCGGGTCCAGGTGGAGTAGTCCTTTTCGGCGAGCGTGTATCCGTTTTCGAGCCATGCGCGCGCGGTTTCGCGACCCAGAGGAGTCGCGGGAAAGCTGCGCGGATTCTCATAGACGGCACGGATCATGGACGTGAGAAAAGGCGGCTGCGAGCGGGTGAGGTAGTAGGTGCGGTTTGCGTTGAGCACGCCGCCGTAGTGCTCGATTTCAAAAAAGAAGTTGTCGACGATGTCTTTGGCGAGGGCTGCGTGATGGTCGGCTTCAAGGCCGAGGAGGATGAAGTAGCTGTCCCAGCCGTACATCTCATTGAAGCGGCCGCCGGGGACGACGTAAGGATGCGGAAGATAGAGCAGGCCCTCCGCGGAGAGCTCGTGGGGATCGAGGTCGCCGATTTTCTCAAGCGTGCGCGGCAGGGGGAGCACGCGGATGTGGCATTTGTTTTCGAGCGCGACGACTTCGGGTGGCGTAGGAATATCGGCGGGAATGTACAGCACGGGCGGCGCGGCGATTTTAACGTCGCCGAAGGAGCGGCAGTCTGCCATGGAGCGCGTGAGAGTGGCCCACGCGGCGTGGATATAGGCGAGTGTGGCGGCGGAATCGGGCCCGGCGGTTTGTGCGGCTGCGGGCTGCGCGCCGGTTGGCGATTCTTCTGTCGTCGCGGATTGAGCCGGGAGTTGCGGGCAAGAGAGAACGCATGCGGCAAGCGCAAGAGGCAACAGGCGAAGCAATTTCATTCTTAGGAAACTCCGGGCGGCAGCAACCGCGATTGCCTTGGAGTGTATCGCACGCGAGGATGGGGAGGCGCGCGGAATGGATGGGGCTCTTTGCAAGAACGTTTCGACGGGAACAGTGGAGCCGGGTGCGGTGTCTATCCGAAGAAGGTGATTGTGGTGCAGATGCGCGCAGGGCCTTGAACGGCGCGCCCGCGGTGATGCGCGCGGTGCGGCGAGAGGCCTTCTGCGCCTGCCTGCACCCCATCACGAAAAGGAGGCGGGCATGTTTGAGGATGCGACGTTCGAGAGCTATGGAAGAATTCACACGCGGAGCCGGAACTGGATGCTGGCGACGTTTGCCTTGAATGGGTGCGTGTTGGCGGCGCTGGTGCTGTTTCCGCTGCTGCACCCGGAGAGACTGGAGCGCGCGTTGTGGTTATCGCCGCTCGTCTTTCAGCAGGAGCCGCAGCCCGTGCATGTGAAAGTGACTGAGACGGTCGCACGCGAACCGGCGACACCGATTGATCGCACATTGCGGCCGCCGGTGTTGATTCATTCGAAAATTGCTATGAGCCCTGATTTACGGCCGCCAGATGGAGCCACGTTTGTGGATGTGGCGGGCGACGGAACGTTTCTGCCCAGCGATGCGAATAGCATCTTTGGTCGGAGAGGGGAGATCCCCGTGGTAAAGCCTACGCGGCCCGACACGGTGCATCTCTCGTCAAAACTCGTGGCGGGCCTGCTGGTGCGGAAGACGATTCCGGAGTATCCGCCGATCGCAAAGACGCTGCACGTGCAGGGAACAGTGGTGCTGCAGGCGACGATTTCAACGGCGGGGAAGATTGAAGGACTGCGCGTGGTGAGCGGACCGGCGCTGCTGCAGAGAGCCGCTCTGGAAGCGGTGAAGACGTGGGTGTATCGGCCATACATTTTGAACGGCAAGCCGGTGGAGGTGGAGACGACGGTGAATGTGGAGTTTCGGATGGAGTGAGCTTGCATGCAGGGGGGACGAGGGCAGGGTGGCATGGCACGCGTGCAATCGGCGACAATCGCAGGTGCCATGAGGAACCTTTCCCGCCGCTCCTTCCTGAAGTCCGCCTCCGCTGCCACCTTTACCGCCGCAGCTTTGCGGGGATGGGCAGCGCCCCAGACCGAGCGCGTCCTGGTTGCCTCGAACTCGCCGAATGGAATTCTGAATTACGACTGGGACGTCGCGACGGGCACGCTGAAGCCGGCGGGCGTGGCGGCGAAGATCGACATGGTGGACTGGATTACGTTTTCGCCGGACCGGAAATATCTGTTTGCGGCCTGCGAGCTGGACAGCTTTGACGGCAAGCCGACGGGAGAAGTGGCGAGCTTTCGCGTGACGGCGGATGGCCTGATTCCGCTGACGACGCGCAACTCGGCCGGCAAGGGCACCTGCCATGTGGCGGTGGACAAGACGGGGCGCGTGATGCTTTCAGCCGACTACGGCGGCGGCAGCGCGGCCAGCTTCCAGGTGACGGACGGCAAGCTGAGCGAGCTGGTGTGGCACGAGCACTACACGAAGCACGGGCCGAACCGTAACCGGCAGCAGACGGCGCATGCGCACTTCTGCTCCTTCTCGCCGGACAACCGGTTCGCGTATGTGAACGACCTTGGCGGCGACCGGATTCACATTTATCACCTGAACACGGAGACGGCGGAGCTGACGCGCGCGGGCGAGTATCACGGCGCGCCGGGCTCGGGAGCGCGCACGCTGCACTTTCATCCCAACGGCGTGACGGCCTACTGCATGAACGAGATTGCGTCGACGGTGGACGTGCTGCACTGGCATGCGCGCAATGGGCATTTCACGTTGATTGAGCGTATTGATCTGCTGCCGGCTGGATATGAGGGGCCGCATCGCGCCTGCGACACGGTGATTACGCGCGACGGGCGATTCGTTTACTTTGCGAATCGCGACGACAATTTTCTTTACAGCTTCAAGGCCGACGCGAAGACGGGGATGCTGACGCCGATGGTGCGGTCAAGCTGCGGCGGAAAGACGCCACGGAACTTTACGCTGGACCCGACAGAGCGATGGATGCTGGTGGCGAATCAGGATTCGAGCCTGCTGAGCGTGTTTGCGCGCGACCCGGAGACGGGCCTGCTGGCGAACGAGGGCAAGAGCGTGGACGCGGCGACGCCGATGTGCATCCTGTTTGCGTGAGGCTGAGGTGGAATCAGGCGCCGAGGAGCGCGGGCTTGCGCAGGGATGCGCGCGGAGCAGACTTGTCCCTGGCGGCGGCCGTGGGCACGGGGATGCGGGCCAGTTCCCAGGCTGAACGGTCTTTGAGCAGGCGGGAGACCAGCGCAGTGTGCATGGCGTGTCCGGCACGCTCAGCGACGACGTGACCCTCGATGCGGCGGCCGGCGAGGGCCAGGTCGCCAATGAGATCGAGAACCTTGTGACGTACGTATTCGTCGGCGAAGCGCAGCGGGCCGTTCTCCGGGCCGTCGGGGCCGAGGATGATGGCGTTGAGCGGACCGGCGCCACGGATGAGGCCCATGTCGCGCAGGCGGCGCTCATCGGCCTTGTAGCCGAAGGTGCGGGCGGGCGCAATGAACGAGCCGTAGGTTTCCGCGGCGAGGTCGATGCTGGTCTGCTGGCGGCCGATGGGCGCGGGGAATTCGATGATGTAGTCGATGCGATAGCCGGAGCCGGGGTAGACGCCGATGAACTTGTTGCCTTCGCGGACTTCAATGGGCTTGAGGACGCGGATGGTTTCGCGGCGGCGGCGCTGAGTGCGAATGCCGGCGCGCTCGACGGCCTCCACGTAAGGCAGGGCGCTGCCGTCAAGAATGGGCAGCTCAAGGTTGTCGAGCTCGATGATGAGGTTGTCGATGCCGAGGCCGATGAGCGCGGAGAGCAGATGTTCGGTGGTGGAGATGAGCACGCCCTGGCGCATGAGGCTTGTGGCGTAACTGACTTTGGCCACGTTGCGGCCGTTCGCGGGAATTTCAAAGTTGTCGAGATCGGTTCGGCGGAAGACAATGCCAGAGCCGGCGGGGGCGGGGAACAGCCGCATGGTGACGGGTGCGCCGGAATGGAGACCGACCCCGGTGAATTCGAGGGGCTCGTTGATGGTCTGTTCCAGATGCGCGGATGGGGTCAAAATAGAATTCCCGGTAATGAACTGCCTGTACAAGCGCTAGATTAGACGGGTAGCGGGAAATGTCGATGTGGAATTTTTACCACACTTTGCGCGAATTTTCGGGGTTGGCGGGGCAGAAGTTTGGATGGACGAGCGATTTAAGTCTTTTGGAATCATAGAACCTCCCGCGTTGGCCGGGGAGGGGTGGGAGAGGATGAAAATGGTCGTTCCAAGTGAGATTCCTGTGCCGATGCGAGCGCTGCTGGCCGGAGCGCGGCGCAAGGAGAGTGCGCTGCTTGCGCTGACGCGGCGGCTGGTGGAGGCCGAGTCACCGAGTGACGATAAGACCGCGGTGGATGCCTGCGTGGCGCTGGCGGCCGAGCATGCGCGGGCATTGGGCGGCAGGGTAAAGGCGCATCGGCAGAAGAATTTTGGAGATGTGCTGGAGGCGCGGTTTGGGCCGCCGGGCCGGGCGGCGAAGGGGCGCGTCCTGCTGCTTGGGCATCTGGACACGGTGTGGCCGCTGGGAACGCTGAAGACAATGCCGTGCCGCGTGGGCGAGGGGCGGCTGTGGGGTCCGGGGACGCTGGACATGAAGGCCGGCGTGGCAATGGCGCTGACGGCAGTGGAGATGGTGCTGGAGGCGGGGTTGCTGGCGCGCGAGGTGATTCTGCTGCTGAACAGTGATGAGGAGGTGGGCAGTCCGGTGTCGCGCGGAATTACGGAGAGGCTTGCGGGCGAGTGCGATGCGGTGTATGTGCTTGAGCCGGCGCAGGGGCTGGCCTACAAGACGGCGCGCAAGGGCACGGGCGACTGGCGGATTGAGATTGCGGGCGTAGCGGCGCACGCGGGCGTGGACTTTTTGAAGGGCGCGAGCGCGGTGCGCGAGCTGGCGCGCGTGGTGGAGACGGTGAGCGGCTGGACGGAGCCTGAGCGCGGGCTGACGGTGAGCGTGGGGCTGGTGGGCGGCGGATCGAAGACGAATGTAATTCCGGCGCGTGCGTGGGCGGAGATGGACGTGCGCATTGCACGCAAGGCCGATGGCGCGCGGATGGAGCGGCGCTTTGCGCGGCTGAAGGCGCGGGACAGGCGCTGCGCGCTGACGGTGACAGGCGGCATCAACCGGCCGCCGATGGAGCGGAGACGCGGAACGGTGGCGCTTTATAAAAAAGCGCGCGGGCTGGCGGCGGAGCTGGGGTTTGCGCTGGAGGAAGCGGCGACGGGCGGCGCGTCGGACGGGAATTTTACGTCGGCGCTGGGCGTGGCGACACTGGATGGGATGGGTGCGGTGGGCGAAGGCGCGCATGCGACGCACGAGCATATTGTGGTGGAGCATCTTGCGCCGCGGACGGCGCTGCTGGCGGGAATGCTGGCGCTCTAGAAACGTGCGTCAGGGATGGCTGAGGGCGTTGAGGAGCAGAAAGTAGCCGGAGGCGAGGAAGCCGATGGCGGTGACGGTCCAGCGCATGACGCGCTGATTGACGCGGCGGCTGAAGTGGGCGCCGACGTAACCGCCGATGCTGGCGAGCAGCGCAGGCGGAGAAACAAAGGACCCGCCGCCGGCGATGGCATTGAGTACGCCCGCGAAAAAAAGAGGCGACAACAAGCCACGCAAAGCGCAGCACGGGGACCAGAGGTGCGTGCATACCCCCTGCAACGGGCAGGCGCAGGGTTGCCGAGGAAGATTCTGCGCTGGGATTGCGCGCCGGCAGCGGCTCAGGCAGCGCCGGAGGGCAGCTCCGGCGTGGCGGCGAGAAGCTGGCGGGTGTAAGGCTGTTGCGGATGGGCGCAGAGGGATTCGGATTCGCCTGTTTCCACCAGGCGGCCGCGCTCAAGCACGGCAATGCGCGTGGCGAGATAGCGGACCAGCGGCATGGAATGGGAGATGAAGAGGTAGGTGAGGCCGTGTTCGCGCTGGAGCCGGCGCAGCAGGTTGACGATTTGCGCGCCGACGCTCACATCGAGCGCGGAGACGGGCTCATCGAGGATGAGCAGGCGCGGCCGGAGGGCTAGTGCGCGGGCGATGTTGATGCGCTGGCGCTGGCCGCCGGAGAATTCATGGGGATGGCGCGCGAGAGCCGAGTCATCCAGGCCGACGGAGGCGAGAAGCTGGGCGGCGCGGGCGCGGAGAGCGGCGCGGCGATTTGTGGCAGGTGAGGCCGAACCGTCGAAGCCGTGGATGCGCCAGGGCTCGGTGACGATGTCGAAGACGCGCATGCGCGGATTGAGCGCGGCGAAGGGGTCCTGGAAGACGGGCTGCATCTGGCGGCGGATGCCGCGCATTTCCGATTTCGAGGCGCGGGCGAGATTGACGCCATCGACGAGGACCGTGCCCTGCGTGGGCGCAATGAGGCCGAGGATGATGCGCGCGAGAGTGGATTTGCCGGAGCCGGATTCGCCGACGAGGCCGAGGGTTTCACCGGGCTCGATGGTGAAGGAGACGCGATCGACGACGGTGTTCCACTCGGTGCGCAGGCCAGCGCGGCGAGGATAGCTTTTGGAAACCTGATTGACCTGAACGAGCGCCATAAAACGATGCTAAAGCATCGCGTGCCATGGGCGCGCAATGGAGAAGGATTTGAGGGCGCAGATATGGTTGGTTGAGTAAAGGGGTGAAAATGGAATGAGGACGCGCAGACAAGGGGGATGGAATGGCGAGTTACCGGGTTTTGTCCCTGGACGGGGGCGGTTCATGGGCGCTGATTCAGGTGATGGCGCTGATGAAGCTGCACGGTGAGAATGCAACAGGGCATGAGGTGTTGCGGAAGTATGACCTGGTGGCGGCCACCTCAGGCGGAAGCATTGTGCTGGGCGGCCTGGTGGAGGACTTGACGCTGGATGCGCTGCTTGATTTCTTTCTGAGCGAGGAGAAACGCCGGAGCATTTTTGTGGAGAAAGAGCTCCACTTGCCCGCTACACCGAAGTACAGGACTGAGGGCAAGCTGGAAGGATTGACCGCAGCCTTTCCGCTGCGCGGCGGAATGATGATGGCCGAGGCAGCGAAGGGGATTGTGAGTGAGAATACGGGCCAGCCGGTGCACCTGCTGATTACGGGCTTTGACTATGACCGGAATCGCGGGCGGTTCTTTCGTTCGGCACCGGCAAGCGGTGCGGAGTGGGGCGACGGCGACCAAACCGATGTGCAGATGGTGGAGGCGATTCACGCATCGACCAACGCGCCGGTGCTTTATTTCGATGTGCCGGCAGAGCTGGCGAGCGAACCCGGAAAGCGCTACTGGGATGGCGGCGTGAGCGGATGCAACAATCCGGTGCTGGCGGGCGTGACAGAGGCCGTGGTGCTTGGGAACAAGCCGGATGCGATTGCGGCGCTGGCGCTGGGAACAGGGTCAGTGATGCTGCCGCAGAGGCTGCAAGGCGCGGAGCCGGTGTACCTTTATGCGCCGGGGGAGAAGTCGAGCTGGTTGCACGACGTGAAGAAGATGGCCGAATCGATTCTGGATGACCCACCCGACGCGGCGAGTTTTCTGTCGCACGTGATGACCGGAGGAAGACCGCCACTGCCTCCGCCTGCGGACAGCCGCGTGGTGCGGATGAATCCGCTGGTGGCTCCGGTGCGGGATGACGCAGCAGGCAATTGGCGGTTGCCGGACGGAATGAGCGCGGAGGATTTCGAAGCGCTGACCAACATGGCGATGGACGCGATTGAGCAGGAGGATGTGCTGAAGATCCAGCACCTGGCCGCGCTGTGGACCGAGGACAATGTGTGCAACCAGCCGGTGCGGATGAACTGGACAACGCAAGAGGTTGAGATTGGCCAGGGGCGATTTTCGCAGGCCGTGGCAGCATGGACGCTGCTGCGTGCGGAACTGTGAAGTTCAGTCGAGTTTGGGATGCAGGCGAAGGAAGCCGGCGGACTGTTGGTAAGCGTGGCCGAAGGCGGCGAGTTCTGCGTCCCGATAATGGCCGGCGAGAAAGGTGATGGAAACGGGCGTGCCGGGACCGCCGATGTTGTCGTAGTTGCCGGTGTCAATTTTTGGAGGCTTTGGTGCATCGGCTCCGCGCAAGCCGTTGGGCACAATAAGCGCGGGATGGCCGGAGAGATTGGTGGCGACGAGCTGCGTGTCCATGGTGGGCGTGACGATGATGTCCACGTGATGGAAGAGCGCGGAGAGCTGCTGCACAACCTGGGTGCGGGCGCGATTGGCCTGAATGTAATCGACGGCGGGATAGAAGCGCGCGGTGCGGAAGACGTTGGGCCAGTCCTGGGGGCCCTGCGCGGTGAGCAGGCGGTCGCGGCCGGTGAGGGTGAGCTGGTCAAATGCGGCGGCGGCTTCGGCGTTGAGCAGCGGCGTCATAGCGCCGTAATGCAGGTGGGGCAGCTCGACGGGGATGAGCGTGATGCCCATTTTGCGCAGCGTGTTGAGCGCGGCAAGGTCATAGCGCTGGTCGTAGACGCGGCGCGCGTGATATTGGCGGGCCCGGGTCTCGCGCTTTTCATGCTCGGATTTTTGTTCGGCGGTTTCATCGGCAGGCGCGGGCTGGGGCTTGAAGGGGCCGATAGGAGCAAAGGCCGATTGCAGATAGCCGATGCGGAGAGCATTCCAGTCGGTGGTTCCCCAGTGGAAAGGCTCTGCGGCGACGGAAGTGTCCTTGCCGTCGGGGCCGTAGATGGCGTTGAGCACGAGCGCGCAATCCTCTGCCGAGCGGGCGATGGGGCCGAGCTTGTCCATGGTCCAACTGAGGGCCATGGCGCCGGTGCGCGGCACAAAGCCGAAGGTGGGGCGCAGGCCGGTGACGCCGCAGCGCGTGGAGGGCGAGGAGATGGAGCCAAGAGTCTCTGAGCCGATGGCAAAGCCGACACATCCGGCGGAGACGGCGGATGCAGGGCCGGCGGAGGAGCCGCTGGAGCCCTGCGCGGGGTTCCAGGGATTGCGCGTGCGGCCGCCGAACCAGACATCGCCCATGGCCAGCGCGCCGAGGGTGAGCTTGGCGACGAGGATTGCGCCGGCTGCGTCGAGGCGTTGCACGACAGTCGCGTCCTCGTCGAGCATTTGATGCTCGAAACCGCCCGCGCCCCACGTGGTGGGATAGCCGTTGACGGCGAGCAGGTCTTTTGCGCCCCAGGGAATGCCGTGGAGCGGGCCGCGATATTTTCCGGCGGCGATTTCGGCGTCGGCGGCTTTGGCCTGCGCGATGGCGCGCTCCTCGGTGAGGTTGATGACGAAGTGGAGCAGCGGATCGTAGCGCTTGAGGCGGGCGATGTACATCTGCGTGAGGGCGAGCGAGGTGATTTTGCGGGCCTGCAACAGGCTTGCGAGTGTGCGGATGGAGGCGAAGGCGAGGTCTTCGATGCGGGCGGGTGCGACGGCGGCAGGATCGGGACTCCAGCCGGCGAATGTGTCGTGGTCGATGGTGACGCATGATGATTTTTCATTGGCAGCGGACAGGGGATGGAAGACGAAGGCGGGCGCGACGGAGTTGGGGAGGTCGAGCTTGCGGATGGCCTTGACGGAGCCGTTGGTGTCGACGAGGCCGTCAATCATCATCTTCTTCTGCTCGGCAGTGAAGGGGCCGACGCCGGCGAGTATGGCGGCCTGGTCAATCATTTCAGGCGTGAGGACGGGCGGCTTGGACTGGTCGGTAGCGGCTGAGTCCTGCGCCTGCGCGGCGAGGGTGTAAAGAACGCCGGGCAGGAGCGGGGAGGCGATGCCGGCGCGGGTGCATGCGGAGAGAAAGAGGCGGCGATCAAGATGCATGGCGGGGTCCTTTGGGCGGGGAATGCCTTTGCAAGCACTATAGCCGAGCGCGGCGGGGGAGCCGGCGGTCGAGGGTGTCTTTGATTTCGGTGGAGCGAGGAATGTTGTGCGGAGTTGTCGTGCGACAGGAGTAGACGCTGCGCTCAGGTGGTCATGCGGTGGGGCGAGATGGGGCGCAGTGCCAGCATGTGAACTCAGCGCTCCCTATAAATGCCCCGCGCGAGATATTTGCCGCCAATGCCCGGCAGCGGCGGCTAAAAACGAAGAACAAGTCCGGTGGAGAGTCGGCCGTTGGAGTTCACAATCTCATGCACGTTGGTGTTGGTGGATTGGTAGTTGGTGTTGTAGAAGTCGCCCTGGATGCGCCAGGCCCAGTTGCGCGAGAGGCCAACGTCAAAGCCGCCGCCGACGGCAATGGCGAAGGTGTTGTTCGATTTGAGATTGGGAATCGCCTGGTCGTTCAGGTGTGCACTGCCGACGAGTCCATGGAGAAAGATGGTGGACCTGCCGACGTGCGTGGAGATTTGCGGGCCGAGCAGGAAGAAGTAGGAGTGCGGGTTGAAGTCCGGCTGATCGGAGCGATAGGCGCCGGAGACCTCACCCTTTGCACCAAGCCAGGAGCCGAAGAAGGGGACCGGGAGATTGAGCGAAGCGTCCCAGCCGTTCATGCCGCCGGAGAAGCTGTTGAGGCTGGTGTTGTCGTAGGACTTGAAGACGTGGGAGAAGCCGGCATAGAGCTCGGCATTGGGGACGGAGCGGCGGTTGGGCGCGACAGCCTGTGCAGAGACGAGCGCCGGCAGGGCGAAGAGGCTGAGCACAAGAAAAGCGAAAAAGGTCTTGAGCGACATCGAAACACCTCACAGAATCCTGAAAGGTAAACCAGGCAGGAGGGAATCAACGGGGCAAGGCGTGCAGGGGCAGGAACGCCCGGCATGAGGCCCGGGCGCTCTTCGCGGTTGGACGCGACAACCAAGACAGGGTGAGCAAGAGAGGGTGAGCAGGCGCCGCATGTGAGGGTGGCGCCTGCTGTGTGCTATTTGGCGGCCGGAGTAATCCTGAGCGCGTAGGCATCCTTGCAGGCTGCGCCGGCAGGCAGCGTGACGTGGAGCGCGTCGGCGTCCTGATGCCAGGTGACCTTGCCGGACGAGCCGAGCATCTGGATGTTGCCAATGGGAATCGACGCGCCCTCATGCGCCCATCCGAGCGAGTGGATGGTGGCCTTGCCATCTGCCGGGCAGGCCATGCCGATGGCGTAGACGGTGCTGCCCTTGGCGGTGAAGCGGAAATCATCAGAGGTGTAGGGCTTGGTGTCAGTGTCATGGAAAGCGCCACCGACGACTTTGGTGGGGCCTTCGCCGTAGGAGGTCCAAGGCGTGGTGCCGTAAATGGCATCGCCGTTGACCTTGAGCCATGCGCCCATGTCGAGCAGGCGCTGCTGCTCTGCCTCAGGAATTGTGCCGTCGGACCGCGGGCCGATGTTGAGCAGCAGGTTGCCGTTCTTGCTGACGATATCGATGAGCTGGTGGATGAGGAATGAGGAGGATTTGTAGGTGTCGTGCTCGATGTAGCCCCAACTGGCGTTGCTGATGGAGGTGTCAGTCTGCCAGTGCTCGGGGATGATGTTGGCGGCCTGACCGCGCTCAAAGTCGCGCACGCCAGCCTTCCAGTTCATGGAGTAGTCCTTGAAGTCGATGACGCCGGTGTATCCGTGGGCGACGGCGAAGTTGTAATAGAAGGCCGCGAAATCAGTAACTGCTGGGCGGAGGTTGGGCTGACCAATCCACCAGTCAAAGTAAACGACGTCAGGGTGGTATTTCTCCACCAGTTCCGTGGCGCGGGCGAGCCAGTCATTGGTGTAGGCGTGGCTCACATAGGTCCAGTCGTTGGACATTCCGTGCTCGTCTCCGCCGGGCGCAAACCACTGGTGCGCGGGGCCGTAAAGCGAGGCGTATCTGGGGTCATTGACGTCGGAGGTGATGGCGCGGCCGCCCGCGTAGAAGAAGTTGTGCTCGGCGCGATGCGAGCTGAGGCCGAAATGGAGGCCTTCGGCGCGCACGGCTTTTTCAATCTCGCCGAGTGTGTCGCGCTTGGGGCCCATTTTGACCACGGTCCAGTCAGAGAGGCCGGAGTCATACATCGAGAAGCCGTCATGGTGCTCGGCGACGGGAATGACGTAGCGCGCGCCGGACTCCTTGAAGAGTCTGGCCCAGGCCGCGGGGTCAAAGTGCTGCGCCTTGAAGAGCGGAATCAGATCCTTGTAGCCGCGTGCGGGGTCGCCGTGGGCAAAGCGCGCGCGGAAGTCCTTGTAGGCGCCCTGGTTGGGGATGTACATGTTGCGCGGGTACCACTCGTTCTCAGCGGCGGGCACGGAGTAAACACCCCAGTGGATGAAGATGCCGAACTTTGCGTCCTTGTACCACTGCGGCTGCTGGTATTTGATGAGCGTGGCCCAGTCCGGACGGAAGGGTCCGCTGTGCGCCTGCTTGTTTTCCTCCGCCAGCAGGCGATTGCGCTCGCCGTCGTACTTGGCAACGGACTTTTGCCACTGGAGATCAATTTGCCGGGCGGAAAGCACGCCGCGGGTGGGCGCGAGCGGGTTGGCTGCGGGCGATTCCGGCGAGGAAGCGGGCGTGGCGGCACTTTGCGCAAGGGCGAGCGGCACGGCAAGAAGGAAGAGAGCAAGGCAGCGCGAAAAATTTCCCATAGGGCGCAGGGTAAATGAAGCGGGTGTGCAGTGCAAACGCTTTCATTTTCTGCGCGGCGGGGCGGAGAATAAATTTTGCTTGACATATTCCCATATGGGTATATATTTTTGCTTATGGCAAGAGCTGCTACCACTTCCGATGCCTTCAACGCAGTGGCCGAGCCGCGGCGGCGCGAACTTCTGGCCCTGCTGGTGGTGCGGGAGCTGCCGGTGGGCGCGCTGGTGGCCGCGATGGGGATTGACCAGCCGTCGGTGTCAAAGCACCTGCGCGTGCTGCGCGATGTGGGTCTGGTGCGCGTTCGACGGAACGGAAGGCACAAGTTTTACCGTACCAACGCTGAGGGCATCCGGCCGCTGCACGAGTGGACGGAGAGCTTTGAACGTTATTGGAGCCACCAGTTGAGCCGCGTGAAAGAGCGCGCGGAAGCCAGGACGAAGTCCAATCCCGATTCGACCGCGAAGGAGACAGAAGAATGACGACCGCAATTTCCGAGTTGGAAGACCTGAAGCTGAGCGTGACGCAGGAGATACGCGTGGACGCGCCGATTGACGTAACCTTTGATGCGCTGCTGGAGCAGCTTGGGCCCGGCAATGAGCGGCCGGATGGAGAAGCCATGCCGTTCAAGCTGGAGGCGTGGCCGGGCGGGCGCTGGTATCGCGACCTGGGCGACCGCAATGGGCATTTCTGGGCCGTGGTGCAGGCCATCAAGCGTCCCACGCTGCTGGAGCTTTCGGGTCCGCTGTTCATGTCGTACCCGGTGGCGAACAATGTGCAATACCGGCTGCGGAGGGACGGCGAGGGCACGGTGATTGAGTTCCACCACCTGGGCCTGGGGCTGATTGACGAAACGCATCGCAAGGGCGTGGTGGCTGGCTGGAGCTACATTCTGGGGCAGGCAAAGAAGCGCGCCGAGCAGGCCTGACGGGGAGCATTGCGTTTTGATCGGGGCTCTGAAAGGAGTTCCGGCACATTTCCCGGGATATGTATCCCGCAATCACCAGGAGGACGAGTCTATGCCGGTATCTGAATCTGTCGACACAGGATCCATTGCGCAGAAGTTTCTGCGGGAGTTCGAGGAGCAGGCGCCGATTATGCGCCGGTATCTGGAGCGTGTGCCGGAGGAGAAGCTGACGTGGAAGCCGCACCAGAAATCGATGACGGCAGGCCAGCTTGCCCTGCACATTGCCCGTGTACCGGGCCAGATTATCGCTTTTGTGCAGAGCAATCCCGCGCCCGCGCCAAAGTCGTTTGTGACGCCGCAGCCGGAGAGCCGCGAGGAGATTCTGGAAGCGCTGGATGAGAGCGTGGCCAAGGTGCGGCGCGCGCTGCCGGAGTTTGGCGACGCGGAGATGAACGAAACGTGGCGCATGCAGGCAGAGGGGCGAACCGTGGTGGAGATGCCGCGCGCGAAATTTCTGCGCGATGTGATGTTCAGCCACGTGTATCAGCATCGCGGGCAACTGTGCGTGTATCTGCGTTTGCTGGATGTTCCGGTGCCGGCAAGCTGGGGACCGAGCGCGGATGAGCCGCCGCTGTTTATGCAGCATCCGTAGGCGCAGGCCTGGTGATCTCGGCCGGAGGACAAAATAAGACAGGGTGCAGCGGGAAGCCGCACCCTGTTTGTTTGCAATACAGGTTATTGCTCGTGGCCTTCGCTCATTGATTGGATGAGCGCGCGAGCCTGCGCCATGGCGTCGCTGCGCTGCTGTTCCTGGGTGACGAGCTCGGCTTTTTCCCAGCTCTGCGGATGCATGCGCGCGGCCATTGCGTCCATGTGCTGCTTGAAGCCGGCGGCGAGTTTTTGGACGGCGGCCTGGGCCTGGGGCAGCAATTGGTGGAAGTGCGCGATTTCTTCGGCGGCGCGCTCGGGATGGTAGCCGATGCGGTCGCCGGTCTGCATGGCTTCGGTCAGCACGTCCGGCGGCACGGAGACGGGCAGAGTCTTGTTGACGGCGTCATAGACCTCGCGCAGTAGAGTCACGTCGCCGGCGAATCCGTCGAGCTCCGCGCGGCGTGCCATGAGCTGCGGCGAACGATGGATCTGGATGGTGACGACGCCGTGGACGCTGTGGCGCGGCACGGGAATGACGGTGGTGAGGGTGTTGCCCTGGAAGGACCAGCCGGCCTTGCTCGTGGAATTGTCGCCGAGCGGACCGGCCTGCTTGACGGCGACGCCATCCACAGTGACCGAGTTCGGTGGCCAGTCTGCGGGGAGCCGGAGTTCATAACCGCGCGACTGCAACATGCCGGGGAAGCTGCCCTGGATGGGGCCAATCTCAACCTTGAGCGTGTCGCCGGTTTGCGTGGCGCGGATGGGCAGGCGCGTGAAGTCGCCGCGCTGGTAGTCGACGGAAACGCCACTGTCCTCATAGACCGAGTAGTGGGAAGACTCGCCGGGCTTGAGCGGCCAGAGATTGACGATGAGCGGATCGACGGGCTTTTGGCCGGTGTGGAGCATGGGCGGCTGCATGGGTACGATGGCGCCGGCCTTCACGTAGACGGGAATCTGGCGGATGGAGAAGCTGCGCTGGACGGTGACCGGGCCGGTGAAGTGCCTGCCGGTGGGCCACTCTATCCAGTTGCCTTTGGGCAGCCAGACCGATTCCGTGGAGAGCCCGGAGACCTTGTCGGCTGGCGTGACGACGGGATCGACAATCATCTGCGCGCCGAAACTGTATTCGTTTTTGCTGGTGTAAGCGTCGCTGGCCTCGGGCCAGTCGTAGTAAAGCGGGCGGAAAAAGGCGACGCCGGTGTCGTAGGTGCGCCGCGCCTCCGTGTAGATATAAGGCTGCATGGCCATGCGCAGTTGAAAGGCCGAGCGCAGTATGGAGGAGTAGGGCTCGGGATAGGCCCAGATGCGGCGCTCGGAGTCAGGGTTCTTGGTGGTGTGAGTGCGGAGAATGGGGCTGAAGGCGCCGAACTGCACCCAGCGCGTGAAAAGCTCCGGGCCCACCATGCCCGGCATGTGGCCGCCGATGTCGTGGCTCCAGTAGGCGTAACCCACGTTGGCCGCGGTGGCCGTGAACCAGGGCTGGAAGGCGAGCGAAGGCCAGACGGAGATGGTGTCTCCGGAGAAGCCAATCTGGTAGCGATGGTTGCCGAGGCCGCCCCAGCGATGGAAGAGCAGCGGGCGCTTGCCCTCGCGCTGCTGATCAGTGAAGTGGAGATAGTTGAGCCACCAGGTATTGTTTACGCCGGGCAGTTTGGTCATGGGCTCCTGCTGCCAGTCAAGCCACCAGAAGTTGATGCCCTGCTTCTCCAGCGGATGGAGAACGATGTTGAAGTAGTTGGTGGCCCACTTTTTGCTGGTGGGGTCAAAGGGCACGTATTTTCTGGTCGCCGGATCGATGCCCATGGCGCGGGCCATTGCGGGATAGTCGGCCTCCCACGGCTCGATGCCGGAGGCGGGATGAAGATTGAGGCTGGTTTTTAATCCCGCGGCGTGCAGCTTGTCGAGGAGTTGCGTGGGATCAGGGAAGAGCACCTTGTTCCAGGTGTAGCCGGTCCAGCCGAGGTACTGGTTGGACTGGTCGTGCTCGCCGCGGGCTTCCAACTGCTCGCGGCTGATGTGCCAGCCCATGTCGATGACGAAGACGTCGAGCGGCGTGTCATTCTCGCGGAAGCCCTTCACGATGCTTAGGATTCCCTGGTCGGTGTAATCCCAGTAGCGCGACCACCACGCGCCAAAGGCAAAGCGCGGCGGCAGGGGAATGCGGCCGGCGACCTTGACGAAGTCGCCGAGGGCCTTGCGGTAGTCGTGGCCGTAGCCGAAGAAATACCAGTCGTCGTATTTGCCGGGCTGCTCGTCGGCGGGCCGCTCCATGACCCACGGCCATGGACTTTTTTCGCCCTGGGTAAAGCTGAAGTTGGTCGAGTCAAAGAGCGGGCGCGTGGAGTCATTCACGAGGGCCCAGCCGGCGCGCGAGATGAGTCCTTGACCGATGGGTTCTTTGGTCTTGGAGCCGAGGGCGCCATCGAGCGTGCGCGTTGTACCCTGGAGGTTTTCGGGGTTTGCCATTCCCGGATGCCAGGTGACAGGCTTGCCATTGACGGTGAAGGTGATGGAGAGGTTGCCCGGCGTGAATTGGCCGTCGCCGGTGGGCGCGTAGATGAGGGTAAGGTCGGTGGTCTTCAGAGTGAGCTGCCCGCCGGCGCTGACGCTGTGCTGGAATTTGGGCACGGGCAGGCGGCGATTGAGGAAGACGAAGGAGGCATGGTCCTGAAAATGTCCATCGGCGGACCACTCCATGCGGATGAGCTGCGGCGTGAGCACGGTGAAGCGTGCATGGCCGAAGGGGACAACGGCGTGCGGGTCCGCGACGGGGTTGTAGTCGCCGGGCGGCAGTTGGGTTTGGGTTGCGGCCGCGTGGTCAGGGTGTTGCGGCGGTGCGGGCATTGCTGCGATAGCCGGGAGCGCGAGGGCTCCTGCGGCGAGGATGGCGACTGCGGTAAAGAAATGCAAGGAAGCAGACACGGGGTTCCCCTTGATTGTGTTTTCTCAGACAGGGGAAGGCTACCACCGCTGAGTTGAGCCGTGCGCGGCAGGGCTGCCTTGCGGTGGGCATGCGCGGGTGGGTATCTTGGCTTAGCGGCGCGAGAGCGCGGCGGGAAGCGATGGATGGACGTTTTAGGAACGCTGTTTGAAAGGCATTTCGGCGCGCCGGCTGAGGAAGTGAAGCCGTTGCACGGGCAACTGGGCGGCTCGGGCCGCGTGATTGTGCGGCTGCGCGCGGGCCAGCGCAGCGCCATTGGCATTCTGTATGGCGTACGCGAGGAGAATGTCGCCTTCCTTGAGTTTTCACGGCACTTTCGGCGGCATGGACTGCCGGTGCCGGAGATTTATGGCGAGGAGCTGAGCCAGGGAGCGTATCTGGAAGAGGATTTGGGCGACACAACGCTGTTTGAGTTTCTGAGCACGCACCGCAGCGGCGAAGCGATTGCGCCGGAGACGGTGGAGGCTTATCGCAAGGTTGTGGCAGCGCTGCCGCGCTTCCAGGTGGATGCCGGGCGCGATCTGAATTACAAGGTGTGCTATCCGCGGGCGAGTTTTGACCGGCAGTCGATTGCGTGGGACCTGAATTATTTCAAGTATTACTTTCTGCGCCTGTCCGGCGTGCCGTTCAACGAGCAGGCGCTGGAGCACGACTTTACGCGGCTGACCAGGCTGCTGCTCGCGGCCGACCATGATTATTTTCTCTATCGGGATTTTCAATCGCGCAACGTGATGCTGCGCGAGGGCGAGCCGTGGTTTCTTGATTACCAGGGAGGACGCCGCGGCGCGCTGCAATATGACCTTGCCTCGCTACTGTTTGACGGCAAGGCAGACCTTCCGCCGGCGCTGCGCGAAGAACTGCTGGAGTACTACCTTGCGTGCCTGGCGAAGCATGTGCCGGTGAAGCGCGAGGCGTTCATGGAGCACTACTACGCGTATGTCTATGTGCGGATTTTGCAGGCACTGGGCGCGTATGGGTTTCGCGGATTCTATGAGCGCAAGGAGCATTTTTTGCAGAGTGTGCCCTACGCGCTGAAGAATCTGCGCTGGCTGGCACACCACGTGAAGTTGCCGGTGGCGCTGCCCGCGCTGATGGACGCCATTGAGGGAATGCTGCGCTCAGAGAAGCTGATGAGCCTGGCCGCAGAGCCGGAGTCACTGACGGTGCGCATCTTCAGCTTTTCGTTTCATCGGGAGACGCCGATGGATGACTCGGGCAACGGCGGAGGGTTTGTGTTTGATGCGCGCAGCCTGCCGAATCCGGGCAGGGAAGAGCGCTTTAAGCCGCTGACGGGGATGGATGCGCCGGTGATTGACTACCTGAACCGGGAGGAGAGCGTACACCAGTATCTGGCGAATGTCCTTTCGCTGGTGGATGCAAGCGTGAGCGCGTATCAGAAGCGCGGATTCAAGAGCCTGATGGTCTCCTTCGGGTGCACGGGCGGGCAGCACCGGTCAGTGTTTCTGGCTGAGCAACTGGCGAAGCATTTGCGCGCGCGTGGCGGCGTGGACGTGGTGGTGCGGCACGTGGAAGCGGAAAAGCCTGTGGCGGAACGAACGGCAGCGGAGCAGCCGGTTCAATGAGGGCCATGGTGCTGGCGGCGGGGCTGGGCACGCGCCTGCGTCCGCTAACCGACGACCGGCCCAAGGCGCTGGTTGAAGTGGCCGGGCGGACGATGCTGGAGATTGCGCTGGGGCAGTTGCAGGCATCCGGCGTGCGCGAGGCGGTGGTGAATACGCATCACTACGCGGAGATGGTGGAGAATTTTTTGCGTGCGCACCGGAACTTTGGCATGCAGATTGAAGTTTCGCGCGAAGCTGTGCTGCTGGACACCGGCGGCGGATTGAAGAAGGCCGCGGCGTTTTTTCTGGAGGAGCCGGACGAGCCGTTTGTGCTGCACAACGTGGATGTGATCAGCACGATTGATTTGGCGGAGATGGCGCGGCGGCACAAGGTGAGCGGCGCGCTGGCCACGCTGGCGGTGAAGGAGCGCGAGAGCTCGCGCCTGCTGCTGTTTGACGAAGCCGGCGAGCTGTGCGGAAAGCAGGCGGGGCGTGACGGCGCGATGGAGCTGGTGAGGCCGGCGAACAAAACACATGCGCGGGCATTCTGCGGGATTCACGTCATCTCGCCGCGCATCTTCGAGAAGCTGAGCGAAGAGGGCGCATTTCCGATTGTGCCGACGTATCTGCGGCTGGCTGCGCAGGGCGAGCGGGTGGTTGCATTCGAGGCGGAGCCGGCCTACTGGCGCGACCTGGGCAAGCCTTCCAGCGTGCGGCATGCGGAGAACGATTTCAAGAATGGGTTGTGGCACTGAGAAGTCAATTCCTGCAGGCGAGAGGGCGTCTGCTGTGAGGCGCAAAACAAACCGCCCGAAACCTCTTGCGAGTTCCGGGCGGATGAGACTTCAATTCCTGATCGACCTAAATATCTAAATTTTTGACATCGAGGGCATTGTCCTCTATAAATTTCCTGCGCGACTCGACGTCCTCGCCCATAAGCGTGGTGAAGATGGTCTCTGTTTCGGCAATGTCCTCAAGCTTGACCTGCAGCAGCGTGCGGCGCTCGGGGTCCATGGTGGTCTCCCATAGCTGCGAAGAGGTCATTTCGCCCAGGCCCTTGTAGCGCTGCACCTGGTAGTCCTTCTTGCCCTGCTCCACGATGTAGGTGAAGAGATCGCGCGCGGTCTGCTTCTCCACCGGCTCGCGCGGAATGCGGCTGGAGCGACGCGTCGCACGGGTTTCAGTCTGCGCCTCGGCTTCCGCCTCATCGCCTTCGTCCTCGGAATCCGCGTCCTTCGCGGCGGCCTTGCCCGCATATTCGATGAGGAAGGGCGGCTCGAGATAGTCCTTGATCTGCGAGTACTTCGCCATCATCTGGCGGAACTCGGGGCTGGAGGCCATGGTCCAGTCTATGCAGCGGACGGCGCTCTGCGAATCAGTGAAGCAGATGGACCAGGTGTGGTGCTCCTCGTCTTCAACGGGCTTGCTGAGCTTGTATTGGAACTCGGCGGCGCGCTCAGCGAGCAGGGCATGCAGCGCGGCAACCTTGGCGGGAACCTTGCCCTCGGCCTCCGAGGTGAAGTCGGCGCGATGGGTGAGCTCGGCGCGGGCCAGCAGCTCAGTAATCACTTCGTTGCGGATACGCTTGTCGACCTTTTCGACAAAGCCGAGGTACTCGCCCAGGGTGCTCATGAAGCGAACGCGATCCGGGCCCTCAATGCGGCTGGCGGCCTCGCCGTGGCGGATGATGGTGCCCTCTTCCGCGGCGCGCTTGACCATGACCTTGACGAACTCGCGATCGTCCTTGATGTACTGCTCAAAGCGGCCCTTCTTGATCTTGTAAAGCGGGGGCTGCGCGATGTAGACGTTCCCGCGCTTGATGAGCTCGGTCATGTGGCGGAAGAAGAAGGTGAGCAACAGCGTGAGGATGTGCGAGCCGTCCACGTCGGCGTCTGTCATGAGAATGATTTTGCTGTAGCGCAGCTTGGCGGGGTCAAAGTCGTCCTTGCCAATGCCGGTGCCGAGCGCGGTGATCATGGCGCGGATTTCCTCGTGGCCCAGCATCTTGTCATAGCGCGCCTTTTCCACGTTCAGGATTTTTCCCTTGAGCGGCAGGATGGCCTGGAAGCGGCGGTCGCGGCCCTGCTTGGCGGTGCCGCCTGCCGATTCGCCCTCGACGAGATAGAGCTCGCAGCGCTCAGGATTGCGCTCACTGCAGTCGGCCAGCTTGCCGGGCAGGCCGCCGCCGTCGAGCGCGCCCTTGCGGCGGGTAAGGTCGCGGGCCTTGCGGGCGGCCTCGCGGGCGCGCGCAGCCTCAATGGCCTTGTTGATGATGCGCTTGGCGACGGGCGGGTTCTGCTCAAGGAACATGCCCAGGCGCTCATTCACAAAAGCCTGCACGGTGCCGGCGATATCGGAATTGAGCTTGCCCTTGGTCTGGCCTTCAAACTGCGGCTGCGGCAGCTTTACGCTGACGACCGCGACGAGCCCCTCGCGCACATCGTCGCCGGAGAGATTCTCCTTCATGTCCTTGAAGAGGCCGAGCGACTGGCCGATGGCGTTGATGGTGCGGGTGAGCGCGGTGCGGAAGCCGGACAGATGCGTGCCGCCATCGACCGTGTTGATGTTGTTGGCGAAGCTGAAGACCGTCTCCGAATAGCTGTCGTTATATTGAAGCGCAATCTCGATCTCTACGTTGTCGCGCGAGGCTTCCATCACGATCGGCTTGTCATGCAGCACAGACTTGCCGCGGTTGAGATGCTTGACGAACTCGGCGATGCCGCCTGCGTAGCGGAACTCGGCGCGCTTGGAGTCGCCGGTCTTTGGATCGACGGTGCGCTCATCGGTAAGCATGATTTCCAGGCCCTTGTTCAGGAAGGCAAGCTCGCGCAGGCGCTGCGCAAGAATGTCGTAGCTGTACTCGGTGACCTTGAAGATGGACTTGTCGGGCAGGAAGTGGATGCGGGTGCCGCGCTTCTTGCTGGTGCCGGTTTTTTGCAGTTTTGAAGTCGGAATGCCCTTCGCGTAGCTCTGCTCGTAAGTGTGGCTGGGTTCACCGGGCTTTTCAGGACGCCAGATTTCGACGTCAAATTCCTCACTGAGCGCGTTGACGCAACTGACGCCGACGCCGTGGAGTCCGCCGGAGACTTTGTAAGTGGATGCGTCGAATTTTCCGCCGGCATGGAGTTTGGTGAGCACCACCTGCACGGCGGGCATCATTTTGCCGTCGCCCACCGGCATCATGTCCACGGGAATGCCGCGGCCATCGTCGGTGACGGTGACGGAGTTGTCGACGTGAATGATGACATCAATCTTTTTCGCGTAGCCGGCGAGGGCTTCGTCTACGGAGTTGTCCACGACCTCGTAGACGAGGTGATGCAGGCCCATCTCGCCCGTGGAGCCGATGTACATGGCCGGGCGCAGGCGGACGGCCTCAAGGCCTTCGAGGATCTTGATGTTTTCGCCTGTGTAGCTGCCGCTGTCGCCGTTGCTGTCCGGAAGGAGGTCATCATTTGTCGCCAAAGTAGCCATAGAAGTCCGATCACGGGGATTTCGCTTCATACCCGGCCTGGAAGCGGCTTGCGTGGGGCGGGAGCCTGGGCGCGCCAATGGGGATAACCGCTTGAAAGACGAGGGCTTTGAGCGAAACTTCCTAACACAATTTTACCATGCCGCGGGGCCCGCGCGGAGGGTGCATGGTGATGCCGGAAACGATTACCGGCGCGTGGATTACCTAGGCGTTATATGACGATAGTAATTTGGCCGGTGACTACTAATTAAACTCCCTGAAAAGGATGGACTTAATCGCAAACTCGGGATACCCTGAAAGTGTTAGGGGAGTGACCTTCCCTCACCAATGTTCTTGAAGAGGGGTTACCAATTATGAAACTCGTTGTTCGTATCTTTGCCATGTCCGTGGTTTTCGCCGGTGTTGCAGCGGCTGCCGTCACGTCAGCGCCGAAGCAGATGGTCATGAGCCACCAGGCGACCTCGTCTGCCCTTCCCATTCCCTGCTGCGGACCGAGGATGGAATGCCCGTCCGGCAACGTGAAGTAAGGCTCCGGCCGGAAATGGAACGAAGCAAATGACAGGCGCCATAGCACGAAAGTGCTATGCGCAGAGTGCAGTTTCCTTTTGAATCCAAGTGGCAATGGGGGCTATTCTGGGAAAACCTCAGGATGGAGAGGCCTAGTATGCCACTGGATACTGCGATGTCGGTGATGAGCGGATTTGAGTTCCTGCTCTGGGCGACTCTGGGCTACATGTTCTGGTCCAAAGGTCTGCACCACCGATTCCCCGCGATGAGCGCCTACCTTGCTCTGCGCGTGGGTTCCATGCCAATTCTGCTCATCCTTCTTTATGGACAATCGCAGCACTGGTTCAACGACTACTGCTTCATGATGTATTTCATCGCCTACTGGGCGGTCTATATCGCCAGCGCAATCTGTCTCTACTTTATCTGCCTGGAGATCTTCCGCGCGGTGCTTGCACCGTTCAAGGGACTGACGCGGCTGGGAACGATTGTTTTTCGCTGGGCGGCCCTGGTCTCGACCATTGTGAGCCTGTTGCCCGTGTTTTACATGCAGAAGAGCTTCATGATGGTGCAGGGTGTGGCCTTCAGCCTGATGCGCTCGGTGAGTATTCTGGAGCTTTGTCTGCTGGGTTTCCTTTGCCTGTGCATGAACGGGCTTCGGCTTTCGGCGCGCGATCTTCCGTTCGGCCTGGCACTCGGCTTCGGCATCATGTCCTCGAGCGACTTCATCGCCGGGGCGCTGCTTTCCGGCAACCGGTCACTGACTTCGCCGTTGCAGTTCGCCTGTGAGGGGCTGGTGCTGATGGTGCTGGGCGTGTGGGTAGGTTACGTGGCGCTGCCGGAACCGGCCAAGAAGCCAGTGGTGATGCCGGCCAACTCCACCATCTACCGCTGGAACGAGATTGCCGCAGCGCTGGGCCACGGAACACAGGTGGCAATGCAGCAGCCGGCCAACAGCTTCTTCCTGACCGACGTGGAGAAGGTGGTGGACAAGGTGCTGACGCGCAGCAATCTTCAGGGTGGGGAATCGAAGCTGTAGGAACGAGTTTTATCGGGGGTGGGAGCGGGCCGGGTGCCAAAAGCATCCGGCCCGAAGCTTTTTGGGCGCGCAAAGGGCGGCAGGGTGCGCAAAAATGGCGGGACGCGGAAAGGCCACGGCAGAGCCGTGGCCTTATCCGGTTCAAAATGTGGGCGGGTCTTACTTAGCCGCGATGGGCTTAGCCGCGATCTTACTCGGCCGCGATGGGCTCGATGGAGGCGAAGCGCCCGCGGTTGCCGTGGCTGGAAAACTTGACGCGGCCGGAGACCTTGGCGAAGAGCGTATCGTCAGAGCCGCGGCCGACGTTGGCGCCGGGCTTGATGCGGGTGCCGCGCTGGCGGACGATGATGGAGCCGCCGGTGATCAGTTCGCCTGCGAAGGCCTTTACGCCGAGGCGCTGTGCATTGGAATCGCGTCCGTTTGTGGAGCTGCCTCCACCTTTCTTGTGTGCCATTGCCGAATTCCCTTCTGAAATCTGGTCCGCAGCGCTAGCTGGCGGCGGTGTAGGTGACGCCGTCGGCCTCAATGGCCTTGATGCGTACCTGGGTAAAGTTCTGGCGGTGCCCCTGCATCTTCTTGTACTGCTTCTTGCGCTTGAGGTGGAAGACCAGGATCTTGTCGCCGCGGCCCTGGCCGAGGACTTCAGCCGTGACCTTGGCCTTGCCGGGCCGGGCTACGGAACCGGGCTCGCCGGAGACGGCCAGCACGTCGCTGAATTCGACGGTCTGGTTCTCGGAGCCAATGCTTTCAATCTTCAAGATGTCGCCGGGGGCGACTCGATACTGCTTTCCACCGGTGCGAATGACCGCGTACATACATCCTCCAGCGCGAGGCCGCCCGTGGCGGGTGCGCTTCTTCGAATCCTAAAAAACATGCTCGGGCGGAAACTTCCGTGCCGCGGTACGCTCCAGCACCCGGCCCATTACCGGGTACGAGCGTTTGGCTCCGCGACAACTGGCAGGACACGCCAAACTAAGCTAGTTTACCTGCTTTGGCGGGGAAGGTCAATGCGCACGGGGAGGGCCAGAAGGCCGGCCGCAGGCGGTGCGCCGGACTCGAAAGCGGGGCCCGAAAGCCGGGAGTGAAAAACGACAAATCCGGCGCGGCGTGTTGTATGCAGCGCTTCCGGTGCAATAGACTTTTCACGCGGAAGGAGTTCCGGCTCCGCATTCCCTGAATGACCAGGCGAAAGACACCACCCACTTTGAGCGAGGTTGCACGGGAAGCCGGCGTGGGCACCACGACCGTGTCGCGCGTGATTAACGGCGGCGACCGCGTGAGCCCGAAGACTCTGGCGCGGGTGCGGCGGGTGATCGAGGCCATGGGCTACATGCCCAACCAGGCGGCACGCGTGCTGAAGGGCGACCGCACCCGGACCATTGGGCTGGTGATTCCCAGCATCGCCGATCCGTTTTTTTCCAGTTGTGCTGAGGCGGCGCGCGCCGTGGCCAGGGCAAACGGCTCGCTGCTGATTGTCACGGCGTCACACAACGATCCACACACCGAGATTGAAAACCTGAATGTGCTGATCAGCCATCGCACAGACGGTTTGATTATTGCCCCTGCCAACTCGCGGAGCCCGGCGCTGCGCGAGCTGCTGGACCGGCTGTCAGTGCCGGTGGTGGCCATGGACAGGCCGGTGATTGGTTCGCAGGTGCCGTCGGTGGTGACGGATAATTTTCAGGGTGCGCGCTTTGCCACGAAGCATTTGATTGGCCACGGCTACAAGCGCATTGTGTGCCTGACGGGCGAGAGCACGCTCTTCACCATCCAGGAGCGTATTCGCGGCTATCGCGCGGCGGTGGAAGCGGCCGGATTGAGCTATGAGCTGAACACGTCGATCAAGGATTACAAGTCCGCCGAGTACGCGATTGAAAGCATGCTGGCCGGCGCCAATCCGCCGGATGCATTTTTCACGCTGAAGAACAGCACCACCATCTACGCGTTTGAGGCATTGCAGAAGCATGGCGTGACGGTGCCGAAGAGCGCGGCCCTGGTGGGGTTTGACGATTTCGAGCTGGCGTCGGCGGTGCGGCCCTCCATTACCGTGGTGCAGCAGCCGGTGGAGGAGATTGGGCGCGTGACGGCGGAGATGCTCTTCGACCGGTTGCTGGGCACGCGGAATGCCGAGGTGACGGGGCCGCGGCACCGCGAGCGCAATGTGACCCTGGAGACGCGACTGATTCCGCGCGCCTCCTGCGGGTGCACGCCGACGGCGAATTGAAGCCGGGAAACGCTTGACCTGCGCGGGTGAGCTGAACAAACAGGAGCCGATCAAGAAAATGAAAGAACCTGGAAGATGAGAGAACCTGGAAGATGAGAACCCTTCGCATGTTGGCGTGGATTGCCTGTGGCTGCGGAATGATGGGAGCCGCCGCGCACCATGCGGCCTTCGCGCAGCAGGCTGAAAAGCAACCGGAGGTTGCGCCGATGCGCGCGCCGGCCACGCCGCTGGTTGCGCACGATCCCTATTTCAGCGTCTGGTCCATGGGCGACCGGCTGACGGATGGACCCACGCGCCACTGGACGGGCGTGCCGCAGCCCATCAGCGGATTTGTGCGCGTGGATGGGAAGAATTTCCGATATCTGGGCGATGCCGACGAGGAAGTGCCGGCGATGCGCGAGGTGAACCGCGCAATTACGCCGACGCGCACGATGGTGACGCTCGAGAACGATGAGATTGAGCTGAAGCTCTGCTTCCTTACGCCGGCTTTCCCTGATGACATGGCCGTGATGGCGCGGCCGGTGACGTATCTGACGTGGACCGCAAAGTCACGCGATCATGCGGCGCACGATGTTTCGCTTTATCTGGACGTGGATGGCGCCATTGCGACCAACACGCGCGAAGAGCCCGTGCTGTGGTCGCGTGGGCGGATTGCGGGAATGAACCTGCTGCGCGTGGGCACGCAGAGGCAGCCGATGCTTGAGAAGTGGGGCGACAACCTGCGCATCGACTGGGGATACTTTTATTTGGCTGTGCCGGATGGGCAGGGCGCGGTGACGATGGCCGCGGGCAACGAGGATGATCGCGAAGCCTTTTTGAAGACCGGCGCACTTCCGGACACGGACGATCTGAACCAGCCGCGCATGCCGCAGAGTGAGTATCCGAGCGCGCCGCTTTTGAACGTCGAATTCTCACTGGGCAAGGTTGGCGCTGCGCCGGTCGAGCGGCATGTGATGCTGGCTTACGATGACCGCTATTCCGTGGAATATATGCAGCAAAGGCTGCTGCCTTACTGGCGCAGGCAGTTCCCGAGCTTTGCCGCGATGCTGGAAGCGGCGGATCGCGACTACGCGCCGCTGAGCGAGCGGGCGAAACGCTACGACGCCGCGTTGGAGCATGATCTGGCGCAGGCCGGTGGCGGCGAATATGCGGCGATTGCGGTGCTGGCGTTCCGGCAGGCCATTGCCGCGCACAAGCTGGTGGAAGACGCCGACGGCGTTCCATTCTTTATGCCGAAGGAGAACTTCAGCAACGGATCCATCTCGACGGTGGACGTGATTTATCCTTCCGCGCCGATGTTTCTGTTTCTGAATCCGAAGCTGGTGGAGGCGCAGCTAGAGCCGGTGCTGCGCTATGCCGAGTCACCGCGATGGAAGTTTCCCTTTGCGCCGCACGACCTGGGCAAGTATCCGCTGGCGAACGGGCAGCTTTACGGCGGCGGCGAGGTGAGCGAGAAGGACCAGATGCCGGTGGAGGAGACCGGCAACATGATTCTGCTGCTGGATGCCGTGGCGCATGCCGAGCACAGCGCAGCTTTTGCAGAGCGCTACTGGCCGCTGGTGACCAGGTGGGCCGAGTATCTGATGTCGAAGGGATTTGATCCGGAGAATCAGCTTTGCACGGACGACTTTGCCGGCCACCTGGCGCACAACACCAACCTCTCCATCAAGGCGATTGAGGCGCTGGCGGCATACGCGCAGCTTGCCGGCGAGCTTGGCCATCATGAAGCTGCCGGGCGCTATGCGGGCGCGGCCAGGGTGATGGCGGCCAGGTGGGTGGAGATGGCGAACGATGGCGACCACTTCCGGCTGGCCTTTGACAAGCCGGGAACGTGGAGCCAGAAGTACAACCTGGTGTGGGATGAAATTCTGGGGCTGCATCTGTTCCCGGCGAGTGTCGCGGAGAAGGAAGTGACGTTTTACAAGGCGCACCTGAACCGCTACGGGTTGCCCCTGGACAATCGCGCGAGCTATACGAAGCTGGACTGGACAATCTGGTCGGCAACACTGGCCGGCAACGTGGCCGACTTTCATACGCTGGTGCATCCGGTGTATGAGTTCCTGAACCACACGCCGGATCGCGTGCCGATGACCGACTGGTATGACACGGTGACGGCGCGGCAGGTGGGCTTCCAGGCACGGTCGGTGGTGGGCGGGGTTTACATCAAGATGCTGACCGAGCCGGAGGTGTGGGAGAAGTGGGTTGCGCGGGCGACACCTGCGTCGATGCCGCCGCCGCAAACAGATAAGAGTTCGAGGTCTCCTACGCGGTGAGATTCTTCAAGTAGACCGAGTAACGCTCATCCATAATCTGGTTGAGAGGCACCAGCGTGTGGCGCGGGCCGCGGCCCTTGGTGTGGAAGATCAGCGGATAAAGGCGCGTGCCCTCCGCGCGCTCAAACCAGACAGCATTCGGATCCGGCGCGGGAGTTTCCATGGGCTTTCCGTCCGGCCCACGATGCATGTGTGGACGCATGTCCACCGTGGGCATGGGATAGCCCTCGCCCCAGGGGCCAGAGTCGCTGTAAATCTTATTTTCCGTGAGCCCTTCGGTGCCCTGCAGCGCAGCCAGCACCAGCGGTCCGTACATGGCCGCCTGCACCTGCTTGTCGTCAGGCGTTGTGGAGACATGGAGCACGAGCGGCATTTCGATGGTGACCACGTCGCCGGCCTTCCATGCGCGGTTGAGCGTGACATAAGTGGATGGCGCGGAGGGGATGTCCTGCGGCTTTCCGTTCACCGCGTACATGGCGCCCTGCGTGGCCCAGTAGGGCACACGAATCTTGAGTGCCGTGGGCGTGGAGGGAGCGCTTTCCACGGTGAGGGTGACGCGATCGTCCTGCGGGAGCTCGGTGGTCTGGCGCAGCTTGAAGCCGCGCTCCTTCCAGTCGAGCGTGGAGGGGACAAAGAGATTCACGTAGACGGATTCGCCGTCGTGGAAATAAATCGAGTTGTTGAGTTTGG
The DNA here is from genome assembly GCA_035763705.1 of Occallatibacter sp. Classification (GTDB taxonomy): domain Bacteria; phylum Acidobacteriota; class Terriglobia; order Terriglobales; family Acidobacteriaceae; genus Telmatobacter. The sequence continues at coordinate 98,498 of DASUAU010000021.1, read as the reverse complement.
AATACTCCTCAGAGCCGGTGCCCGTGCAGCACCAGAAGGAGTCGAACTCGGTGCCGAAGGTCTTGTAGAGGCCGGGATGCAGTGAAACGTAATACATCAGCATTCCGTTGCGGTCCTGGGTGCCGTAGCGCACGTTGTAAAGCACACGCTCGTAGTAGTCAAAGAATTTCGGGTCGGGGTTCTGGCCGAAGAGATGGCGCGCGAGCTTGAGCATGTTGTAGGAGCAGCAGCACTCCTCTGCCGCGGGGCCAAGCTGCGAGGCGATGGCGTCAGGCGCGTGCCAGAACTCGCCGTTGCTGGTGCCACCGGTGCAGTAAATGTGATGGTTGGTCACCATCTCATAAAAGTTCTGGCTGATGTGCCTGTAGCGTTCGTCGCCGGTGAGCTCATAGCCGCGCACCGCGCCAATCACCTTGGGGATGTTGGTGTTGGCGTGGTTGCCGCCGAGGATGTCCTTGTCTTCGGCGAGAGGATCGAAGATTTTGTGATGCTCGAAGCGGAAGCCGAGGTCACGATATTTGGTGTTGCCGGTGAGCGCGTAGAGGTTGAAGGAAGCCTCGTTCATGCCGCCCTGCTCCACCAGCAGCACGCGCTGCCAATCGTCGGCAGTGAAGCTCATCGCGTAGGTGAAAGCCCAGTCGGCCATGCGCGTGGCCATTTCAAGAGCCTGTTTGTTGCCGGTGTGCTGATACATGTCGATGAGGCCGGCCATGATCTTGTGGTAGGTGTAAAACGGCGCCCACACGCGCTCGTGCTTGCGCAGGCGGTCATAAAACGTGGTGGGATAAGCGCCCAGGTAGCCATCCTTTGCCTGGCACTCGGCCAGCATGCTCACCAGCTCGTTGGCCTTCATTCTGATAAAGTCATCGCCGGTGCTGGCGTGCATCAGCGCGCAGGAAGACATGTAGTGGCCCACGTAGTGGCCGCGCAGCTCGCAGGCCGGAGCCTCCCAACCGCCCAGCGGATCGGCATCGGTGGGAATGCCGGCGGTGATGCGGAAGTTATAAGCGAGCCGCTCATTGGGCAGCGAGTAAAGGAAGCTGCGGTTCAGCTCCATGGTGTCTTTCCAGAAGCTGGGTAGCAGACGAACCTCGGGCATCGCGAAGGGCTTTGCCTTCCACTGCACCTTGGCCACGGCTGCGTCCACGAGCGCGTGGTTCGCGATGTCCACGCCAGGGGCCGATGAGGCTCCCACGACGCCGCGACCCAACGCGGCCGCATGTTTGGGCAGCAATGCAGCGGCTCCGGTGACCGTCGCGCCGCCAAGGAACTTTCTTCGACTCACATTACGCTTCATGATGTACTCCCCTGTGTGAACAGTTTCATTATCAACCCCTGCCTGCCAAGCCGATGCGCGCCGCGCCTGCGCTTGAAGCCGGAAGGACGAGACTCTGCTTTCTAACTCATGGTGGCAATCACGCGAAAATGCCGCTGGCCGTTTGTGGCAAAGAGCGCGGAATCGTTATGGCGTCCGGCGGGCCTGGCGGGCTCGCCGTTGACGCTCAGGCTCCCTAGTGTTCGATTTTCCGGCAGGCGAAAGGTTACCTGCAGCTCGCGCGGCGGCGTTCGATGGGGCGAAAGCGCCGCGGTGGCAATGATCTGGTTGCTGCCGCGCGATTCCACGCGAAAGTCCACGCGGCCCCAGCGCGTGGGCGCCTGTTGGATGCCGATGGGTTTGTCCTGCGCAAGCCAGCGGCGCGGAAGGCCGCGGCCAAGATAGAGCCTGTCGGCATCCGGGTCCTCAAAGACCAGCATCCAGCGCAGCAGCAGCGGAATGGTTTGCTGCGCGGGAATGCAGAACAGCGCGTCATCGCCGGTGATGCCGGAGACCTCACCGGCCGTCCAACTGCCGCGCGAGTGGTCATGATAACGATGCGAGTAAAGGAAGAGCAGATACTCCTCGATGCGATCAAGCTGAAGCAGCGCCAGCGCATACCCGTAAGAGATGAAGCCGAGAATGTCGCGGCCGTTGGGGTGTGGGCGCTCCACGTTGGCCACCACGCCCAGGGTGGTGGCGCCATAGGCGCGCATGCAGTCGATGACGATGCCGGATTGCTCCGGCGTGAGCACGCAGGCCTGAAGCAGCTCCGCATAACAGCGATGCACCCATTGCTGCGGGCTGGGATGCTCCTGCTGGAACGATTCGCGAAAGGTGAGGGAAGTGCCGGGCATGGGGCCAATATACGGCGGCTGCTTGGTGCGCCGGATGCTGGCATCCACACTCTCAAGCAGGCGCGCGTGGAGCTGCCCGGCGCGGCGTTCCCAGGCCTGTGCCTGGCCGTTGTCCGGTCCGGCGCGCAGGCCAGCCTCGCGCCATGCGGAGGCCAGATCGCGCCATCCGCGCACGGCGAAAGCGCTGTTGCCGAAGTAAGGCCGCCACCAGATGGAGGGATTGGGCATCAGGCAGGAATCGGATTCGGCCCATCCGTGGATGAGGCCGTGGCCGGGATCGCCGGCAGGGAGCCGGAGAGATTCGTCATGGAGTTCTTCAAGAAGGGACGCAATGGCGCTGATTTTTTCTCGAAAACTGCGCAGCGGCGCGGCGTCGCCGGTGTAGCGGTAATAGCGCGCCAGCAAGGAAAGCGTGAGACCGTATTGCGCGGTCTCCGGCCCGCGCATGTCCACCAGCCCTTTCTCGTTTACAAACTGCGAGAAGTACTGGTCCAACACGGCGCGAGCCTGCGCGAAGCGGCCGCACTCCAGGTTGGCGTAAAGCGACATGGTGAAGGTGTCCTGGAAGGCGTCATATTCGGGGCCGTAATAGTCGCGATCGACTGCGCCATATTTTGGATAGTCGCCGCCGGGACGCACCACAAGCTCGCGTGCAAAGGCGTGCTGGGCCATGTGGCTCCAGCTCGCGTCCGGCAGGCTCAGGGGCGCCACGTCGTGCAATTGGCGATCCCAGTACTCGGCGAACTCCAGCAGAGCACGATAGAAGGCCGCGGGCTGGGGATCCTGCCGGCGGCGCGTATAAGCCGGGTAGCTGTAACCGTAGGTGACCTTGGCAATGGCGCCATTGCGAACCTGCACGGTACGGTGCCAGGTTTCGACAATGAAGCGATCGTGGGCCCGCACATCGCCAAAGGTGATGGCCTCAAAATACGAGCCGTCGTCACCGGGAAAGACCTTGCGCACGGCCGGCATCCATCCGCCCACCAGGCCCTCATGCCGCTGGCGTGCGCACTCATTGGTGAGCTGCGGGAAATATTGGATGGGATGATAGGTGCGCGTGTTGCCGGCAGGATAAACGGGCATGGTGTCCTCGCACTCGCGCGTGCCCACAATGGTGTTCCAGCGCGGGCGATAATAGCGGCCATGCGGAGCGGCGGAGTCCATGGGCGGCGCTGCGCGGCGCACTTCGTCCTCATCGGGATCGCCATGCGCCAGCAGCTTGTCGGCCAGCAGGTCAGGCGCGGAGAGGCCAATCTTGCTGAGTTCCAGGTCGAGATACGCCGGACCCGGCTCGGGGAAGACAGCTTCTCCGTTGCGCGGCATCACGCGCGCCGTTCCAGAGGCGGAGACAAAGGTGAGGTTGCCGTCGCGCGTGCGCAGATCCTCATAAACTGTCCACTTTTCGCCGTTTCTCACAAAAGTGCACAGGCGCGTGTGGCCCTCCACGGAGGCCGAGGCGCTGGAACCGCGCAACTGGTTGTGCGGAATCGGCGGAGGGGATTGCGCCTCGGCGGCCGTGGCGAGCGAGCGAACGGCTGCGGAGCCGACGACCACGGTTTGTAGAAAACGTCTTCTATCCATTTCGAAACTCGATGCCCAGGGAATGCGCGCCCGCCTTGTGAATGTGTTGCCTGAGCGCTGCTGCTGCCCGCGCCGGATCAGGCGGCTCAGGCATGCGCTGAGTTATACATCATTCCGGCGATGTATACAACATCGTATGCACAATGATCCTCTATTTTGACATTCGATTTTGTTAGAATGGCACATGCTCCGTCTGCCCATTGCCGTTTTCTCCGGCGCGGTGCTTGCCGGGGTGGCGTTTCTTGGTCCGGCCGCGGGAGCGCAGCTTCCCGCCCAGCGTCCGTCGTCACCGGGCGCATCCCCGGCAAGCACGGCTGCAAATCTGCCCTCAGAACCCAACAGCGATGCACAGACGGAGTTGCAAACCGGGAGCAGGCTGACGCGACAGGGATTTCTTGAGCAGGCCATTCCGCATCTGCTGGCCGCTCGCAGGCAGGGCCTTGCGCCTTACGCAACCGCCGTGAACCTGGGAATCTGTTACCTTGGCACGCATCAATATAAGGATGCGGTCTCCATTCTGCAGGAACTGGTCGCGACAGACCATGCAACGGCAAGCGTCTACAATCTGCTGGCGCAGGCCTACCTTGGAAATCGCCAGCGGCAGGAGGCGTGGCAAAGCTTTTTGCGGGCCGCTGCCGCAACGCCCAAAGACGAAAAGCTCTATGACTATCTGGCGGATGCCTGCACGGACCAGGGCGACTTTGTGCTGGGCTTGTCCATTGTGACGCGTGGCCTGGATGCGCTGCCGGACTCGGCGCGACTGCACTATGAACGTGCGCTGTTTCTGGCGCAATTGGGCAATCTTGAGCAGGCGCGGCCGGAGTTTGAGCGAGCCGCGGCGCTGGCTCCGAGCGACGACATTGGCTATCTGGCCAAGGTGCAGCTTGCTCTTTATGGCGACCAGTATGCGCTGGCCGAAACGATTTTGCATGAGGCCATTGAGGCCGGCCACAACGATTTCCGTATGCTGTCACTGCTGGGTACTGTACTGCTGCGCGAAGGGGCTGCGCCGGGCGATCCCAAGTTTGCCGAGGCACAGGCGGCCCTGGAGAAGTCCGCCAGGGAGAATGCGAACTACCCGGCGGCGCAGATTGCACTGGGGAAGGTGTATTTGATGCAGGACAAGCCGCGGCTGGCGCTTGCGCATCTCGAGGCCGGGCGCAGGCTTGAGCCGAATAACCCCGCTGTCTATGTGAGTTTGGCAAGCACATGGCAAAAGCTGGGCAACCGGGAAAAGGCCGCCGCAATGCGCCGGCAGTTGGCCCGATTAATCGCACAGAAGACGGCCAACGCCAGCCCGGCCAAGCCCTGAAGCAGATGCACCGGCAGAGCCCCCGGGGGTGCAATATGGACGCCCTGTTAAAATCCTGTTCTTGACAATGAATACAATTTGACATACAACTTGAAACACAAAGTCGACCGGCAATGTTTACCCATTTTCGATGGTTCTTGTCGGACGGCTTGTGCACATTGCAAAAGGCCGGGGAATCAATTTCACAGAAGCAGATTCGTCGAGCATTTCCCGCGGAAAACGTTTCACGATTCAGGAGGACAGAGACATGAAGAGGCGTGGCTTGCTGCGGATGTTCCTTGTCGCACTTGCGCTAGGCTCCGTTTTGGCATTTGCCGGTCACCGTGCCGTAGCCCAGTCGGGCTCGCAGGGAAAAGTGGAGGTAACGGTTCAGGACACTTCGGGCGCAGTGGTGCCGGAAGCGGCGCTCACACTGGTTGATTTGCGCACGAATGATACCCGGACCGCGAAGGGAAGCCACAACGGCACCTATACCTTTGTCAATCTCCCGATCGGCGTCTATCAATTGACGGTTTCGTCCAAGGGATTTGCCACCAAGGTTTATGCCTCCGTGCTGGTGGAAGCATCGCGGACGACCACGGTGACGGCAGCCCTGCCAGTGGGCCGGGCCAACCAGACAGTGCGCGTGGATGCGGAGAGCTCGCCCCTGCTGCAGACGACCTCCAACGAGATTGCGACTGTGATCAATATGAAGCAGATCCAGGATCTGCCCATCGACGGCCGCGACCTGACCGCTCTGGCGACGATTGTCCCGGGTTACAGCGGCGCCGGCGGCCAGGGCACGTTCAACGGTCTGCCGATTGTGGACCAGGGCAGCAGCCTGAACGGAATGGTGGGCAGCTCTGCCCGCATGAAGTTCGACTCAAACATCACGCCGTCCGTTTCGCCCCGCCTTGAAGACATTGAGCAGATGAGCGTGCAGACCGACCAGCTGGGCCTGAATTCCGGCTTTGGGCAGGCGACCACCCAGGTGACGTTTGTCGCGCGCCGCGGCACCAATCATTTCCATGGCCGCGTCTTTGAGGATTTCCGCAACAGCGGACTCAACGCGAACAGCTGGATTAACAATGCCTTTGGAAGCTCCAAGGAAAAGCTGATTGAGAATGACTTCGGCGCCAGTGTCGGCGGGCCCATTCTGCATGACAAGCTGTTCTTCTTTGGCACGTACGCCATGCGCAAGATTCCTGGAGGCAATCGCGCGACCAACGACGTCTTCACCGCTGCGGCACAGCAAGGCGACTTCACTTATACGGGAACTGACGGACAGCAGCACACCTACAACCTGTTGTCGATTGCGCAGAACAGCGGCCTGGGCATCCCGTACACGGTGAATTCCGAGGTTGCCAATCAATTCACGGCCATCAACGACAGCCTGAGCTCCGGAAACCTTGCTTCGTCATCGGATCCCAACTATCAGCAGATCGGCTGGAACAATTCTTCGCCGGAAACGGATTACTTTCCGGTTGCGCGCATCGATTACAAAGCCTCAGACAAGGCCCGGTTCTATCTCTCCTGGATGATGTCGCAGTACAATCAGCCTGGCGTAACGGCGGCCACCTTCCCCGGCAGCGGCTTTGCCAACCAGACGGCCGGCAACCAGACAAAGAACTTTACCGGCTCCTTTGGCTTCAATTACGTCCTTTCGCCACAACTGATTAACCAGCTCAAGGTCGGTTATCTTTACGACGCCACGCTCTACGCATACAACGCGGCGCCGCTCTATACAACCGAGCCAACCGTGAACTGGAACTATCCTGGAGCAAGCGGCAACATGTCGGGCCAGACCTATCAGTTGCCGATCGATACGTATTACCCCATCTGGGACTTTTCCGATTCCATGACTCTGCAGCACGGAAACCACACCATCCAATACGGCGTTTCCTGGTACAAGGAGCAGGATCACTACTGGAATGGGCCGGGAGGCTTCTATAACTACAACTTCGGGCTTGCGACCGGCGATCCCGCGGCCAACGCCTTCACAACCTCCAGCAGCGGCACGCTGCCCTACGCCAGCAGCGCCGACCTGAAAAAGGCCGAGTCGCTATACTCAATCCTGACGGGAAGGCTCAGCGGCGTCAACGGCGAAAACTCCTACGACATTAAGACGCAGAAGTACGCCGACACAGGCACGATGAGCGAATATCCGCTGGACGAGGTGTCCTCTGCTTGGAGCTTCTTCGCGGAAGATTCCTGGCGGTTGACTCCAACGCTGACTCTCAATTACGGCCTGCGCTGGGATATCTTCGGTCCCGAAAAGGATCTCACCGGTCAATACCATTCCGCGGATGAGGCGGCCATCTACGGCCCCACCGCCGTTGGCGACTTGTTCAATCCGGGCTCACTGCAGGGCAATCAGAATCCGACGATTTCGGTTCACGCGCAACCGTACGATCCGTGGAAGGTGACGCCGCAACCGGCGCTGGGCTTCGCATGGAATCCGCGGCCGACCGACGGCATGTGGAAGAGCCTGCTTGGCGGCGGCAATACGGTCATCCGTGGCGGATACGCGCTGCGCCGGTTCACCGAGCCTTACCAGTACTTCTGGGATTATGCAACCGATTACGGACAGTTCTACTACCAGCAGTTCAACCTCATCGCGAACAACACCGGTCAGCAGGGAACGTTCTCTCCCGGCAGCCTTTCCATCGGCGATACGCTGCCTACGTTTATTCTCTCGCCCACGGCTTATGAGGCGACGGCGCCCGAGTCAGAGTTCACGTATACAGGTGGTCCCGGGGTCAACGGCATCCAGCCGAACCTGAACGAGCCCACGGCCGAATCCTGGAACATCGGCATTCAGCGCGCTCTGGGTCACTCGCTCGCGCTGGAAGTGCGTTACAACGGCAATCACACGCTGCATCAGTGGATAGGCATCAATCCCAACGAAGTGAACGTCTTCGAGAACGGGTTACTGCAGGACTTCAAAAATGCCCAGGCCAACCTGGCTGCGTCAGGAGGCACGTCTTTCTCCAGCAGCTACGGCAACGCCACGCCTATACTGGACGCGGCATTCGGCGGGCCAAATGCTTCCGATTACACGAACTCGCAGTTCATCACTTACCTGAACACGGGCCAGGTGGGTTCCATGGCCAGCGTTCTTAGCGGTATCAACGGCACCGTGCCGTACTTCTGCAATCTGGTGGGCGCCGGCTTCACTCCCTGCGCCACGAATGCCGGCTACACAGGTGCGGGTGCGGGCTATCCGATCAACTTCTTCCAGGCCAACCCCTATGCCGGGGGCAATGGTAGCGGAGAGTTGGTTTCTGAAGGCTACTCCAACTACAGCGGACTGCAGGTCGAGCTTCGCCAGACATCCTGGCATGGCCTGCAATACGATGCAAACTACACCTGGAGCCACACTCTCTCCGTTCAATCCGGTAACGACTGGACGGGAGCCTTCAACGCCTTTACCTTGCGCAACCTGCGGAGGAGCTACGGTCCCTCGCTATTCGACATCCGCAATGTCCTTCACGCCAACGGCACCTATGATATTCCGGTTGGCCGCGGACGGACATTCCTGTCGAACAACCGTGTGGTGGATGCGGTTCTGGGTGGATACACGGTGGGAACGATTGTGACGTGGCAGAGCGGCGCACCGTCCTACCTTGCCGGACAGTACAACACCTTCAATGACTACGGCGACGGCGGCGTCCAACTGAACGGAGTGACTGCCTCGCAGTTGGCGGGTTCCGTCGGTGTCCATGAGGTTGCGGGGCAGCCCTTTGCTGACCTGATTAACCCGAAATACATGGCCAGCCCGACTGGAGGCGGGGCGAACACGCAATACATCACACCGAATACCACACCTGGAACCTTCGGCCAGAAGATATATCTCCACGGGCCGCGGCAGTTCTATCAGGACATGGAACTGACCAAGGCGATCCCCATACACGAGGAGATGAACTTTGATCTCCAGGCTTCCTTCATCAACGTCTGGAATCATCCGGTCTTCGGAAACGCAGACGGCTTTGGACCGTATGTGCCCGGCGCGTTCAACGCGGCCTTCGATACCGGAGTCCAGGACTCTAACTTCGGACTGGGGACTCCGACCAATGCAATTTCGGGCTTTGGGCGAATCATCGAACTTCGCGGAACCTTCCACTTCTAGTCCACTCAAGCCGGGCGGCCACGCGCCGTCCGGCATTTTTCTTTTGGGCCGCGAATTCAACCATTCGCGGCCTGCTTTACTTTGTATGCAGTGAGGCGTAATTGCGAGTATCGATGGGCTTGCGGAATCTGCGGGTAAGGGGAACGATGCTGCGTCAAGTGATGAAGGAGGGCCGCACAGCTCGGCGTGTGCTGCGTGCTTACCTTCCCTGTTTGCTCGCACTTGCCGTGGTGAGCAGTTCCTGGGCTGCGTTTGGGCAACAGCACAGACACAAGCGGAGTCCAGAGCCCGGCCCGATGCTGAGCGCGGGCATTGAGACGCTGGATACGCCGCAGTTCACGCTCAAGCTGGTGCGCTCGTCGCAGACGGTTGCGGCGTTGCTGCCCAAGGGCGCCGATGGCTTTGACTTTACGCCGGGCGACCGGCTCATCGCGCGCTCGCAGAACGGCTACTACCACCTGGGCGACCTTGATCTGCGCGTGCGCAGCGGGGATGCGGGCGCGTGGGAGGATTTCTCTACAGCACTTGATCGCCATCCGGTGATTGCGCTTCCCGCGCATGGCAATACTCTGGCAGCGGCCGACCTCACGCCCACTTTTCCCGCGGATGCGCCGCTGCACATTGTCCGCGCATGGGCCGTGGACCACGGCCAACTGATTCTGCGCTTCACGCTGACCAACAAATCGCAGCAGCCGGTGGAGATTGGCTCGCTGGGCATTCCGATGATTTTCAACAATATCCTGACGGATCGCACGCTGGCCGAGGCACACGCCGCGTGCAGTTTTTACGATCCGTACATTGGAGAAGATGCGGGATACCTGCAGGTGACGCGGCTGAGTGGCCACGGGCCTGTGCTGCTGGTTGTGCCGGACGGACACACGCCGTTCGAGGCCTACAACCCCATCCTGAGCGAACGACCCGACATGCTGAAGATGGCGCACGATCTCACGCCGCGCGGAATCACCTTCGAAGGCTTTTATGAATGGATGGTGCACAGCACGGCTTACCAGGAGAACGAGTGGAAGAAGGCCCGGCCGTGGAATCTGCCCACCAGCGCCACGCTGCAGCCGGGGCAGTCGCGCGTCTACGCTCTTCGGTTCCTCCTCGCGGGCTCGGTCCGGGACATCAACACAACGCTTGCCGCCCATCATCGCCCCGTGGCCGTGGGTGTGCCGGGTTACGTGCTGCCGCAGGATATGAAGGGCCATCTCTTTCTTCATTACGCTGTGCCTGTTGCGTCCATGAAGGAAGATCCGGCTGGAGCCATCACGATCCACAGAGCGCATGCGACACCCGGTGGCTGGCGGGATTACCTGGTGCGCGGCAAAACCTGGGGACGCGTGCGGCTGACGATTACCTACCGCGACGGAATGCGGCAAACGGTGAGCTATCGCGTCATCAAGCCCGAGGCGGAAGCTGTCGCTGACCTGGGCCGTTTTCTTACCACAATGCAGTGGTTCACCGATGCGCAGGATCCTTTCCACCGCGCGCCTTCGGCCATTACCTATGACAATGAGGCCGGACGCCAGGTGACGCAGGAGGGCCGCGTCTGGATTGCGGGGCTCAGCGACGAAGCGGGCTCGGGCTCATGGCTTGCGCTGGTGATGAAGGAGTATCTGGAGCCGGACCGGCAGGAGGTGGACAAGTTGCAGCAGTTTGTCGACGGCGTTCTCTGGGGAGGCATTCAATACAAGGACGGGCCGGAGAAATATGGCGTGCGCAAGAGTCTCTTCTACTATCAGCCGGACGCCTTTCCGCCCGGGTTCTATTCCAGCAGCGAGAACTGGAAGACCTGGGCGGCCTGGAACAAGAAGCAGTCCGAGGCTGTCGACCGCTCCTATAACTATCCGCATGTGGCGTCCGCATATTGGGTTCTTTACCGGCTTGCGCGGAACCATCCCGGCCTGGTGACTGACCACTCCTGGCAGTGGTATCTGGAGCATGCCTACGAAACCAGCATGGCCATGATGCACCTTGCGCCCTACTATGCTCAGTTCGGGCAGATGGAAGGCGACATCTTTCTTGACATTCTGCGGGACCTGCAGCGGGAAGGCATGACGGCGCAGGCGGAGCAGTTGAAGGCGGCCATGCGTGCGCGGACCGAGCACTGGCGCCAGGAAGAGTATCCCTTTGCGAGCGAGATGCCGTGGGATTCAACCGGACAGGAAGAGGTCTATGCCTGGACGCGCTACTTCGGCTTCAAGGCCAAGGCGCAGACCACACTCGATGCAATCCTCGGCTACGATCCGGCCATTCCAAGCTGGGGATACAACGGGAGCGCGCGGCGCTACTGGGATTTTCTCTACGCGGGCAAGGTGCGGCGGCTGGAGCGCCAGTTGCATCACTACGGCTCCGGCATTAATGCCATCCCGCTGCTGGCGGAGTACCGCAGCAATCCTGACGATCTTTACCTGTTGCGCGTGGGCTATGGCGGAACCATGGGCGAGCTGACCGACATTCGCCAGAGCGGCTTTGCCACGGCGGCCTTTCATGGATTCCCTGACATGCTTGCGCCTGATCCCTACTCCGGCGACTACGGCCCCGGCTTTTGGGGATTTGCGATGAACACTGCGACTTATGTGGTGGATGACCCCACGCTTGGGTGGCTCTGCTTCGGCGGCAATCTTCGCCGGCATGGCGGCAGCATTCGCATTGAGCCGTTGGATGCTGCGCGGATGCGGCTTTATCTTGCGCCTGCCGGCCTGTGGCTCACACTGGACGCGGGCCGTATTCGCGAAGCCGTTTACAATCCCAGTACAGGCGTGGTGCGCCTGCGGCTGGATCCGGCAACGCCGGTGACACGAACCGCTCGTCTCCGCATTGCGCAGCCGGCAACGATCGACGGAGTGGGCACGTATACGCCATTCGGTTCGCTGCAAAAGGAGCGCGGCGCGTGGCTCGTTCCGCTGGACGCCGCATCAACAGAGGTTGTGCTGCGGACAGGCCAGGCGAACCGCCGTTGACCCGCAGAGAGGGGTGGAGTGCAAATGAGACGAAGCCGTACAGCGAAAAGGCTGGCTTTGGCCGGAGCGGTTGCGCTGTCCGGCGTGGCGGCGTTGCATGCGCAATCGCATTCCGCCACCTCTTCGCCGGCCGAGCAGGTGCAACGCGGCGTGCAGCTTGTGGAAACCGGCCGCTGCGCCCAGGCTCTTCCGCTCTTTGAGCACAATCTTTCGCGCATTGCGGAGAAGGCACTGCGCAAGCAGGGGCAGATGGCCACTGTGCGTTGCGCCATGGCCGTTGGCGACGAGCGCGTAGCCACGGATTATCTGTTTGATTTGCAGCAGGAGTCGCCCGGCGATCCGGAGATTCTCTTTGTGCAGACGCACCTTTTTTCTGAGATGGCGATGCGCTCTGCGCGGGAGCTGCAGGCCAGGCATCCGGATTCCTACCAGGCGCAGCGGCTCGAGGCGGAGAGCCTGGAATCGCAGGGAAAGAATGAGCAGGCTGCCGCGCTGTATCGCTCCATTCTGAAAGCTCATCCAAAGGTTGCGGGGATTCACTATCACCTTGGTCAAATTGATCTGGCTGAAGCGGGTGATTCCGGGTCCACGGACGCGGCGCAGAAGGAATTTGAAGCAGAGCTTGCGGTGGACCCGGCGAACGCCTCGGCCGTGTTCATTCTGGGCGAGCTGGCGCGCCGCAAGAGTGACTGGAGCCGGGCCGTCGAGTATTTCACGCGCGCCACGCATCTCGATGTCGGCTTCTCTGAGGCATATCTGGCACTGGGTATGTCGTTGGCGGGCGAGGGAAAATTTGCCGAGGCCAGGCCGGCGCTGGAGCACTATGTAAGGCTTGAGCCGAACGATCCGGCGGGACACTACCAGCTTGCGGTGGCCTATGCGCGCACTGGTGACCAGGTCGCCGCGCAACGCCAGATGGCCTTGCAGGCGCAGGCTGCGGCGCGTAACAAGACCAGCGATACCACGCAAGGGCACTCCGTTCAGCCATGAGATGCGCGCATCAGCCAGGGCAGCCGGCCGCGTTGGGTTGGGTCTGATGACCGCGCATCGCCGCGACATTGCTGATCTCTTTACCCGCAGGCAATTTCTTGTCTCGGCCGCGGCAGGCGCCGTGGGCCTTGCCGCGCCGCGCATCGCCGGCGCACTTGGCGCAGCCGTGCCGCCTTATTTTCGCGCGATTCCTACCGCGGAAAGCGGAATCCACTGGACGCACACGGCAGGACTTTCGCCGAGCATGTATCTGCCGGAGACTGTTGGCGCGGGTTGCGCGTTTCTTGACTATGACAATGACGGCTGGATGGACATCTATCTTGTCAACAGCGGCCCGTGCGACTTCTATCAGCCGGCGAAACCCCTGCGCAACGCGCTCTACAAGAACAATCGCGACGGCACGTTCACCGATGTGACGCTGAAGGCGGGCGTCCCGGGCAGCGCGTATGGTATGGGCGTTGCGGTGGGCGACTTTGACGGCGATGGATTGCCCGACATCTATCTCACGCAGTATCCGCGCAGCATTCTTTACCACAACAACGGCGACGGCACCTTTACGGACGTGACGGCGAAGGCCGGCGTGGAAGCCGCCGGATGGGCGACGAGCGCCGTCTGGTTCGACTATGACAACGACGGCAGGCTTGATCTGTTCGTCTGCCGCTTCGCCGACTTCAGCAAGAAGAAGAACGTTCGTTGCGGCACGCCGGGCGACTGCTTCTATTGCAAGCCGAACGTCTACAAGCCCACGGCAAACTGGCTCTTCCACAACAATGGCAACGGCACGTTTACCGATGTGAGCCGCGAGTCGGGCATTGCCGCCTCACTCAGCAAGGCATGGGGCGTTGTGGCTGCCGACCTGAACAACGACGGGCGCATGGATCTGTTTGTGGGGAGCGACACGGCGCCGAATCCGCTGTTCCTCAATCAACCCGGCGGCCATTTTGTGGACAACGGTCTGCTGGCCGGAGTGGCCTACAATCCCTTCGGCGTGGCGCGCTCCGGCATGGGCGTGGATGCAGCCGATTATGACCAGGACGGCTGGATGGACCTGTTTGTTGCCAATGTGGATCACGAGGTTTACTCGCTCTATCGGAATGATCATCATGGCGCATTTGTGGATGTGTCGATGCGGACGCCCATCGGACCAAGGACGAGGATGATGAGCGGATGGGGGCTGAAGTTTTTTGACGTCAACAACGACGGCGACCTGGACCTGATCATCGCCAACGGCCATCCTGATCTAGAGATTCACAGGAACCATCCCGATCTCGAGTACCTGCAGCCCATGCTGCTGTTTGAGCAGAGCGGCGGCAAGTGGAGAAACGCCAGCATCGATGCGGGTGCGGCCTTTGCGCAGCCCATCGCGGGGCGCGGTCTGGCGCTGGGCGACTTTGACAATGACGGCGCAGTGGACGTGCTGGTGACCGCCAACAACGGAGCACCGCTGCTGCTGAAGAATCTGGCCTGCCGCGACAATCACTGGCTGGGTGTGCGGCTCATCGGCACAAAGTCAAATATCGATGCGATTGGAGCCAAGGTGCGCTGGAAGAGCGGCGACCTGCTGCGCCACCGCACCAAAGTGGGAGGCGGCAGCTATCTTTCCTCGCACGATCCGCGAATGGTGCTTGGCCTTGGTCGGCGAAAAACCATCGACTGGCTGGAAGTGGAGTGGCCGCAGCCGGGCGGCGCGACACAGCGGTTCAAAAATCCGCCCGTTGACTGCTACATCACCATCGTGGAAGGTCACGCGGAGTGGAAGTGAGCTTTGCTTCTGCCGCCCGGACTGTGAGCTCTATTGTGAGCCGCCGGATGCAGCGGCGCTCCTCTGCCGCATGCGAATGACAAAGTACACGGGCACGCCCAGAGCAACAATCGCCAGGCCGGGCCAGGTGGTGGTGGGCTGGAAGAGGAACAGCACAACCAGAATGATGGCCGCGCCCGCAATGTACACCGCGGGAACGAAGGGATAGCCCCAGGTGCGATAGGGGCGGTCGGCATAGGGACGGGTGCGCCGCAGGCGAAAGACGCCGGCCACCGTGAAGATGTAAAACAGCAGCGCCGCTGAAATCACATAAACCAGAAGATCGCTGTAGAGATTGCCGTATTGGCTGGTTGTCGGGTCATAAGTGCGCGGAATGACCAGCAGCACGGACCATGCGCCCTGCAGCACCAGCGCCCAGCCGGGCACATGCGCCGCATTCAGCCGCCTGGCCACGGGAAAGAACAGCCCATCCTCGGCCATGGCAAAGGATGCACGCGCGCCGGCCAGCGTGAGGGCATTCGTGGTGCCCAGGGTTGAAATCATGATGGCGGCGGCCATGATGCCCGCACCGAAGCGCGGAAAGACCACGTTGACGACGGCCGTGGCCACGCGATCGTCTGCCACGTGCTGCATGGCGGGCAGCGGCAGGGTGAGGAGGTAGCCGACGTTCGCTAGCAGATAAAGCACAATCACTGAGACGGTGCCAATCAGCAGCGCCAGCGGGAGATTGCGCTTGGGATTGCGTACCTCCGCGGCCACAAAACCCACCTCATGCCAGGCATCGGCGGCAAAGAGCGAGCCTGTTTGCGAAACGCAAAGGGCGATGAACATGCCGGCCGCCGTGACTGATGTCAATCCCGCCGCAAGCGACTCAGTGGGATGCGCGGTCCAGAAATGATGAAAATTTGCGTGAATGGCCGTGGCATTCGCGCCAAAGGTGAGGCCAATGGCAATTAGCGCGAGCAGTGCGCCAATTTTGGCCACAGTAAAGATGTTCTGCACCCATTTGCCGTACTTCAGACCGCAAGTGTTGGTGACCGTGAGCGCGAGGATGATGGCGATGGCCAGAAGCTGCGCCGTGGAAAGCGACACGGCGTAATGGCTGGAGATGTGGATGGGCGCAATGAGATAGTGCGACTCCGAAATGGACGGCGCCAGCACTGCGGTGAATCGCGCAAAGGCGATTGCAACCGCCGCGATGGTTCCGGTCTGGATGACGGTCCAAAGCGTCCAGCCGTAAAGAAAGCCCAGCAACGGCGAGAAGGCCTCGCGCAGATATACATACATGCCGCCGGCCTGCGGCATCATGGCGGCCAGTTCGCCATAACTGAGCGCACCAAAAACCGTGAGAACGCCGGTGACGGCCCACGCCACCAGCAGCCAGCCTCCGCTGCCAATCTGGCGCGACATTTCCGCAGAGACGATGAAGATGCCCGACCCGATCATGATGCCGGTGACGATCATGACGGAGTCAAAGAGGCCCAGTCCCCGGCGGAACTCACCCTCGCGTGAATCGGTAGTTTCGTTCATTCTCTGCTCCGCCTGTGTGGATGGCTGCAGCCCGCTTTCCTGGCTTGATGCTCGGTCCATCATCGACGATGGATGTCTGAATGGAAAAGCAGAAAATCGTACAAATGTTCGCCGCACGCGGGGCTTTGCGCTGGGCCGCCGGGTGGCTGTGTTCTTAATCAGTGCATCAGTGGATCCTGCGTGAAAGCTCCGTTGATCATGCGCCAGATGCCTCGTGGATTGGAGTCCTGCAGTTCCGCAGGCAATTCGGCTTCAGGGAATCCCTGATAGCAGACCGGGCGCGCAAAGCGAAGAATGGCGCGGGTGCCCACGGAGGTAAAGCGGCTGTCAGACGACGATGGATAGGGACCGCCATGAACCATCGCGTCGCACACTTCCACGCCGGTTGGGAAGCCGTTGAAGAGCACGCGGCCAGCTTTGCGCTCCAGCACTGCAATCAGGTCGCGATATTCCGCAAGATCTCTTTCGGTTCCAAGAATCGTTGCCGTCAGGTGGCCCTCCAGCTCTTCGGCGGCGTGCATCATCGCTTCGCGTTTGCTATAGCGCACCACAAGCGTCGCGGGCCCGAAGACCTCCTCACTGAGCGCGGGCCTGGCGAGAAAGGTTTCGATTTCGGTTTCCAGCAGAACAGCCCCGGCGCCGCAGGGGTTGCCAGCCGCGGTGGCCGCGTGCGCGGAGAGTCCTTCTGTCTGCTTGCGCACTTCGATTGACCGGCTGAAGTTTGCGGCAATCGCGGGCGTGAGCAGCGAAAAGGCCGCACTCTCGCCGGTGAGTTTGCGCAGTTCGGCAAGGAAGGGAACGGTCTCAGCCTGCTCCGGTAAAAAGACCAGGCCGGGCTTTGTGCAGAACTGGCCTGCCCCGAGCGTGTATGAGCCGAAGAGGCCGCCCGCAATCGCCGCGCCGCGCCGCTGGAGCGCGCCGGGAAGAATGAAGACGGGATTGGTGCTGCCCATCTCCGCAAAGCAGGGAATGGGAGCGGGCCGTTGCGCCGCAAGATCCATCAATGCACGGCCGCCTTTTTGCGAGCCGGTGAAGGTGGCTGCCTGCACCAGCGGATGCGTCACCAGTGCCTGGCCGGCTTTGAAGCCTGCATCAAAGAGCAGCGAAAACAGGCCGGCCGGCGCGCCGCATCTTGCAATGGAGGCGGCAATCACCCGGCCCACGAGCTCGCTGGTCCCCGGATGCGCGGGGTGTGCCTTGACGAGGACGGGATTGCCAGCCGCGAGTGCTGACGCTGTGTCCCCGCCGGCAACCGAGAAGGCCAGCGGAAAATTGCTCGCTCCGAAAACCGCCACCGGGCCGAGAGGCCGAAGCATGGAACGCAGGTCAGGCCGAGGGAGCGGCTTGCGATCCGGCAGAGCAGTGTCAATGCGCGCGTCCACCCACGATCCCTCTTCCACAACGCGCGCGAAGATGCGCAGTTGGTTGCTGGTTCGCAACACTTCCCCGCGCAGGCGAGCCGCAGGCAGCGCCGTTTCCTGCTGTGCCCGCTCCACAATCGCGTCTGCCTCGGCGTCAAGCCCGTCGGCAATCGAGCGCAGCAGCGCTGTGCGATCCGCCGCGCTGGATTTTCGCCACGCCAGGAAAGCGGATTGCGCGGCCTGTACCGCACGGTCCACCTCTTCCGCAGTGGCGGAGTGGAAGGCTGGCTCAAGAGCTTCTCCCGTGACGGGATTGACGGCGCGGAACTCCGCACCACTGCTCTGGCCGCGCTCTCCGGCAATCAGGGACACTCCTCGAAATTCCATCGTTCTCCTCACTCGGGAAAGGCTGTGCTCCGGGTGGATGGCCGGTTGGCAAGGGCGAGCTTGACGGCCGCGCGCACCTCTTCCAGCTCCGCGCCCACAACCTCCAGCCTGGGCGGGCGCACGCGCGCATTGCCGATTCCCGTCTCCTGCTGCACCTGCTTGATGAGCTGAATGAATTTCGGAACCGTGTCCATTCTGAGCAGCGGCAAAAACCAGCGATACAGCGCGAACGCATCCTCGTCGCGGCCTTCCGTGGCAGCGTTGAACAAGGCCACGGACTCGGCCGGAAAGGCATTCACCAGCCCTGCAACCCAGCCCACGGCGCCTGCCGCGATGCCCTCCACAATCACATCATCGACACCCACAAAGATGCGCAGCCGGTCACCGATCAGCGCTCGAATTGCGGTCACGCGGCGCACGTCAGTGCTGGATTCCTTAACCGCCGCAAAATTCCTGTGCTCGACGGCAAGCTCGGTAATCTGCCCGGGAAGAAAATCCGTTCCATAGGAAACGGGATTGTTGTAGAGCATGCAGGAGAGCGGCGTGGTGGCGAATACCGCTGCGATGTGCGCCTTCATCTCGCGCCAGTCGCCGCGATACACATAAGGCGGCAACACCATGAGGCCCGCGCAGCCCGCCTCTTCGGCCATCTTCGCCAGCGCAACGGCCTCAACCGTGGAGAGCGCGGAGATGGCCGCGACCACCGGCGCCCCGGCTGAGGCGGCCACCACATTTTTCAGCAGCGCATCCTTTTCTTCGTGGGTGAGTGTTGCAGCTTCTCCCAGTGAGCCCAGCGCGATGATGCCAGTGCATCCGTTAGCGAGCAGCCATTGCGCGTGCCGCTTCATAAAAGCGTGATCCACGCGCAGGCTCCGGTCAAAACAGGTTGTCATCGCGGGCATTACCCCGGTCCACTTCATACGGTCTCCTTCAGGTTGTCAAAGCAGGTGTCTTCCGCATCCGCCGGCTCTGCCAGGCTGGAAACCCGCGCGGGGAAAATGGGGGAGCGCACGGAGTCTGTCGCCCAGCCAAAGAGAAACTCCGTGGCACCTCCGCAAATGCGTCCCTGGCATGGGCCCATGCCGCAGCGCGTGTGCAGTTTGGCATCGCGCCAGCTCGCGCGCGGGCGCAACGCGCCGGCACGAACGTCTTCACACCGGCAGACAATGGTGTCGTCCCCGGCGAGCGTGCGCAGTTGCGGGTTGAGCCGGCAGGCCTGCTGCAGCGCGTGTACAAACCGCTGCGCCTTGTGCCGGCGCGGAATAAGCCGATGTGCCTCCCGCATGTGCCCGGTTGCGGCGAGCCCGGCTATTTCGCCCTCGAGTAGTGATAACTCCACGCCGCCGATGCCGGTTGGCTCGCCAGCGCACCACACGCCCGGCTGCGAGGTTTGCAGCAAATCGTCGGTGACGACAAATCCGTTTTCCGCGCGGCAGCCCAGCAGCGCCGCCAGCTCGGTATTCGGGACAAGATGGAAGCCACAGGCAAGATAGTCGCAATCCAGAGTCCACTGCCTTTCACCTTGCCGCAGCGTTACGGATTGCAGCCGCCCGTCTCCTTGTGCTGAAGCGACAAAGCAGCGCATGAAGTACCGGCTGCGTCGCGTGGACCATCGATATTGAAGGCCCTGTCGGAGCTTGCCCGGCTGGGCAAGCAGCTCGAGCGCCAGTGGAATCATTTGCCGCACAGGCGCCTGTTCGCAGACGGCTCCAATCCTTGCTCTGCGCGCGGCCAGATGCGCCGCCACGGCCAGCAGCAGCGGGCCGGTTCCGGCAACTATCACGCGCCTGCCCGCAATCGGCAGCCCGCCGCGCACCATTGCATCCAGCGCGCCTGCGCCCATCACGTTGGGAAGCGTCCAGCCTGGAAAGGGAAGAAACCGCTCGCGCGCGCCCGTGGCTAGAATGAGTTGATCGAACCGCAGTTGTGCCGTGCTCTCCGCGACTGGTCCTCCGGTTCGCTCTGCCGTCAGTACGCCGTGCTGCGGGCTGTCAAAGACTCGCCAGCCTTGCAGGCGGACCACTCTGGAAGCCTCCAGCCTTTTCAGCCATTGCCTGGCCGCCGGGGGGCGATGCGCGCCGCTTCGCCAAATCTGTCCGCCGGCGGCGGGATTGTCATCCACCAGGCCCACGCGCGCTCCGCATTCGGCTGCCGTCGCGGCTGCGGCAATGCCGGCGGGTCCTGCGCCAATCACCAGCGTGTCAAAGTGGTATCTCATCGCGTGGAGAGCCCTTCCTGCGTGCTCACCCGCATGCCTGCGACGCACAGGATCTGGCAGCTTCTCTGGTGATGCACGCCGTCAATGCTCACGCGGCACTCCATGCAGATGCCCATGCCGCACAGCGGCGCGCGCGGTTCGCCGCTGATGGAACTCCTGGTGTGCGCATCAGCCATCAAAACTGCGCACGCCACCGTGGTTTCCGGCGCAACCTCCATTGCCGCGCCGTTGATGGTCAAGGTAATCTTCCGCGCGCCTTCAGCCATGAGCGGCCTCCGGCTGCCGCGCAAGATCGGCATGCAGGCGGCTGAGAAACCGGCCGGGCAGATAAGGCTCCGCGGCAATCGCAGTCTTCTTCCCCGTGATGCTTGCCAGCAGGAGCTTTGCCGTGGCCAGCGAAGTGGTGATGCCCAGCCCTTCGTGCCCGGTGGCAAGAAAGACTGATTCATCCTCGGGCCAGGGGCCGATGAGCGGCAGCTTGTCCGGCGTTGCCGCGCGATATCCGGTCCACACGCGGATGGCCTGCAAATCACCGATGGCCGGCATGTACTCCTGCGCGCGCTTCACCATCCAGCCCAGCAGGGCGTGGTTCACGGGCTTGTCGTCCGCATCGAATTCGCGCGAGCTGCCGATCAACAACTGCCCCGTTTGCCGCGGCTGCACGTTGAAGGCGACCGAATCCGTGGCGAGCGAGTGGGCGCTCTTCAGGTAGCCCAGCTCCACAAGCTGGTGGTGCGCAAAGCCCGGATAACGCTCGGTGATGACCAGGTGGCCGCGGCGCTTCCTCACCGGCAGAGACGGCATCAGGCTGGGAGCGTTTGCTCCGCACGCGTTCACCACGAATTGGGCGCGTATCTCGGTTCCATCCTCCTGCAAAACGCGCCTGTCTCCGGCGGCCACCACGCGCTTTCCCATCGCCGTCCACGCGCCAAGCTCAACGGCTTTCTGCAATAGAAAGGCCGCGGCGCAGGGGGGATAGAGCACCGCATCCGAGGGAACCAGAAGGCCGCCCGCAAGCCCGGGGCGAAGCTGCGGCTCAGCCTGGGCCAGCGCATCGCTGTCCAGAATTTCAGTTGCGATTCCGGCCGCGGAATAGAGCTTCTGCTTGCGGCGGACTTCGGCCATCTCCTCGTCATCGGCCGCCACCCAGATGGTGCCGCGCGTTTCAAACTCGGCCTGCGGCGGAAGCTCCGGCGCAAGCTGCCTCCACAACTCCACTGACCAGCGCGTCAGGTCCATCTGCGCCGGCGAGTCGTCCATCACCACAAGGTGGCCCATGCCCGCGGCCGTGGCGCCTCCACCCACGCCCGCCGCATCCAGCACAGCGGTTTTCAGCCCATGCGCCGCGCATTCGCGCGCGCATGCGGCACCCACAATGCCCGCGCCCACAATCGCGACGTCAAAACCTTCCGTCATGAGCCAATGCCCGCTCGGAATGGATCTTCGGGGTCCAGGATGAGCCGGCCCTCGGAGATGATGAATGCCGAGCCGGTGATGCTCGGCAGAATATGTGCTGGAGATTCGTCGGCAATCTTATAGGAGCCTTCGAAGATGGTGCCGAGAATGCCTTCCTGCCTCCATAATGCGCCGGGCGCCAGTTTGCCGTCGGCAAAAAGACAGGCAATCTTGGCGCTGGTGCCTGTTCCGCAGGGAGAGCGGTCATAGGCCTTGCCGGGACACAGCACAAAGTTGCGGCTGTCAGCTTCGGGCGCAACCGCCGGCGCCGAAATTTCAATGTGGTCAATCAGGCCGCCGCCTTCCCCGGCAATGCTGGCCGCTTCCAGCGCGCCGCGCACGGCCCAGGTGAACTCCGTAAGCGCGTCGCAATTCTCCAGGGTGAGCGCGCAGGGCCTGGCCTCTGTAATGAAAAACCAGTTGCCGCCCCAGGCAATGTCGCCGCTCACCTCGCCGAATCCCGGCACGTTCACGGTCACGCTCTTGCGATAGCGGTAGCTGGGTACGTTGTCCACGGTCACTTTGCCAGCGCCGTGCAGGGTGGCTCCCACCGTTCCCACGGGCGTTTCAATGGTGTGCCTTCCCGGCTGGATGCGCCGCATGTGCGCCAGCGTGGCAACCACGCCGATGGCGCCGTGGCCGCACATCCCCAGATAGCCGACATTATTGAAAAAGATCACTCCCGTGGCGCATTGGGGGTCCGTGGGCTCCACCAGCAGCGCTCCCACCAGCACGTCTGATCCGCGCGGCTCATTCACCACGGCCGAACGAAAATGGTCGTGCTGCCCGGCAAAGAGGCGCAGCCGCTCCGGCAGCGGCCCGATTCCCAAGTCAGGGCCTCCGGAGAGCACAACCCTGGTGGGTTCCCCGGCCGTGTGTGAGTCAATGGTGTGAATGGGCGGCATATCCCTCAAATTGTCTACAATACTGGATACTATCTTAATCCATGTATGGGCAGATCGTTGGATTTTCCAGATTTACGACAAAACCACAAGGTACAATCCCTTTTGGGAGAAGCGGAGCAAAAAAGACAATGGCAGCTCAGGCGACGGGTAGCGGCAAAACAACCGGACGGGTCAAGGCTGTGCACGGCAACAGCCTGCGCAAGGCCTTTCACGAAATTCGCGAACTGATTGTTCATGGCCGTCTTTCTCCCGGGTCGTGGATTGTGGAAGCGGACCTGGCGCGCCACCTTTCCATGAGCCGCACGCCGGTGCGCAGCGCCCTGCACCTGCTGCAGCGGGAAGGCTATGTCATCGAGCATACCAACGCGCGCAAATCGCGCATGGTGGTTGCCCCGCTCACCAAGGAGGACGCGGGCGAACTCTATCCCATTATCGGCCACGTGGAAGGGCTGGCCGGCCGGCGCACAGCGTCGCTGGCCAAGAGCCGCAGAAGTGAGATTGCCGCGCAGCTTCGCGGCTTCAACGAGCAACTGCGTGACATCCTTGCCGGCAAAACCTCGCGCACAGCCGGTATTTTCGACATCGACCATAGCTTTCACCGCACCATTATCGAAACCGGGGCCGGTCCGCGGCTGACCACCCTGCACAAGTCCATTGAACCCCAGGCCGAGCGCTACTGGCGTCTTTACGCGAGCTCGATTCTCCATGACCTGCACCTCTCGGTCGCCGAACATGAAGAGATTATTGCCGCAATTGCCGCCGGCGACCCTGACCGGACCGAGCGCGCCCTGCAGGTGAACTGGGAAAACGGCTGCGCGCGGCTGGCGCGGGTGATCGACATCTTTGGCGAACGAGGGAGCTGGTAGGCGGCCGGCCTGCTGCGCATCGCTGCTCCATCCGGCACATGGCTTTCGGATTTGTACAGGATGCTTGACGGCAGGCATGCCATATTGTACACAATTTGTTAAGCGAATTTGCGTGCCAATTTTGCGGCATGGGCAAAAATCGCTGCTCATCCCGCACATTCCGCCGCATTCAGCGGCGGTTATGTGGTTGGGGAGCCAATCCTTGCCGGCTTTCCGGGGCGCAATTCCCCTTGCCGCGGGCTCGGCGGGAAGTTTTCAGGGGACAGGACCTCCATCGTCTGCGGGGGGTCGACAGGAGGGGCATGAAGCACAATCTAGCGATTTCCGCGCTGGTGCTGGCCTGCGGGTGCGGGCTGGCGTGCGCCACAATTGGCCAATCTTTGCAGGGTCAGGCTCCGCAGCAGGTGACGCGGGCCGACTATGACCGTGCCCTGAACCTGCAAAAGGAGTATGGCAAGCTGGTCCTGGACCTGCCCGATACTCCCATCTGGCTGCACAAGGGCGACCGCTTCGTCTATCGCAAAAGCGTGGAGGGCGGGCACACGTTTGTGGTGTATGACGCCGCCACGCGGACCAAACAGCCGGCCTTCGACCATGCGAAGCTCGCCGCAGCTCTGTCGGCTGCCAGCGGAGACCACTACGCTGCCCTGACGCTGCCCTTTGCGCGCTTTCGGTTCCTTGACGGCGAGTCCGTCATGGCTTTCGAGGCCGGCGACTCGGCTTGGAAGTGCGACATGAAAACCTGGAAATGCGAAGGGCACCCCATCTTTTCCGGCGATAATTACGGGTACGACGACACTCCGAAGGCTGAGAACAGCACGGCAAAGACACTTGCCTCGCCGGATGGAAAGTGGCTCGCTTATATCCTCAATTACAACGTGATGGTGCGCTCAATGGACGGCAAGCAGCGCTTTACGCTCAGCGAAGATGGCTCCGAAGGCAATTATTACGCCTTCTCCACCATGGTCTGGTCGCCGGACTCCGAGCATCTGGTGGCCTATCGCATCCGCCCCGGCTATCACCGTGTGATCCAGTACGTGGAATCGTCGCCCAAGGACCAGCTTCAGCCGGAGAGCTTCACCATGGTGTATCCCAAGCCGGGCGATGTGCTGGCTCTTCCGCAGCCGGTGCTGTTTCAGGTTGCCGCGCACACTGCAATCCCCATCTCCAACGCGCTGTTCCCCAATCCCTACTACCTGACGAACGCCGTGTGGTGGAAGGACAGCCGCGGTTTTACCTTCGACTACAACCAGCGCGGCCACCAGGTCTATCGCGTGATTGAGGTCAACGCGCACACCGGTGCGGCGCGCACCCTGATTGATGAAACGAGCAAGACCTTCATCAACTACGAGCGGCTGACAGCCAGCCAGTATGACACCGGTAAGATCTATCGCCACGATGTGAACGACGGAAAGGAAATCCTCTGGGCTTCAGAGCGCGACGGCTGGGAGCACCTTTATCTCTTCAACGGCCAGACGGGCGCGCTCGAAAACAAGATTACTTCGGGCGACTGGGTGGTTCGCGCCGTCAATTATGTGGACGACGCCAGCCGCCAGATATGGTTTGAAGCCAGCGGCATGAATGCCGGTGAGGATCCGTACTTTGTCCATGCCTATCGCATCAGCTTTGACGGCACCGGCCTTACGCCGCTTACACCGTCGCAGGCCAATCACAATGTGGTCTTTTCGCCGGACGGCAAATACTACGTGGACACCTGGTCGCGCATTGATCTTGCGCCGACAATGGCCGTCTACCGTACCTCTGACAACAAGCAGCTTGCCGTTGTGGAGCACGCGGACATCAGCAAATTGCTTGCCGCCGGATGGCGGCCGCCGACGGTCTTCCATGCCAAGGGCCGCGACGGCGTTACCGATATCTGGGGAGTGATCTACAAGCCGGCGCACTTTAATCCGCACGGGAAATACCGCGTGATTGAAGATATCTACGCCGGACCGCAGGGCTCGTTTGTTCCCAAGTCTTTCAGTCCGCGCATCGAGCCGCTCACGCAGCTTGGCTTTGTGGTGTCGCAGATGGACGGCATGGGCACCAATAATCGCTCACGCGCCTTCCATGACGTAACCTGGAAAAACCTGGAGGACGCCGGCTTCCCCGATCGCATTCTGTGGCACAAGGCCGCGGCCGCGGAGTTCCCCTGGTACGACATCTCAAAGGGCGTCGGCATCTTTGGAACATCTTCCGGCGGCCAAAGCTCCATGGGCGCGCTGCTCTTTCATCCTGATTTTTACACCGTTGCAGTTTCCAACAGCGGCTGCCATGACAATCGCATGGACAAGATCTGGTGGAACGAGCAGTGGATGGGCTGGCCCATCGGCCCGCAATACTCGGCCTCGTCCAATGTCGACAATGCCTGGCGGTTGAAAGGCAAGCTCCTGCTCATCTTTGGCGAGATGGACCACAACGTGGACCCGTCTTCCACGCTGCAGGTGGTGGACAGGCTCATCCGCGCCCACAAGACCTTCGATCTGCTGGAAGTACCTGGCGCCGACCACGGCACGCGCGGACCGTATGCCTATTACACGCTGCGCAAGACCTATGACTTTTTTGTGCGCAACATGCTGGGCGAGCAGCCGCCGGACTGGAACGCAGATCCGGTTCCTGACAGCGGCAAGTAAGCGCAAAGGACAGGGCGTAACTCACAAGCACCCGGCCAGGATTCCCGTGCCGGGTGAGTTGCTTGTCCTGCGGATTGGCGCGGGTTTGCGCCTGTTGTAACTGCAATTGCTAAAGAATGGTGTACCCCGGAGTTGCCTGAACCCGCCGTTATCTTTGTACCGGCTGGAAGTAACTGCGCGGGCGGGGCGAGCCGCAGAAATCGGCACAGCCCACGCTATAATTACGCAACATTCCCCCGTGTACAACATGTCCATGATTCGATTTGCAGATTTCGAGCTTGACGAGCAAACGCTCGAACTCCATAAGTCTGGCGCTCCGGTCCGCATCCAAAAGCAGCCTGCACGGGTCCTGGCATTTCTGCTGAACCATCGCGGTTCGCTGGTGACCCGGGAGCAGATTCGGATGGCCATATGGGGTGAGGATACCTTTGTCGATTTTGACCAGGGACTCAACTTCTGCATCCGGCAGATACGCCTTGCGCTCAAGGACCACGCCGAGCGGCCGCTTTACGTTGAGACGTTGCCACGGCTGGGCTATCGATTCGTGGGCAGCATTGAGATGATCGGCGGGCGCGAGCTTGCTCGGGCAGAGAAGCGTATTCGCATTGGCGTGGCTCCGATGGACAATTTGTCCGGGAACGACGAGGACTACTTTGCCGCCGGCCTCACCGAGGACATGATCTCCGCTCTCTCGCGCATCGATCCCGGCAGGCTGCGCGTCACGGCCGGTCCGCGGCTGGAGAGCGGCGAGGGACTGGCCGACCAGATACAGCTTTTGCATCGCCAGTTCAACCTGGATTTTCTTTTGCGCGGCTCGGTCCGGCGCTCGGCCGATGCCTTTCGCATCACCGCGCAGTTGCATGACCTGCGTGATCGCAGCATCGTGTGGTCAGAGACCTACGATCGGAAATCGAGCGACCTGATGGCGGTGCAGGAAGAAGTCACGCGGCGCGTCAGCCAGTCGCTTGCCCTGGAACTGTTGCCAAGCGTGACGGTGGGCTCACGCCGCTATTCGCGCTCGTCTGCCGCCTATGACGCGTATTTGAAAGGACGCTACTTCTGGCACCGTATGGCTCCCGAAGCCATCCGTCGCAGTGTGGCATACTTTCGCCAGGCGCTGGCGCTCGACCCGGCATTTGCCCCGGCTTACGCTGGGCTGGCCGATTGCTACGCGCAAATGGGCTCAATTCGCGTGGCGCAGATGAAGCCGCTGGAGGCGGTGGCGAAGGCGCGTGTCGACCTGCAACGGGCGCTGGACCTGGACGAAACGCTGGCCGAGGCGCATTGCACGCTGGGGCTCATCAAGAGCTGGTACGACCTGGACTGGGCAGGCTCCGAGCAGGAATTTCGCATCGCGCTTGAGCTTGAGCCCAGCCAGGTGACCGCACTGCTCTGGCAATCGCTGCTCTTTTCCGCACTGGGCAGGCATGAGGAGGCCATCGCTTCCACGCAACGCGCGCGGGAAGTCGAACCCTTGTCGCCCGTGGTGAACACTTATCTGGGCGTTGCACAGTGTCACGCGGGGGAGTTTGATATCGCGGTTCGGCAGCTTCAACAGACCGTGGAACTCGACCCCGGTTTCTACCGTGCGTACATGTTTCTCTCCAGGGCTCTTTACTCATTGGAAAGGTTCGATGAAGCAGTGGCCGCCTGCCGCAAAGCGCTTGAGTTGAATCCTGAGAACCTGGAGGCGCTTGCCTATATGGGGGTGTCGCTTGCAGGAAAGGGGCAGCGCGAGGCAGCGTTGGGCATTGTGGAGAGGCTACGCCTGGCGGAGGAGCGGTCCGAACCGGCGATCCTTATCGCCGCCATCTACGGCAGCCTGGGCATACCGGATGAGATGAACCACTGGCTGGAGCATGCGGTTCGCGTACGTAGCGTTCCGCTTTATATTCCCGTCCTCAGCTCGGAATACCGGCACTATCTGTCCGATGCGCGCTACCGCGGCTTCCTGACGTCAATCGGCCTCACGCATCAATTCCAAGGTTAAGCCGCCGGCGGAATATTCTGGTTGAAGCAGAAGACATTGCGCGGGTCATACCGGTGCTTGATTCCGGCAAGCCGCTCATAGTTGCTGCCATAAGACGCCTTCACCGCCGTGGCGCCCTCTTCGCCCAGATAGTTCACATAGGCATCGTGGGTGCCGAAATCGTCGAGCAATGAGCCCAGCCCGCGGGCCCATGCAATGCACTCATCATCCATCGCCGGGTCTGTCCATCCGGTAATGATGTTCACGCTGTACTGCACGCGCCGCAGGCCGAAGGCTGTGTCGCCGGCGGGCACGCGGCTGGCCGCGCCGTGCATATGCTCCAGAATCACCTGCGTCTGCTCGGTGGGCATCTTCTCCACATAATCCACGATGATGCGGAGAACCTCATCGCTGAGCTCGCTGACGAACGGGCACTTGAAGTAGTAGCGCGCTCCGGCAGGCGCCGTGAAGTCCAGCATCGTCTGGATCTCGGTGTAGCGCTTTTCGCCGGTCATGTCCGCCACTGGGGCATGACTCAATTGAAACTGCTGAATCGCGCGCGGACCCTCCTGCTGGGGCCCGCTGTAACACAGCGCAATGGCCGCCATGGGATGTCCGTGCCCCACCAGAAGCGCCGCATACGCGGTCAGCTCGTCGGGCGCCGTCGCCGTAATGTCCCGGTAGCGCCGTAGCAGGTCCATCGCATCGCCGCGCGGATAAAGCATCACGCCGCCATGCACGCTGGCGAGCTCGTGCAGTTGAAACTCCAGGGCCGTCACAATGCCAAAGTTGCCTCCGCCGCCGCGAATCGCCCAGAAAAGCTCTGGATTCTCCTCCGCACTGGCGCGCATGTGGCTTCCGTCTGCGTTCACCATATCGGCAGAGAGCACATTGTCGCAGCTCAGCCCGTGCTTGCCCATCAGCCAGCCCAGGCCGCCGCCCAGCGTCAGCCCGGTTACGCCTGTGGTGGAGATAACCCCGCCCGTGGTGGCCAACTGGTAGTGTTCGCACTCGGCGTCAAAGACGCCCCACTTTGCGCCGCCCTGCACCAGCACCGTGTGTTTGCGCACGTTCACCTGCACCCCATCCATGCGCGAGAGGTCGATCATCAATGCCCCGTCGATCACCGCCTTGCCGGCCACGTTATGGCCGCCCCCGCGCACCGTAAGAGCAAGGTCTTCCTCGCGCGCAAAACGGACGGTCTGCATCACCTCATCGATGCTCGCCGGCCGCACGATGGCCGACGGCCTTCGATCGATCATCCCGTTCCAAATCCTGCGGGTCTCGTTGTAATCAGCATGATTTGGGGTAAGAACCGGGCATGCGACCACCTGGCGCAGCCGGGCAAATTGCGCTTCAGTAAGGGTTTCGGAGGTGACGTTCATAAACGGGAGACTATCACCCGCCGTTGCCTGCATCGATGAGTTTTTTATGAGTCGGGCGCATCGGCAACTCAGGGCCAACTCAGCCCCGGCTCATTGAGTCCGGGGGCGGCTCGCCTCACACTTCTTTTCAGCAACCTCCTCGGCAGGTGCCGGCCGGCAAGTGCGCCAGCATCTGGGGAGGCTCAAAAAAAGGAGGAAACAATGAATCTCAATATCAGCACCACAAAAGCGGCCCCCGGCATCGCGGCAAACAGCGGACGTCGCACGCCAATGCTTCAGGGAGTCGCGGCGCTTATTGCCGCTCTCTTTGCCCTTGTGCTTGCCGTTCCCGCCCAGGCTGCCTGCGGCAACATTGGCGGGCTGACTTTGCCGGCCTTGAAGGGTTCTGTACAGCTTCCGTCGGATGGAGGTCCCCGACTCCACTCCAATGTGATGCTGCCCTTCAACGCGTCCAACAGCCCCATCGTCGGGCTCTGGCACGTGATTTACACCGCATCGAACGGCTCCCCCTTCAACAACACCTTTGATACGTGGCACAGCGACGGCACGGAATTTGAAAGCGCATTCCTGCCCGTGGTGGGCGGCAATCTGTGCGTGGGCGTCTGGAAGCAGACCGGCGCGCGCACCGTCAAGCTCTATCACGTCGGCTGGCTTTACGGGTTCCCCGGCCTCGCGTCGCCAGACCCCAACGATCCTGCCAAGTATTACTTCGTTCTGCAGGAGATGGTGACCGTCTCGCCGGATGGCCAGTCCTACAGCGGCAACTTCACCTTCAAGGTGTACAACGTCAGCGACAACAGCTACACCGGCACTGAGGTGGACGGCAGCATGACCGCCGCGCGCATCAACGTCAATTAGGGAAAAAATCCGGGAGGGTATGCAGTATGAGGGCTGTTCCAGGTTGCCGCTCCCTGATGGCCGCGTCCGCTCAGTGATTGCGGCTCTGAGGTACAGCATCTCGGATTTTGCCCTAGTGCCATTGCGGTACTCCACTGGCGCCGCGAGAGTAAGGTTGTTCCCGGTTCAGCCGGTCCAACTGCTCCCTCCGGGGCCATTTTTCTCAGGTTCGCTTGCGGGCCTCCGGCGAGCGGCGGTCGATGGGGTTTGGAAACGGGCGAGAGTGACGGACCCTCTGCCCGCTTTCCAGGCCCCGCGGCTGCTTCAAGGGGCCGGCACCGGCACGGAGTCTCCCGCGCTGATTGAGATTGTTGAAAAGTGAGTTCCAAAGCTTACGATGCGCGTGGTAGTGTTTCGGGCTATGAAGTCCTGGGCCCTGGCTGCTTTGATGTGCAGTATTTCGCTGTCTGTATGGGCCGCGCCGCCCTTTGGAACCGACCTGAGTGGTCATCTGATCGAACAGATTGTTCCCGCCGGTTCACGCGCGGTGGTGCTGTTTTTCGCCGCGTCGGACTGCCCCATTGCCAACCGTTATATTCCTGAAATTGAACGGCTTGATGGCGAGTTTTCAAAAGATGGGGTGCGCTTTCTCTGGGTTTATCCCAACCCCGGCGACACGGCGGATGTGGTTCGCCGCCATGATAGGCAGTTTGATATCCATGCCGACACGGTGCTGGATAGTCAACAACGCCTGACCCGCATGGCGCACGCCACCGTCACCCCCGAAGTTGCCGTGTTTGTACCCGCCGGGAAACGGCTGCGCGAGGTGTACAAGGGGCGCATCGACGACCGCTATCTTGCGATTGGGCAGGAGCGTCCCCACGCAATGCGACACGACCTGGAGGATGCCATCCGCGCTGTGCTCTCGAACCATCCGGTTCCACGGCCCGGCGGTCCGGCTGTAGGATGCGCGATTGTGCCCCTCAACACACCATGAGACTTCTTCGCTTCACATTGGCGGCCGTGCTCTGCATGGTGATTCTGGGCCTGTGGTATCCGCGCCGCTCAGCCCAGGCCGCGGGCTCGCCGGTTACGTGGAGCCGGCAGATTGCGCCCATCGTCTACCACCACTGCAGCACCTGCCATCATCCCGGCGGCGGCGGACCCTTCAACCTGATGACCTATGAGGATGCCCGGCGCCGCGGCCCGCAGATGGTACAGGTTACGCAATCGCATTTCATGCCTCCCTGGCTGCCCGAGCCGGGATATGGCGACTTTGCCGATTCGCGCCGGCTCAGCGACGAAGAGGTGGCGCTGATTCGGAAATGGTTTAACGCTGGCATGCCCGAGGGAGATCCCAGCGCCGCTCCGCCGCCTCCTCATTACGACGCAACATGGCAGATGGGAAAGCCGGATATGGTGCTCACCGTCGAGCGTCCTTACAAGCTGGTCGCGTCGGGCAGCGATGTCTTTCGCAACTTCATCCTGCCTTATCCTCTGGCGCAAACGCACTACATTCGTGCCATTGAGATTCTTCCCTCAGTGCCGCAGATTGTGCACCACTGCAACCTGCTCATTGATCGCACCGCTTCGTACCGCCGTCAGCATCCCAAGGACTGGAAAGATGGAATTCCAGGCATGGAATTGGAGGTGGATGCCGGGAACACCTTCGACCCCGACAGTCATTTTCTGTTCTGGAAGCCGGATACGCCGGTGCTTGCAGAGCCGCCAGGCATGCAGTGGCGGCTGGATCCCGGCAACGATCTCATCCTTAACATGCATTTAAAGCCGAGCGGCAAGCCGGAAATGATTTCCGCGAAGATCGGTTTCTACTTTGCCTCCGGACCTCCCACACTTTTCCCCATGCTGCTGCAGCTTGAGGATGACCGCGACCTGGACATTCCGGCCGGCGACAAGCACTTTGTCGCGCAGGATGAATTGAAGCTTCCCATCGACGTGGATGTCCTCGGGGTCTATCCCCATGCGCACTATCTGGGCAAGGAGCTTGAGGGCTGGGCCATTCTTCCCCATGGACAAAAAAAATGGCTCATCCGCATTCCGAACTGGGATATCGACCGCCAGTCCATCTACCGTTATCGCAAGCCCGTTTTTCTGCCCCGCGGGTCAGTTCTGCACATGCACTACGTCTACGACAACTCGGAAGACAATGTGCATAATCCAAACAATCCCCCCATCCGCGTCCGCGCCGGCAACCGCTCCGTGGATGAAATGTCGCACCTGTGGATTCAGGTTCTGCCCGTCGACGTTCCCAGGGGCAGCCCTGATCCTCGGCTCCTGCTGGAGCAGGCATGGATGGAGCACCGCCTGCGCGAAGACCCCGCGGATTCCATCGCGCGTTACAACCTGGCATCGGCGCTGGCGGAGCTTGGCCGGTATCGCCAGGCCTCCGGGGAATTTCGCAGGTTGCTGGCGGCGCATCCTGACGACACGCGAACGCTCAATAGCCTTGGCGCAACGCTTGAGAGCGCCGGCGATTGGCAGCAGGCAAGAGAGGACTATACGCGGGCCATCGCCCTCGCTCCAGGCTTTTGTAGTGCGCTCTATAACCTGGCGGGGCTTGATCTGAAGCGCGGTCAACTTTCAACAGCCGAAGACGAGTTTCGAGCCATGCTGCGCCAATGCCCCACAGACGCGGGAGGGCACAGTGGTCTGGGTGCTGCGCTCAGTGCGGACGGAAATGCGGCCGCGGCGCAGGCGGAATTCCAGCGTGCGCTTGCGCTCGATCCCGTCAATTTCAGCGCCCTTGCGCATCTTGGCAAGCTGGCGATTGAAGAAGGTAATCCGCAGCGCGCCATCAATCTGCTGCAAACGGCCGTTAACCGGCACCCGGGGGATGTGGATATACGTGAGAGTCTGGCCATGGCCTTTGCACAATCCGGGCGCCAGGACGACGCACTGGCGCAACTGCGCACTGCGGCCAAGCTTGCCCCCGGCAATGCTCAATTGCACGCGCTTCTATCCCAGGTTCTGGAGGATTCCGGCCAGTTGCAGCAGGCCATCGACGAACAAAACAAGGCGCTACGCCTGCAGCCTAAGGATGCCGACGGCTGGAACAATCTGGGAGTCCTGCTGGCGCGGACCGGCAGAACTGCCGCTGCACGCGCCGATTTTCAACACGCGCTGCAGCTTGATCCCGGACATGTGCAAGCAAGCGCCAATCTGGCACGGCTCCCCAGGCAGTAGTCAATTCCGGTGCGTGTACATGGCCAGTCTTGCCTCTCCGCGCACATACTGCCACACCACTAGTGATTTGGCTGGCGTGAGTGTGGTTAACCTGCCTGCTAATTTGATTGGCGTCCCCGACGGGATTTGAACCCGTGTTATCGCCGTGAAAGGGCGGTGTCCTAGGCCGGGCTAGACGACGGGGACGCTGTTGGGGCGTGGGAGAGCGGCCGAAACGGCCACAAAGGCCCGCATAAAGGCTATCAACTTGGGTGTTGGCTGTCAAAGTTGCCGGCACATGCCCACGCATTCGCCAGGCCCTCAATCATGCTGGACCTGAATGCACCTCCACGTGCCACCTGAGCGCTTGTTGGAGCGTTGGGATCCCGCCCTCGAAGGCTTCCTGGTGCACCGGCTTCAGGCGCAAAAAAATGCGGCTCCCCACGGTGCCCGAAGGCCGTTCGGCGTGCGGTATGCTCGTAGGGTGACTCGCCGTTTTCGCTACCTCGATCTGATGACGATTGGGTTCATCGTGGTCCTGCTCATCTCGAACCTGGTGGGTCCCAAGATCTGCCGGCTGGGCCCGCTGCGCCCCAGCGCCGCCGAGTTCCTTTTCCCGGTCACCTATATATGTGGGGACGTTTTCACCGAGGTCTATGGCTACGGCTCCTCGCGGCGCGCCATCTGGATGGGCTTTTTTGCTATGGCCTTGCTGGCGGCCACGGGCCAGTTTGCCGTGTGGCTTCCTCCGGCGCCGGAGTGGCACGGCCAGTCGGCCTTCACCACCGTCTTCAGCCTGGTGCCGCGTTTTGCCGCGGCCAGCCTCATCGCCTACTGGGCCGGCGAGTTCACCAACAGCTACACCCTGGCCAAGCTCAAGCTCATCACCGGCGGCCGCTGGCTGTGGACCCGCACCGTCGGTTCCACGGTCACGGGCCAGGCCGTGGATACAGCGGTGGTGGTGGCCGTCGCCTTTGGCGGCACACTCTCGCCGCTGATGCTGCTGCGCATCATGGGCTCGTCTTACATCATCAAGGTCGGCGTTGAGGTGGTGGCTACGCCGCTGACCTATCTGGTTGTTGGCTGGCTCAAGCGCGTGGAAGGCATCGACGCCTATGACCGCCAGACCGATTTCAATCCCTTTTCCTGGCGGAGTGAAAAGGCCTGAGTATGTATCCAGTGCCCGCCCTTCGCAACCATGAGAGTTTTTTGCGACAATGGCAGAGCCTTAGGCATCAGAGAGTAGAACGTAGCGTAAATCTGTAATCAGGGGCTCGGCGAAGTCCGCGGCCCCGCAAGTTTTTGACACACAATAGGAGCGAGACCTTGGGGTGGTGGGCATCGGGCCAGGCGGATTTTCCTTCTGGTCAGCACCCAGCCGGAGATTTACACCCCTCGGTCTCGGCATCCCGGAACGGCGAGTGATGATGAATGCGCTAAAGCACAAGCTGAGTATTTCCATGGCAATCGGGTTGGTACTGGCAGTTGCCGGCTGCCAGAAGAAGCAGGCCGCGGCCCCGCACATGGGGGCGATGCCGGTGAAAACCATCACCATTGCGCCCACTCCGGTGGAGCAGAGCAGTGAGTACGTGGCCACCATCAAGGCCCGCAACTCCGCCACCCTGCAGCCGCAGGTGAGCGGGCGGCTTACCCAGATACGCGCCCACTCCGGTGAGCGGGTCAAGGCCGGCCAGATTCTGATGGAGATTGACGCCGAGCCGCAAATTGCGCAGGTGCAGGCGCAGCGCGCCACTGAGCAGCAGAAAAAAGCCCTCTACGACTACGACACCATCGAGCTTGGCCGCCAGAAGAAGCTCTTTGAGCAGGGCGTAACCAGCCGCGACGCGCTGGACCAGGCCCAGCAGGCCTATGCCAACAGCAAGGCCGACTATGGATCGGCCGCGGCCCTGCGCAAAACCGACGAGAGCCAGTTGGCCTACTACACCATCCGTGCCCCGTTTGACGGCATCGTCGGCGACATTCCGGTGCATGTCGGCGACTACGTTTCTACCTCCACCATGCTCACCACCGTGGACCAGGGCAGCAATCTCGAGGCCTACATTTATATCCCCACGGACCGCTCCAGCCAGGTTCGCATGGGGCTTCCCGTGGAGCTTTATGACACCTCAGGCAAGCTGCTGGAAAAGACCGTGATTGATTTCGTCTCGCCCCAGGTTGACCCCATGCTGCAGGGCATTCTCGTCAAGGCGCCTGTGCATCTGGCGCCGGACGTGGTGCGCAACGCGCAAATCATCAATGCGCGGGTCATCTGGAGCAGCAAGCCCATGCCGGTCATTCCCGTGCTCTCAGTGGTTCGTCTGGGCGGGCAGACCTTTGTCTACCTGGTTCGCAAGCAGAACGGAATGATGGCAGCCGTGGAGGTTCCCGTCACGCTTGGTGAGGCGGTGGGCAACTCTTACGCCGTCACCTCCGGCCTCAGCGTCGGCGACCAGGTGGTGGTTTCCAGCACGCAGTTCCTGGTTAACGGCATGCCGGTGCACCCACTCTGAGCCTGATCACCCGCGGCCGGTGATGCACAGCCGGCCGGAGATGAGCGGCGCGGCGCAGCGCGCCACAACGGAAAGGAAAGAAGGCTTCTCTTGTTTGTCGATTTCTTTATTCATCGGCCGGTCTTCGCAACCGTTTGCGCCTTGCTCATCATTCTGGCCGGGGCGGTCAGCATTCCCTCGCTCCCCATTGCCATGTACCCGCAACTGTCGCCGCCGGAGGTCAACGTCACCTGCAATTATGTTGGCGCCAATGCGGAAACCGTGGAGAAGGCCGTCACGATTCCCCTTGAGGAAGCCATTAACGGCGTCGAGGGCATGCGCTACATCCGCTCCTCCAGCACCAACAGCGGCACCAGCACCATCACCGTCACCTTTGACACGGGCTACGACCTCGACATCGCCGCCGTGGACGTGCAGAACCGCGTGGCCAGCGTCACGGGCCGGCTGCCCGCCGCCGTCAACGCCACCGGCATCTCCATCAGCAAGGCCAACACCAACTTCGTCTTCGGCGCGGGCTTCTTCACCAGCGACGGCCGCTACTCCCACGAGTTCATCTCCAACTATCTCGATGTCTACGTAAAGGACGCCCTCAAGCGCGTTCCCGGCGTGGGCGATGTGATGATCTTCGGCGAGCGCAAGTATGCCATGCGTGTCTGGCTCGACCCCCTCAAGCTGGCCTCCTATGACCTCACCGCAACGGACGTTGTGAACGCGCTTCAGGAGCAGAACGTCGAAATTCCCGCCGGCCAGCTCGGCCAGCCGCCCGCCGATCCCAAGCAGGGATACCAGATTCCCGTGCGCGTGGTGGGTCGGCTCACCAGCCCGCAGGAGTTCGACAACATCATCATCAAGAGCGCGCCTACGGGCGTCATCCATCTACGGGATGTGGGGCACGCCGTGGTGGGCGCTGAGGAATACAACTCGGAGCTTCAGTACAACGGCCTTCCTGCGCAGGGCGTGGGCGTCATTCAGCTCTCCAATGCCAATGCGCTGGACGTGGATGCGCGGGCCAAAGCGGTGCTGCAGAAGCTTTCCAAAAATTTCCCGCCGGGCCTTGAGTACGTCGTCGCCTTTGACCAGACAACCTTCGTCAGCGACTCCATCCGCGAGGTGTTGTGGACCCTGGGCGAGGCCATCCTCATCGTCATCGGCGTCATCTTCCTCTTCCTGCTGGACTTGCGCGCGACCATCATCCCCTCAGTCACCATTCCGGTATCGCTCATCGGCACCTTCGCCTTCATCAAGCTCTTCGGCTTCTCCATCAACTCGCTCACGCTCTTCGGCATCACGCTGGCCACGGGCCTGGTGGTCGATGACGCCATCGTCGTCATCGAAAATGTCCAGCGCCACATCGCCATGGAGCACTCTGACCCGCACGAAGCCACTTCGCGCGCCATGGGCGAGGTCACCAGCGCCGTCGTCGCCACCTCGCTGGTGCTCATCGCCGTCTTTGTGCCGGTTTCGTTCTTCCCCGGAACCACCGGCATTCTCTATCGCCAGTTCTCGCTCACCATCGCTTTTTCCATCGCCATCTCCGCCTTCAACGCGCTCACCCTTTCGCCGGCGCTTTCCGCGCTCTTCCTGCGCGGTGAGGAAGCGCGCCCCCACCAGATGGACTTCCTCCATATCCGCCCCGTCTCGCGCGCCTTCGCAGCTTTCATTCACGGCGCGGATGGCTTCATCAGCTGGCTCAGCGGCACCTACGCGCGGGTCATTCACGTCGCCCTCAGGCTCCGCTTCCTGCTGCTGCTGGTCTTCTTTGTGGGCCTGGGAGCCACGGCGTGGATCTACAACTTCGTGCCCCGCGGCTTCATCCCGCAGGAAGACCAGGGCATTCTTTACGGCATTGTGCAGGCGCCGCCGGGCTCCTCGCTTGCCTATACAACAAACCTGGCCAACCGCGCGCTGGCCATCATTGAGACCAACAAGGATGTTGCCGGCGCATTTTCCATCATGGGCTTCAGCTTTTCCGGTGCATCCTCCAACCAGGGCATGATGTTCATCCGCACCAGGCCTTCTGACGAGCGCCGCGGCAAGGGCCACTCCACCAGGGACATTGTCCACGACCTCTCGCCCAAGCTGCAGAGCCTGCTGTTCGCGCCCAACGGCGGCCTGGTTGCGGTGGTCCAGCCGCCCGCCGTTCAAGGCGTGGGCACTTTCGGCGGCTTCCAGTTCATGCTGCAGGACACGGGCAGCAACTCGCTCTCTGACCTTGACCGCATCGCTCACCAGATCGTGAATCGGGGTAACGCGCGCAAGGACCTGACCAACCTGCTCACCACATTCTCCGCCAACGACCCGCAGATCCTGGTCACCATCAATCGCGAAAAGGCCAAGGCGCTGGGCATTCCGCTCTCCCAGGTCACCGCCACGCTGAGCGTCTTCCTCGGTTCGCAGTACGTCAACGACTTCGACTTCAACAATCGCACCTACCGCGTCTATGTGCAGGCCGACCAGCCCTTCCGTATGAGCGCCTCTGACCTCCACGACTATTACGTCCGCTCAGACAGCGGCCAGATGGTTCCGCTGGACAACATCGTCACCGTGCAGCAGAGCTCCGGCCCGCCGGTCATCACCCATTACAATCTCTTCCGCGCCGTTGAAATCGACGGCTCCGAGGCGCCGGGCTATAGCTCCGGCCAGGCCATCACGGGCATGGAGCAGCTTGCCAACACCGTCATGCTGCCCGGCATGCAATATGAGTGGACCGGCCTCACACTCGACGAAATCGAGTCCGCTGGCAAGGCCATCATCATCTTCGGCCTCGGCCTGCTTGTCGTTTACCTCACACTCTCCGCGCAATACGAGAGCTTCGCCCTGCCCTTCATCATCCTGCTGGCCGTGCCCATGGCCGTGCTCGGCGCGCTGGGCCTGGTCTCATTGCGCGGCCTCACCAATAACGTCTACTGCCAGATTGGCCTGGTGATGCTCATCGGTCTCTCAGCCAAGAACTCCATCCTCATCGTCGAGTTCGCTGAGCAGTTGCGCCGCAAGGGCCGTTCCATTGCCGAGGCCGCGATTGAAGCGGCAGAGCTGCGCCTGCGCCCGATTCTGATGACATCTTTCGCGTTCATCCTCGGCGTTCTGCCGCTGGCCTTCGCCACGGGCGCCGGCGCGCTGGGCCGCCAGTCGGTGGGCACCACCATCGTGGGCGGCATGATTTTGTCCACCGTCCTCAACCTCATCTTCATCCCAGTGCTTTACGTGCTGCTCAGCCGCCTGCTGCGGCGCGACCGCCACGATGAGGCAGACGCCTAACGCGCCTCCGGCTTTGCCTTCCGGTGCGCCACAATAAAATCCTTCACGCGCTCGTATTCCTCGCCGGAAACCACGCCTTGTTTCACCAGGTCGCTCTTCGCGTGGTAAGGCCGGAAGCGAATAATCCGTCCGGCCCAGCTCCGCGTCATGCCGGGCACCGCCAGTAGTTCCTGCATGGACGCATGGTTGATGTCCACCCGATCCGCGGCCGGCGCCTCTGCTGGTCTGCCGGTCGCGGCCTCATTCTCAGGCGCGCGTGCGATTCCGGCGCACGGCAACCCCAGCAACAGCGCGCCTGCCAGCGCGAGATGAATGCTTTTCCTCAGCACGGCACGATTATCTGACTCCCGCGCCGCCCCGTGCAAACGCACACTCGCGTATCTGGCCCGATTCCTGTCACAATGACTCTATGGCAATGCCCCCGCTTGCTTCCTCGCCCGCGCGATCCGCAAACACATCGTTTGGCCGCGCTCGCTTCCTGCTGCTCGTTGCGCTGAGCGCTCTGCTCATTCTCTGTCTCGGTTTCCTTTGGACGACACGAGACGCCATGGCGCATCTGTCGTTTTTGGCCCATAAAGGCGCGCATCCTTCTCACCGAAGCCTGGTGGACACCAGCCCCTGGGACACAGCGCAGGAGCTGGCCCCGCTAGCCATTTCCGCCGAGGAGATGCGCTACGCGCGCGAGGCCCAGCGGCTTGCCGACCATGATGTCGACCAGGCTTTTGCCTCCGCATTGCGCCGGGCAACGCTTCAGGCGCAGCGCAGCAGGCTCACCGGTGAAGCTCTCGAGCTTTCCCAAAGAATCCAGCAGCTCCAGCAGACCATCAAGGAAGATCAGGCGCAGGTCGATGCTCTCTCGCAAAAGTCGCCGTCTTCGCTGTCGCCGTCCAGCGCCGCGCAGTCCTCTGCGGCCGGTACTGATGACCTGGACGTTGCCAAGGCTCAGCTCGGGTTGGACACCGATGAGTTGACCGACGCGCAGCGCGACCTGCAGCGGGCCTCCGGAGACCAGAGTGTTCGCATTCAGGAGGAGCTTGCCGCGCATGAGGCGTCCATGCGTCAGTACGACAATACGGTCAAGAGCCAAGGCCAGATTGCCGTCCTTTCTGAAAAACGGCATCGCACACTCGCCAGTCGCATCGCGGCATGGTTCGGTCAAAGCAACCGTTACAGCCTCATTCTCCAGGCTCAGCAAAAAGCTCAAAGCACGGTTGCCGCTCTCACTGTGCA
Organism: Occallatibacter sp.; assembly: GCA_035763705.1. Lineage (GTDB taxonomy): Bacteria > Acidobacteriota > Terriglobia > Terriglobales > Acidobacteriaceae > Telmatobacter. The sequence continues at coordinate 57,883 of DASUAU010000021.1, read as the reverse complement.
GCACAACGCGCTTGAGGTGCAGGTCAATACGCCGGCCGGCGCATCGGCTCAACCCTCTGGCCGTTTCTCCGCCCTCGATCTTCTGCGCCAGAAGCGCGCCAGCCGCCAGATTCTCAGCATCTATGATGACCGCATCCAGACCGAGCAGCAGCTCGCTTCGGTCTATGGAAAGTGGGCCGCACAGGTGCTCCTGCAGCACCGCATCGTACTGCATCTCGTTCTTCGGTCCTTCGCGCTCATTCTGTGCATCGCAATCGCCATGGTTCTTGCAGACGCGCTTGTACGTCGCTTGATGGATCGTGCGCGTGGCGAGCGACGCCAGGCCGACACGCTGCGCAATATCTTTGAGGCTGGCATTCAGGTTGCTGGCGTCGTGCTCATTCTCCTTGTGCTCTTCGGTGCACCTCAGCAGACACCCACCATTCTGGGCCTTGCCACTGCCGCGCTCACCATTGCCTTGCAGGATTTTATTATCGCGTTTCTCGGGTGGTTTGTTCTTGTCGGCAAGCACGGCATCCACGTTGGCGACTGGGTTGAAATCAATGGTGTCGGCGGCGAGGTCACTGAGGTTGGTCTCTTCCGCACCACGCTTCTTGAGACTGGATCACTCGCGGATAAGGGCCATCCAACCGGGCGCCACATCACCTTCATCAACAGCTTTGCCATTCGTGGCCAATACTTTAATTTTTCCACCGCAGGCCAATGGATGTGGGACGAAATCAAAGTCGATATGCCCACCGTTGATAATCTGCAATCAGTCGTCGAAGGCATTCACAAGGTTGCGCTCGAAGAAACAGAAAAAAATGCCCGCCAGGCCGAGCAGGAGTGGAAGCGCGGAACGCGCGGTGACGGGCTCAACCGGTTCAGCGCCACGCCGGCTGTGGATCTGCGGCCCGCGGGCTCCGGCATGGAAGTCGATGTTCGCTATGTCACCCGCGCATCGGAGCGATTTGACCTCCGTAATCGTCTCTTTGAGCGCATCATCCAGCTTATGCAGCACCAGCCCGGCGGCAAATTGTAACCTCTGGGCCATCGCGCAGACCTGAGACCGGTTCGCTGCCCAGTTTAACGGTTGACACAGCGAGGTCTTTGCCCTTACCGTCTTAATCAGATGCAGAACCGCCGCCATCACGGTCACCACCATCACCATGGGAGATCCATGCCGGCGGACCGCTGCGGCCTGAGCTAAAGGCCAAAACGAGATTCAAGCACCACGAGCCCGTCGGCAGCGCAGCCGGCGGGTTTTTTCGTGTCGCCGCGCCGCTGCCGGTCACAAACCAACGAATGTGCATTGAGGAAATGAGCCAAATCCGATGAGTGAATCCAACGCAGCAATCGACTTTGAAAAGATGGAGGGTCTGGTGCCCGGCATTGTGCAGGATGCGCGCACCGGCCAGGTGCTGATGCTGGGCTTTCTGAACCAGACCAGCTATCACAAAACCCTCGAAACCGGTTTCGTCACCTTCTGGAGCCGCACCCGCCAAAAGCTTTGGATGAAGGGCGAAACCAGCGGCAACCGCCTGCGCATCGTCTCCGCCTCCACGGACTGCGACAACGATACGCTGTTGTTCCGCGTGGAAGTGGAAGGCGACGGCCTTGTCTGTCACGAGGGAACCGTGAGCTGCTTTACGCGCCCGCTCGCCGTGCCCGCAAGCCAGACCGCGAAGGAGGCAGCCCGTGGCTAACAAACTTCGTCTCGGCCTGCCCAAAGGCAGCCTGCAGGATGCAACCCTCGCGCTTTTCCGCCGCGCCGGATGGAACATCTACGCAGACGGCCGCTCCTACTTTCCCTCCATTGACGACAACGAGATTGATTGCATGCTCATCCGCGCGCAGGAGATGGCGCGCTATGTGGACCACGGCGTGCTCGATGCCGGGCTCACTGGCATTGACTGGGTGGTCGAAAGCGGCCTTGACGTCACCAGCGTCACGTCGCTGGTCTATGCAAAACAAAGCCGCCGCAAAGTCCGTTGGGTGCTTGCAGTGCCTGAGAACAGCGGCTTTGAGCGTGCCCAGGACCTCGAAGGCAAAATCATCGCCACGGAACTTGTCGAGGTCACCAAGCGCTACTTTGCCGACCGCGGCGTCAATGTCAAAGTCGAGTTCAGCTGGGGCGCAACCGAGGTCAAGCCGCCCATGCTTGCTGACGCAATCGTCGAAGTTACTGAGACAGGAAGTTCGCTCAAGGCCAACCACCTTAAGATTATTGACACGGTGATGGAAAGCGAAACCCATCTTATTGTCGGCAAGCCCGCGCTGGCCGATGCGTGGAAGCGCACCAAGATTGACCAGATTGCGCTCATGCTGCGCGGCGCCATCGACGCGCAATCGCAGGTCGGCCTCATGCTCAACGTCAGGCGCCATGACCTCGAGACCGTCCTCGCCGTGCTTCCCGCGCTCAATTCGCCCACCATTTCCCAGCTCAGCAACTCTGAGTGGGTTGCCGTCAACACCATCGTCGAGGAGGGCGTCGCGCGCGATGTCATCCCGCGGCTCAAAGCGGCCAACGCCACCGGCATTGTCGAATACCCGTTGAATAAAGTAGTGCTCTAACCACCTCTTCCGCGCGGCCGCAGAGCTACATCTTCCGCGCGGACCAAACCCAACACCGGAGTTTGTCATGCAGTCGAAAGGGTCACGCAGGGAAGCCATCCGGCAATTCAAGGAGCAGAAACCGCTCATCGGAGCCTACTCCGTGCGCTGCACGGCAACCGGGAGCATCTGCGTCGGGGTCACCAGAAACCTTGAGGCCACCAAAAACCGCTGCTGGTTCAGCCTGCGTAATGGCATGTTCCCAGACAAGCTGTTACAGCAGGAATGGAATCTCCACGGGGAGTCCGCATTTCGATACGAGATGCTCGACAGCCTCGACGAGGAGACGCATCCTCTTGAAGTCGACAACCTGCTCAAGGAAATGAAGGGCCGGTGGGTTGCGCAATGCGGCGCGCGCCCGCTTCTTTAAAATGCGAAGAGGAACCATGAAGCTTATTCGAACCAAAGGCAGAGGCGCCCGGCAATCCGCCGAACTGCTCGCGGCGCTTGAGCGGCGCGGCGGCGCGGCGCTTGACGCGGTTCTGCCTGCCGTCCGGCGCATCGTCAGGGACGTGCAGCGACAGGGGGATCGTGCGCTGCTGCGCTACGCCGCCCGGCTTGACGGACTCACGGGCAAATCCGCGCTCAGCGTGCAGACTGGAGAGATGGCCGAAGCCTGGAGTGCTGCTTCGCCCGCATTGCGCGCGGCATTGCAAACGGCCGCCGTGCAGATTCGCACCTTTGCCCAGCGCCAAATGCCCGCATCGTGGAACCGGCCGGCTGCTCCCGGACTGCGCATCGGCCAGCTTGTGCGGCCGCTTGAAGCCGTTGGTTGTTATGTGCCCAGCGGTCGCCATCCGCTTCCATCCACGCTGCTCATGACGGTCATTCCCGCGCAGGTGGCCGGCGTTCGGCGCATTGCAGTCGTCTCACCCAGGCCCGCGCAGGAGACCCTTGCCGCCGCTCATCTCCTCGGCGTCACGGAGTTGTACCGCCTTGGCGGCGCGCACGCGGTGGCCGCTCTTGCCTACGGAACGCCATCGCTTCCACGCGTGGATAAAATCGTCGGTCCCGGCAATCTCTACGTCACCGCGGCCAAGCGCCTTGTCGCCTTCGATTGCGCCATCGACATGCTCGCCGGACCCACGGAAATTGTCGTCACCAGCGAGCACGGCACTCCCGCACACATTGCCGCTGACCTTATCGCGCAGGCCGAGCACGATCCCGAGGCCCTCGCCATCTTTATCACAACGAGTGAGAAACTCACCCATGCAGTCCAGGCGGAATTGAAGATTCGCAGCCGCGCCAACCCCATCGCACGCCAGGCTCTCTTGCGCAATGGTCTCATCGTGCTTGCCGCATCTCTCGATGAGGCGCATTCCATCACCAATCGCCTCGCGCCGGAACATCTCACCGTCGACTCCGCCGACGATCTCGACTGGGTGCGAAATGCAGGCTCCGTCTTTGTCGGCCCGTGGTCGCCGCAGCCCATGGGCGACTACATCTCCGGCCCCAACCACACGCTGCCCACCGGCGGCATGGCGCGCGTGCGCGGCGGCCTCAGCGTCAACGACTTTGTAAAGCTCGTCACCGTGCAGGAATACAGTGAGCCCGCTCTGCGCACCCTTGGCCCCAGGGCCGCATTGCTGGCCGATGCCGAAGGCCTCGCCGGTCACGCAACCGCCATTCGCGAGCGCATGCGCAAAAAGGAGACCCAGTGAGCAAGACCGCCGCACCACCGCGCCCGGCGCCGCGCGCGCGCGTCCGCGTCATGAAGGAGTATCACCCTCCGCTCGGCAATCGCGACATTCTTCGCCTTGACTTCAACGAGAACACGCTCGCCTGTTCGCCCAAAGTCATGGACGCGCTCCGCCGCATCTCCGCCGGCGATCTTACGCGCTATCCCGAGCGCGAACCCGTTGAAGCGCTGGTTGCCGAGCACCTGGCGCTGCAACCCGCGCAGGTCGCGCTCACCAACGGCGTCGATGAGGCCATTCACGTGCTCTTCGATGCATTTCTTGATGCCGGCGATGAAGTCCTTCTCCCCGTGCCCACTTACACCATGTATGAGGTTTACGCCTCGGCCACGGATGCGCGCGTGGTCACCGTGCAATCCGCCAATGACCTCCAGTTTCCGTTGGGGCGTCTCCTTGCCGCGGTATCCCCGCGCACCAAGGTCATCGCCATCGCCAACCCCAACAGTCCTTCGGGCTCCGCGCTTGGCCGCGCGCACCTTCTTGAGATTGCGCTCCGCGCGCCGCACGCAGTCGTTCTCGTCGATGAAGCCTACTTCCACTTCCACGGCGAAACCGTCATTGACTTGGTCGGAACCATCCCAAACCTGATGGTCGCGCGCACCTTCTCGAAAGCCTACGGTCTGGCCGGTTTGCGCCTTGGCGCCCTCGCCGGGCCTCAAGACCTGATGCGCTGGGTTCGTCGTGTTCTCTCGCCTTACAGCGTCAACGCGCTCGCGCTTGCCTGCCTTCCGCCCGCGCTTCAAGACACAGCCTATCTCGACTGGTATGTGGCTGAAGTGCTTGCCGCGCGCGCTGAATTTGAAGCCGCTCTCGACGATGCAGGAATCCGCCGCTGGCCCAGCCACGCCAACTTTGTCCTCGTCGATATAGGCGCGCGGCACAAGGAATTTGTGTGCGCAATGAACGCCGCAGGCGTGCTTGTGCGTGATCGTTCCAGTGATCCCGGCTGCGATGGTTGTGTGCGCATCACCATCGGCACGCGGCCGCAGATGAGCCAGACCATTCCTGCGCTTCGCAAGGCGCTGTCGGATCTCAACCTTCCAGACATCCAACCTTCAGGAGGCGCGCGATGACCGCCCGTACCTCGTCCAGACGTACAGCCGCATTCGACCGCAATACGACTGAGACGCGCATCTCCATCCGTCTCACTCTCGAGGGGCAGGGCCGTTACAAGGTCTCCACCGGCATTCGCTTCTTTGATCACATGCTGGAGCTCTTCACGCGCCACGGCGCATTCGATCTTGAGTTGAAATGCGACGGCGATCTTGACGTCGACCAGCATCACACTGTCGAGGATGTGGGCATTGCGCTTGGCGAAGCCTTCGACCGCGCTCTTGGCGACAAACGCGGCATTTTGCGCGCCGGCTACTTCCTTATGCCCATGGATGAAACCCTTGCCATCGCTGCCGTTGACCTCAGCGGCCGCGCAGCCTTTGCCGTTGACACCCAGGTGCGCACCCGCCTCGTCGGCGACCTGCAAACCGAGCTGGTCACGGATTTCTTTGAGGGCTTTGCCCGTGGAGCACGCGCCAATGTACACATCAAGACGATGTATGGCCGCTCCAATCACCATAAGATCGAGGCCATCTTCAAGGCCTTCGCGCGCGCTCTTCGCACGGCCTGCTCCCGAGACAAGCAACTGGGCAAAATGCTTCCTTCCACCAAGGGGCTTCTCTAATGCGCGTCGTCGTCATCGATTACAAGGCAGGAAACCTGACTTCTGTGCTCAAGTCTCTGCATCATCTGGGCGCGGAGACGCTCGTCACTGATGCGCCGGTCCCTCTCGAAAGCGCCGAACGCATCGTGCTTCCCGGCGTTGGACATTTCGCTGCCACTGCGCGCCTTGATGCGACCGGTCTCACGCCCGCGATTCGCGCCGCAATCGCGCATGGTGTCCCGTTTCTCGGTATCTGTGTCGGCATGCAGTGGCTCTATGCGGGCTCAACGGAAGCGCCTGAGCAACCCGGCCTCGGCCACTTTCAAGAATCCTGCACGCGCTTCCCTGAGGTCGGTGAAAAGGTCCCTCATGTAGGTTGGAACTCGCTCGACCCCAGGCCCGGCTCGCGCCTTCTTGCAGGTGTCGCGCCGGGAGCGTTTGTCTACTTTACGCACTCTTACAAAGCCCCTGTCACCGCGGATACCGCGGCAACCGCGACTTACATCGAGCCTTTTGCCGCAGCCGTCGAGCGCGGCAACGTGATGGGCGTTCAGTTCCATCCTGAAAAGTCCGGCGACACCGGCCTGAAGATCCTTGGCAATTTTCTATCCTGGCAAACCGGGGGCGCGCCATGCTGACCAAGCGCATCATCGCCTGCCTTGACGTGCATGCCGGCCGCGTCGTCAAGGGCGTACAGTTTGTCGACATTGTGGACGCCGGCGACCCTGCCGAACTGGCCGCGCGCCACGCCAGCGAAGGCGCGGACGAAATCGTACTGCTCGACATTACTGCGACCCACGAAGGCCGGCAGACGCTTCTTGACACCATTCAGCGCACCGCGCGCGAGCTTTTCATTCCCTTCACGGTTGGCGGTGGAATCCGCACCGCTCAGGATGTCGAACAGGTCTTCAGCGCCGGTGCGGACAAGGTCAGCATCAACTCTGCGGCGCTTGCCGATCCTTCACTCATTGAGTCCATTGGCCGCAGCTTCGGTGCGCAGGCTGTCGTCGTTGCCATCGATGCGCGGCGTAGCCCCGGCGTGGAAGACCCCGTGCGCGACGCCGAGGTTTTTGTCCATGGTGGACGCAAGCCCGCTGGCCGTCGCGTGGTGGAGTGGGCGCGTGAAGCAGAAGAGCGCGGCGCAGGAGAAATCCTGCTCACATCCATGGACGCCGACGGAACACGCACCGGCTTTGATTGCGAACTCACGGCTGCGGTCAGCCAGGCCGTGCGCATTCCCGTCATCGCTTCAGGCGGCGCGGGCACCGTCGAGCATTTTGCCGATGTTTTTGCGCGTGGCAGGGCAGACGCAGCGCTGGCTGCGAGCATTTTTCACTTCGGTGTTTCCAGTTCGCGCTTGCTCAAGCAGGGACTTGCGGAGAAGGGCGTTCCAGTGAGGTTGCCATGCTGATTCCTTCCATTGATCTTCTCGGTGGCCGCATCGTGCAGCTTGTGCAGGGCGAAAAGCTCCGCCTCGCTTTCGACGATTTCGACTACTGGATTGAAAAATTCTCGCGCTTTCCCCTCGTCCAGCTCATTGATCTGGATGCGGCCATGCGCACCGGTGACAACTCCGCTCTGGTTGCGCAAATCGCGAAGCGTCTGCCCTGCCAGGCTGGCGGCGGCATCCATTCCCTTGAGCGCGCGCAGCAGGTTCTTGACGCAGGCGCACAGCGCGTCATCATCGGCTCAGCCTTGTTTTCAGCGGAAGGCACGGTGAACACGGATTTCGCTTCAGCCCTCGCATCCGCCGTCGGCAGGCAGAGAGTTGTTGCCGGCATCGACACGAAGAATGGGCGTATCGCCGTCAAAGGATGGACCGCTCAGGTGGAGCTCACCCCGGACGAGGCCATTCCGCAGCTCGAGCCGCACGTCGCTGCATTTCTTTACACCCACGTGGACGGCGAAGGCCTGATGCAGGGCTTTCCCATGCAGACTGCCTCGCGGCTTCGGGCGCTCACGCAGCACCAGCTCATTGTTGCCGGCGGCATCCGCAGCCAGCAGGAGGTGGATGCCCTCGATGCGCTCGGCGCTGATGCCGTCGTCGGCATGGCGGTCTACACGGATCTGCTCACCGTCTGAATGCAATTGCGCCTGGCCACGCCGAATTCGTTATGCTGGAGAAGGCCCAGATCCCAGGCGCAAAAAGTTCCAGGCACAGGCTGAGAGGAAGCCGGATCATGAAGACCAGGCTGAACGGAATTCGGCTCGCCAGGCGGCTGGATGAGGTTGGATTCTCCGACATCGTGCAAGTCCGCAACAAGGTGATGCAGATGCGTGCGGAAGGCTTGCAGGTACACGCACTGCACGGCGGTGAGCCCTACTTTGAGACCCCTGACCCGATTAAGTTCGCGGCCGTTCGCGCGCTGGTGGAAAACCAGACGCACTATGCACCTTCCTCCGGTCTGCCCGCGCTGCGCAACGCACTCGCTGAAAAGCTGGCGCGCAAGAATCATGTGCAGGTTGAGCCCGACTGGATTCTTGCAACCGTCGGCGGTTCGCAGGCTCTCTATGCAGCATTCCAAAGTGTGCTTGACCCAGGCGACGACGCGCTCGTCTTCTCGCCTTACTGGACGCCCATCGGTGACCTTGTAACCGGCGCGCAGGCGCGGCCATTGCTGGTTCCCACAACCACTGCGCGGCGCAATGGTGTCCGTAAAACTCTCGAGCAGTTTTCCACGCCCAGGACGCGTGCCGTCTACTACAACACACCGCAGAATCCCTCCGGCCTCGTCTTCACGCGCGCTGAGGCTCAAGAGGTCGCCGCCTTCGCCCTTGAGCGAGACTTGATCGTGATTGCCGATGAGGCCTATGAAGACCTGGTCTACGATGGTGAGCACGTCTCCATCGCCTCACTGCCCGGCATGGCAGAACGCACCATCACCGCCTACACTTTCTCCAAAACCTATGCCATGACCGGCTGGCGCGCGGGCTATGCCGTTGCGCAGGAACCCTTCATGACGGCCCTCCGCAAAATCGTTCTCTACTCCACCAACGGCGTTCCCACGCCCGTGCAGCATGCCATGCTCCGTGCGCTTCAAACGCCGGAAGAGGAGATTATGGCTCGCCGTGAGGACTATCGCCGCCGCCGCGACCTGCTTGTAGCCGCGCTGAATGATGTGGGGCTTGAGTGCGAACTGCCTGCCGGCGCGTTTTATGCCTTTCCCAACGTCGAACGGATTCACAAAAACAGTCGTACCGCCGCGCAAATCCTTCTTGAAAGGGCTCACATCGCCACAATTCCAGGCTCCGTCTTCGGTGCGCAAGGGGAAGGGCACCTTCGTTTTGGATATGCAATCTCCGTGCGCGAAATCGAGGAGTGCGCACAGGCCCTGCGAAAATTTCTCGCCTAGCATCCTTCATGGGTTTGCTGCCCGGCCGCTGCGTGTAGCATGAACACAGGACGGCGTGTGCCGCACAATATTCTATGCTGCGAGTTGGTTATCCCTCCACACTTTCCGCGGAGCTTCTCTCGATCTTCCCAGCAGGCGTTGACCTGGTGCCGCTCTCTGATCGCCTCGACCAGGATGTAGAAATCGACGCATGGATTCCCGATCCTTATCCCGCGCGCGCCATGCGCATTGTTCCGCATCTGCGCGGCGTCAAGCTGGTTCTTTCGCTCATGGCAGGCACTGAGTGGATCCCCGGCGCAATGGGGCCGCACGTCACCATTTGCAATGCCCGCGGCGCACACAACATCGCCACTGCCGAGTGGACGCTCACCGCGATTCTCGCCACCTACAAATACCTGCCGCTCTATCTTGATGTGCAGCGTTCAGGCGTATGGAAGCGCCGCTATGAGGCCAGTGCGTACTTCGCGCGCATCTCCGGCAACACACGCGAAATCTATCCCCCGGTGATGCAGGAAGAGCTTACCGGAAAATCCGTGTTGCTCGTCGGCTATGGTTCCATCGGCAGAGAGATTGAGCGCATGCTTGCGCCGTTTCGCGTTTGCCTCACCCGCGTCGCCCGCACCGCGCGCGCCAACCCCCAGGTTCACGCAGTTTCTGACCTCGATGCGCTTCTGCCCGGCGCGGACGTCGTCATCCTCATCCTGCCTTCAACGCCTCAGTCGCACAAGCTCATCGGCGCGCGCCAGCTTGTACTCATGCGCCACGGCGCGCTCCTCGTCAATGCAGCGCGCGGGCCCGTGGTCGATACGAATGCGCTGATGGAAGCTTTGCACGCAGGCAGAATTCGTGCAGCTCTTGACGTCACTGATCCTGAGCCGCTGCCTGACGATCATCCGCTCTGGAACTGTCCCAACCTGATCCTCACGCCGCACGTCGGCGGTTCAAGCCCGCGCTTTGCCGAGCGCGCTCTTCAGGTCGCCGCGGACGAGTTGCGCCGCTATCTTGCCGGCGAACCGTTGCAGAATGTCGTGCAGGCCGCCCTTTAGACGGCGCGTTCCGCGCGTCGCCAGTCACGCAGTCCCACCACGGCCAGCCCCGCCAAAATTGCATAGAGCACAGCGGTCGGCCACAGGTCCTTGTAAACATACTCGCCGATATACGCCACGTTCACCACAATCCACAGCCACCAGTTCGCCGTGTGTTTGCGCGCCTGCCACCAGCTTGCCACCAGGCTGTAGCTTGCCAGTGTCGCGTCCAGATAGGGGAGCGCCGCATGCACCAGAATCGCCAGCCTCGCCAGCGCAAGGCTTCCCGCCAGTCCAACTGCCAAAGCCGCCAGCAGTGCGGAAGTCTGCAACGGAGCCACGCGTACTTCGCCCTCCTCGCGCACGCCGTGCCACCAGTGCCACCAGCCGTACAGCGTGAAGGCGACAAAAAACACCTGCAGCATCGTGTCGGAATAAAGCCGCGCATGAAAAAAGACGACCAGATACAGAATGTCCGCGGCCAGCACCACCGGCCAGCACCACAATGTCCGGCGCGTCGTTAGCCAAATGCCAAGCACCGTCGTTGCAAATCCCGCCCACTCCACCCAATGCTCGGCAAGGTAGTGCGCCACAATCGCTGCACTCATCGGCGTCTTCCTCCCGCCGATTCTCTAGGGCGGCTTTCCGCCCACTGCCTTATCGCCTCCAGCAGCGTTGCTCCTGCGCCGCGAAACCATCGCGCATGGCCCAGCAAATAACCATCGCTGGCCATCGCCGCCTTCTCCGGCGATCTGAGTACGCCAAGAAAATAATCTGTCTCTGCCAGCGCGAACTCCGCATGGCACAACGCCGTCATCGGAGCCAGTGCCGCGGCCTCCTCTCGCACCAGTGGGCACACCGCCTCGTATCCATCCAGCAGCGCGCGCAGGTGCTCCGGATGCACGCGCACCTTCTCCGGGCTTTCGGGATTGTTCACCAGGTCAAGCCACTCCACAATGTTTCTTTCCAGCGCGTGGGCCAGGTCGTGTACGGCATTTGTCCGGTCCGCCAGGCCAAAATCAATCACCGCAGTTGCGCGCGCATCCTCGCCGTCACTGCTCCAGAAAAGATTCGAAGCATGCAGATCGTTATGCGTCCAGAGCGGAGGTAGCGATGGCAGCAGAGGCTGCAACTCTGCATGAAACGGTTGCAGCAAATCAAGCGCTTCTTCGCAGCGGCGCCGCGTCGCAGAGTCATTCAGCAGCGCAGGCCGCGCGCTCAGATACGTTTCCACCGCGGCTTCCGGATGGTCTCCTGCGAAAATTGAAAAGCTCGCCACCAACGGTCTCGCCCTGCGCGCCGGTGCCACAAAAGTTTCTGCTGACCCGTGCAGCCGCGCCAGTGCTGCGCCAGCCTGCCGCGCGTGCTCTGCACAGCGAAACGGCGTCCAGGAATCTGCCTCCGCGTACGCATCCACGTCCGTGGGAACCTCATGCACCTCATAAGTCCACTTGTCGCGTTCCACCACCGTCGATCCAGATTTTGCAGCCAGCACACGGGGAACCGCGGCTCCGTTTGCAAGCAGATGCGCCAGAAACCGATGTTCTTCCAGCAATCCCTCCGCATCACGAACAGTCCTGTGATGGCGCTTTACAAAAACACGGCCTCCGGCGACAGAAACCACGCTCGCAGCCGAGAACGGACGCGGGCTCACTGAGTCAATCTGAATCGGCTCACCACACCCGCAAAACTCCGCCAGCAACTCACGCACTTCGTCCAGTGCAAGTGGCGGCCAATCCGGTTCCACCAGCGTGCCGTCCATCCCGTGCGCCTTCGTTCGCGTATTCATCCTCGCCGCTTCCTGTTCCGCCTTGCCGGAAATCAAAAACTGTACTGCGCTGAGAGCCGCACCGTCGCCGGCGCGCCCAGGTGCAGAAATGTATCGCCATAGCTTGCACCGGTGTCCTTCCAATAGCGCGTGTTCAACAGGTTGTCGGCGTAGAGCCGCAGCGTCATGCGTCCGCCTTCGCCGCCCGGCGTGTAGCGCGCGCCAAGGTTCAAGAGGTTGTATCCCGGCACGCTCACCGCATCGTCCCGAGTGGCCTCCTTGCGGCTTGTGTAGCCCCATCCCGGCATCAGGTGCAGACCCGCAACGTGCGGCATCCGAACATCCGCAAACACAGTTGCGTGCATGCGCGGCACGTTGATCACCTGCTTGTTGTCGAAGGCCGCCGTTCCCGTATCGCTGGAGTCCGCGCGAATCATCATCGCTGAAGCCGTCAATTGCATCCAGTTCGTCGCCTTGCCCTGCGCATTCAGCTCCACGCCGTCGTGGGTTTCGTGTCCGGCAGATTCAAAGCACAAATCGCCGGCGCTCACATCCGCCGCGCAAAAGCTGTCCGCCGCCTGAATCACGCGCGGATAAAAGAACGGCTGCCGCATCCTGAAGTAATCCGCCGTCAGCAGAATCGAGCTCACATACTTCACGCCAACCTCCGTTTGACGCGTGAAGTAGGGATCGAGAAAGGCGCTTCCATTGTCCACCCACCACGGCGTCTGCGGACCCAGCGAAAGCAGCACGCCATAATTCGCATAGAACGTCAGCGGCTTCGCCGGCGTATACGTGGCCGCATACTGCGGCAGCCACAGCGTGCGCGTCTGCGTATAGTTGTAGTCGCCCACTCGCACAAAACGCCCCGCGGCCAGCAGCGTCACTCGCGCGGGCAAATGCATCCTGTCCTGCACAATCGCTGCGGCCTGCCTGTCAGAGTCCGCCAGCACTGAAGGATCTGCCTCAAGGTCATCCTGCGCATACGCAATGTTCGGCGCATGCAGGTTCTCTGTTCCCAGCGGTTGATACACCACATTCGATGACAGCGCCACCGATCGATGGAACAGCGATCCGCCGCCCACCACGTCGTGCTCAATCGGCCCGGTCTTGAAATGTCCCTGCAGCAGCGCCTGGCCTGTCACGTTGATGCGCAGCTCGCCGGGACTGCGATAGTCGTAGATCTCGTAGCTTCCGTCTGGGCAAAAGAAATAGTCAGGTGCATCCGGGCACAGCGAATTGCCGGCCGCATCCAGCGCCGCGCCATAAGGCCAAATCACATTGTCGTCGATGAGCGAGTGGCTGTACGACGCTTCGATGTGCAGCGCCCAGCCGCGCCCCAACGCATGGTTCAGCCGCAAGCCCGCGTTGAACGTATCAAAGGTATTCGGCTTGGACCACGACTGATAGCCCAGCATTACGGAGGGGTACACATGCGTCGGCACCGTGGTTCCGCCCAGCAGTTGATAGCCCGCCTCTGACCGCTGCACCTTGTGCTGGTACTCGAAATCCACAAATAGATGCGTGTTCTTCGCCAGCCGGAACGACGAATCCAGCGCGCCCATGCCGCGCCATCCATCCGCGTGCTGCACATAAGGATGCATCTCCTCGCCGGCAATGTTCAGCCGCAAGCCCGGCTCAAAGCGCCCGCCAAACAGATGGCCCGTATCCAGCGCGCCATACGAGCTTCCGCGATGATCCGTGGCCATCGTGTAGGTCGAGATCTCATCGCGCTCCGGCTCCTTGGTCACAAAATCAATCAGGCCGCCCGCCGAGGCCACGCCGCTTTCCACCCCGGCAAGCCCCTGCACAAACTCCACCTGCTGCTTGTTTTCAAGCGGCACATCCTGCTCGCCCGCAATCGTCATCCCGTTGATCTCGAGCCCGGTCGCCAGATCAATCGGAAATCCGCGAATCTCAAAGTCGCCGTAGTAGCCCACTGGAGCATAATCCTCGCCAATCGACGCATTATTCTTCACCACGTCGGTCAGCAATGTTGAAACCTGGTCGCTTATCACCGCGCGGCTCACCGCCGTCACCGCCGCCGGTGTCTGTTGCAGGCTTGCGTCGTCCAGGCTACCGGCCGTCACGGTCTGGGGCAGGTAGTCGTCCTGCAATTTGCCTTCCACCACCACCGTCGTCGTCACGCGCGGGGTCTGCGCATTGCCGGTCTTCGGCTCTACGGGTTTGGCCGTGCCGCTTTGCTGGCTTTGCGCCGCGGGGCACACGGCAGTGAGCATCGCGACGGCCAGCGCCAGCACCTGCACCGCTCCGCACGTCGCCAGAGCATGCTCAGAGCACTTCAATCTTGAAAGGGAATGGGGATCCGCTTCTCGGGCCAGGGGTTTCTGCATACAACTCCTCGTTTCCACTCACGGAAACAGGAGCGCTTGCGCTGCCCTGAAGTTCTGAAGTCCAATACGCTTCGAAAACTTCCCACGCCGGTATTATCCGGATCGGGTTCGAGGGTATTTCTCAGCCCCACCCAGTGGAGCACCCCTGTTTCAATAACCAGATTGAAACATTCTCCGTCCCGGAAAGCAAATTTCCGTCTCGCATCGCAGGAGGTTCCTCGCCGGCCGCTGCCCATGCAGCTTTCCGGCAGCAAAAAGGGCCGCGGAATCTTGTCCGCGGCCCGTGGTATTGTGCGCGCAACCGGTTACTGTGCGGCCTTCTGAGTTGCCGCCTTCGGCGCTTCCATCCGGCCGGTTCCTTCCTTCAGGGTCACAATCCGGTCCACACCCGGCACCGTAAAGTGCTCCACGTTTCCGCTTGGCCAGTGCACCTCAATGTCGCCCACCTTGGTCGCCTGTCCCAGCCCAAAGTGCGGCCGGGGATCGTTCGACGAAAGATAGCTGCCGCCGCTCAGCACGTCGTCACGCTGCCGCATGCCGTTTGCCGTCAGGTAAACGGCGGCGCCGGTCGCATCGCGCGGGCTCCCCTTGCTTGTTGTCGTTCCGGCTCTGCCAATCAGCTTCAGCTCCAGCCAGTGATTGTGATCCGGGCTCACGTTCTTCAGCAGCACCGGATGCCCATCCATCACGTTGATCACTGCGTCCAGCTTGCCGTTGTTGAACAGGTCGCCCACGGCCATGCCACGCCCGGCAATCACGTCCGCCAGCCCCGTTCCCTCCACCGCCGGCACATTCTCAAACTTCTTGCCGTCGATGTTGTGGAAGAGCATGGGCCGCTCCGCCCAGCTGGTGCCCCAGTTGTACTTGTCGGCCTGCGGGTACACGTGACCGTCGGCCATCAGCAGATCCTTCCAGCCGTCGTTGTCGTAGTCGATAAACGCGTCGCCGAAGCCCAGAAACGGCACCGTAATTTCGCCCAGCCCCATCTGGTAGCTGATGTCGGTCATGTTGCCGTCGCCTTCATTGTGGTAGAGCGGCTTGTAGCTGTCCGAGAACGCCGTGTCGAAGACATCATCCATTCCATTGTTTTGGTAGTCGCCCACGGCCAGTCCCATCGACGCCGATTCCTGCCCCGCCGAATTCACCGCAAAGCCCGACGCGTAGCTGTCGTCCTCGAATGTTCCGTCGCCGTTGTTGATGTAGAGATAATTCGGTGTCGAGTCGTCGCCCACCAGCAGGTCCGGCTTGCCGTCGTTGTTGATGTCGGCAAACACCGCGCCCAGACCGTAGTAGCCCGCCTTGTCGGCCACGCCAGCCTGCTCGCTTACGTCGGTAAAGGTTCCGTCGCCGTTGTTGCGGAAGAGATGATCCGGCAGGCCCTCCAGTCCGCGCGGTCCGCACGCCACCGGCTCGCCGCGAAAGGTGCAGTACAGGTTCTCCGTGCCGTCCTCGGTGCTCTGCGGCAGGTGGTCCATGTCAAAATGCACATACCCCGCCACAAACAAGTCCAGCTTGCCGTCGCCGTTGTAGTCGCCCCACGTCACGCCCGTTGACCAGTCGCCCACCTGCACGCCGGCCTTCTCCGCCACGTCGGTAAACGTGCCGTCGTGGTTGTTGTGGTAAAGCCGGTTCTTGCCCCAGTTCGAGATGTACAAATCCGGCCAGCCGTCGTTGTCGAAATCAGCCACCGCCACGCCAAAGCCCCATCGGTCGTTGGTCACGCCGGCCTGCCTGGCCACATCCGTAAAGGTTCCATCGTGGTTGTTGTGGAACAGCGCCGCGTGCGGCGGCGTCTCCTTGCCCGTCAGCGCGTCAAAGGTCGAGCCGTTCACCACGTAGATGTCCAGCCAGCCGTCGTTGTCGTAGTCAATCAGTGCCACGCCCGCGCCCTTCGTCTCCACCAGGTAGTGCTTGGCCGGCGTGCCCGTATTGTTTGTCCAGTGCGTCAGCCCCGCAGCGGCGGAGTCGTCCATGAATACCACCGGCCCGCTCTTCACAAAGCCGCCTGCCGTAATCGGCCGGTGCTGCGCGTCAAGCTGGATGGGGTGCGGTGAACTGGTGGATTGCCCGCCGCCCATTGGCGTCTGGCCGCTCTCGCCCGGCATCTGGTTCTGGGCCATTTGGGGAAGGGAACCGGAGCTTGTGACTTGCGCAATAAGAAGGCCGGGAACGCACCCGGCCAGCATCCCCATGACGATGGTCGCACGCACTGCGTTTCGCATGGCTGCCAGTATACGAACCGCACCCCACCCCAGTATCGACCGAAAGGTGGAGCACCGATGCCGTACCCCTTCTGCGCGCATCGGGTCGCAAGGGCGCAAGCCTTGTCAATCGAGGGTTTCCGCACGTATAAGGTTGCCGTTGCCTCGCAGAGTTGTCTTTTAGAGACCTGCTTGAAGGAGCCCTCCGATGACCACCCGCCGAGACCTTTTCGCACTCCTGCCCGCGCTCGCAGCCGCAGGCACATTCGCATCTGCTGAAACCGGGCCTGCCATGGGTTCCAGGGTCTTCGACTTCAACTCCATTCCTGCCCGGCCCACGCCCTACGGCTCAGTCCGCTCCTTCTTCAGCGCGCCCACGGCAACGCTTGAGAATCTCGAGCTGCACGTCACCACGCTCAACCCAGGCCACGCACCGCATCCGCCGCATCGCCATCCCAATGAGGAGATGCTCATCCTCCAGCACGGCACTGTGGAAGTGCTTTCGAACGGCGAATGGAAGTCTGCCGGCCCCGGCTCGGTCGTCTTCAACGCGTCCAAACAGCTCCACGGCGTGCGCAACCGCGGGTCAGTCCCGGCGGTTTATCACGTCCTCAACTGGAAGACCGCCGCCACGCCAAAGGCATAAGCACTTGTCCGCACCAGCGTGCGTCGCAAATGCCCGCTTCAGTTCCCCTCCACCACATAGGGAATGCCGAAGCGGCCAATCTGGATCAGGCTCTTGTCGTTCGGCGGCCATATCTTCAGGATCTCCACGCGCGTGTGCGGAGCCAGCCGCTCGGCCATCGCGTTGCCCACCAGCTCACCCGTGGTGGCCATGTTGATGTGAATCTTGATCGTCTCGCCGTCGCGCAGCCAGCCCAGAATGTAGTCGCCCGGCTTCAGCTCCACGCCGCCCACGCGAATCGGCGCCTGCACCATCAGGTAGTGCGAATACTTTCCGTCAGCCGAGTAGCCCGCCGTAATCAGCACCACCCCGGCAATGTACTGCCCGTGGTTGTTCTTGACGCCGCTTGCCGTGCGCATCTCGGTTTCAATGTGCTCCTTCACCACCTGCGCGCGCGCCGGCAGCAGCGCCGCCAGCTCGGCGTCGGTCGCCGGCCGCCACGTCGTCTTCTGTGCCGGCAGCGCGGGCACGCTCATCAGAAAAAACAGTGCCGGAATCAATATCTTTTTCATGGCTTCGGTTTCCTTAGGGATTCGAGCGGAACAATGCCCCGCTGGATGGCCGCCGTGGCGGCCTGCGTCCGGTCCGTCACGCCCAGCTTGCCCAGCAGGCTGTTGATGTGGGTCTTCACCGTCGCCTCGGAGATGACCAGCTCCGTGGCGATTTCCTTGTTGCTCATGCCATGCACAATCTGCTCCAGCACGTCGAACTCGCGCGGAGTCAGCTCCTCGGTCCCGATCCGTTCCGCCAGCCGCTGCGCAATCGCCGGCGGAATGTGCTGCTTGCCCGCGTGTACCTTGCGAATCGTCGCAATCAGCTCGTCGGTCGTCATGCCCTTCAGCAGATAAGCCCGCGCCCCGGCCTGCAGTGAGCGATAAATATCCTCGTCGCCGTCGTAGGTGGTCAGCACGATAAAACGCGCGCCAGGCGTCTCCATGCGCACCCGCTGGATCACGTCCACGCCGCCCATCCGTGGCAGCCGCAGGTCAATCAGCGTCACGTCCGGCATGGTTTTACGATACTGCGCAATCGCGTCCGCGCCGTCGGCGGCCTCGCCCACCACCTCGATGCCGTCCACCACGTTCAGCAGCGCCACCAGCCCCTGCCGCACCACGTGATGGTCTTCCACCACCAGCACGCGAATCGTCTCCTCTGCCACGTCTACTCCTTTGCCTGCTTCGGCGCAGGCGTTCGCAGCCGCACCGTCGTTCCCGAGCCGGGCCCGCTCTCAATCTCCAGCGTTCCGTCCATCGCCGCCGCGCGCTCGCGCATTCCGGTCAATCCAAAATGCCCCGGCGGCGAGCTCGCATCGCTTCCCGCCGCAAATCCGCGCCCATCGTCGCGAATCTCCAGCAAAGCCTCCACAGGTCCATACTCCAACTGTACCCACAGGTGCCTGGCGCCTGCATGCCTCTTCACATTATGGATGGCCTCCTGCGCAATGCGCAGAATTTCGCGCTCCGCGTCCGCCGGCAGCGGCCGGTACGCGCCAAATAGGCTGAAGCTCGCTTCCAATCCATGCCCGCCCGCCTGCTCCGTCAGCCGCCGCAGATGCACGGGCAGCGTCTTCTCGCCGGAGTCCTGTGAGCGCAGCGCCCAAATCGATTGCCGCGCGTCCGCCAGCCCGTCGCGCACATGCTGCCGCGTCGCATCCAGTTGCTTCTCCGCCGCGTCCAGCTTCTTGTGCCGCAGCAGCTCGGCCAGCACCTCCAGTTGCAATGAGATCCCCACATATCCCTGTGCCAGCGTGTCATGAATCTCGCGCGCAATCCGGCTCCGCTCGCCCAGCACCGCCGCAAATTCCCGCTCCGCCAGCAGCAGCCGCCGCTTGAGCACCAGCAGCACCAGCCCGCCCAGCGCCGCCGCCAGCAGCACATAAAACCAGAGTGTCTGGTAGAGGTGCGGCTCCAGTTGAAACTCCAGCGCCGTGCCCTTGTCATTCCACAAGCCGTCGTTGTTCGCCGCCTGCACGCGGAAGGTGTACCGCCCCGGCGGAATATTCGTGTAGTAGGCCGTGCGCCGTGCGCCCGCCTCCGTCCAGTGGTTGTCAAACCCCTCCAGCATGTAGCGGTAGCGCACCTTCTGCGGCGCAACATAGCTCAATCCCGCATAGGCAAACTGGAAATGCACATGCCCGGCCGGAATCTTCAATTGCGTCTCCGCGCCGTGCAGCGGCTGCTCCACGTCATCCACCGTGAACCGCTCCAGCGCCACCGGCGGAGGAATGCGATTGATGGGGAAATGCGCCGGATTCACCTCCGCCAATCCCTTCGGCGTCGCGAACCACAGCCGTCCGTCCTGTCCGCGCCACGCTGAAGGATGGCTGTTGGTGGCCGTCTCGCGGCTGCGCAGCCCGTCCGCCGGCCCAAACTCCACCCAGTGCGTGCAGTCGGCCGTCATGGTGCAGTTGCACCGCGCCACTCCATTGTCCGTGGCGAACCACAAATGGTTGTCCGCGTCCGCCAGAATCGCGTGAATGCTCGTCTCCGTCAGCTGGTTGTCCTTCGGCGCGGAAAATTTTGATCCATCCCACAGGTTCCACCCGTGGTCCTGAGTGCCAATCAACAGCGTTCCATCCTTCCGCGCCAGCAGCGACGTCACCACGTTGCTTGAAAGCCCGTCGGCCGTGGTGTAGTTCGCAATCTTTCCGCCGTCAATCCTTGAAAGCCCCGCCAGCGTGGCCACCCACAGGCTTCCGCGCGCATCGCGTGCCATGGCGCCAACAATGTCGCTGCCCAGCCCCGTCGCCTGCGTATACGTCACCATCTGCCGGCCCGCCGGCGCATTGGTCCAGTGCGTCAGCCCGTGCCGCGTGCCCACCCACAGCGACCCATCCTTGTCCACCAGCAGCGAGCGTACAAAATCATCCGCCAGCCCGTCCGCCGAGGTGAACGACTGCACCCGCCCGCCGCGAATCAGGCTCAGCCCATCCGGCGTGCCTGCCCACACATCTCCATTCGGCGCAGGCGCCAGCGCCAGAATCACATTGCTCAGCAGGCCGTTCTTCACCGTGTACACGCGCGCCTTGCCCGGTCCCTTCGCCGTCCACGGCAGCGCGTTCAACCCGCTGTCGCCCGTGCCCACCCACAGCGTGCCGCGACTGTCCTCTACCACTGTCGTAGTGTTGTCGCTCGAAAGGCCCTCGCGCACGCCCAGCACGCGGAACCGCTCATCGCGCAGAATATCCAGCCCGCTCGTCTCCGTGCCCACCCACAGGTCGCCTTCGCGGTCCTCCATCATCGAAAGAATGGAAGCCGTCGCCAGCGGATCGGTCACCGGCAGCCGCTGCACCTTGCCATCCATACAGCGCACCAGCCCGCCGTTCGTCCCAATCCACAAGCTCCCTTCGCGGTCCACAAAAAGCGCCTGGATGCGGCTTCCCGGCAGCTCCTTGCCCACCGTCATACGCTGCGTCACGCCGCGGCCGCGCACCACCGCAAGTTGATTATTCGTCGCCACGGCCAGCGCGCCGTCCGGCAGCACCGCCACAAATCCAATCGCGTCCTCAGCCATCCCTGCCGCCGCCGCGGTCTTCTTCCACGCCTCGCCCGCCGGCCCCGTTCCCGGCCGCCCCGCCCGCACCCATGCGCCGCTGGTTCCATTCGCGGACCGTTGCAGAATCGCCGCTCCCGGATCGCTCCCGCCCGCAATCACAAAATGGTCACCTGCCTGCCGCGCCACCCCGGAGTCCGTCACCACCCACAGATCTCCATCGGCATTGTTGCTCTCGGTCTCGCCCAGCGCGCGAATCGAGTCGCCCGGCAGCCCATCCGCCGTGCCAAACACCTTCACCGTGCCGTTCTTCCAGCGCACCAGCCCATCCGCCGTACCCACCCAAAGTGCGCCATCGGGGCCCACGTGCAGGCAGCGAATATCCCCGCTCGGCAGCGCCGGCTTCGAGCTGCGGTCGAAGACCGTGAACGAGTGCCCGCCAAACCGCACCAGCCCCACCTCGGTCCCCAGCCAGATGTACCCATCCGGTGTCTGCGCCAGCGCATGAACGGTGTTCTGCGGCAGCCCGTTCTCCATCACCCAGGACTGCCGCCCATACTCGGCCAGAGGCGTCGTCGGCTCCAGCGCCCATCCCTTTGTCCACCCGCAGGCACACGCCACCGCCAGCGCCGCCAGGGCAAGTCGCCACGCGCGCCGCCACGCCCGCCGCCCCACCCGGCGCGGGCCTGCAATCTTCGGATTGGTCGCTGGAAACGCCAAAATCGTGTGCAGAGCGCGAACCCGCGCACCGTGCTGCCCGGGCCGCGTTCTTCCACAGTAATCTCTAAAACCTGAATTTGCACCCAAGTCCTTTGCTTCCACTTGCCTGTAGGTGTGCTTTTCTCTCCACCCTTTGGTGGAATCCGGCCTCACTCCCAGGACGCAAGACATCCAACCCGCCCCGCGGTACTCTCTACTTGTCTCCTGAATTTTGCCTGTATATCACTGGCTTAGAGATTTATTTTCGGGCGGCTGCCAACGGCAGTCGCCCTTTTCTTTTGCTCGCTCCCTGCGTGCGTCCAGGCCCATCCCCGCCCGCGCCCGCGCGCCCAAACCTGCTACGCTTGCCTCCGCATGGAAACCGAAAACCTTCTCGTCGAACTCCGCCCGCCCCTGGCTCAGGTCACGCTCAACCGGCCCAAAGTCCTCAATGCGCTCGACGCCGCCACACTGGCCGGCCTCGAATCCGCCTTCCGTGCCCTTGCCGCCGACGATTCCATCCGCGTCGTCCTGCTCGCCGGCGCAGGGGATCGTGCCTTTGCCGCAGGGGCCGACATCCGCGAGCTTGCCGCGCTTTCCGCAGAGCAGGGCAAAGCCTTCTCCCAGCGCGGCCAGGCCATCTTCCGTTCCCTTGAGACCCTGGGCAAGCCCGTCCTCGCCTGCATCCGCGGCTTTGCGCTCGGCGGCGGCTGTGAGCTGGCCATGGCCTGCACCCTTCGGCTGGCAGCCCACGACGCCCGCCTCGGTCAGCCTGAAGTCAAGCTCGGCGTCCTGGCCGGATACGGCGGAACGCAGCGACTTCCGCGCCTCGTCGGCCGCGGCGCAGCTCTCAGAATCCTTCTCACCGGTGAAATCCTCTCCGCGCAGGAGGCCTTCCGCATCGGCCTCGTCGATGAGGTGGTTCCCGCCGATGAGCTCATGCCGCGTGCGGAAGCCCTCGCCTTGCAGATCGCCGCCAACGCGCCCCTGGCCGTGCGGGAAACCCTTCGCGCCGTCGATGAAGGTCTCGACCTTCCCCTGGATATTGCCCTCTCGCGGGAAGCCGCCTTCTTCGGCGCGCTCTGCGGCACTGCGGACAAGGCCGAGGGTACGCGCGCCTTCCTTGAAAAGCGCGCCGCAGTCTGGAAAGGCGAATAGGCCCGCGCATGCGCGCCGCTCAGCTTCTCCTGTTCAGTTCCCGCCGCTTCCGGTTCCGCTGCCCTTGGCCGCGGCCTCCGGCGGAACAGGCTTCAGCGGCAGCGGAATCTCCAGCGTCCCCGTGCGGTCGTTCACCTCGTCGCGCACCGCCACGCGCAGCCACGCCGCCCCAGGCGGAACCTCCAACTCCTGCTCGGCGTGGAAGAGCACGCTGAACTTCCCGTTTGCATCCGGCTCCGGCGAGGCCAGTCCATCGTTCAGAATGCTGTTCAGCAGCCGCCCGTCCGCGCTATAGGCGGCCACCGCAAACTCCAGCTTGGGCACCGTCTTCTCGTCCCGTGCCCGCGTCTTCAGGTCGGTGTCCAGCACGCCATACTGGATCTTGTACTTTTCCAGCTTCACCGGCTTCAGCGCCTTGGCCGGTTTGTTCCGTTTCCGCGTCTTAAAGTAGGTTGGCGAGTCCTCCAGCTGGTCCATCTGCTCGGCCGTCGCCATCTCCGGCTGCCCCACCGTCTCCAGGTGAACGCTGAACAGCACGTCGTGCAGCATCGGCGCGCCGTGCTCAATGTTCGCAAAGAGTGTGTCGGCCGCCTTCGTCGCCACAAACCGCGCCTGCAGAATCTCCTCGCGCCCCGTCACCTTCGCCGCGCTCTCCGGCCGCGCAAAGTAGAACCTCCGGTAGCTCAGCGTGTAGTGGCCCTTCTTCTTCAGCGTCACCTCAATCCGCCGCTCTGAGCCGTCGAACTTCAGGTCTGAGGGCTCGTAGCTCAGCGCGTAGTAGCTCTCTCCATGCGTCACCGCCTTCTCAATCAGGTCTTCCGCACTGTTTGAGCTGAAGTACGCGTGCCCGCCAGTCGCCGTCCCAATCGCCAGCTCGTTCTGGTACTTCGTCATGTGAGCCATGCCGCTTTCCACCCCCGCCAGGTCCACCGGGTACAGCGAAATCTGGCTGCTCATCAGGTTGGCATAGGTCTTTTCGATCTCTCCGCTCTCTTCCACCTTCGGGTCCGTGTTGAAGCTCCCGTCGGGCCCGGGACCAATCGCAATCGGAAACATATCCGCCAGCCAGATCAGGTTTTTCCGCCCGGAAATCCCGCCCAGGTACTCAGCCATGAAATTCAGGTTGGAAAGGGCCGCCCCGGTGTTTCCCGCGCCATACTCCCCCGGTCCGAATTCCGTGGCCCCGCCCAGAAAGACCTTGGGCACATGCGGCCCCGGCCCGTCGCGCAAAATCGCTTCGCGCAGCGCCTCATGGTCGCTCGTGAATCCCATCACCAGGTGCAGCCCCGCCGCATTCACAAACAGGGCAAACCGCGTTCCCGCCGGCGCGTGGTCCACAAAGCTCAGCAACTGCCGGCGGAAGGCCATCTGGTGCTCCCGCATGGTGTTCACCATGTCGTAATAGAGCACGTAGAGTGGCCCAGCCTCCGGTCCCTTCGGCAGGTTCACAAAGGTATTCGGCGGCATCTTCGGCAGCTTGGGCGGAACAAAGCTCGGCGTCTCCCCGTTCTCATACTCAAAGGTAAGCACCTTCTGCTTCTTTCCGTCCTCCTTCACTTCAAAATCGCCCTTCTTCAGCCCAGTCACCGGCTTGCCGTCCGTGTCCAGCACCACCACGTCCACCGGGACGCGCCGCACCTCCACGTGAAATGTCGCTCGCTTGTTCTGCTTCTCCTGTTCCACGCGATTGGTCTCGCGCTGCTCCTCGGCCTCATGAGAAGGGAACTGGAGCGGCCGCCCCGGCACCTGCGCACGCGCCGTCGCCAGCCCGGCCAGCCCTTCCAGGGCAAGCAGCAAGGCCAGATTCCAGCGCATCATTGTGCAACTCTTCATTCTGACCCCGTGGAACCACGCCCTGCCATTCTGCGGCCGTCGCAAACCATCGCTAAGGCGGCTGAACTAATCAAACTGCGAGTCGGGGCCCGATTGCAAGCCAAAATTTCTGCGTCGCGGCAAAGTTGCTTGTGCGGCAGCAAAATCCGGTCCCATCCACAACCGGAGAACTCCTCCCGTGCGCCGCTCTGTTCTGTGCCGCTAGTGCGCTGCCGGGCCGGCGCTCGCCGCTTCCTGCGTGCCCTCGAGCGGCAGTTGGATCTCCATCGTCCCGGTACGGTTGCTCATCCGGTCCCGCACCGCCAGCCGCAGCCAGGCCGCTCCCGGCGGAACCTCCAGGTCCTGCTCGCCATGGAAGAGTCCTTTGGCCTTATCATCCTCACCGGTGCCCGGTCCGGCCACGCCCTCGCTCAGCAGGCTGTTCAGCATCCTGCCATCCGCGTCGTAGGCGGCAACAGCAAACTCCAGCAGCGCCTCCTTCCCATGCCCTGCCGCCGCTTTTTTCAGCTCCGGATCAAACACGCCATAGGCAATCCGATACTTTTGCAGATTCACCGGCTTCGGCGCCTTCTGCGGTTTGTTCCTCCTGCGCGTCTTAAAGTAGATGGGCGAGTCTTCCAGCAAGGCCATCTCCGCTTCGGTCGCCATTGCCGGCGCGCCCACCGTCGTCACATGCGCGCTGAACAGCAGGTTGTGCAGCATCGGTGCGCCGTGCTCCATGTTGGCAAAGAGCGTGTCGGCAGCCTTCGCCGCCATAAACCGCGATTGCAGCGTCACTTTCTGCGGCTTGCCCTCCTCGCCGCCCTCTGGAACCGCGTAGTACAGCTTGCGATAAGTCAGCCTGTAATCCTGCTTCTTGCCCACAGTCACTTCAATGTGCCGCTCCCGGCCGTCGTAGAGCGTGTTCGTCGGCTCATAGCTCAGTTCGTAGTAGTTCGCGCCTTCGGCCACCGCCTTATCCAGCAGTTCTTTCAGTCTGTTGTTGGCGTAGTACGCATGGCCGCCGGTCGCCGCGGCAATGGCATCCTCGTGCCGGTATTCGGTAACGGCGTCGCCTCCAGTCGTCGCCTCGTCCGACACTTCGTTCAGGCTCACACCACCGCCGGCCATCACTCCGTTCACGTCCACTGGGCACAGGGCCACCTGGCTCGCCTCCAGTGCCGCATATGTTTGTTTGATCGCATCGCTTTCCAGATAAGTCAGGTCGTTAATCTGTACGGTCGAACTGGAAAAGCCTCCGCCTACGCCGGTGTCTGAGTTGTGACCGCTCATCGTGGGGCCCACAGGAATGGGGAATTCGCTCGACAGCCACAGAAGGTTCTTTTTGCCCGGAATCCCATTCATGTATTCGGCAATAAACCTCAGATTGGAAAGAGCGGCTCCGGCATCTTCGTATCCATAGTTCTCTCCATAAACAAAAACATCGGGCACGTGCGGTCCCGGCCCCTTGCGCAGGATTGCCTCCCGCAGCAGCGCATGGTTGCTCGTGAATCCCTGGATCAGATGCAGTCCGGCCATATTCACGAACAGTGCAAAGCGGGTTCCGGGCTGGGCATGGTCCACAAAATCCAGCAACTGCTTGTGAGCCTGCATCTGCTGGGTCATCGGCGTGTTCACCAGGTCGTAGTAGAGGATGTAAAGCGGTCCCCGCTCCGGATGCCGCGGCAGGTTCACAAAGGTATTCGCCGGCAACGGCTGCATCCTGCCGGGCTCATAGCGCAGCACACGCCCGTCAAAGTAGTCGAAGGAGCGAATCCGCTGCGGCTTCCCGTCTTCCTTCACGTGGAAGTCCTTTTCCTTCAGTCCCGTAACAGGGTTGCCATGCTTGTCCGTCACCTCCACGTCCAACGGCACCCGCCGCACCTCCACGCGAAAGGTGGCCGCCGGCGATTCCACTTTACCCGCCCCGCTTTGCGCCAACAGCACTGGAGCCGCCATCGTTCCTGACAGCAGAGCAATCACCGTCCACTTTGCATTCATTCAGCACCCCTTGTTTTTTGTCGCAGCCTCGCGGCAAAAATCCCCGGTATTGGAATTCTACTGCCGTTTCACTCGATACCTGGCAGAACTTCCCCCGGTCACTTATAACGGAGCCACATGAAAAGCTCGACGGCGCCTAGGTGAATCACTCCCCAATCTGTTACGGAGTTACAAGCTTCCGCCTTTTTAGGCGCCGTCTAACCTCAAGATACCCGCTGTGTTATCCATCCTCCCGCTCCGTCCTCCATCCCCGGGGCCCGTGCATCCTTCCTGCTATCCTTGGAAAGTGATGCAGCGCCTTTCGCCACGGCTTCCTTTTTTTCTCGCCCTGTTCTCCTGTCTGCCTTTCACCGCCTGTCACAAGCAGGAGCAGGAAGTGGCCGGCGTTGCCCACAAGGCCGCCGCCGCCGAGCATCGGGTGCAGTCGGACAACACTCTCCGTGACCAGCAGCGGGCACAGCTCCAGCAAATCCCCGTGCCCACCAAGAGCCGCTACGTCGATATCCACGACCCCAGCCAATGGAAAAATCCCTTCCTCACCGTGGAAGCCAATCGCATCGATCTGCGCATCGTCCTCAAGGACGCAAACACCAGCACCTTTGCCGCGGACACCATGCTGCGCCCCGCCGCCGCCCGCCGCCAGGAGCTGCAAATCCGCCTCGCCGATCTCGCCCGCGCCATCACCGCGCTGCCGCCCGGGGCCTGGCGCTATGGCCGCGTGGTCGCCATCGCTGAAGCTCCCGGAGCCGGCCCCGGGGACCGCCCAGCCATCCGCCGCAACATGGAAGCCGCCATCCGGCAGCTCAGCGACCTCGGCGTGGTTGTGGACGAGTGGCCCGTCCACTGACGCGCGCACTCTCCCGCTTCGCACCTCCGCCCAACGCATCCTGTACACTTTTCTTCGCAAGGAGAAGAACGATGAACGCGCATCCGCTCAAACCAATCGCCGCGGCCCGCAATCGACAGGGCGTCTTCGGCGGCTTCAACGTCAACGGAGTTGAATACACGCTGGAGAGTGGCGGCCACGGCTGGCACATCACCGTCTTCCCCGGCCGCGATCCCGTCAATGTCTACTGGGTCTCCGGCACGCGCTTTTACTCGGCAAAGATACATCTGCTCACCGAGCCTGCTAGCGAAATCCGCCTGGAAACCATTGACGAAATCTCCTTCGTCCAGCCCGACGAGAAAACCGCCGTCCTTGCAGCCATCGCCGCCTGGCAAGCCGAGTAGCCGCTCATCGCGTAAGTCAGCCTTGAAACGGCGCGGCTTCAGCCATGCCGTAAGCGGCCGCAGAAAGGCCGGGGCGTTAGTCCCCGAGGGAAGCATTTCTCCTGCGTAGACGAAGCCTTTGAGAGATCTTCATCGTTTCTTGTATGGCGCCGAATCGTCCGCAGCCTAGTCGTCGCCCGGCTTCCAGTTTCCGTCCGCCGTGCCATAAGGACTCGCCACCACCACCACGTATCCGTCCGGGTCGCGCATCCAGCACTCCCAGTGGTTGGGTCCCCCGTTGCCGTCCGGCGGATTGCGGTGCTTCGGCATCACCATCTCCACGCCCATGGCCGCCGCGCGCTCCATCACCGCGTCAAAATCCTCCACCTCAAACCACAGCAGCAATCCATTGCCATACGGCCGGTCTGCGCGATTCGCGATTGGCCCGTGATGATGCTCGGCCTCAAAGCTGTGCAGTTGCAGCATCAGCTCGCCGTTCTCCACCAGCCGCTCATAGTGGGGTCCGCCGTGGTCGCTCCTGAGTCCCAGCAGCCGCTGATACCACTGGCTGCTGGCCTCCACATCCGTCACTGCAATCAAAGGCTGTGGCCGCATCGCTGTCCCCTTCATCGTTCTGTTCCTGCAAAAGTTGGCCCTTCCAGCCTACCGCATTCCGTTTCCCGGCCATTCCCGCAAACGCGCTACCATTGCCCCGTGGGCTCTTCCGTTTTTCCCATCCTTGCGCAGTTCACGCCGCTTGAGCACGAGCGCTTCGCCGCCCATCGCCAGCTCGAAGCCAGGCTCAGGTCCTCGCTGGAAGGCGAAGTCCACTTCGATCTCGCCTCCCGCGCCATGTTCGCGGCCGACGCTTCCAATTACCGCCAGCTTCCCGTCGGCGTCGTCTATCCCCGCCACGCCGCAGACGTGGAAGCCGCGCTCGCCGCCTGCCGCGCCGCCGGAGCCGCCGTTCTTCCCCGTGGCGCCGGAACCTCGCTCGCAGGTCAGTGTGCCAACGTGGCCGTTGTCTTCGACTTTTCCCGCTTCATGCATCAGCTCGTCTCACTCGACCCGGCAGCGCGCCTTGCCGTCGTCCAGCCCGGCCTCGTCCTTGACCGCCTCCGCGACGCCGCCGAGCTCCACCACCTCACCTACGCGCCCGACCCCGCCACCCACTCCCGCTGCACTCTCGGCGGCATGATTGGCAACAATTCCTGCGGCGTCCATGGACTGCTCCCCGGGGCCCCCAACGACAGGTCCTCGTCGTTGGGGTGGTTTGGCGGCAAAACCGTCGACAACGTCGAATCCCTCGACATCGTTCTCTACGACGGCACGCGTCTCACCGTCGGCCGCACCTCTCAAGCCGAACTCGAAGAAAAAATCCGCTCCGGCGGCCGCATCGGCGAAATCTACTCCGCGCTCGCCCAGCTTCGTGACCGCTACGCCGATCTCGTCCGCCAAAAATTCCCGCGCATCCCGCGCCGCGTCTCCGGCTACAACCTCGATGAGCTGCTGCCGGAAAACGGCTTCCACGTCGCCCGCGCCCTCGTCGGCAGTGAGGGCACCTGCGCCACCGTCGTCTCCGCCACGCTCAACCTCACCGCCAGCCCGCCCTTCCGCGTCCTCACCGTTCTCGGCTTCAGTGATCCCTTCCTCGCCGCCGACTCCGTTCCGCTCGCCCTCGCCCACAAGCCCATCGGCCTTGAGGGCTTTGATCATCTCCTCGTCGAATTCATGCGCCGCAAGGGCCTCGCTCTCCGCGACCTCGAAAATCTGCCGCCCGGTGTCGGCTTTCTGCTCGTCGAATCCGGCGCGTGGACTGCTGAAGAAGCTCAGGCCAAAGCCGAACAGCTTGCCCGCGACTCCCAATCCTGGCCGCATCCGCCCCACGCGCACATCTGCACGCCCGCTCAGGCCGCCGCCGTCTGGCATGTCCGCGAGTCCGCTCTCGGCGCAGTCGTCTGCGTTCCCGGCGAGCCCGGCCGCTGGGAGGGCTGGGAAGACGCTGCCGTTCCGCCCGCGCGCCTCGGCGAATACCTCCGCCGCATCACCGCGCTCATGGCCCAGTACGGTTACACCAGCCCGCTCTACGGCCACTATGGCCAGGGCTGCGTCCACATGCGCATCAACTTCGACTTCGACACCGACCAGGGCCTGCGCGACTTCCGCGAATTTCTCAACCGCGCCGCCGATGTCGTCATCGAATGCGGCGGCTCGCTCAGCGGCGAGCACGGCGACGGCCAGGCCCGCGCCGCACTGCTGCCCAAAATGTTCGGTCCGGAGCTCATCCAGGCCTTCCGCGCATTCAAGGCCATCTGGGACCCGGACAACCGCATGAATCCCGGCAAGCTCATCGACGCCGCCCGTGTTTATGACCCCCTTGAAAACCTTCGCCATCATCCGCCCGCGCCGGCATCTCTTCAAGGGCGCGCAGCGCAGTCAGACGCACCGGAGGTGCTGGCAACCAACTTCGCCTTCGCCGCGGACTCCGGCTCCTTCCAGCACGCCACCGAGCGCTGCGTCGGCGTTGGCGCATGCCGCAAAGCCTCCGGCGGCGTCATGTGTCCCAGTTATCGCGCCACCGGCCAGGAGCAGCACTCCACCCGCGGCCGCGCCCGCCTGCTCTGGGAAATGCTTGCCGGCGACCTCCGCGTGGAAGGCCTGCAAAGCCCCGCCATCCATGAGGCTCTCGACCTCTGCCTCAGTTGCAAGGCCTGCAAAACCGAGTGTCCCGTCCAGGTCGACATGGCCGCCTGCAAATCCGAGTTCCTCGCGCAAAGCTATAGTGACCGCCTGCATCCGCTCCATCATTACGTCTTCGGCTATGCCGACAAGCTCGCCCGCCTCGGCTCCCTCGCGCCCGCCGTCACCAACGCCCTGCTCACCGGCCCGGTCACAAGCCCGCTCCTCAAGCGCATCGCCGGCATCGCGCCCCAGCGCACTCTTCCTCGCCTTGCGCCGAAAAGCTTCCAAAGCTCACGCGCGCATCAGGGCAACAAGTCAAGGCGCGAAGCGCAGTCGCCCGCACCGGAGGTGCTTTTGTGGCCCGACACGTGGAACAACTACTACCATCCCCAAATCCTCGCCGCGGCTGAGACCATCCTCGCCGCCGCCGGCTTCCGCGTCGTTATCCCTCGCGGCCATCTCTGCTGCGGCCGCCCGCTTTACGACTTCGGCCTTCTCGACTCCGCCCGCGCCTATCTCGCCCGCGTCCTCGACCGCATGACCCCGTTCCTCGACGCAGGCCTGCCCATCATTTTTCTTGAACCAAGTTGCGCCAGCGTCTTCAAAGATGAGTTGCCAGAGCTTTTCCCTGGCAATGCCCGCGCGGAGCACCTCCGCGAAAACATCTGGCTCCTTGCCGACTGGCTCGCCGCCCACGCGCCCAACTTCGCCGACGGCACCCTCGCCGGCGCGCAGATCCTCCTCCACGGCCACTGCCACCACAAGGCCGTCTTCGGCGGTCCGCAAAGCGAAATCGAAATCCTTCGCCGCGCCGGCGCAAACGTCCAGCCCATCCAGTCCGGCTGCTGCGGCATGGCCGGGCCTTTCGGATTTGAGGCCGGCAAATTTGAAGTCTCGAAAGCCATCGCCGAAGACGGCCTGCTCCCCGCTGTCCGCGCCGCCTCGCCCACCACCATCCTCGTCGCCGACGGCTTCAGTTGCCGCGAGCAAATTCAGCAGCTCGGCCACGCGCACGCACTGCACTTTGTTGAGGTCCTCGCCCGCACCTGCGGCTGCGGCGGCTAAAGCTCGCCCCGCTCCCCATGCGCTACCATGGTTCCAACACCGGGAGCACGCATGTTCGTCGTTGTCTGGCAGTTTGAAGTCGCCGAGGAGAAAATCTCCGCTTTTGAGGCTGCATACGGCCCTCAAGGCTCCTGGGCCACGCTCTTCCGCACCTCGCCCGACTACCACGGCACTGAGCTGCTCCGCGACGCCTACATTCCCGGCGCCTATCTCACCATCGACCGCTGGACCAGCGAACAGGCCTTCCGCGACTTCCGCCGCGACCACGATGCCGATTACGAGCTGCTGGACCGCGCCTGCGACGCCCTCACCGCCCGCGAAACCCGCATCGGCGCTTACAGCGCATAGCCGTTCCCCACTTCCATCTTCAAAACCACTCGGGGTTGTCGTTGTAATTCATTTTTCTCTTTTTCTTCGCTTTTTCCTGTCTTTGCCTGTGCTGTCCTGCTACAATCCCCTCGAATCCAATCCCCGCCGCTGCGTGTTTTTCCTCGGGTTTTCTGCTGGAATCGCACCGCTGGCCCGGTTTTCACTTAGGAGCACTCTCATGGCCGTCGCCGATGACCGCGCAAAAGCGGTTGAACTGGCTCTCTCGCAGATTGAAAAGCAATTTGGCAAAGGCTCCATCGTCCGCCTCGGCTCCAAAGAGGCCCTGCTGCCCATCGCCGTCATCTCCACCGGCTCCATCAGTTTTGACGCAGCCCTCGGCGTCGGCGGCATTCCCCGAGGCCGCGTCATTGAGGTCTTCGGCCCTGAGTCCTCCGGCAAAACCACCATCACCCTCCAGATCATCGCCGAGGCCCAGCGCAAGGGCGGCCTCGCGGCCTTTGTCGATGCCGAGCACGCCCTCGATCCCAGCTACGCCAAAAAGCTCGGCGTCGACGTCGACAACCTCCTCGTCTCGCAGCCCGACTCCGGCGAGCAGGCCCTTGAAATCACTGAGGCTCTGGTCCGCTCCGGCGCCATTGACGTCCTCGTCGTCGATTCGGTCGCCGCGCTCGTCCCCAAGGCTGAGCTCGACGGCGAAATGGGCGATTCCCACATGGGCCTCCAGGCCCGGCTCATGTCGCAGGCCCTGCGCAAGCTCACCGGCACTGTCTCCAAGTCCCGCACCGCGCTCATCTTCATCAACCAGATTCGCGAGAAGATTGGCGTCATGTTCGGCAATCCTGAAACCACCACCGGCGGCCGCGCCCTCAAGTTTTACTCCTCGGTCCGCGTCGATATCCGCCGCATCGCCGCCGTCAAGGAAGGCGACACCGTCGTCGGCAACCGCACCAAGGTCAAGATCGTCAAGAACAAGGTCGCCGCGCCCTTCCGCGACGCCGAATTCGACATCCTCTATGGCGAGGGCATCAGCCGCGAGGGCGACGTTCTCGATCTCGCCGTCCTGCACAACATCGTCGAAAAATCCGGCGCATGGTACAGCTACTCCGGCGAGCGCATCGGCCAGGGCCGCGAAAACACCCGCAGCTTCCTCAAGGAAAACAAGGACATCTTCGCCAAAATGGACGGCGAAGTCCGCAAAAAGCTCGGCATCAAGACCGCCGAAGCTGAGGTACCTGAGGCTCCCGCCGGCGGCGAAGCCCAGGCCAAGGAAGCCGTCCGCAGCCGCAAAAGCTAGGCCGCTCAACCCCACCCAATCTCCGCCATCGGCTGCCCTCGGGCAGCCGGTTTGCTTCTATGGCTCGGTCTGCCCACGCCCCGGCCGTCCCAGAATCCCGCCGCGGCCCACATGCTTCGCTGCTAGAATCGACCTGGAAGCGCGCAGGAGCAGCCGCATGTCCGTCAAAGCCCTCTATCCCGGCACCTTTGACCCGCCGACAAACGGCCACATCGACCTCATCCAGCGCGGCTCCGGCCTATTTGAGCACCTCACCGTCGCCATCCTCATCAACCCCGTCAAAAACCCCCTCTTCACCGTCGAGGAGCGCGTGGAAATGCTCCGCGAAGCCACCGCCGACCTCGGCAACGTCTCCGTCGCCACCTTCAACGGCCTCATGGTCGATTTCGCCCGCACCCTCGGCTGCACCGCCGTCCTGCGCGGCATCCGCGCCATCTCTGACTACGAGCACGAGTTCCAGATGGCCCTCATGAACCGCCGCCTCGCGCCAGAGGTCGAAACCGTCTTCCTGCAGCCCGCCGGCCGCTACTCCTTCATCAGCTCCCGCATGCTCAAGGAGGTCTTCAGCTTCGGCGGCGACGTCACCGGCCTCGTCCCCTCCAACGTCCTCCAGCGCCTCAGCTCCCGCATCAACGGCAAGTGAGCCCACTCGCAATCAGAGCCAGCCTCATGCGGGATTGCGAGTAATGCATTTCTGCATTACAATGGATCAAGGAGCTTACCCATGGTCCGTCTCACTGTCACCGCCCGCGGCCAGGTCACCTTCCGTCAGGAAGTCCTACGGCACCTCGGCATCAAGCCCGGCGAAGGAATCGAGCTTGAGCTGCTGCCCAACGGCCGCGGCATCGTCCGCTCCGCCCGGCCCGAGGGCACCATCGACGGCTTCGTCGGCATTCTTGCCAAACGGACAAAGAAGGTCGCCACACTCAACGAAATCCATCAGGCCGCGGTCCAGGGCTGGGCTGGGCAGTTGCCAGGGCAAAAGTCCGGTAAGAAATCCGTGAAGAAGTCTGGGCAGAAGTGAACCTCACCGCCGACACCAACGTGCTCGTCCGCGCCGCTGTCCGCGATGACCGCAGACAGGCCGAGGCGGCCATCCGCCTCCTGCGCAGCGCTGAACTCATCGCTGTTCCGCTTCCCGCACTCTGCGAGTTCACCTGGGTCCTCGACCGCGTCTATAGCTTCAGCCGCCACGAAATCGCAGCCGCTATCGCCGCACTTGTGGATGCCGCAAACGTGGCCGTCAATCGCCCTGCCGTTGAGGCAGGGCTCGCAGTTTTCCGCGCCGGTGGCGACTTTGCCGATGGCGTGATCGCCCACGAAGGCCGCTGGCTCGGCGGAGAGGTCTTCGCGTCTTTTGACAAGCAGGCCGTCGCGCGCCTTGCCCGTCTCGGCCACGCCACCCGGCAGCTCTAGCGCAGCCAGCTTCCTCCCAGCCCCAAAATCTGTAAAGATAGAAGCAGCCATGAGCACCTCCACCATCCCGCAAATCTTTGCCGAGCGCATCGGCCGCATTGAAGTTTCAGCCACCATGGCCGTCGCCGCTGAGGCCGCCAAGCTCCGCGCCGCCGGCGCCAACCTCGTCGACTTCGGCGCGGGCGAGCCGCATTTCCCCACGCCCCGCCACATCAAGGACGCCGCCATCCAGGCCATCGACGCCAACTTCACCCGATACACCGTCGTCCCCGGCATCCCTGACCTCCGCAAGGCCATCGTCGAGCGCCACGCCGCCGACTTCGGTTCCGACTACGCCGTTGACGAGGCCATCTTCACCTCCGGCGGCAAGCATGCCCTCTTCAACACCATCCAGATCCTCATCGACCACGGCGACGAGGTCATCCTCCCCGTGCCTTACTGGGTCAGCTTCAAAGACATCATTCAGTACGCCGGCGGCAAGGTCGTCTTCCTTGAAACCAGCGAGGCGGAAAACTTCTCCATCACCGCCGACGCCATTGAGCGCGCCATCACCCCGCGCACCAAGGCCATCATCCTCAACTCGCCCTCCAATCCCGCCGGCGCGGTCGTCTCAGCCGAGGATCTCGAGCGCATCGTCCATCTCGCCCACAAGCGCGGCATTTATCTGCTCCTCGACGAGTGCTACGTCTATCTCAATTACGCCGGCGCACCCGTCTCCGGCGGCTCCTTCACCTGGGCCAAGGAGCACCTCATCATCCTCGGCTCGCTCTCCAAGACTTATTCCATGACCGGCTGGCGCGCCGGCTACGCTCTGGCCTCCAAGCCCATCGTCGCCAACCTCAGCAAGCTCCAGTCGCAGTCCACATCCAACGCCACCAGCTTCGTCCAGAAAGCCGCCATCGCCGCCGTCGCCGGCCCGCAGGAGTGCGTCGCCGAGTTCCGCGCCGAGTTCATCGGCCTGCGTGACCACATGCTCGCCCGCCTGGCCGAAATTCCCGGCGTCACCTGCACCAAACCCGAGGGCGCATTCTACGTCTATCCCAATCTCTCTGCTTTTATCGGAAAATCCGGAGTCCAGAGCGCAACGCAGTTGGCAACCCGCATGCTCCATGAGGCCCACGTCGTCACCGTGCCCGGCGAGGCCTTCGGCACCCCGCACCACATCCGCATCTCCTATCCCGTCACCCGCCAGAACATCGACGAGGGCGTCAAGCGCATGGGCGCATTCCTCGCCAGCCTCGCCTAGACAGTCAAACAGAGAGCGCAAACAGGGCGCGCACAATCCACGTACATCCACGCGGCTCGAAGTCCTCTTCGAGCCGCATCTCCTTTTGAAGAACGCAGAAAATAAGTGGCGCGGGCTTCAGCACGTGCGTCAGCGGCCTCCCTTCGTCGCACGCTCCTCTGCCAACGCAGGGCCAACGGCTCCGGGAAGGGCTTTGTAACAGGGCACGGCTTCAGCCGTGCCGAAAACGGACAATCACCGAAGGGGTTTCAACCCCTGAGGGAATGCTCCAGCGAGTGCCCCATCCTTGCGGCGTCCTTTTGCGCAATTGCGGGAAACCTATTCGACTGGCTCATCGTTCTCTTCATCAATCCACTGTGCGCCGCATGCCTCGCAATGCCAAGCCGCCTTTCGTGGTGGCACTGGAATCGCCAAGACGTAGAGCGCCACAAGGGACCGTCCACCCTCTCTTCCGTCGCCCAGCGCAATCTCAGCCGATCCGCATTTCGGGCAGGTCGGCTGCACATAGGCTTCTCCCTCGCCATAGGGGATTGTCTCCGGAATCTCCCCATCCAGAATCTCCCGCGCGTCCGCTTCGTCGCGTTCGTCCACCTGCAGTCGCAAGCCGCCCACGAGATTGGAGTAGAACCAATTCATGCGCACCAGATTTTCATCCGCAACCCATGCCGCAACGCCGGCCGACTCCAGCAGCGAACGTCCCAGGAATGCCTCTGTCAGGTCCCGATAACGCCGCACCGTCACGAGGCGGCGGAACTCCGGTTCCTCCGGCTCCTCCGGCTCTTCCACCAGCGGCGGCTCAAGCCCGCGCCGCGCAAATTCCGCGCGCAAAGCTGCCTGTGCAGTGCTCACCAGGCCATCGTAGGAGCGAGCCAGTTCCATAAGTTCCAGCTCGCTCATCTGCGCGTACTGCGCTGCCAGATCTTCTGGGCCGGGCATCATGGAGTCACATCCTAGCAGAAATCGAGTGCGCGGAAATCCCATTCTGCAGGTGGTCCGGCCAGGCGGCATGCGGGCTTCAGCCCCTCAGCGTTCACTGCCGCATTCCCCCGCCTCACCGCCGCACTTCACCTTCAACCACCGTCGGCTTCGTCCATGCCGGCGTCACGCCCCAGTCCGACATCTGGGCCACATGCCGGCAATCCGGACACATCGTCTCCGGGTGCCGCGCGTTGCAGTTGGGGCACATCGCGCCGCTGGCAAAAGTGTCAAACCGCGCGCCGCACAGGTCGCATCGCCACAGCGGCCCCAGCGGCGGCGTCATTCCGCAACTCGGACACTTGAATCCCGCGTGTCGCGGCATCTGCTCCAGCTTCACCATGCTCCGCGCCACCTTGATGCTCTGCCAGCAGCTCATCAGCAGGTACGCCCCAATCAGAATTGTCCACAGCGACTCCTGCACCAGCCCCAGCCCCAGCAGTCCCACCGTGCCCACCACGCCAATCCATGCCGACACCAGCAGGCTCTTGCCCTTGCCCATCCAGAACCACAGCAGCGCCCACACAATCTTGCCGCCATCCAGCGGATACACCGGCAGAATGTTGAACACCAGCAGCCACTTGTTTAGCCAAACCACGTTACCCAGAAAGGCATAGGCATCCGGCGCCGTCTGCACCCAGCCCATCATCCCCGCTGCAAGAAAAGCCCCATACAGCACCGGCGCCAGCGCCACATTCACCAGCGGCCCGGCCGCAATGCTCCACAGCACCGGCCCCGGCCTCTGCGGCGGATCCACATAGGCCACGCCGCCCAGCGGCCACAGCATAATCGTGTCCGCCGTGCCACCCACCTGCCGGCAGGCCAGCGCATGCCCAAACTCGTGTACCAGCACAATCCCGAACAGCGCCAGGTACTCCAGCACGTTCCACACGGCCGAGTGGTAGTCCCCCCTCCGCATCTCCACTTCGATAATCGCCACCAGGAACCACGACCAGTGCAGGTAAAGGTCGATTCCTGCCACGCGGGTCAGGTGCAGCGAGCCATTCCTCATGCTGGGCATAGGCCGTAGCTTATCCCATTTCTCCGCTTTCCTTCTTTTGCCCGGCCGTCGCGCGCCGCCGCCATGCCCTCCCACCCTGCTTTTCGTCACCATTCCGCATCTTGAGAATGCACCCCGCAAAATCTGCGCATCCTCACTGTGCAAACCTGTTCTCCGTCAGGTAGGATTGCCTTTCCATGCCGACCGCGATCGATTTTCGTCCCGTGATTCTCGCCGGCGGAAGCGGAACCCGCTTCTGGCCGCGCTCCCGCCGTGCCCACGCCAAGCAGGTCCTCGCCCTTGACGGCGAGCGCTCCATGATCCAGCAAACCGTCGAGCGCCTCAAGCCCCTCGCCACGCCGGAGAAAACCTGGGTCATCACCAACGACTACCTGGCCGCTGAAATCGCCGATCAGCTCTCTGACGTGCCCCGCGCGCAAATCATCAGCGAGCCCGTCGCCCGCAACACCGCGCCCGCCTGCGGCCTGGCCGCCTTCCTCATTGAGCGCCAGAATCCCGATGCCATCCTCGGCGTCTTCCCGTCGGACCATGTCATCGCCGACGAGCCGCGCTTCCTCAAGGCGCTCCACAAGGGCATCGCTCTCGCCGCCGCCGGTGAGAACATGGTCGTCCTCGGCATTGAGCCCACTCGGCCTGAGACCGGCTACGGCTACATTGAAACCGGCGACCTCACCACCGACGAGTCCGCCCACCACGTCCGCCGGTTTACTGAGAAGCCAAACCTCAACCGCGCTGAGGAGTTCGTCGCCGCCGGCAATTACTACTGGAACTCCGGCATCTTTCTCTGGTCCGCCCGCACTCTCGCCAACGCCGTCCGAGAGCACCTGCCGGAAACCGCGCCGCTGCTCGAGAGCATCGCCGCCGCCTATGGCACGCCATCCTTCGCTGAGGTCTTCAGCAAGCTCTACCCGCAATGCGAAAACATCTCCGTCGATTACGCCGTCCTTGAGCCCCGTTCCGCCAAGGGCGAGCATCTCTCGCGCCTCTTCTGCCTGCCCGCGGAGTTCAGTTGGAACGATCTCGGCTCCTGGGCCTCGCTCTACGAGTACCAGCTTGACGCGCGCCTCCGCGGCGACGGCGACGGCAACGTCTCAGACACCGACGGCCACCTCGCCCTCGACGCCGGCAACAATTACGTCTACAGCCCGCGCAAGTTTGTCGCCCTCGTCGGCGTGGAAAATCTTGTCATCGTGGACACAGACGACGCCCTGCTCATCGCCAGCCGCGACAGCTCCCAGGACGTGGGCAAAATCGTCAAGGAGCTCGGCCTCACCGGCCGCAACGATCTGCTCTAATCTGCTCCTCCATACGCACTCCGCCGCCTCATTCGTTACACTTATCTTTCAGCGAGAACGGCTCGCTCAATCATCATGCCCCATCCGCAAATCAAGTTCGGCACTGACGGCTGGCGCGGCGTCATCGCCGACGACTTCACCTTCGCCAACGTCCGCATCGCAGCCCAGGCCATCGCCGCTTACATCCACGCCCACCACAATCCCTCCACCGGCCTCTGCATCGCCTACGACTCGCGTTTCGGCTCCCGCGCCTTTGCCCAGGCCTGCGCGCAAACCGCCGCCGCCACCGGCATCCCCGTCTTCCTCGCCAATGGCATCACGCCCACCCCTGCACTCTCATTTGGAGTCAGAGCGCGCAAAGCAGCAGGCGGCATCATGATTACCTCCTCGCACAATCCCGCGCAGTGGAACGGCGTCAAATACAAAGCCTGGTACGGCGGCTCCGGCCGTCCCGCCATCATCGCGGAAATCGAATCCTTCCTCGGCCAGCCCGTCCCCCGCGCGCAAAAGCAAGCCCCCATCGTCCGCGTCGATTTCCTTCCTGACTACCTCGCCGCCATCCAGGGCTTCGCTGACCTCGACCTCATCGCCGGCTCCGGCATGAAGTTCGTCATCGACTCCATGTACGGCGCTGGCCGCACCATCCTCTCTGACATCTTCACCCACCACGGCATCGCCCACGTCCAAATCCGCGGCGATGTGAACCCTCTCTTCCCCGGCATCAACCCTGAGCCCATTGAGCCGCACATCCGTGCCCTCGGCGAGGCCGTTGTTGCCAACCACTGCCACGCCGGCCTCTGCACAGACGGCGATGCCGACCGCATCGGCGCAACCGACGAGCACGGCAACTTCGTCGATCCCCACAAAATCTATTCCGTCCTTTTGAGCTGGGTCCTCCGTCGCAAAGGCTGGCCCGGCGCAGTCACCCGCGCCTTCAACACCACCAAAATGCTCGACCGCATCTGCGCCAGGCACGGCCGCGAGCTCATCGAGCACGGCATCGGCTTCAAGTTCATCTGCGACCTCATGCTCGAGCGCGAAATCCTCATGGGCGGCGAGGAGTCCGGCGGCATCGGCTTCCAGCGTCACCTGCCGGAGCGCGACGGCCTGCTCAACGCCCTGCTGCTCGCCAACGTCATGGCCGAAGAAGGCAAAACCCTCGGGGCACTCGTCGCCGATCTCCAGGCCGAGTACGGCGAGCACCACTACGGCCGCATCGACCTAACCATCCCCGACACGCAAAAGAACGCCGCCATCGCCCGCGCCCGCGCGCTTCAGCCC
This sequence comes from Occallatibacter sp., assembly GCA_035763705.1. Lineage (GTDB taxonomy): Bacteria > Acidobacteriota > Terriglobia > Terriglobales > Acidobacteriaceae > Telmatobacter. The sequence continues at coordinate 17,575 of DASUAU010000021.1, read as the reverse complement.
GGCAGCACCGCCATCGCCGGCATGCCCGTCCTCCGCCAGGAAACCCTCGACGGCATCAAGTTCTTCCTCTCGAATCCCGAGGCCAAATCCAAACCCAACGCCGCTGAAACCTGGATCCTCCTCCGCGCCAGCGGCACTGAGCCCCTTCTACGCATCTACACCGAATCCTGCTCCACGGAATCCGTCGCCAAGCTCCTCGAAGCCGGCCGCACCTTCGCCCTGGGAACATAGAGTCACAAGGGAGCCCCCATGTTCATCCACATCTTCGGATTCCGCTGGAAGCCCCACGCCACCGCCGCTGACCAGGCCCGCGCCACTGACGCCATCCTCGCCTTCCAGGGCGTCATTCCCGGCCTCATCCGCGTCCACGCCGGCCCCAACCTCTCGCCGCGCAGCCAAGGCTATTCATTCGCCGGCCTCATGCTCTTCGCCACCCGCGCCGACTGCGACGCCTACTCCACGCACCCCGCCCATCTCGCCCTGCTCGCGTGGCTCGTCCCGCTCATCGACCCCGTCGAACTCGACTTCGAGGCCTGACCGCATTCGGACTGGATGGCCCCATATTGGTCTGAATAGCCTTTTGAAACCGTTTGAGAACGACCTCGTAACGGCTCAAACGGCTTTGTAACAGGGCATGGCTTCAGCCATGCCGAAACATCCGCATACATTGTGGGGCTTTTAGCCCCTGCCATGCGCCGCCTGCCTTAATTCTCAGACCGCAGAAGCCGCAGCCTTTCGCACGTGCGGAATCCGTCTCTGCATTATCCCTCTTGACAAATAATTGTGTATACACAACAATATGTCTCGATGAGCAATAAGTTAATGCCCCCGGCCCCAGGCGAAAGCGGCCTCTACAACCGCATCGCCGTCCTCCGTGCCGAGCGCGGCATCAGCCGCCAGCAGCTTGCTGACGCCGTCGGAGTCAATTACCAGACCATCGGCTTCCTTGAGCGCGGCGACTACGGCCCCAGCCTCAAGCTCGCCTTCCAAATTGCAGAATTCTTCCGCCTGCCCGTCGAGGCCATCTTCTCCGCCCAGCCGCTCACCCCGCTCAGCCAGCAGGTCTACGCGGGCAGTCGGCCCCGGGAAAAGGAGCAATCATGAATACCGACTACGCCATTGGACACATCCGCATCCGCTTCGAATCGCAGGCGCGCCGCCGCCGCTTCGTCGCGCTCGTTTATGCGGTGTTGGCTCTGTTTGATCTGGCGATGTCCTATCTCCACTCAAAAGAGATCGCCGGCGCGTGGACCATCGGCCTGGTCCTCGCTCTCGTGGTTCTCTTTGGCGTTCTTTGGATCATCTTCTCGCAGATTTCCGGTGACATGCGCGCTCGAGGCGACGAACGCGAAACGCATCGCCGCGACCACGCGCACTATGTGGCATACTACGCCCTCTTATATCTGCTCATCGCGGAACTCGTCATGGGGAACTACCGCGGCCCCAATCCAATCTCCCCTCATTTGCCCGTGGTGCTGCACGCATTTCTCGCGCAGTCGCCCTATTTCTTGTTCCTGGCCACACTCTTTCTCTATCTCACCCTGCCGCAGGCCATCCTCCTCTGGACCGAGCCCGACATGGAAATGCTGGAGAAGTCACGATGAAGACCGAACTCAATCTTCTGGGCAAACGCTTCAACATGACGTCGCAGCATCGGCGGCGCAAACTGGTGGTCTATTGTTACGGAGTCCTTGCTGTTTCAGTTGTTAGCTCGTGGCTATTCTTTCACTGGGATGTCGCCGGGACCATGTGGGTAATTCTTGCCACGATCTATGTCGGTCGATTGTTAGGGGGAGGCATCTCAAATGATGGTGGACTTGTCAAACCCTTCGGGAGCAATGATGCGTATTCGCGGTATTCGAGGAATCCCAACTCACTTTGGTCGCGCTGGGTGCGATGGGGTAATCCTTGGGTGGCAGACAAAAGCATACCAACCAACGACGAACGGGAAATCGAGCTGCGGAACCTGCACACTATCTTGCATATCGATTGATTACAACGGTTGTCGCTGCCGCATTCCTGCTGGAGTATTTGAGTCACTCGAATCCCCCAATGTTGGGAGGCATCCCAGGCTTTCCACGTTTAGTAGATCCTCTGCTCTACGGACTATTGATGATTGCATTCGTTCTTTCAGTCACCCTGCCAGCAGCTATCATCCTCTGGACCGAGCCCGACATGGACCCAGCCAAAGAGTGAATCAGCGAATCACCGCCACCTTCGCACGCTTCCCCAGCCGCACCACAATCTTCGCCGTCGGCCCGCCCAGCGTCACCACGCCGCTCAACGCAGTTGCCCCATCCAGCTTCACGGCCTTTTCCGCAATCTTTCGGTTCGCCTCCGCGCCGCTCGCCGCCAGCCCCAGCGCCAACAGCAGCTTCGGCAGCCGAATCGTCCCAGCCTCCGCCCCCGCCACATCCGCATAGGAAATCAAAACTTCGTCCAAATCCTCCGCCGTTTCTTTCTGCTGGAACATCCGCGCCCAATTCTCGCCGGCATTGCATGCAGCGGCCTCGCCATGGAAGTCCGCCACAATGGAAGACGCCAGCCGCTTCTTCGCCTCCATAGGGTGCAGCTTCCCCGCGGCCACCTCCGCCTTCAGCGTCTCCACCTCTGACCCGCGAAGATCCGTGAGAAAAAGAAAATACTTCCACATCAGCTCATCGTTGATGCTCATCAGCTTGCCGTACATCTCGCCCGCCGGCTCGTTGATGCCAATCGCGTTGTTGAGCGACTTGCTCATCTTCTGCACGCCGTCCAGCCCCTCCAGAATCGGCGTCATCAGCACAATCTGCGGCTTCTGCCCGTAGTGCCGTTGCAGCTCGCGCCCGCACATCAGGTTGAACTTCTGGTCGGTCCCGCCCAGCTCCACGTCGCACTTCAGCATCACGCTGTCGTAGCCCTGCATCACCGGATACAGCATCTCGTGCAAACTGATGGGCTGCTCGGCCTGGAACCGCTTGTGAAACTCGTCGCGCTCCAGCATCTGGCTCACCGTAAACTTCGCCGTCAGCTTGATCGTGTCCTCATAACCCAGCTTGCCCAGCCACTCGCTGTTGTAGCGCACCTCGGTCGCCTCGGCATCCAGTATCTTGAAGACCTGCTGCTTATAGGTCTCGGCGTTGCGGTCAATTTCCTCGCGCGTCAGCGGCTTCCGCGTCACGTTGCGTCCCGTCGGGTCGCCAATCAGGGTCGTAAAATCGCCCACCAGAAAAATCACCGTGTGCCCCAGTTGCTGAAAGTGCCGCAGCTTCCTCATCAGCACCGTGTGGCCCAGGTGCAGGTCTGGCGCAGTCGGGTCAAATCCGGCCTTCACACGCAGCGGCCGCCCCGTCTTGCGGCTCTCTTCCAGCCGCTCGCGCAGGTCGCTCACGCGGATAATCTCAGCCGCGCCCTTCTCCAGCAAATCCATCTGTTCGTCTACAGGCTTGAACGTGCTCATTTCGTCTTTCAGTATACGGGGCGCTCGCCGCATCGCATCGGCATCCCCGTGCGCGCGCCGGTCCCTCGCCCATCAAGTGCTATCCTGTCCCCGCGCTTGCCGCCCTCCGGAGCCACTCCGCATGTCACGCCGCCTGCCCTTCGTTCTCTTCGCCTCCGCCGCCGCGCTTGTCGCCGTTTCGCTCGCAAACGTCACCGGCGTCCGCGCCGCGCAGTCCGCCCAGCCGCCCGATCCCGCCGCGCAATTCCGCACCTCGCAACGTTGCCTCGTCTGCCACAACAATCTCAAATCTTCTGAAGGCAAAGACGCCTCCATCGCCGCCGAGTGGCAGGCCAGCGTCATGGCCAACGCCGCCCGCGATCCTTACTGGCAGGGCAGCGTTCGCCGCGAGGTGCATGACCATCCCCAGGCCTCCGCCGCCATCCAGAACCAGTGCGCCACCTGCCACATGCCGCTCGCCCACCTGCAGGACAACGCCGCGCATCAGCAAACCGGCGTCTTCGCGCTGCTGCCTCTCACCGTGCAAAATCCCCACACCGCCGCCGCGGCCGACGGCGTCACCTGCACCGTCTGCCATCAAATCCAGCCCGCGGGCCTCGGCACAGCCGCCGCTGCCAACGGCAATTTCTCCGTCGCCGCACCCGATCTCCAGCCGCGCCCGCTCTTCGGCCCCTTCGCCGCGCCCGCCGATCGCGTCCTCAAGATTCACACGCTCGCCAGCGGCTACACGCTCGTGCAATCCAGCGTCATCCGGCAGGCCGCGCTCTGCGCCTCCTGCCACACTCTTTACACCACGGCTTACGGCCCCGGCGGCAAGCCCATCGGCCGCCTGCCAGAGCAAATGACCTACCTCGAGTGGCAGCACAGCAGCTTCCAGGGCAGGCAAACCTGCCAGCAGTGCCACATGCCCGCCGTCCAGGGCACGGTGGCCATCGCCTCGCTCCTCAGCCAGCCCTACAAGGGCGTTCGCCGCCACACCTTCGTCGGTGCAAACTTCCTTCTCGAAAACATCCTCAGCGCGCATCACGATGAGCTCGCCGTCGCCGCCTCGCCCGCGCAGCTCGCCGCCGCCGCGGCTGACACCACCGCCTTCCTCCAGTCGCAGGCCGCGCGCCTCACCGTCAGCCCGGCACAGTTCTCCCACGGCAGGCTCACCTTCGCCGTCCGCGTGGAAAACCTCAGCGGCCACAAGCTGCCCACGGCCTTCCCCTCGCGCCGTGCATGGCTCCACGTCACCATCACTGACGCCGCGGGCCACGCCGTCTTCGAGTCCGGCAGGCTCAACCCAGACGGCTCCATCGCCGGCAACGCCAATGACCAGGACCCCACGCGCTACTCGCCGCATTACGCCACCATCACCGCGCCTGATCAGGTGGAAATCTTCGAGCCCATCCTTGGTGACAGCCAGGGCCGCGTCACCACCGGTGTCTTGAACGCCACGCAATACCTCAAGGACAACCGCATCCTCCCCGCCGGTTTTGACAAAGCCACAGCCGGCCCCGACATCGCCGTCCACGGCAAGGCCGCCGGCGATCCCAACTTCACCGCCGGCTCCGCCACCACAAAATACCGGGTCTCCACCGGCAGCGCCGCCGGCCCCTTCACCATCTCCGCCCAGCTCCTCTATCAGCCCATCGGCTATCGCTGGGCCCACAACCTCGCCGCCTACAAAGCCGACGAACCGCAATCCTTCGTCCGCGACTTCGAGCAGGCCGCCGCGCACTCCGCCGTCGTCCTCGCCCATGCCTCCAGCGAAGCAGGGAAGTAGCGCAGCCAACTCATCCGCACGCGCAATTACTCCTCTTCGTGCCCACTCCAACCCCGCCGCATTCATCCAACCTTCACGCACCTTCTGCAACGCGCACCCGCCGCGCCTCATCCAACCAGCTACAAGGAGATTCCCGCCTCATGCCCACCGTTACCGGCCGTGCCATGCAGGTTCCCGCCGCCGGCGGAGCCTTCCAGTTAATCCAAAAAGAATTCCCCGAGCCCGGCCCCGGCCAGGTCCGCATCCGCGTACAGGCCTGCGGCGTCTGCCACAGTGACTCGCTCACCAGGCTCGGCCACTGGCCCGGCATTCAATATCCGCGCGTCCCCGGTCATGAGGTCGCCGGCATCCTCGACGCCGTTGCGCCCGGCGTTCCGCGCTTCCAGGTTGGCCAGAGCGTCGGCCTCGGCTGGCACGGCGGCCACTGCAACTTCTGCAATCCCTGCCGTCGCGGCGACTTCGTCCTCTGCGAAAATCAGCCCATCTCCGGCATCAATTTTGACGGTGGCTACGCCGACTACGTCCTGGCCCCCGCCAACGCCCTCGCCTTCATCCCCGACGAGGTCGCGCCCGCTGACGCCGCGCCGCTGCTCTGCGCCGGCATCACCACCTTCAACAGCCTGCGCAACTCCGGCGCGCGCCCTGGTGACACCGTGGCCATCCTCGGCATCGGCGGTCTCGGCCATCTCGCTGTCCAGTTCGCCGCCAAAAGCGGTTACCGCACCATCGCCATCGCCCGCGGCCAGGACAAGGGCCCGCTCGCCCACCAGCTCGGCGCGCATCAATATATCGACACCACCGCCCAAAACCCCGCGCAGGAGCTCCAGAAACTCGGCGGCGCAAACATCATCCTCTCCACCGTCACCAGCGCCAAGGCCCTCGACTGGGTGCTCGACGGCCTCGCTCCCGCCGGCAAATTCGTCCTTCTCGGCGCGCCCGACGGTCCCTTCGCCGTCAACCCTTTCCCGCTCCTCCTCGGCCGCCGCACCGTCGCCGGCTGGCCCTCCGGCACCGGCATGGACTCTGAAGACACGCTCAACTTCTGCGCGCTCTCCGGCGTCCGCCCCATGAACGAGATCTTCCCCCTCGAGCAAGCCGAAGAAGCCTACAACCGCATGATGAGCGGCCACGCCCGCTTCCGCGTCGTCCTCACCACCGGCGCCTGAATCAAGCCCTAGCATCCATCGGCGGCAAGATTGGAGTTATACTTGCCGCCATGAAATCCCAAGCCGAAACCTACTCCAGCAATCAGGAGTCGAGCTCGCTCCCCCTCTACAAATTCATCACGAACGTTGGGATTGGATCGTTTTGCTTGGCTCTATTTCTTTCAGGTCTGTTAGATGACCTGCTTTCATACGCCGGGCATAGAACAGACGCTTTGAGCAGATCTATGATTGTCCAGTCCGTCGGCGTTCTTGCTTCGCTGGCAGCCATCATCTTCTCCTCGATGCGCATAGGGAAGCTGATTCGTCGACTGCGCGAATTGGAATTGTCTCGATTCAACCACCCCCCACCCGCTAGCAGCTAGCGCGGGTGCCCCCGGTCTCGATTCTGAGACCGGGGAGATCACAAACCCTCATCGGCCAACAAGAAACGGGTGCCCCATTCATGCGGCGACCGGGGTCCCCGGCGACAGGTCCTTGTCGCTGGGGTGGTTGGCCGCATGAGTGGGAGACCACAAATCTCAACGCTAGTTCGAGACCACCCCACCCGCTAGCAGCTAGCAGCTAGAAGCTAGCGGCTGTTCTTGTATACTCACTCCATGCACCACCCCGCACATCCGGCCTTCCTCGCCCGCGCAACCCGCTCCACTGCGGTTCAGGCCGCGGTTCAGGCCGCTGCGGCTCCGGCCGCCTAAACTCCGCCCCACCTCATCCCACAATCCAACTCAGCGCAACCGGCTATTGATCTCCAAAGCTCCTGCGCCTTTTGCCGCTGTTGGCTGTCTGCTGTCGGCTGTTCGCTTACCCATTACACTGGAGTCACCATGGACGAGTTTTCCCGCATTCAGCGCCTCCCGCCTTACGTCTTCAACATCACCGGCGAAATGAAAGTCGCCGCCCGCCGCCGCGGCGAGGACATCATCGACTTCGGCATGGGCAACCCCGACGGCGCAACGCCCAGGCACATCGTCGACAAGCTCGTCGAGGCCGCGCAAAAGCCCGACACCCATCGTTACTCCGTCTCCCGCGGCATCCCCCGCCTCCGCCGCGCCATCTGCAACTGGTACAAGACCCGCTACGACGTTGACCTCGACCCCGACTCCGAAGCCATCGTCACCATCGGCTCCAAGGAGGGCATCGCCCACCTCTGCCTCGCCATTCTCGACTCGCGAGACACCGTCCTCGTCCCCAATCCCAGTTACCCCATCCACATTTACGGCCCCGTCATCGCCGGCGCGCACGTCGTCTCCGTGCCCATCCACGACCAGGAAAAATTCCTCGCCCAGCTCGAGGACCTCATCCCCCGCATGACCCCGCGCCCCAAGGCCCTCATCGTCAACTTCCCCTCCAACCCCACCACCGAGTGCGTTGAGCTGCCCTTCCTCGCCCGCCTTGTCCAGCTCGCCCGACAATACGGCTTCCACCTCATCCACGACCTCGCCTATGCCGACATCGCCTTCGACGGCTATCGCCCCCCCTCGGTCCTCCAGGTCCCCGGCGCAAAAGACGTCGCCGTCGAGTTCTTCACCCTCTCCAAGAGCTACAACATGCCCGGCTGGCGCGTCGGCTTCATGGTCGGCAACCCCCGCCTCGTCTCCGCCCTCGCCCGCCTCAAAAGCTACTTTGACTACGGCACCTTCACGCCCATCCAGGTCGCTTCCATCCTGGCATTAGAAGGCCCCCAGGATTGCGTCCAGGACATCTGCGAAACCTACCGCCTCCGCCGCAACGTCCTCGTCGAAGGGCTCAACAAGGCCGGCTGGCCCGTCCCGTCGCCCAAGGCCACCATGTTCGTCTGGGCGCGCATCCCCCAGGCTTACCAGCACCTCGGCTCCCTCGAGTTCTCCAAACTCCTGCTCAATGAAGCCAAAGTCGCCGTCAGTCCGGGAATAGGCTTCGGCGAACACGGCGACAACCACGTCCGCTTCTCCCTCATCGAAAACGAGGAACGCACCCGCCAGGCCCTCCGCGGCATCAAAGCCATGCTCGCAAAAGCACCAGTTGCTGTAGCCTAGCCCAGCGAAAACACTTAGACTGTCTGATTGAGCAAAGGGGAACAAGCAGAGATGAAGACCATTTCCGTTTTCAACAACAAAGGCGGCGTTGGGAAGACGACACTGACTTTCCACCTGGCACACGCCCTCGCTGAAATGGGTCACAAGACTCTAATTGTCGATTTGGATCCTCAGTGCAATCTGTCAATACTTGCCATGGATGAAGAGAAGATCCATGAAATATGGGTAGCAGAGGACGATTTCGTGGAGGACTTCCAAAGAGCGCGAGACAGCAGAAGCCAAGATGAATTCAGAGCCGTTATCAACTCGCCGCGGTCAATTCATTTCCTACTCAAACCCACCGAAGATGGGACGGATGAGATTCCGAGCTTATGTCCCCCAAACCGGCTGGCGACAAACCTCGACCTGCTCCCGGGTCGCCTCACGATGCATCTATACGAGGACAAAATTGCCGGCCGATGGAGCGACGTGTACCAGGGTGACCCGCTTGCGATTCGGACCGTGACTCGAATTAGACAGCTGGCCCTTGAATATACGGAGCAGCATGGGTACGAATTTGTGATTATGGATACTTCACCCAGTCTTGGAGCACTCAATCGAGTAGTTATCTCGACAACCGACGGCTTTCTTATTCCATGTATGCCCGATATGTTCTCTCTTTACGGAGTAAGGAACATCGGCAACGCGCTCTCCGCCTGGAAGAAGCAATTCAAGATAATCTACGAACTTCTCTCGACAGAAAAGCGGGCAAGCTTTCCGCAGCACTTTGTGAGGCTGCTCGGCTTCACGATCTATAGCGCAAAGAAATACGCCGGGCAGAATGAATGGGACCTAGCGGCGGGTCATTTCAATTACGCGAAGCAGATTCCACACGCAATTAGTCGTTTCATTGCTGGGGATATCCGTGAACATCTGACAGACGAAGTGCTCGCCAGTCCGATTGGCGGCACAGCTGTAATGCACACACATAACACATTACCGGGAATGGCGCAGAAATATCACGTACCAATTTGGAACGTGCCATCGCAACGGCTGGAGACTAGCGATGCAAACACGGTTTTGGGTAACAGAGCAGCTTACGAAGGAACGCGAGCGTCGTATGTCGCGTTTGCTGGAGATTTGTTGCAACGTATAACTTCCCTTGACTGAGCGCGGTAATCCAGTGGCTGAAGGGGGCTTCGATGTGTGACGAAGCGAGTATCAAGGCGATAGTAAATGAGTACAAGGAAAGACACTTTGAGCTCTCCACGTTTCTGTTTGGCGTCAGGAAATGGTTTGAAGATAACCCTAGGCTAGGGAAACCTCCGTGCCCGATCGTTCACTCCGTCAAAACGCGCATGAAGGATGCTGACCATTTGGTCGAAAAGGTAATACGAAAGCGCAAAGAGGGTGCAGATATCACTTCAGAGAATCTACTCTTCTCAGTTACGGATCTAGCCGGAATAAGAGTGCTACATTTGCACCAAGAGCAGTTTCGAACCATTCATGAAGAGCTGCTACAAAAGGCAAATGGGCTGGGGGACTGGTTCATAGCGGAACCACCGAAGGCTTATACCTGGGACCCAGAGTGCAGACAGTTCTTTGAATCGCTCGACATCGGCACGCAGGTGAAGGAGAGCTTCTACACAAGCGTGCATTATTTGATTCGCCCCCGGAGGGAGTCACCAATCTGCTGTGAGATTCAAGTCCGCACGTTATTCGAAGAGATATGGGGTGAGGTCGACCACGCACTGAATTATCCGAATCCGACCGAGAAGGTAGCGTGCCGGGAACAGCTACGGGCGCTAGCAAGGCTGGTGGGCGCAGGGAGCCGCCTCGTGGACTCAATCTTCCGGTCTGAGAGTGAGGGCTAGGCGGCTCGCTAAAACCTGCCCTCTAACTCCAAGCACGAATCACGACGCAACCGACCGCTCCATCTCCCGCCGCTGGAGACCCGCAAAACCACCACCCCCCACCCCGCCGCGCTCCGTCCCTCTCGCCCCTGTCAACCCCCTCACCCAGCCACTCGCCCGCAACCCCTTCATTCCACTCGCCCAAATCCCCGCCGCCTTTTGCCGCCAATTTCCCCACTCCGGCGCACAATAGAGCCGTAGACAGAAATCCCCATGCCCTCCACCCGTCACAGGCACACTGTTCACTGACGGCTGACGGCTGATCGCTGATAGCTGCACCGAAGGTGCATTTTCGGCTGTGAAACTGTGCAGCACAGCCCAACACTCATTTTTGCGGCTGTGAAACTGTGAAACTGTGCAGCACAGCCCTACACGCATTTTTGCGGCTGTGAAACTGTGAAACTGTGCAGCACAGCCTGCCTGCTGCCCGCGAGCGCCGCCAGCACGCCACACACCAGCGCATAGGTACGCCGCCTGTAACGAATGTCGACCAGCGGCGCAATCGCCAGTCCCCAGAACCCTGACGACATGACCACTGCCGTAATCGACGCAATCCGGCCCACCGGCACATGCTGGGCGTCCAGAATCTGCGGAATCGTGACCGCCGTAAATCCGCCCACCAGCCCGAAGGTTGCGTAGGTCATCCCCATCAGCCACGCGGGTGGAATGCGCCTGCCCGCGGGTGCGCTCGCATTCGTCTCTTCCACCGTCTCTTCGGCCATTGGCACTCCCGCGCGGGCCCGGATTTGCGCGTGCGGCGGGGAATTGAGAACAAGCAGGGCTCCGCGACACCAGTTCTACAGCATCGCGCCCAACGCGCGATAGCGCAACATTCCCGCGTCCTGAGGATTTAGACGCGGCGCCACCGTGATTTATCCTGTCCTTTACGCATGACCCCAAACGCATGAATAAGGACGACGCCATTCCCAACCTGCCGGAGTACAACGACTCCGCGCTCGACAAGGCCTTTGCCGGGCTTGAGGCGCAGGCCCGCGACAACGCCGCCGCGCTTGCTTCGCCGGAGGCTGTCGAGGCCTTTCGCCTGCAATGGCTCGGCCGCAAGCAGGGCCTGCTCAAGGATGTCTCTGACCGCTGGCTCAAGGCCGCGCCGCCCGCAGCCAAGAAATCCGTCGGCGAGCGTTTCAAGGTCCTCAAGGAACTTGTCGAGTCGCTTCTTGCCGAGGCCTCAAGCTCCGGTGCGGGCGGCAGTTGGAATGACGCCGCGCTCCGCGCCGAAGCCATCGACATCACGCTGCCCGGCACGCGCCGCCTGCTGGGCGCCGAGCATCCCATTACGCGCACGCTGAACGAAATCACCAGTGTTTTCGCGGCTCTCGGCTACTCGGTAGGGGTCGGCCCCGAGGTGGAAACCGATTTCTACAACTTCGAGTGCATGAACTTTCCGCCCGGCCATCCCGCGCGCGACACCCAGGACACGCTGGTCGTCGCCAGCCAGGAGCGCCGCCCGCAGCGCGACCGCCTGCTGCTGCGCACGCACACCTCGCCCGTGCAGATGCGCACCATGGAGCGCCAGCCGCCGCCGGTCCGCATCGTCATTCCCGGCAAGGTGCACCGCAATGACGCGCAGGACGCCACGCACTCGCCGATTTTTCACCAGGTGGAAGGCCTCTGCGTCGACTCGAACATCACCTTCAGCGACCTCAAGGGTACGCTTGACCACGCCATGAAGGCACTCTTCGGCTCGCTAGTGAAAACGCGCTTCTTCCCATCGTTCTTCCCGTTCACGGAACCAAGCGCCGACGTGCAAATCAGTTGCATTTTTTGCGGAGGTAAAGGCTGCCGCAAGTGCAAGCACTCGGGCTGGATTGAGCTGCTGGGCTGCGGCATGGTTGACCCCGCCGTCTTCGCCTTCGCAGCGGAAAAGCAGCCCGCCTACGATCCGAAGAAAATCTCCGGCTTCGCCTTCGGCATGGGCGTTGAGCGCATTGCCATGATGAAGTACGGCATCAGCGAAATCGGCCAGTTCTATGCAGGAGATATGCGGTTTTTGGGGCAGTTTGCATAAGCGATCATGAGGAGGGTTACAGGTTTAAAGCTCTGAGAGTGTCCGCGAAGAAGAGGTCTACATGGGACGATGGATCATTCGCATCTGGGTCAGCATCGTAGTGTTCTGGTTCTCCATGTTTATGGGGGGATTGATTCTTGCCTCGCTCGTGCATCTATCCCTGCGGATGGAATTCTTGTCTCTAAGGCAGTTGATTCGCGATCATGACCTCTTGACGATGTTTGTGCTGGGACTATGTGTGGGTTTGCCTGTCCTGGATTCCCGATTCACAGGACGTGGCTGGTTAAAGTCGAAAAGTGGTCTCACATATGAAGGATTCAAGCTTGAGAAGATTAAGCGATGGATGTGGTTGCTCGTCAGTCCAGTTCTCATTCTGGGAGTAGCTGCTTGGATAGAAACTCAAAGTAATATGGGAGCTCTGGGGAGCGCGACATTTTCGGGTTTTTATCACGAAGTTCTCATGCCAAATTGCTCCACCGGTGGCCTGCTGCGCTATCGCGGCGACACCACCTGCAGTATGAACTTGCTTACAGTCGGAACATGGCTGTCATCTGTCGGATACTCTTGGGCACCGATCGTTCGCCGTCGTGGTGCAAGACTCTGGCGCAACCTAAGCGGCTTTGACAAAGGATTCGTATCCGGCGAATGAAAGCCCCGACTGTTTTTCTGATGATGGAAGCAGATGCGCAATGAAGATTTTGACTAAATGGCTTAGGGCTTACTTGCCTGAGTTGTCAGTCGACGACTTGAATCTCGCCGAGGACCTGACCCTGCGCGGCATCGCCGTCGAGGGTATCTTTGCGCTCGGCGAAGGCAACGGCTCGCTGTTTGAAATGGACATCACCACCAACCGCGTGGACGCGATGAACCACTACGGCGTCGCGCGCGAGGCCGCCGCCATCTACGGCGTCGCGCTGAAGCCGCTGGACACCGCGCTGCCAAAGCAGACGCCCGCGACCCATCCTTTCTCTGTGAAGATTGAAGCCGAAGACGCTTGTGGCCGCTTCACCGCGCGCATCCTGCGCGGCATCACGGTCACGGACTCGCGCGACTGGTTCGCCGGCGCGGAAGTCGACAGGTATTTCAAGCTCCTCGAGCAGAAAAAGATTTCCAGCGCCGTGGACGCCACCAACTTCTGCTGGCTCGCGATGGGGCATCCCACGCACGCGTTCGACCTCGACAAGCTCGAAGGCGGCATCGTTGTTCGCCGCGCCCGCAAAGGCGAAAAGCTCAAGACGCTCGACGGCGTTGAGCGCACGCTGGACCCTGAAGACCTGGTGGTCGCCGACCACGCAAAGCCTCTGGCGCTGGCCGGCGTGATGGGCGGCTGGGACTCGATGATTACGCCGGCGACGAAAAACGTTCTGGTGGAAGCCGCATGGTTTGAGCCCATGGCCGTGCGCCGCACCGCGCGCCGCCACGGCCTGCACACGGACGCAAGCCATCGCTTTGAACGCGGCGCCGACTTCAACGCCGCACCGGTTGCCTCGGCAATCGTCAGCCGCATTCTGCTGGCCAACGGCGGCAGCCTTGAGGGCGATCTCATCGATGCCCGCGCCGCCGCATGGGAATCGCGCACCGCTCATCGCGCGCCCATCCAGATTTCTCTCAGCGAAGTTCATCGTCATCTTGGTGAAACCGAGGACCCCGCGGGCATTGCCGCCGCCGACGTGGAGACCATCCTCTCCGCGCTTGGCTGCACGCTGAGCGCCGCCGCCGGCAAGGCATGGAGCGTTGCGCTGCCCAGTTGGCGGCTCGACCTGGAACGCGAAATCGACCTGATTGAAGAGATCGCGCGCGTCTACGGTTACAACCGCTTCGCCAACACGCTGCCCGCTTACGGCGCGGGTGTGACCGCTTTGCCTTGGGCGGAAAGTGAAGCCCAGGTCCGCGAATCTTTGCGAGCCGCCGGTTTCCATGAGGCCATTGCCAGCACCTTCTGCTCGGCCGCCGATGCCGCGCTGACCGCGCCGCAGCCCGGCCTTATGGTTCCGCTGGGCAACCCGCTGAGTGAGGAGGCGGGCGTGCTGCGTCCCTCGCTCATTCCCGGCATCCTTGCCTCGGTCGCCGGCAATCTTCATCGCGACCAAAGCGACGTCCGCCTCTTCGAGCTTGGCACCGTTTTCAGCGGCAGCACGGAGAAAGTGGAAGAGCGGCCCGCGCTGGCCTTTGCCGCCGCCGGCAGCCTGCCCGAGCAGTCCGCGCTGCATCCGGCGCGCGCCATGGACTTCCACGACCTGAAGGGCGCGGTCGAGCTGCTGCTGGCGCGCTTCCAGTCGCGCTCCATTGACTTCGATCGCTTCGCGCCCGAGGCCGGCCTCACGCCCGCGTGGCTGCATCCTTATCGCTCCGCCCGCGCCGTGCTCGATGGCGTCACCGTTGGCTGGCTTGGCCAGCTTCATCCCGCGCAGGCCGCCGCGCGCAAGCTCAAGGATGCGGTTCTGCTGGGCGAGATTTATCTTGACCGGCTCTACAAGCTGCCGCTGCGCAAGCCCGCCGCGCGTGAGCTTTCGCGCTACCAGCCCGTCCGCCGCGACTTCTCGCTGATCCTGAGCGACGCCACGCCGTGGGAGGCAGTGGATCAATCTCTTGCCGCGCTCCATCTGGCGGAGCTGGTCGACTGGCGCGTCCGCGAGCTGTTCCGCGACCCGCGCCTGGGCAAACAGGAATACTCGCTTCTGCTTGGCGTCACCTTCCAGGCTGCCGACCGCACGCTCCGCGACGATGAGCTGCAGGGCTTTCAGGATCAGGTGATCCAGGCTGTTGCCAAGGCGGGCGCTCGGCTGCGCGCCCAGGGCAATTCCTGAGTTGTTGTGCCCTTTCGTCTTCCGTGCAAGGCCGCCGCTCCCTGAGGGTCGCGTCGACTTGAGTGCTTCGGCTTCGAGTTGCAGTGACTCAGGAGTTGCCTAGCCCGCTTTTGCACAGTCCGCGGCGCTATACTTGCACGGAGCAGAGCCCGCTTGGAGGTTGAAAAAAAACGCATGCCGCAAACTTTCTGGGAATCGGAAGTCGAAGAGAAGGCCGAGCGCAGGAAAGCCTCCGGCACCCCGGACAACGAGCCTGAGGCACTTGCCCTGAGCGCGGACGATTTTTCCGCACTGGAAGAGCGCGTCGTCCGGGCGATTGAGCTGGTGAAGCGGGAGCGCCAGGCCCGCCTGGCTGCCGAGGAGCGCGCCGCCCGCGCCGAAGGGCAACTGGGCGAACACGGCCCTGCGCTTGCCCAGATGAAAGACGAAATCCGCTCCCTGCGCCGCGAACGCGACCAGGTGCGCCAGCGCATCGAGCGCCTGCTGACTCAACTGGATTCGCTCGAACTGTGAGGCCGCCCATGGCGAAAAAGAAGGCGGAGACCCCCGCCGGATACACCACCGTTTCCATTTACGACCAGACCTATCACCTGACCGGCCAGGACCCCCGGCACATCCGCCGCCTGGCCGAGCTGGTGGATGCCAAAATGCGCGCCGTCGCCGCGCAAAGCAGCACTGTGGATTCGCTGCGCGTGGCGGTGCTGGCCGCCATGAACCTGGCCGACGAGCTCTCGCAGTCCGGCGCAGCCGATGCGTGCAAGGGCCATGATCGTGCCGTCACGCTGCGTGGCATGCTCGACGAGGTGCTGGAAGAGGACCGCAAAACCGGCTCGTAGACCTGCATACCCGCCCAGTCGAAGCCTCCGGATCGCCCTATCCGCACCCGTTTGCCCGTATCCGGGCCGGGATCGCCCGTATCCTCACTTATTTGCCCGTATCCACGCCCGGTTTGCCGTGTCCACACCCGTTTTGGCCGTGTCCGGGCGACTCGCGCAACAGTGGCATTCCGCGCCAAATCGGGGTACACTTCTCCATCATTTCCATCTTGCTGCAAGGGTGGTGCGTGAGGGCCCGATGATGCCTCGATTCGCTTTATCGCCGTTGATACGGCTGGTTGTTGCCTCAGCTCCTTTTCTTCTTCTTCCGTCTCCTCCGTTGCGCGCCGCGAAAGCTCCGGCGCCCGCACCCGCCGAAACCGGCCAGCCCACAAATCCAAAGGCTCTCAAGAGCTTTCACTCCGCCGAACAATGGCGCAAGGCTCGTAACCCACAGGCCGCGATTGGCGATTACCGGAAGGCCAACCGGCAGGACGGCGGGCATTGCAGTGCATGTCTTCAGAATGCTTATCTTCTAGCCCTGAAGCTGAATGACTACAAGCAGGCTGAAGAGATTGGCCACGACTGGCTTGCCGCTTCTGTAACACCCGCTGACCAGGCGGAGAGCCATTACCGCATTGGTCTCGCGCTGCAGGGGCAGGGGCTTTCAAACCGCAAGGAAAAGTGCTTCAGCGAGAGTTGCGATGAGCTGGATGCAGCCCTCAAACTGGCTCCGCGATTTCCGCAGGCTCATTTCGCGCTCGGTATCTCGCTGGCGCATCTCCATCAGGACGATGCGGCGAAATCGGAGTTTGTGACTTTCCTGAAGCAGAACACCGGAGACGCCGCCCTGGAGGCACGCGCCAAGCGGTTTGTGGGCGATGTGCAACTGGCGCGGGCAAAAATGGCCCCGGCATTCGCCCTTACCACCATGGACGGCAAGCGGATCACGATGGATGGCCTTGCAGGCAAAGTGGTTCTGCTTGATTTCTGGGCCACCTGGTGCGGACCATGTCGCGAAGCCTTGCCCGGCGTGCGCAAGATCGCCCGCGAATTCCAGGGGCAGCCCCTGGTGGTCCTCAGCATCAGCCTTGACTCCAACGACGCGAAATGGAGAGCCTTCGTCGACAAGAACCAGATGACCTGGTTGCAGTATCGCGATGGAGGTTTCATGGGGCCCATCGCGCGGCTCTTCAACGTGAATGCGATTCCCGCAACCTTCAGCATTGACGCGGACGGCGTTGTCGAGGATCAACACGTGGGCGACGCCAATCTGGAGAAATCCCTGAAGAAGCTGATTGCGAAGGCGGAGGCAGAGCATCCGAACCAGCCTGAAACAGCTCTGGCCGGCGACGGCGGGCAAAGCGCGAACTGACGGGTGGCGCGCATACGCCCTAGCTCCTTATGGCGTGGAGCATCGGCGTCCGCTTAGCGTGAACAGTCCATAGCACACCGCGCCAGCGCTCCGCAAGACTTGCAATTCCCGGCGGCTGCTCCTACTATCCGCATTAGAAACCGGCCTGCAAAGCAGGTGGGTGGTCAACGCTGGTTGAACCAACATTCATTGAACAGGAGCTCGACTCGTCTATTACGGTTCCGTGTGCCGTGTCCGCCAGTCCGGAATGCCTAACGAACCGCGGGGAGCTCCGC
>DASUAU010000020.1:0-6991 GCA_035763705.1 Occallatibacter sp. | reverse complement strand
GTGACAGATGCCCCACTCCCATCAATCTGTTTCTGAAGATGGGATTGCCGGTGAGCAGGTTGGAGTACTCGTCAATCTTCTCAGGGAATGTGCGGATGAAGGCGCGGATGCGATCGAATAAGTCCAGCGGCGGCTCCATGGAGAGGCCGCCGATGCGGAAGTAGCTGGTCATCATGCGCTGGCCGGAGACGGCCTCAAAGATGCGCAGGATGTCTTCGCGCTCGCGGAAGGTGTAAAGAAAGACGGTGAGCGCGCCAATGTCCATGGCGTGGGTGCCGAGCCAGACCAAGTGCGAGTTGAGGCGCGTGAGCTCAGTGAGCAGGACGCGCATCCACTGCGCCTTGGGCGGGATTTCCAGCGCGAGTAGCTTTTCCACGGCCAGGCAGTAACAGAGATTGTTGGCCATGGGACTGAGGTAGTCGATGCGGTCGGTGAGCGGGACCACCTGCTGATAGAACTTGGCCTCGCAGGTCTTCTCAATGCCGGTGTGCAGATAACCGATTTCAGGATAGAGGCGGACGACGATTTCGCCGTCAATCTCAAGCACCAGGCGCAGAACGCCGTGCGTGGACGGGTGCTGCGGGCCCATGTTGAGGACCATGTGCTGGTCGTGCGCGCCCTCGGCAAGGGGAGCTTCAAGAATGGGCGTGCCGATGGTGTCCACCATTAGCGATAGCCCTCCACGGGATAATCCTTGCGCAGCGGATGACCCTTCCAGTCGTCGGGCATCATGATGCGGCGCAGGTTGGGATGGTCTTCAAAGCGTATGCCGAAGAGGTCGAAGATCTCGCGCTCATAGTAATTGGCCGAGGGCCAGACGGGCGTGATGGACGGCACCGAGGGATCGTCTGCACCGAGCAGGACGCGCAGGCGGATGCGCTGCTTGAAGCCGTGCGAGAGAAGGTGATAGCTGAGTTGGAAGCGCGGCTCGGATGGATGCCAGTCGACGGCGGTTGCATCCTCAAAGAAGTTGTAGCCCGCGGCCTGCATGGCGGCGGCGGCTTCGCGGATGCTTTCCGGCGCGATGGTGAGCGTGAGCTCGTTGCGGTCAAATTTTGCATCGAGGAGCGCATCGGCGTTCCAGTCGAGCGCTGCCTTGACGGCGGGATGATCGGGCATGGCCTGAAGGACCGCCGCCTTGCCGAGGATCGCGCTGGAAGTGCTTTCCGCCATGGTTAGAGATCCGCCTTGTCGCTGCTCCAGTTGAGGATGCCCTTGCGCACGATGTAGTAGAGGCCGACGGCGACAAAGCCGAGGTAGACGACCATCTCCCAGAAGCCGAAGAGGCGCTGGCCGGTGATATGCGGCAGGTCTCTGTAGATGACGGCCCAGGGCAGCATGAAGACGGCCTCGACATCGAAAAGGATGAAGAGCATGGCAACCATGTAAAAGCGGACGCTGAAGCGGGCGCGGGCATCACCGACGGCGGGAATGCCGCACTCGTAGGCGGCGAGCTTGACGGGCGTGTTCTTGTGCCGGCCCACGAACCAGGAGGCGAGGACCATTCCGCCGGCAAGGGCAAGGGCGACAACAATTTGCAAAAAGAGCGGGATGTACTGCCAGGAATAAGGAATGTTCATGCGCGGCCTGCAGGGAATCGGCTTGAAGGCGACTTGCAATGCGCGGGCAGAAGAGCGCCCGCACGCAACAACCCACTGATTTGAGATTAGGTTTTCGCCCTCGTCCCGTCAAGGCGCGGCCGTTGCAGTGTGGAACGGCGCAAAGGGCGGCAGCGAGCGGCATGGAGCCGGCGTGCGTGGCTGGGCGGGATTCCCGAATTGGGACCTGGCGATGCGCGAGGTTCAATTTGGGCAAGGGCGAGGTTCCCTGTGTGCCGGGAAAGCGAGGACGAAGGCGCGTGCGGAGAAGAATGGGAGCAGCGGAGGTGGCATTCGATGGCGGCGACGTCCACGGAGTTTCTGGTTGCAGCGGCACGAGGCCAAGGCGCGCGAGGCGCGGCAGGCGTGCGGCGGCGGCGGCGGCGGATTGACCGCGAGGCGGGACGCGCGCTGGAGATTCTGGGCCACGCAATCGAATACCTTGCCGACGAATATGCGCACCGGGGCGAGTCGCTAGCGGCCGAGGATGGCCAGGTGCAGGCGATCCAACTGCTGATGGCGCGGAACCGGGAGATCTATCTGGCGTGCCCGGTGACGCCGACGCTGCGGGAACGCTGCCGGAACTGGCTGCTGGGCGCGGCGTAGAAAAAACAGGAAAGATTGGGGTAAGCGAGGGCTGCGCGGGAGGCGCGGCCTTTGCTTTTTTGCATCAGAGGTGGTGCAAGCGCGACCCGCGGGCGAAGATGAGGCGAAGGCTGCCTCGTAATTGTCGGCAAAGAAAATGTGGAAAAGTGCAAATAAAAAAGGGAGGGGGGGAGGGGGGTCTGCCCCAGCCTTCAGCCCTCAGCCGTCAGCTCTCAGCTTGATGGTGGCGGGTTGAGGGGCTGTGCTGCACAGTTTCACAGCCAAAAATGAATGTTTTGGGCTGTGCTGCACAGCTTTGCAACTGAAAATGCACTGGTAAAGCAGCTATCAGCCGTCAGCTTTCAGCTTGATGGTGGCGGGGTGGGGGCGGTGGCTTCCCACTCATGCGCCGACCACCCCGGCGACGGGGACCCGTCGCCGGGGACCCTGGCACGGCGCATGAATGGGGCACCCGGCATTTGTGGAACTTGAGGCTGTTCCTATTGTGCGGGAAAATGGGGAAATGATCGGCAAAAGGCGGCGGGGAATTGGGCGAGCGGAATGAGGGGGTTGCGGGGAGTGGGCTGGGTAAGGGGCTTGACTTGTTTGGAAGGGAGTTGGTGGCGGGGTGGGTGTGGTGGTGTCTCATTCATGCGGCAGAGAACGCCGCATGAATGGGACACGTCTTTTATTTTGATTCTGACTCCGGGGCTGAAGCCCGAGGGGGTGGTGGCTGGATTTCAGGGGCCTGAAGGCCCCTGCTCCCTCCGGCCCCTGCTCTCTCCGTATGCCGGGCGCGCTGGCTACGCGGTTGGGATTGGCGCATGGATTTGCGCTTTCCGCAGGTCTGAAAAGCGAGACCGGGGCTATCCGGTTGCAGGGCGGATTTCTCCTGTCCCCCACTCAAGCAAAAATCGCTTGAGCGGGCCACCCGTCGTATGCTGGGCGCGCTGGCTACGCGGTTGGGATTGGCGCATGGATTTGCGCTCTCTCCGGTCTGAGAAGCGAGACCTGGGGGCAGCCGCGCGCGCGGACGCCGTGCTTACTGGCCGAGGGCGAGGACGGCGAGGAGGACGAGCCAGGCGAGACCCATGGCGTGCCAGTACCAGGCGGAGGCATCGACGAGGACCTGGCGGAGCTCAACGCGCTTGAGGAAGCCGATGCCGCAGAGGCAGAGGAGGAGCACGGCGAGGCCGAGGATGAGGTGGGCGGCGTGGAGGCCGGTGATGACGTAAAAGAAGTAGCTGGCGGGGGTGGACCACTGGTCAAAGGTGAAGCCCTGGGCGGTGAGCTGACGCCAGGCAGTCCACTGGCCGGTGATGAAGAGGGAGCCGAGGACGAAGGTGGCCCCGATCCAGGGCAGGGTGCGGTGCAGTGCGGGACGGCCGAGGCCGAGCCACTCCTCGAGGACGTCGAACTCGCGGAAGATGTTGTGGCGTGCAATCTCCATGGTGAGGCTGGAGAGGATGAGGACGGCGGTGTTGAGGTAAAGGATGGGCGGCAGGAGGATGGGATGCCAGTCGCCGATGGGGTCGTGCGAGATGACGTCAAAACGCGCGCCGGACTGGCGTGCGAAGAAGAGCAGGACGAGCATGACGAAGAACATCATGTCTCCGGTGAGGCCGAAGAAGACGAAGAAGCGCATTTTGTGGAGGAGCTCGCGTGGGCCGCGATGCGCGCCGCCCCAGTCATCGTCGCCGCCGCCGCCGCTGCCGCCGGTGGGACGCCTGTCCACAGGTGGGCGTCCGCCGATGCCGGGCTCTTTGGGTTCAATTTCCGCGGGAGGATGGGTGAAGATGGCAGGCATGGGAAGCCTCGTTTGAAATGAGCTTACACTCACTTTGGTTTGGACGCACCGGGAAATGTGAAGGGTGCCTGGGAGGCGCGATTCCGATTTGGCGGTAACAAAAGAGAGTTGTTCAGCTTGGCAGCGGGGGGAGGGAATCGACAAAAAGTTTGTGTACGCGGCGGTCGGCGGAGAGCTCGGGATGGAAGGTGGCGGCGAGGATGCGGCCCTGGCGGACGAGGACGGGGAAGCCGTCGCGGCGGGCGAGGACTTCGACGCCGGGTCCGGTGGAGGTGATGCGTGGGGCGCGGATGAAGACCATTTCCAGCGGGCCGCCGGGGAGGGCGGTTTCGGCGGTGAGGATGGAGGAGTCAATCTGGCGGCCGTAGGTGTTGCGCTCGAGGATTGCGTCGAGCAGCGCCAATGAGCGCTGGGGCGGGTTGAGGACTTCGCGCGCGAGCAGGATGGCTCCGGCGCAGGTGCCGAAGACGGGATGGGTGGCTGCGTAGTGCTGCAGAGCGGCGAAGAAATTTTGCTTCTCGAGGAATTTGAGGATGGTGGTGGATTCGCCGCCGGGGAGGATGAGGGCGTGGATGGACGCGAGCTCTTCAGTCTTGCGGATTTCGACCGGGATTGCGCCGGACTGGGTGAGGGCGCGTGCGTGGGCTGCGTAGTCGCCCTGGATGGCGAGGACACCGATGCGGGGAGAGTGAGACGTCAGTTGCTTTCGTTCTGCTTGCATTGCCTCTCGATGGACATCGCATCCTCAGCCACTTGTTTGTGAAGCTCATCCAGGCCGGTGCCCGTTCGCTCCACGTTGCGGCCGAGAGAGTCGGTTGCGGTGACACGGAAGATGGAGCTGGAAACCTTATACGTCTGAAAATTCCAATCAGGAAGGTCCGCAATCATGTCTTCAATTGAATCGTCAAGAAAAGCAACAATACGGTGGTTTCCTTTCCGGATCCTCCGCAGGGGTAGTGGAAGGTCGTGCGGGGCGTCCGGATCCAATAACGGGTCTTTCATGACTACGACCTGCCTTGAATGTATCTGCTGTTGCAATCTCTTCTTTCGCTACCAGCCGCGGGTTTGCAGGAGCTGCGATTCCTCGAGGGCGGCGGCGGCCAGGCCCTTCATGGCGCCGGTGACTTGTTCGGAGACCTCGGCGAGGATTTTGGGATCGTTGAAGTGGGTGGTGGCGGCGACGATGGCCCTGGCGCGGGAGACGGCCTCTTCGCGCTCGGCGGGATTGTTTTCGACGTCGAGAGGCGTAGCGCGCTCCTTCATGAAGATTCCGGAGCCGACGAAGATGGCTTCCGCGCCGAGCTGCATCATGAGGGCGGCGTCAGCCGGCGTGGCGATGCCGCCGGCGGAGAAGTTGGGCACGGGGAGCCTGCCGGATTTTGCGACCATGCGGATGAGCTCGTAGGGCGCCTGGTGCTGCTTGGCGGCGGCGTAGAGCTCCTGCTCGCTGAGCACGGTGAGGGCGCGCATTTCGAGGACAATCTGGCGCATGTGCTGGACGGCGTGGACGACGTCGCCGGTGCCGGCCTCGCCCTTGGTGCGGATCATGGCCGCGCCTTCGGCGATGCGGCGCAGAGCCTCGCCGAGGTTGCGCGCGCCGCAGACGAAGGGCGTGGTGAAGGCGTGCTTGTCGATGTGGTGGACCTGGTCGGCGGGGGTGAGGACTTCACTCTCGTCGATGAAGTCGACGCCGAGCTGCTGGAGGATCTGCGCCTCAGCAAAGTGTCCGATGCGGGCCTTGGCCATGACGGGGATGGAGACGGCCTGAATAATCTGCTTGATGAGGCCGGGCTTGGCCATGCGGGCGACGCCGCCTTCGGCGCGGATCATGGCGGGGACGCGCTCGAGAGCCATGACGGAGGCCGCGCCGGCCTGCTCGGCGATGCGGGCCTGCTCAACGTTCATGACGTCCATGATGACGCCGCCCTTGAGCATTTCCGCGAGGCCGACCTTGAGGCGCAGAGCGCCGGGAACACCGTTTGATTCAACTGGTTCAGTCATCTTCTTCAACCTCTGCGTGCAGGCGCTGCCGAGCCGGAAGAAAGGCGGGCGGCGCGCGTGCGCGGACATCTACAAGTGTAGCAGCGAATCGAGTGGGCGGGGTGCGAGGCCGGGTGCGTGCGCAAGAGGGAGCCGCATTTCTTAAACCACTCCAACCTTTCCTGCTTCTTTCTGGTCCACCTACTGCCTGCATTTCCTACAAATGGCCACCGCACATCCACTACCGCCGCAACCGCAGGAGCTGGCGCGCGGCGCCGAGGCAGACGAGACGCCGGCAGCGGTGAATGAAGACGCGCTTGTGGCGCAGGTGCGCATGGAGCCGCCGGCCGAACCGCTGGCGCTGGGTCCGGCAGTGGCGGCGCTGCCGGTGGAGCTGGATGTGGCGATTCCGGTGCGCGGCTTCCGGGTGAAGAATCTGCTGTCTCTCGAGCCGGGCAGCGTGATTGAGACGCAGTGGAACCATGGCGAGGATATGCCGCTGAAGGCCGGGGATGTGCAACTGGCGTGGAGCGAGTTTGAAGTGGTGGATGCGCGGCTGGCGGTGCGCGTGACCAGACTGGCGTGAAGGGGCTGGCATGATCAGGAGCAACATGCAGACGCGGGAGCCGGAGGCGGGAAATCCGCCGGCCGTGGGCGGGCTGGCCGGCTGGCTGCTGGAGAAGTTGCGCGCCGGATTTGGCCTTGGGTTTGGACTTGGACGCGGCATTGGACGCAGCTCGTCGCGCGGTTCTGGACGCGGCACGCGCCCTGCGCCGCGGCTGACGCTGGTGGAGAGAATTGCGCTGGCGCCGCGGCAGCAACTGGCGCTGGTGGAGGCCGAGGGTCGGCGCTTGCTGGTGGCGACCTCGCCCGACGGCGCGCCGACGTTCTATGCACTGGATGGAAGCGGGCAGATTGTTCCCGGGGCGCGCGCGGCGCGGCCGCCGCGCAGAGGCCAGAAGACCGCTGGGAGGGTTTCATGGTGAGCCTGGCGGCGGCGGTGAGCGCGGCTGCTCCGGTG
>DASUAU010000019.1:0-72852 GCA_035763705.1 Occallatibacter sp. | reverse complement strand
GCAACTGAGCCCCGCCGAGACCTACAAGCAGAGCACAACCGAGCGCGTTGCGGATCTTACGCTGGCCGCGAATGGCCAGGTGACGGGAACAATCCGCTACGTGATGACCGGGCAGGAGGCGCTGCACTGGCGGCAGGTGGCGCTCCAGAACAACGCGGATGAGGTGAAGAAGGAATTCAATGAGTGGGTGCAGCCCGATCTGCCGGACGGCGTCGAGGCGAAGTTCGACCACTTTCTGGCGTTGAACGATTATGAAGTCAATCTGATGGCGACGGTCACCGTGGAGGGAACCATCGGGAGCGCGACCGGCAAGCACGTATTTTTGCCAGGGCAGTTTTTTGAGGCGCGCGCCAAGCATCCTTTTGTGGCCGAGGCCAAGCGGACGGTGCTTGTGGACGTTCACTATCCGCAGTCGCAGATCGACACCGTCACATACAGGCTGCCGCCGGGCTTTACGGTGGAGAATGCAGTCCATCCGGTGGAGCTTTCCTGGCCGAACCACGCACTGATGCGCGCGGGATCAAAGATTGAGGGCAATCAACTGGTTGTGGCGCGGGTGCTGCTTTACAACTACACGATGCTGAAGGCCGAGGAGTACGCGGATTTACACGACTTTTACCAGAAGGTGGCCAAGGCGGACAGCGAGCAGATTGTGCTGGACCGCTCCGCAACCGGGGTGGCAAACGGGGCTGCAAGCGGGGCGGCAACCGGGGCGGCGGTGAACTGAAGATGACTGGCGCGAAGCAGCGGATTTGGCCGGCGCGGTGCGCGTGTGCAGCGATGCTGATTGTAGGCCTGTGCGTTACGGCATACGCGCGGCAGAAGCCCGCGCCCGACTGGGGCGTGGCCGCGGCCCAGGGGGCCACTCCCGGCTATGCAAAGGATGCCGAGTCCGTGATTCTCTACGACGAGATTGTGGAGAGCGTGGACGCGGACGGCCGGGCGGTGGAGACCGAGCATGAGGCGATTCGCGTGCTGGCGCCGCAGGGGCGCAGCGACGCGGTGTGTGCGCTGGGATATGACGTGGACGAGAAAATCCAGCAGATGCACGCCTGGACGATTACCGCCGGCGGGCAGCAGTTCGAGGCAAACGAGAAGGATGCGATTGAGATAGGTGACACCAGCATTCCGGTGATGCTCTCCACGTATAAAGCGCGAATCCTGAAGCCGCCGGCGGTGGACGTTGGCGCAACGGTGGTCTGCGAGACGGTAGAGCAGATGGCGTCTTATCTGCATGAGGAGTCGTGGGGCGTGCAGAGCGAACTGCCCGTGGTGGACCAGTCGCTCGAGCTGGATTTGCCGGCGGGCATGTCGTATGCGGTGTCGTGGCGGAACATGGACGCGTTAAAGCCGGTGGAGGTTGCGCCGAACCACTGGCGCTGGGAGGTGAAGGATGAGCGCCCGCTGGATTTGCGCGATGTGCCTTCGCATCCCAACCGGACGGCCCTGGCGGCACGCGCCTCCATTGACTGGGGCGAGCTGGGCGTGCAGGGAACGGACAACCGCTGGCGGGCGATTGGCAACTTTGCATCCAACCTTGAGGCGGGCCGGCCGGACCCGACGCCGGAGATTACGGCTGAGACGCAGCAGTTGATTGCCGGAGCGCCGGATTTCTTTAGCAGGGTGCAGCGCATTACCGAATATATCCAGAAGAACGTGCGCTACTTTGTGGTGGAGCGCGGCATTGGCGGCTGGCAGGCTCACCCCGCGGGCGAGATTTTCCGCAATCGCTATGGCGACTGCAAAGACAAGACGACGCTGCTGATTTCCATGTTGCGCGTGGCGGGGATTCAGGCGTTCTATGTGCCGGTGGACGACCGCCGCGGAGTGGTTGCGCCGGATGCGCCGTCGTTCTATGGCAACCACATGATCGCGGCGATTGAGATTCCGGCGGGCGTGCAGGACAAGCGGCTGCAGGCCGTGGTGACGGCGAAGAACGGCAAGCGGTATTTGATTTTTGACCCCACGAATGAGGCGGTTCCGGCGGGAACGCTGCCGTCGTATGAGCAGGGCGGCTACGGGCTGCTTGCCGATGGCCAGCAGAGCTGGATTATGGCTCTGCCGGTGCTCGGTCCCGAGGCCAGCGTTGCGGTGCGCAAGGGGAGCTTTGCGCTTGCGGCGGATGGCACGCTCACGGGCACGGTAAGCGTGGACCGGGATGGCACCCAGGGAGCCAACCTGCGGCTGGCCTTGAAGGACGCTGACCAGAAGGAGCAGCGCGAAAACCTCGAGCGCAATCTGGCAGGCGACCTGCCGGGCGTGGCGCTGAACTCGTTCACCTATGCCGATCCGCCGGCGCTCGAAAAGCCGGTTTCCCTGGACTACAGCGTGACGGCCGGCCAGTATGCGCACCAGGCCGGCAACCTGCTGCTGGTGCGGCCGCGCGTGGTGGGCACTGACGGGCTGGCCTTCGACGACCATCCGCGCACGGTGCCCATTGACCTCCAGGCGACGGGCGAGTGGCGGGACAGCTTCGACATCAAGCTGCCGGCCGGCTATGTGGTGGACGAGTTGCCCGACCCCGTGAATGTGGACATGGGATTTGCCAGCTATCACTCGAAGTCGACTGCCGAAGGCGGCGTGCTGCACTACGAACGCGACTACGAAGTCAAGAAGGTGCAGATTCCCGCGGCGGATTCGCTGCAATTCAGAAAACTTGAGAGCGCAATACTGTCTGACGAGCGCGGCACGGCGGTTCTGCGGCAGAAGTAGCCGGCAACCTGCCGGTCACCGGCAGGCATCCAATGCAAAAGAGCGAGGAAGAGGATTTCCCGGCGGCCTTTCCGGGCTGGAAGAGCGGAGACCCTCGCAAAGGTCGGGCGTGCATCGAATGCCTGCGGCGCCTGGCCTCTCCCATCACTTTGCCCATGAGGATTGCTGTTATGAAGCGCTCCGTACTCTTTCACGAGATTCGTTTGCTTGAATTGATTTCATTGCTGGCGCTGGCGGCCGTCGTGTTTGCGGGCTGCCACCATGCCTCCACCGCGGCTTCCGGCGGAAACCGCAAGGCCGCGACCAGCGCGGCAGCGGCCGAGGGCAGCAATCCTGCCAACCTGCCGCCGCTGAACGCAAAGGAAAAGGCGGGAACGCCGGCGCAGGGCGGAGCCCATCGGGCCTCGCAGAACGGCCACGGTTCAAGCACAGGCGCGCCCGTGCATTGATGGGCGCGCGGGCGTCTGCGGCCAGCCAGCCGGGCATAAAGGCTGCGGGAAGCAGGACCTTTGCGATTCCGGACGATTTTTTTACTGAGCTTGAGGCAAAGGATGTGGCCTATACTGCGTCTAACGAGGCATGGCGCTGGAAAACGGAGCCATGACACTTGAGGCTATGGCAGCGCAAGCATCGCGGAAACGCGACCAGGAAATGCCGATCATCCCCGACCGCCTCTACTTCAAGATTGGGGACGTGGCCCGCATCTGCAAGGTGGAGACCTATGTGCTCCGCTTTTGGGAGACGCAGTTTCCGCAACTGAAGCCGAACAAGAGCGGCACGGGACAGCGGCTTTACCGGCGGCGGGATGTGGAGATGGCGCTGGAAATTAAGCGGCTGGTGCACGGCGAGGGCTACACCCTGGTGGGCGCGCGGCAGGCGCTGGGCCAGACGCGCCGCAACAAGCAGCCGCAGGCCCGGTTGCCGCTGGAACGGAACGAGCCCGGCAAGCAACTGGACGCCGCCGCGGCCGTGATTGGAGCGGCGCGCGCGGAGTTGCGCGAGCTGGCAGGCATACTGGCCGCGCCGGAACCGCAGCCGACCAAGCGGAGACCGCGCATTACGCGGTTGCACGAGGCCGGCGGGAACCTGTTTCAGTCCTAGGGCGCTGACCGCGCAGGGATTCCGATCCAGTCGGCACTGAGCCGGCGGAGGAGCAGGCCCGGCACTGAAACTGCAGGGATGCACCATCACGCGAGCACGCCACGATCACGCGTGTATGCACGGTGCGGATGGAAGCGCGTGAATGCCGTTCGCGGCAAGGCCTGCGAACGCCCACAAACCGGAAGAACCACAGGGTCGCTGACAGCCGGCGCTCCCCCCTGAAGCCAAAGGAGGCGGACCCATGATGCTTTGCCCTTTTTGCGGATCGGATCAATTGCGCGTCTCGCGATTTCGCTCGCATGACCTGAAGTACCTGTTCCGGATGCGTTACCCGGTGCGCTGCCACCAGTGCATGGGGCGCATGCATCCCGGAGTGTATCGTGTGCTGCTGCTGTGCCTCAGCCAGCGAGGGCGGCGGCGGTATGTGTCCCTTGGCGCGGGCTAAAGCAGTTCCAGAGTAGACGTGCCCTGTTGCTGCCGATGATGGGCGGCATATTCCAGATGAAAATGCCGCGATGTGTTCCGGTTTCCGGGTAGGCAGCTCTGGAACCGCTGTAGCCCGCGTGCAACGCAACTCGGTGCGAGGCTCGATGCGAGGCAGGCTGTGCTGCACAGTTTCACAGTTTCACAGCCGCAAAAACGCGTGGTCGGCTGTGCTGCACAGTTTCACAGTTTCACAGCCGCAAAAACGAGTGGTCGGCTGTGCTGCACAGTTTCACAGTTTCACAGCCACAAAAGCGCGTGGTCGGCTGTGCTGCACAGTTTCACAGCCTCACAGCCGCAAATGCACCTTCAGTGCAGCTATCAGCCGTTAGCCGCTCCGATACCGGAACAAAGTCTTGACCATCTACAGCCATCCATTTGTGGTGGTGAATAGAGAATCTTGAGATACGGGCCGGCTGCCATGGAGTTAGAGCGGCTTGATGAGGATGTTGCGGAACCAGAGTTTGTCGCCGGGTTCGCCTTTGGGCTCAGCGCCCTGGAGGGAGATGTGGCCGGAGTGGTATTTGCTGTAGCCAGGCATTTTTGCAAATTTTGTGCCGGCGATGAGCTGCTGCCAGTGGGCGTCCCAGAGCTGGGTGTCGATGACCTTGTGGCCGTTCTGGAAGCAGGTGAGATGGCCGTGGTCGGCGATGATTTCAAACTGGTTCCATTCGCCGGCGGGCCGCACCCACTCGACGGGGTCGGAGATCATGTCAAAGATGTCGCCGGAGCGCTCCATGAGGATGCGCGAGTCAGGGACGGTGCAGGCGAGGTCGGCGATTTGCATTTCGATGCCGGTGTCATAGGTGTCAGCGTACTGGGGCGACTCATGGACGAAGAACATGACGCCGGAGTCGATGCAGGGGCGGGCCTTCCACTGGAGCTTTAGATCGAAGTTGGTGTACTCACCGTCGGTGACGATGTCGGCGAAGTCGGCGGGCGGGTCCTGGTTGGTTTTGCTGAGCTGGATGGCGCCATCGACGATGGACCAGTCTTTACCTGTGGTTTGTTGATGGTAAGAGTGCCAGCCTTTGAGGTCGTGGCCGTCGAAGAGGAGCTGCCAGCCATCTTGCTTTTCCTGGGGCGAAAGGGTGTTGGAGGACTGGGCGAAGGCGGCGGCGGAAGCGAGGAGCGAGGCGGCGAGAGCGAGCGAGAGAGAGCGCAAAGTCATGGAGAAATCCTTTTGCGGATGGGTTGTGATTGCAGAAAAATCGTCGCAGCCATTGTAGACCGGCGAAGCGCAAAAAAAGAGTTGGCGCGCGCAGCAAATGAGGGGCTACACTTGCGCTGGCCCGGATATCCCCCGCGGCAGACCCCCGGCTAAATTTGAAGTTTGGAGAATGAGGATGAGCAAGATCAAGTGGACCCTCGTTGCAGGCGTTTGCGCGTTGACCTTGGCGGCGATGTGGGCCGTGCCGGCGAACGCGCAGGAGGCTGTGAAGGCGAAAGCGCCGATGTACAGCTATATCTCGAACTGGCAGATTCCGCGGGCGCACTGGGCGGAGATGAAGGCGGACGCGGCAGAGAAGGCGCTGATGGACAAGGCGATGGCCGATGGGACGCTGGTGGGCTATGGATTCGACCAGAACCTGGTACACACGCCGGATGGCTGGACGCACGACGACTGGTTTGCGTCGATGTCAGAGGGCGGGATCTATTCGGTGCTGAAGCAGCTGAACACGCAGGGGATGTCGACCACGTCGGTGCTGGAGGCGGCGACGAAACACTGGGATATGGTGTTTGTGAGCCGCTACTATGGCTGGCAGCCGGGCGCGACGTATAAAGGCGGGATTGTTGCGGTGTCGAAGTACAAGCTGAAGAAGAATGCGCCGGATGGAGCGTTGAATGCCATCAGCAGCAGGATTGTTGCGCCGCTGATGGAGAAGCTGCTGGCCGACGGGACGATTGTGGAGTATGAGATTGACACGTTGGACGTACACACGACCGCGCCGGGAACGTTCTGGATTGCGACGGTGGTGAAGGACCCGGCGGACGTGGACAAGGTGGACGCGGCGATCCGGGCGGACATCAAGGCGCACCCGATGGAAGGCGTGTCGTTTGACGCCGTGGTGGACATGAGCGCGCACCGGGACGAGATGGCACTGGGCGACGGGGTGTACAAGTAAGGCGGCTGGCCTGGAGGCAGGAACGAAGCGGGCGATGGCGAGGGCTGTCGCCCGCTTCTGCGTTGGGGGCCGGTGCGGTGCGGAAGCTGGAAATAGTAACAGATTGGGAAACCTGGCGCATGATAACGCGCGGGATTTGCGGGAGGGGCGGCGGTGCGGCATACAATAGGCCCAACGAGGGTGCCTGGGCGACACCGGGCCGGAGCAGCAGGAACGAAGCGGAGGCGCGGGCGCGGCAGGCGCGGCGTGCGGGTACGCGGATGCAACAGAGATTGGAATCAGGCAAAACCGCCAGCCTTGGCAATTCCCAGTCCGACGAGGACAGAAAAGGAACACGATTTTGAGCGCAATGTGGAAACCGACACAGCAAGGAACGCCTTCCCCCACCCCGATGCCGGAGCCCGCGCGGCCCACGCCCGCACCGGCGGCCACGTTTGAGCCTGCGCGGCCCGCGGCGCCGGTGGGCGAGCAGGCCAGTATTGGCAAGGGACTTTACATCAAGGGCGAGATAACCGGCACGGAGTCCCTGTTTATCGACGGGAAGGTGGAGGGCAGCGTGAGCCTGGTGGGCAATCGCGTGACCGTGGGCAAGAATGGGACGGTATCGGCCAACATCACGGCGCGCGAGATTGTGGTGCTGGGCAAGGTGCGCGGCAACGTGACGGCGAGCGACCGGGTGGACATTCGTGCCGAGGGATCGCTGACCGGGGATGTGGCTGCGGCGCGCATCAGCATTGAGGACGGCGCGTTCTTCAAGGGCGGCATCGACATCCGGAAGCCGGATGCCAAGCCGACACCGGTGGCGACGCCGGCGGCGGAAGCGCCCAAGGCTGCGCAGGCCTGAAGCAAGCCTGAAACGAAGGAAGCACTACAGAAGCCCCTCGCGTGAGCGGGGGCTTTTGTGTTTTTTGGAGCGGCTGCGGGGAAGGGTGTGGGCGCTCTCAGGCGAGGCCGAGGCGCTTGCGGGCGACGCGGGGCAGGGCGGAGCCGGTGCGCATGAGAATGCGGTCGGTGACGAGGAGCCAGAGGAGGGAGCCGGCGACGAGGACGGCGAGATCGGTCCAGTGGCTGGGCCGGGGCAACTGGGCGGCGTAGTGGCGGGCGAGGTAGCCGCCGATGACGGAGAAGATGAGCCAGAGGAGGCCTGCGCCGGTGAGCGCGGCGAGGAGGCAGCGGCCGAACTCGCGAAAGTCGAGGCTGGCGAGCGAGACCATGTGGCGCTGATGGAGAAGCAGGGCGATGGTGAGGGTTTGGAGAGCGATGCCGATGTCAGAGGCGACGGCGAGACCCATGCCGCCGAAGGTGTGGAAGAGCGCGGCGTAAATGGGCAGCGAGACGAGGGTGACTACGGTGCTGGCGGCCATGGGGGTGAAGGTGTCACCGGCGGCGTAAAAGGCGCGGGCATAAATGGCCTGGGCGCACCAGAGGAAGAGCGAGAGCGAGAAGACGGCGAAGTACGCGGCGCAGGGAATGGCGTCAGCCGCGTGAAAGCGGCCGTGGACGAAGATGAGCGAGACGAGCTGGATGCCGAAGGGGACGATGGCGGAGGCGGCAAGCAGGCCGAGGCAGGCGACGCGCGAGACGGAGTCGGCGACGGAGTTGGCGAACTCAAAGCGGCGGTTCTGCGACCAGAGGCTGGCGAAGAAGGGCATGGAGGCGGAGCCGGCGGCCTGGCCGAGCATGGCCATGGGCGCGGTGAAGAGGACCTTGGCATAGGTCATGAGGGTGACGCCGCCCTGAAAGTTTGAAGCGAAGTGCTGGATGATCCAGTTGTCGGCGGAGACGAGCGAGACGCCGATGATGAGGGGTAGAGACATGCGGACCCACTGGCGGAGGCCTTCGTCGTGCCAGTCGAGGATGGGCGTGTAACGCGTGCCGGCGCGGCGGGCGAAGTACCAGTTGAGAAAGAAGGGACCGAGGAAGGCTCCGGCGACGGTGCCGAGGGCGAGCGAGGAAGCGCCGAGGTGCTTGACGAGCAGGACGCCGCCGAAGATGGTGCCGAGGTTGTAGACGAGCGGGGTGACGGCCTGGATGGTGAACTGCTTGCGGACGAGCAGGACTGCGCCGAAGACTCCGCCGGCAAAGATGAAGAGCGGCTGGGGCAGCAGGATGCGGGTGAGGATGATGCAGAGATCGGCGGTTTGCGCGCTGAAGCCGGGGAACATGTGGTGGACGTAGACGGGCGCGAGGAGCTCGGCGATGAGGATGGCGACGCCGAGGATGAGGTACATGGTGGTGAGGATGACGGAGAGCGAGCGGTTGCCCTCGGCTTCGCGGCCGGTGTCACGGTACTGGGTGAGGATGGTGACAAAGGTGATGGAGGCCGCGCCGCCGACGAGGAAGTAGAGGATCATGTCGGGCAGGGCGAAGGCGGCGTTGAGGGCGTCAGCCTGCATGCCGCGGCCGAAGAGCCAGGCGACATAAGTGTTGCGGACGAGGCCGATGATGCGGGAGAGGAAGACCGAGGCCATGAGGACGACGGTGGCCGAGAAGACCGAGTGAGTGTGGGTGGGGCGCAGGGAGCGGAGGACGCGCTGCAGCCACGAGGCGGCGGGGGAGCCGGAGGTGCTGCCGGGCGGAGTGGATTGGGGCGTGGTCACTCCAGTTGATTTTATAGGGATGCGTGTTGGCGGGACGCTCAAACCGGGCGTTACCATTCATGGGCAGGCGCGGAGACCGTGCGCGCCGGATATGCTGTGAAGGCACGGAGGGGAAGATGCGGATTGCTGTGGGGCTGACGGCGGCGTTGTTTGCAGGGGTTCTGGCGCAGGGGCAGGTGATTCACGGGCGGGACGGCATCAAGCTGCCCGCGCCGCCGAAGGTGGAGAAGCATCCGGTGGTGGATGACTACTTCGGAACGAAGGTTACGGACGACTATCGCTGGCTGGAGGATGCGAAGAGTCCGGAGACAAAGGCCTATATTGACGCGGAGAACGCGTACACGGCGGAGTATTTTGCGCAGGCGCGCATACGGCCGAAGGTGGTGGACGAGTTGGAGCGGCTGGAGGCAGTGACGACGTGGAGCCTGCCGGCGGAGCGGGCGGGAAATCTCTACTTTATGAAGCGGCTGGCCGAGGAGGGCCAGGCGTCGATTTATATGCGGAAGGGTTTTGCGGGCAAGGACGTGCGGCTGATTGATCCGGCGGCGCTGAGCCGGAACCCGAACACGTCGGTGACGCTGGACGCGGTGTCGCGCGATGGAAATCTGATTGCGTTTGGCGTGCGCGATGGCGGCTCAGACAGCACGATGATTCGGGTTTACGACGTGAAGGAGCACAAGACGCTGGAGGACGCGCTGCCGAGCGGACTTTACTTTGGCATTGTGTTCACGCCGGATGAGACGGGCTTCTACTACACGCGGGACAATCGCGCGGGCACGCTGATGTATCTGCACCGGCTGGGCACGCGGAATTTTGAGGACAAGCTGGTGTTTGGGCACTCATTTTACGACGAGCCGCTGGGAACGAACGATCTGTTCTTCGCCAACATTACGGACGATGAGCGCTACCTGGTGGTGACGATCGAGCGCGGGGTGCCGGCCAAGCGCGTGGACATTGTGTTTCGCGATTTGAAGAAGCCGGATACGCCGTTCCATGTGCTGGTGTGGGGCATGGATGCGCGGTTCCGGGCGATATGGGCGAAGGGTGCGTGGTATGTGCGGACGGACTATGACGCGCCGCTGGGACGGATTGTGAAGATGGACCCGGGGGTGGCTCCCGAGGCGTGGCAGACGCTGGTGCCGGAAGGCAAAGAGGTGATTGACGGCTTTTCAATTGTGGGCGGAAAGATGTATGTGAAGCGGCTGAAGGATGTGAAGAGCGAGACGACGGTGTATTCGCTGGCGGGCAAGCCGGAGGGGACGATTGCGTATGAAGGAATCGGGTCGGCGTCCAATCTATTTGGGCGGACGACGGACCGGTATGGGTACTTCAGCTTCCAGTCCTACATTCAGCCGCCGACGCTCTATCGGCTGGACACGGTGACGGGCAGGCGCGAGGTGTTTGCGCAGCCGAAGGTGCCGTTCAACACAAGCGACTTCGAGCTGAAGCAGGTTTTCTACACGTCAAAGGACGGAACGCGAGTGCCGATGTTCATTGCCGGCAAGAAAGGGCTGAAGCGGGACGGCACAGAGCGGCTGCTGATGACCGGCTACGGGGGCTTTAACCTGAGCATGACGCCGACGTGGAATACGCAGTGGGCGTGGTGGCTGGAGCAGGGTGGATGGTTTGCGCTGCCGAACATGCGCGGCGGCGGCGAGTACGGCGAGAAGTGGCACGAGGCGGGGATGTTCGGGCGAAAGCAGAATGTCTTTGACGACTTTTATGGGGCGGCCGAGTATCTGATCAAGAACAAGTACACGTCGCCGGAGCATTTTGCGATTACGGGGCGCTCGAACGGCGGGCTGCTGATGGGCGCGGCGATGACAGAGCGGCCGGACTTGTTTGCGGCGATTGTGTGCGGCTATCCGCTGCTGGACATGCTGCGCTATCAGAAGTTCGAGCAGGGACCGCACTGGATGACGGAGTACGGCTCGGCGGAGAACGAGAAGCAGTTTGAATATCTGCTGAAGTACTCGCCCTACCAGAACGTGCATGCGGGGACGAAGTATCCGGCGATTTTGTTCTTCACGGGATCGAGCGACACGCGGGTGGACCCGCTGCACGCGCGGAAGATGACGGCGGAGATACAGGCTGCGTCAGCGAGCGGGCGACCGATTCTGCTGCATTACAGTCTGGCCGGGGGCCACTCGGCTGGGGTGAGCGTGGAGCAGAAGGTGCAGGACGATGCGGACCAGTTGACGTTTCTGTGGACGGAGACGGGGCCGGTTGGGGCGCATCAATAATAAGGAGCACTAAGGAGCGCCGGTGTGGCGCGTGTGGGCGGAATGGGGGCGGGACTGTGCCGTTTTGAAACAAGACCGGCAGTCCTTCTCCATTTTGGGCTCGCGCGGCAGAAACCTGTGGATTTCCGCTCAAGTGCCAAAGGCGCTGCGACGTATGCTCGGGGAGATGCAGGAGCTGAGCTTAAATTCGCCGAAGGAAACGCCGCGAGAACTGGACGCGCCGCGGGATTTTGCGACGAGCTTTACCAGCGTGCTTTCTGCCCTGCGGGCGGCAAAGCCGGAGCGGGAAGAGCGTGCGGGGCGCAAGGATGCGGCGTGGAATGACGAGCAACTGGCCGAGGACGTGGTGGCGCTGAGCTACGAAAAGGCGCTGCGGACGCATGCGCGCTACCGTCCGACGGACGCGGTGAGCCCGGAAGAGGAAGCAAAGCCGCGCAGAGCGGCGCGGATGGCCGGACGCGAAGGCCAGCGGAGAGAGACCATTCCCGCGGAGAGCCGGAAATCAGCCAGCGTGACGATCAGGATGAGCCGGGGCGAGTGGGAGCAGTTGCAGGCGCGGGCGAGCGAGGCGAAGATGAGCGTCTCAGCCTACATGCGATCATGCACGCTGGAAGTGGAGGCCTTGCGGGCGCAGGTGAAGGAGACGCTGGCGCGGTTCCAGAATGGACGTGACCTATCCAGCGTTTATGCAGGGTCGTCCCTCCCTGAGGGTCGGGACGACTCAATGGTATCGGCTCCGATTTATAGCAATCCTGGAACCACGCTGGCGGAGCTGAAGCAGAGGCAGACCGCTGCGCCGGAACCGCAGACCGGAAAGAAGCCGGTGAAGCCCGAGACGGCTACGGGCTGGCGGGCAAGGCTGTTTCCGCGCTGGGCACAGAATCGCGCGGCTGAGGCCTGAGGGGCTCTATTCCACTTCAAGAATCAAACATTTCAGATATTCGGTTTCAGGCTGGTTGAGGATGACCGGATGGTCGAGTGCGGCTCCGCGGCGCTCGAGCAGGCGGACGCGGCGGTGCGCGTCGGCGGCAGCCGAGGCGACGGCGGCTTCGAGGTCGTGCCAGCCGACATGGTGTGAGCAGGAGCAGGTGACGAGCAGGCCGCCGGGACGGAGCATGCGCAGAGCACGGAGGTTGAGCTCCTTGTAGCCGCGGAGCGCACCCTCGACGGCGCGCTTGGATTTGGCAAAGGCGGGCGGGTCAAGGATGATGGCGTCGAAGTGCTGATTGGAGTCGGACCAGTCGCGGAGAAGCGTGAAGGCATCGGCCTCGATCCATTCGATGGATGCCTGGAGAGTGTCGCGATTGGCGGCGAGATTCTTCTCGGCGACCTCGAGCGAGGCGCGGGAGCTGTCAACGCCGGTGACTGAGGCGGCGATGCGGGCGAAGTGGAGCGCGAAGCCGCCTTGGTAGCAGCAGACGTCAAGCACATGATCGAGCACACGACCATTGAGGGCGCGGGCGGTGGCGTTGAGGCGCTGAGCCCAGGAGCAGGCGGCGGCGTAGTTGTCGCGCTGGTCGAGAAAGGCTCCGGTCTTCTGGCCGGCGTTGGCGTCGTAATGGAAGACGAGGCCGTTGAGGCGGAAGCGGGTTTGCGTGACGGGATTGTTGGCGTCGGCGGACCAGAGCGGGGCGAGGTCGGGCGCGGCGAGGCCTTCGAGCTCACGCATGCGCGGGTCGGGGCGCTCGATGATCGAATCCGGCGCGAACTCGTTGGTCAATTCGTCTCGGAGGACGCGGACGAGGCTTTCGGCAATGGAAGGCGTGAGCAGGCCGCGGGTGAGGCGCTGGACGATGATGAGGCCGGCGTACTTGTCGATGATGAGGCCGGGGAGCTCGTCGGCTTCACTGAAGACGAGGCGGCAGGAATCGGTTTCCGCGTTGAGCATGGGGCGGCGGCGGGCGATGGCGGCGCGGAGGCGGGATTGAAAGAGCGCGAGCCAGGCGGGCTCGTCGAGGGCGGTGCGGGCAACGAGGCGCAGGGCGATTTGCGAGGAGTGGCTGAAGAGCGCGGTGCCGAGGAGGATGCCGCGGCTGTCAGCGACGGGCAGGAGGGCGGGATGCTCGCTGGGTCCGGTTTCAAGAGATTCAATGTCAGAGGCGTAGACCCAGAGATGGCCGGCGCGGAGGCGGTCTGCCGCGCGGCGGGAGATGCGCGCACCGGGCTTAGCGGAAGGCTCCGCGGTTGGCTGCGCAGCGGCGGTGGGCGGTGCGGGTTTGCGCGGTGAGCGGGGTTTCGTCATGGAATGAGTTCCGGGCCAAACCCCTCCGGCACGCGCGAGCCGCCACTTCTGCTGCGCGGTGCTGAGGCAGTTGCAGAGGTTTGTGACGCGGAGCATCCGGAGCTGGGCGTTACCTTTGTCCATGCTACCAAGAATGGGACCCCAGGCGGGCATTTCGGGGATGCCGTGCGCCGGATGGTCAGAGCCGAAGCGAAGGATGGCGGCGACATGCGCGTCAGAAAATTGGTCGTGGTTGTTGCGGGCCAGCACGATGGCGGCGGGTGCGACGCGGGCCAATGATGACGACGCGGGGCGCGGCAGGCCCGCCGGAGAGGCACGGCAGGCCTATCAATGGGGCCTATAATAGGGCATGGCGACCGTCCGCCGAGCCGTAGCGACGCAAGGCAAGAGCGCTCCCCCGGAGAACGCGGGCGCTGGAGCGCACCGCGCCGAGGATACGGTGGACGCGCGGGCCGCGAAGATTCCCGACAGACAAGAGATTGACGAGCGCTTTGAGACGCTGCTGAAGCAGGTGCAGGCGAACCGGCCGAATGAGGACGTGAGCCTGATTCGCAGGGCGTGGGAGTTCTGCGTGCAGCAGCACGAGGGGCAACTGCGCGCCTCGGGCGAGCCCTACATCGTGCATCCGCTGGAAGTGGCTGAAGTGCTGGCGGAGATGAAGCTGGACGCGACGGCGATTGCGGCGGCACTGCTGCACGACGCGGTGGAGGATACGCCGGCGACGAACGAGGAGATTGAGGCGGGCTTTGGCGACCAGGTGGCGCACATTGTGGAAGGCGTGACGAAGATCGACAAGATCCAGTTTGCCAACCGCGAAGACCGGCAGGCGGAGAACGTGCGCAAGATGCTGCTGGCGATGGTGAGCGACGTGCGCGTGGTGCTGATCAAGCTGGCCGACCGGCTGCACAATATGCGTACGCTGGAGCACCTGAAGCCGGAGCGGCAGGAGGCGATTGCGCGCGAGACGCTGGATATTTATGCGCCGCTGGCGCACCGGCTGGGCATGGGCAAGGTGCGCGGCGAGCTGGAGGACCTGGCGTTTCGCTACACGGACCCGGTGGCCTTTGAGCAGGTGCAGAAGGCCGTGGAGGCGCGGCGTCTGGAGGGCGAGCAGTTTTTGCGCGGCGTGGAAGAGACGCTGATGGAGCAGCTGCGCGAGAACAACATTGAGGCGCGGGTGGAGTGGCGCATCAAGCGGCTCTATTCGATTTTTCAAAAGCTGCAGCGGACCAAGTCGAGCTATGAGCAGGTGTATGACCTGCTGGCGGTGCGCGTGATTACGTGCGACGTGGCGTCGTGCTATGCGGTCTTCGGGCTGATTCACACGATATGGCGGCCGGTGCCGGGCCGGATCAAGGATTTCATCGCGATTCCGCGGGCGAACCGGTATCAGTCACTGCACACGACGGTGATGGGCAAGGGCGGGCACCAGTTTGAGGTGCAGATTCGCACCGAGGAGATGCACCGGATTGCCGAGGAAGGCATTGCGGCGCACTGGAAGTACAAGGCGGGCGAAGGATCAGTGACGGCGCGGGACGAGGAGCGGCTGAACTGGATTCGGCAGCTTGTCGAGTGGCAGAAGGAGATGACCGACCCCAACGAATTTCTTTCGAGCCTGAAGATGGACCTGTATCCGGACGAGGTCTATACCTTTACGCCGAAGGGGAAGGTGGTGGTGGTTCCGGCGGACGGCACGCCGGTGGATTTTGCGTACACGATCCACACCGAGGTGGGGCACACGTGCGTGGGCGCGAAGGTGAACGGGCGGATGGTGCCGCTGCGGACGAAGCTGCGCAACGGTGACATTGTGGAGATTGTGACGCAGAAGGACCACAAGCCGAGCCGCGACTGGCTGGGGTTTGTGAAGAGTCCGCGGGCGCGCAACAAGATCAAGCACTGGCTGAATGAGGACCAGCGGCGGCGCGCGGTGGAGATTGGGCGCAAGCTGCTGGAGCGCGAGGCCAGGAAGTTCAAGGTGCCGCTGAGCCAGATTGACGACCAGGACCTGGGACGGATTGCGGGCGAGTATGGCGTGGCCACGGCGGCGGATTTGTTGGCGACGCTGGGGCAGGGCAAGCACAGCGCACACCAGGTGCTGAGCAAGATTGCGCCGGAGCTGGCGAACGCGGAGGCCGAAGAGACGCCGGAGGTGAAGCCGGGCGAAGCGGGGATGAGCGACGCGGTGCGGAAGCTGCACTTGACGGGCTCGGACTCGCTGCAGGTGGAAGGACAGAACGATCTTCTGGTGTATCGGGCGCGATGTTGCAATCCGATTCGCGGCGAGGAGATTGTGGGCTACGTGACGCGTGGCAAGGGCGTGGCGGTGCATGCGCGGAGCTGCCCGAATGTGCAGAACCTGCTGTATGAAAGCGACCGGCGGATCAACGTGGAGTGGTCGCGCGTGGGCGAAGGCGGCGGCGGGCGGATGCAGCGCTATCCGGTGAAGGTGACGGTCTACTGCGACGACCGGACGGGCATGCTGAAGGAGCTGACGGCGGTGATTTCCGACGACGACACGAATATTCGCAGCGTGGAAGTGAAGCGGGACGAGGGCGGCGAGGCGATTATCGAGTTTATTGTGGAGGCCGAGGACCTGGGCCACCTGAACCGCATGGTGCTGGGGCTGAAGCGCGTAAGCGGCGTGCGCACGGTGCAGCGGACGCAGAAGCTGTGAGACGCGGGCGGAGCATATTTGCGCGGTGGTGAGGGCGGCGAAGGGTTTCAATCCTTTCGCGTAGAGCCTGAAGCGGGCAAGCAGTATCCTTCTGGGGCTAATGCCCAGAAACTTTCCGGGGTGGGATTCCAGGGGCCTGAAGGCCCCTGCTCCCTCCGTGCGTTCCCACCCTAACCGCAAAAAGCGCGGTTAGGATGGGGCACCCATTTCTTAGGATTCCGTTAGCGGCTCAGCATCTGTTTGGCGATGGTGGCGAGCTGCATGTTTGAGGTGCCTTCGTAGATGGAGCCGACTTTGGCGTCGCGGTAGAACTTTTCGGCGGGGTAGTCGCGGACGAAGCCGTTGCCGCCGAACACCTCGACGCACTGGCTGGCGGTGCGCTCGGCCACCTGCGAGGCGAAGAGCTTGGCCATGGCGGCTTCGCGCAGGAATGGGCGGCCCGCGTCTTTGAGGCGGGCGGCGTTGTAGACGAGCAGGCGCGCGGCCTCGATCTCCGTGGCCATGCGGGCGAGCGAGAACTGCACGGCCTGGAAGTCGGCGATGGGCTTGCCGAACTGGCGGCGCTCCTGTGCGTAGCGGGTGGCGTGGGCGAGCGCGCCCTCGGCCAGGCCGAGCATTTGCGCGCCGATGCCGATGCGGCCTTCATTGAGCGTTTCAATGGCAATCTTGTAGCCCTTGCCGGGCTCGCCGAGTAGGTTTTCGGCGGGGACGATGCAGTTGTCGAGCACGAGCTCGCAGGTGGAAGAGGCGCGGATGCCGAGCTTGTCCTCCTTGTGGCCGACGGTGAGGCCGGGGGTGTCGCGGGGGATGAGGAATGCGGTGATGCCGCGATAGCCGGCGGCGGGGTCGAGGGTGGCGAAGAGGGTGAAGAGGCCGGCTTCGCGGGCGTTGGAGATCCAGAGCTTGCGGCCGTTGAGGCGGTAGCCGCCGTCGACGGCTTCGGCGCGGGTTTGGAGGGCAAAAGCGTCAGAGCCGGAGCCGGCCTCACTGAGGGCGTAGGCGCCGGGCGTGTTGGCTGCGAGGCGGGGAAGCCAGTGCTCGCGCTGCGCGGCGGTGCCCCAGCGGCGAAGCGCGTTGACGACGAGAGTGTTGTGGACGTCGATGAGGACGGCGACGGCGGGGTCAACCTGCGAGATGGCCTGGATGGCGAGGACGGAATCAAAAAAAGTGCCGCCTGCGCCGCCGAGGCCTTCAGGGACTTCAATGCCCATGATGCCGAGCTGGAAGAGCTGCGCGATGAGGCCGGGGGCGAATTGCTGTTCGTCGTCCATGGAGCGGACGAGGGGCGCGATGGTGTTCTGCGCGAACTGGCGGACGGTGGAGAAGAAGAGGGACTCCTCCTCAGAGAGCTGGGTGAGCGGAGCGGGATGCATGGATGGATGCGGCGCGGACAAAGGGGTGGGTCCTCCGGGGTTGGAGTGTATCAAAAAATGGCTGCGCGGGAAGAGTTGCGCGGACCGATGGAGGCGGGGGCAGGAAGGAAAAAGGCGGACGCCTGAGCAGCGTCCGCCGGTGGAGGAAGCGAAGGAGGAGCTAATTGATGGTGAGGGTGAAGGTGGTGCTGGCGGAGATGCTGGCCGAAGCCGAATCCTGGCCGACGACTGTGATGGTGTAGGTTCCCTTGGGTGGATTGGAGACGGAAGAGCCGCCGCAGGCCGAGAGGCCGAAGCCGATGGAGACCAGAAGCAGCAGCATGGCCAGGGTGCGGAAGCGCTTTGAGGTTTTGGCAAGGAAGCCGGCAAAGAGCAGGCCGGCAAAGGCGAGTCC
Organism: Occallatibacter sp.; assembly: GCA_035763705.1. Lineage (GTDB taxonomy): Bacteria > Acidobacteriota > Terriglobia > Terriglobales > Acidobacteriaceae > Telmatobacter. Next base: position 54,904 of record DASUAU010000019.1, on the reverse strand, counting down.
CGCGGGCAACGGGCCGGGGCGGCGGGGATTGTGGGAGGCGGCGGTATGGAGCGAGTCGCCGAGGCGATGGAAGGCGCTTCCTTTGGGCTTGGCAACTCCACCGGTGGCGCAGTCGGATGCTTTGGTGTCAAAGAGCAGGGTTGTTGACACGGAGTTTGTGTTGACGATGGCTACCGCGCCGTCTCCGTTGGAGAGCGTGGTGGCGAACTGGTAACAGAGGTTGGCGAGGGCGGTGTCATTGGAGGTGTCAAAGTTGAGGAAGACCGCGCCGGTGTAACCGCCGCTGGGGGTGACGGTGATGGTGGAAGAGCCGGAGCTGCCCCGGGGGATGGTGACGTCAGAAGCGTCGATTGTGAAGCTGCCGGTGCCGGAGCCGCTGCCGCCGATCGTGACCGATGCCGCGCCGGTGGATGCGCCGAAAGTGGAGTTGCCGGCGTACTGGGCAACGACGGAGTGGCCGCCGGCCGCGGTGAAGGAAGTGGTGTAAGTGGTGGTGGCGGCCGTGTCGCTGGCGGTGAGGGTCTGGGTGGAAGTGGTGCCGCCCAGTGTGGGTCCGCCGTCAATGACAAGGGTGACGGAGCCGGTGGGCGCGGTGGCGCCGCTGTCGGGCGTGACGGTGACGGTGAAGGTGACGTTGTCGCCGGAGTTGGGCGCGGAGTTGGAGGCTGAGACGGAGGTGGTGGTGCCGATGAGCGTTGCGTTGCCGGTGGGCCAGACGCCGGCGAGGGCCGCGAAATCAAAGGAGCCGAGGCCGGTGGCGAGGTCGTAGTTGGCGGCGGTGGGGTATTTGTTTGTGCTGATGTTCGTGCTGCTGCAATACGTGCTACCCGCTAAGCTGCATCCATTGCCAAGTCCGGCTGTGCCGTTGGGTCCGCCGGCGGTGACGTCATGGAAGACGGCTGCGTAGGTGGTGGAGTTTGAGGCCAGGCTGTAGAAGGTGGGATTCACGAGGCCCTGGCCACTGGTGAAGCTGTTCTTCTGGTTGAGGACGGCCACCATGCCGGCGAAGATGGGCGCGGCAAAACTGGTGCCGCCGGCAACGGTGAGGTCGGTGGTAGAGCTGTCACGGAAGCCGCTGTTGCAACTGGCGGCCTGGCCACCAGCCCAGTCACTGGTGTCGCTGGTGCAGTAAAGATAACCGGGGTTGTTGGGCGAGGAGTAGAGGGAGATGTCGGGTACGAGGCGGCCGCTGGCGCCGGGATTGGTTTTGCCGGTGGCGGTGAAGTAATTCTTTTGCCAGCTTGGCTGCGCGATGACGGTGCTGATGCCGCCGCCGGTGGAGCTAAGGCCGAAGCTGGGATCGTCATCGTTCCAGGCAACCTCAGGGATGTACTTGAGGACGGAGGTGAGGGCGTCGGTGGACTGCTTGGAAGAGAAGTAGCTGTTGCCGGAGGCGTCATTGGCGTCGGTAATCTCAGTGCCGCCGACGGCGGTGACGTAAGCGCTGCTTGCGGGGTAGTTGACGGAGAGGGCTTCCTGGGTGCTGAGAGAGCCGCTGCCACCCGTGTAGCAAGCGGTGGAACCCTGATCACCTGAGGCGGCGACGATGGTCTGGCCCTGCGCGGCGGCCTGTGCGTAGACGCTTTCATAGACGGTGAGGCTGGAGGGGGAATTGCCGGCCTCGCATGCGCCGTAGCTGGCTGAGATGACATCGCCGAGGCCGTTATCGACGGCGAAGTCAATGGAGTCAAAGACGCTGAAGTTGGGGCTGCTGCCGGTGTAAACAAAGTAGACGGTGGCGCCGGGAGCCATGGTGCTGGACCACTCGAGGTCGAGGTCAGACTCGCCCTGATCGCCGGCATAAAAGGCGGAGGTGCCGCTGCCGGGGATGAGGACGGTGGTGGGCGGCTTGTTGACGAGGCTGGTGTAGCCGGCGGCGTTCTCAAAGTTTGCGATGTCAGACAGGGAGACGGCAGACTGGCCGACGATGACGATGGTCTGGCCTGTGCCGTCATAGCCGGCGGAGATGACGGGATTCATGTCGTAGGCGATTTTGATGTCGCCGGGGGCGAAGAAGACGTTGCCGGAGGCGGCGGAGGTGAAGGCGGCGCGGGGATTGGCCGGCTTGTAAGGAATATATTGCGCGTGCGGGCGCAGGCTGGAGAGGTTGCCGACGTTGGCGACGGTGGAGGCGAAGGCCGCGGGTACAGAGAGCGCCGTGGAGGGCGCGAAGACTTTTTTACCGCCGACCTCGTAGTAGCGCATCTGGGTCTGGAAGGCCTGCTGGACCTGGCCGACGGTGCCTGAAAAGCGAATGCGGTTGCGGCTCTTGTCGACCGAGTCAATGGAGAAGCCCTGCTGCTGGAGCCAGAGCTCGACTTTGTCGATATCGGACTGCGCCATGCCGAAACGCGCGGCGAATTGCTGGGGCGTGAGCCACTGGTGATAGAGCGGCGAGGAAGGGTTCTGCTGGTCAGCCAGGAGCTGATTGAGCGCAGCCTGCTGGGCGGCGGTACGGTTGAAGGCGATGCTGATGCCAGCGAGGTGGGTGTCCGCGGGGACGGGCCCGGCGTCCTGGCTGGACCGGGTGAAGGGATGGAGGGTGCCCTTGAGCGTGGACATCTGCGTGCTGTTGGGTTGCAACAGGATGCGGGGAGCAGGGGTTTGCGCAGCGCAGGCTGCCGCCGCCAGAACGGCAACGGCAACTCCGCCGGCGAGGCGACGCTTTTTTGTTTTTATCTGGAATGCGAGCATCTTGGTCATGGCCATCCTCATGGAATGCAAGGGTAAACCGGTTCGGTGCAGGGCGGTTGGATATCCGCGCTCGAGATTGTGTGGAGCAAAGGCATGAAGCCATCCGATGGGCTTGCGGAGGGTCAGCGCGGGGCAATCGAGGTGCTTGCAGCTGATTTGCGCGCGTGAAGCCAACCCTCAGAGAGTAACAAACCGCATGTGATGCCCTGTTTAGACGTTAATTTGAAAGTGAAGTTGTTGCCTTGGAGAGAGGAATTTTGCGCAGGAGAAGCGCCGGAGCGGCCGGCGGGACGCCCGACGCACACGGAAACCAGAGCGGAAAGGCAGCCTGGAGAGGGCAAGACGGGCATGAAAGCCGGGCGTGAAAGCGGAAGGATTAAACCAGTCGCAGAGCGGCAGCGCCGGAGCCGCCGGGGACAAAGCCGGTGGCGCGGGAGGCGATGGAGAGCTTTTCGCGGGAGAGCAGGCGGCGGAGCTGCGCGCGGGCGTGGTCGGCCCAGGGCCCGGTGCGGTCCAAGCGGAGGTAGGCGTTCCAGTGACGGAGCGCGGAGCGGGCATCGCCCTTGCGCTCAAAGGCGAGGGCAAGGTTGTAGTGCGCGTCGGCGTAGCGGGGCGCGAGAGCCACGGCGCGCTGGTAGGCGGCGATGGATTCCTCAGGGCGGGCGAGCTCGTCAAGGACGTTGCCGAGATCGAAGAAGGCCAGCACGTAGTGGGGATCGGTTTCCGTGGCGCGGCGGTAAAGCTCCTCAGCGCGGGTGTACTGGCGGAGGTGGAAATAAATGGTGCCGAGGTTGATGAAGGCTGGCGCGTAAGAGGGGTCGCGGGCGATGAGCTGGTTGTAAAGAGCGATGGCGCGATGCTTCTCGCCGGACTCCTCGGCCTGCACGGCGGCGAAGAACCAGTCCTGAACGCTGGGTGCACCGGCGGCGGTGCGGCGCAAGGGCGCGGGGTGGCCGGAGCCATTGCCATCGACGCGCTCGAAGTCAAAGAGGAATTGGCGGCGGATGGGGTCCACGATTGCGCCCTGGCAGCGGAAGGCGAGGCGCGCGCCGTTGCGGACAAGGCTGGCCTGGAGCATGGGATTGTCGAGGCCGGCGACGGCCTTCATGGCGACGATGGAGTGGCGGATGGAGGCTGCGGAGACATCCTCTTCACGCAGGGCGCGCAGGGTGCGAAGCTGCCCGAGGTCCTGAAAGCTGTAAGCGGACCGGGATTCGAGGAGCCCGGCCCGCTCCCAAGCCTGAAGCTGACGACAACTGATTTGCAGGATACGGAGGACATCCTGGCGGCTATAGCTGGTCACTCAAACATGCTCCCCTGGTTCGGCCCGGATGGCGCGCGGGACGAGGCCGGCACGATGCAGGCCGTACTCCCGGAGCCGATTCCGGACGTGGCTCGTTGGAACAGCTACGGAGGAACCGCGCCCTTGGGCGGCTCTGAAGCGGGCTGGGATGCGGGATGCCCCGCGGCGCCAAGATGGTGGAAGGAAACGCCGCTGGTGGTATCGCCGGGCCCCGAACGCGCTGGAGAACCGCTCTGTGAGCGATTATGCCAAGAATATGCGTGGATAAGCAGGCAGGAATGAAGGTTATGCAAAAAAGTGAGTGGATAATCAGTACCCGATTTGGTTCCACGGGGCTGCGAGGGGGCGGATGCGGCAGATGGGCGGCGGCCTTTGGCAGGCGGTGGGGTGGAGGAATAGGGCGACCGGCGGCGGTGAAACTGCCAGACTCATTCTGGGACTGACAGCGGTGCCGTTCCAGATAAGGAAGACGCATAAAATGCCCGCCGGCAGAGCCTTGCAGGCAGGGTGGAACCCGTGAAGGAGGGGCGATTGGAAAGGATACCTTTCGCCGGGTATGTCTGGCTAATCAATAGATAAAAAATGCTTTGGAAGATGAAGCTGGCTGCGGAAGGAGCCAGGCAGGATGGGCCGTTTGTGCCCTTCTGGAGAGGCTGGAGCCGCTGTCTGTTGTGTGGCCGAAGAGGCGGTGCTGGCGTGTCCGGCCGTGGAAAAGGCGTGTCGAAATTGGACGGAGGATGGTGACTGGAGAGTCCTGTTTGTGGCGCGCAGGCTTCCGATAAAGAAAAGTAACGGAGGGAGAAGCGGCTTGCTGGAGATTACCCAGGACATTCTTGCGCGGTTGGACAACGACGAGGTGCTTCGCGAGAGCGAGGAGTTTCTTCGTCTTTCGCAGGAGGCGGCGCGGATTGGCAGCTATGTGAGCTGGCTAGACCGGGACGAGTGGCGCTGCACGGAGGTGATGACGCGGCTGCTGGGCCTGGAGCCGAAGGCGAGCTACGTGATTGCGGAATGGGCAGGGGCGGTGCATCCGGAAGACCTGGCGGAGGTGCGCCGGTATTTTGAGGAAGAGGTGCGGGGCAAAGGACAGCCGTTCGACCGTGAGTACAGAATTGTGCGGAAGAGCGATGGCGCGGTGCGCTGGGTACACGGGCTGGGCCAGCTTGAGTTTGACGCCAGCGGGCAGCCGGTGGTGATGCGGGGAACGATACAGGACGTGACGGAGCGGAAGCGCGCGGAGGCGGAGCTGACGGCCAACCGGGAACTGCTGCGGGTGTTTGTGCAGCATGCTCCGGCGGCACTGGCGATGTTTGACCGGGAGATGCGCTACCTGGCGGTGAGCCGGCGCTGGGTTGAGGACTACGGGTTGCAGGGCCAGAGCGTGATTGGGCGGTCGCACTACGAGATGGCTCCGGATATTCCCAAACAGTGGAAGGAAGCACACCGGCGGGGCATGGCCGGGGAGGCGATGCGGTCAGACGCGGACCTGTTTGAACGCGCCGACGGAAGCCGGCAGTGGATACGGTGGGAGCTGCTGCCATGGCGCATGAGCACAGGCCAGGTGGGCGGGATTGTGCTGTTCGCCGACAACATTACTTCGCTGAAGACCAAGGACGAAAAGCTGAACCTTGCGGCGGAGGTTTTTGCGCAGGCTTCCGAGGGGATTTTCATTACCGACGCGACAGGCTCGATTCTTGAAGTGAATGATGCGTTCACGCGCATTACCGGCTACTCGCGCGAAGAGATAGTGGGGCAGAATCCGCGGATATTGAATTCGGGCCGCCAGAGCCGGGAATTCTACAAGGAGATGTGGCGAACGCTGAACGAGACGGGCCACTGGTCAGGCGAGATATGGAACCGCGCGAAGGACGGGCATCTGTTTGCGGAGATGCTCTCGATCAACGCGGTGCAGGACGAAGAGGGCCGGCTGCGCCACTACGTTGCGCTGTTCGCCGATATTACGGTTGCCAAGGAGCAGGAGAGGCGGCTGCAGCTCGCGGTGCATTATGACTTGCTGACGGGGCTGCCGAACCGCGTGCTGCTGGCCGACCGGATGCACCAGGCGATGGCGCGGTCCAACCGGCGCGGACGCCCGCTGGCGCTGGCCTGCCTGGACCTGGACAATTTTCGCGAGATCAACGAAAAGCACGGGCATGAGGTGGGCGACAAGCTGCTGCAGGCACTGACGGCGCGGATCAAGAGCGTGCTGCGCGAGGACGATACGCTGGCGCGGCTGGGCGGCGACGAGTTTGCGCTGATGCTGACGGACCTGGACGGCGCGGCGGACTCAAGCGCCGTGCTGGACCGCGTGCTGGGGCGACTGGCGGAGCCTGTGCAACTGGGCGAGCTGCGGCTGGTGGTGTCCGCAAGCCTGGGGGTGACGGTGTATCCGCAACCGGGGGATGTGGATGGCGACCAGCTTTTGCGGCAGGCCGACCAGGCGATGTATCAGGCAAAGGTGGAGGGCAAGGATCGGCTGCACGTCTTTGACCCGCGTGAAGACCGCAGTGTTCGCGGGCATCACGAGGACATCGGACGGATCAGGCGGGCGCTGGATGACGAGGAGTTTGAGCTCTACTACCAGCCGAAGGTGAACATGAACACGGGCGCGGTGGTGGGCGCCGAGGCGCTGCTGCGATGGCGCCATCCCCAGGCAGGCGTTTTGCCGCCGGCGCAGTTTCTGCCCGTGGTGGAGGGCCATCCGCTGGCGGTGGAGATTGGGGAGTGGGTGATTGAGACGGCGCTTGCACAGATGGAGAGCTGGCGCGAGGAAGGGCTGGAGATTCCGGTAAGTGTCAATCTGGACGCGCAGCACCTGCAGTCCAGCGACTTTGTGAATCGCCTGGCGAAGATCCTGAAAAGGTTTCCGAAGACGCCGGCATCGAGCCTGGAGCTGGAGGTGCTGGAGACCAGCGCTCTGGGCGATGTGGTGCTGGTGTCAGAGCTGATGCGAAGCTGCGCGCGGATGGGGGTCTCGTTTGCGCTGGACGACTTTGGAACGGGCTACTCGTCGTTGTCCTATCTGAAGCGGCTGCCGGTGGACGTGCTGAAGATTGATCGATCATTTGTGCACGACATGCTGGACAACCCGGAGTACCTGACGATGCTGGAGGGCGTGCTGGGATTGGCGTCGGCGTTTCGACGGCGGACGGTGGCCGAGGGCGTGGAGACGGTGGAGCACGGGCTGATGCTGCTGCGGCTGGGCTGCCAGCATGCGCAGGGATATGGAATTGCGCGGCCGATGCCGGCCGGGGAGCTGCCGCAATGGGTGAAAAGCTGGCAGGCTCCGCGGGAGTGGACGCAGGCCAGGGCGGTTGCTCCGGAACACTGGCCGGCGCTTCATGCGGGAGTGGAGCATCGCGCGTGGATCCAGGAGATTGAGGAGTTTCTACGGGGACAGAGGCAATCTGCGCCGGTGCAGGCGGCCGAAGAGTGCGGATTTGGCTCGTGGCTGAAGGGCGCGCTGCGCAACGGGCACGCGGGCGACGCGACGCTGAAGGAGCTGGACCGGCTGCACGCGCAGATGCACGGTGCGGCGGGCAGGCTGATGGAGCGCGCGCACGAGGAGCCACCGAGCGCCGCGCCCGAGGACCTGGATGAGCTGCGCACCCTGCGGGACGATCTGCTGGCGAGGCTGGGCACGCTGGTGGAGACGCTGTGAATGGACGCAGGTGCGCGTGGGCTGGACGGGGAAGATTCGCGGAAAAAATCAGATGAAAAATGATGGAGCAGCGAGGCGGGAAGATGGAGCCGACGGTCAGACTTGAACTGACGACCTGCTGATTACGAATCAGCTGCTCTACCAACTGAGCTACGTCGGCGTGTTCCCTCACGATTGTATCGTTGCGGCCGTCTCCGGTAAAGTTGGGGCTGGCCCGGGAAACCGCTTGTGCGCCAGCCGCGGAATCCGGGCGGAAAGGTGCGATTCATGGACCAAACCTTTCAGCTCGCCATCCGCATCGCGCTGGTGTGGGCCGCGGGTTTTGTGGTGGCCATCGCCGTGCGGGCACTGCTGCCGAGCGCAGCGGGCATTACGCTGACCGGGCACGAGAATACGCTGTTTGTGCCCTTTAACCGCATCGGGTTCTGGACCTGCCTGTTTGCCGCGGTGACGGTGACGGCGCTGGTGGTGGGCCGCGCAATGCTGGCCGATATCGGCTGGGGAAGTTTCCACTGAGATTTGGTTGAAGCGTGCGGATAAGGCCGGCAACGCGGCGCGCGCGGCTATACTGCGACGTATGCAAATGGATCCAAGCAGAGACTGGCGGGCGCTGGGCGATCTCTATCGCCAGAAATCGGACGAAGAGCTGCAGGAGCTGGCGCAGGACTATGGCGAGCTGACCGAGGTGGCGCGCGAGGTGCTGCGCGGCGAGATGAAGGCGCGCGGACTTGAGGATCCGGCGGCGCCGAAGACGCCGGAGAAGCGAGCGCGGAAGGAAGCCGTGACGCATTGGGATGCGCCGGGCCAGCCTGCCGCCGGCGAAGAGGGCGATGCGAGCGAGCCCCAGCGCGAATACACGTGGAAGACGCCGCTGTGTACGTGCGCGACGATGCAGCAGGCAAAGCAGATTGCCGAGATGCTGCGGCGCGCAGAGATTGAGAGCTGGATTGAGGGCGGAGTGAATCCGTGGGATGCGGGAAGCCTGCGCGTGGTGGTGGCAGCCGATGAGCTGGACCAGGCGCGCGCGGTGATGGCGAAACCGATTCCGCAGGATGTGGTGGACGAGAGCACGATGGAAGCGCCGGAGTATGTAGCTCCGGTGTGCCCGGCCTGCGGCGCGGAGGATCCGGTGCTGGAAAGCGTGGAGCCGGTGAACCACTGGCTGTGCGAGGCGTGCGGCAAGGAATGGAACGAGGGCTCGGTGTCGGGAGGCGTGACTCCGGAGGGCGAGAAAGAGCGCATGTGAAGGCAAGCGCAGGGGTGAAACGGAAATGGCCGCCCGGCAACTGGGCGGCCATTTCCTTAGGGAGAATAGTTCCAACGGAGGCAAAACCATCAGAACTTTCTGGCTGCATAGTAGGTGGAGGGGGCCGGAGTGTCAAGACTAAATCGGATGGCAAGCAAGGGTTTTAGAATGTGCGGATTGCGAGAATGCAGAAGGGTTAGCGCGGGGCGGTTGTTTCGCCGTTCGTTCGATTGAAAGAGAGGTGAAAACCCGGCCTTTTCTCCGTGTTTTTTCGGGTTTTCCTCCGGTTTTCCACAGGGTGACTCAGGCCCGTGATGGATTGGATGCGGCTGCGGCAAAGATTGTGGAGAGGGCGGAAAATCGATTACGGAAGCAGGACGGAGCGGCCGGCAGGGCTGCCGGGGCTCGAGCAAAACCAGCCTTTCTGTGTCCCATTGAGAACCTTGATTGAGAACGGTGCCGGGTCGCCGCTTCCTGCGGGCCCCACGCCAACGACGAAGACCTGTCGCTGGGGCCCCAGATCGCGTCGGCTTGAGAGGATCGGCTGAGAGAATCGGTTCCGGGATACACCAAGGCTGGTTTTGCTGTCGCTATTTGGGCAGGTTGAGGCGGATGAACTCGGCCTCATAGACCGAGGAGGCGGGTTTGCCTTGGGCGATGCGGAGGAGGGCACGTCCGCCGCCAAAAAAAACGCCGAGAAGAATGGCCGCGAGGGCTCCGATGAGCACCAGGGTGGCAATGCCGATGAGCAGCTTGCTGGTTTTGGCAATCTCGGATTCGCCGCCGTTGGGCACGGAGACAAGATTCTCGTTGAAGTAGACCGACTCGAGGAGGCGATGGCTTTCATCGGGGATGGCATCGCCGCTGACGAGAACGACGAGCAGGCCGCTGCGGCGGACTTCAAGCGAGACCTGGTCAGAGTCAACCAGCGGCTTGGGGAAGGGCGGCTGGGCGTGCGCGCCGGCCTTGATGTAACCGCGGATGCGGGACTCAGCGGCGATGGCGAGCTGGGGCGTGGGGTATTCGATGACGGTGAGGGTGGCCGGGCCGGAGGAGAGCGAATAGTTGGCGGTGACGGCCTCGGCATCGGCGTCAAAGCCGACGAGCTGCGGCGGGAGAACGCCGCCCGAACCGGCGTAGCCGGCGGGGCCGAGGGCGTAATGCGTGCTTTGCCTGACCAGCGAAGGCCTAGGTAAGAAGCCGAGCACGGGCGGCGCGACGGCGCGGTTGCCCTCCGCCTGGGGAAGGTGCGCGGCAATGTCGCGCAGCTCTGAGGCGGACATGGGGCCAATCTGCGAAAACTGGGCGTCGACGACGGTGGTTCCCTTCCAGAAGAGGACGTGGTTTTTGTCAGAGGCCGCGCCGGAACCAATCTCCTCCGGGGCCCAGCGGTCGGGCCGGTAAAAGCTGTATGCGCCGTAGGAGCCGGAGACATCCTGAAACTGGAGGGCGCGGAGGGTGAGCGTCTGGCCGTCGCGGCGGTAGGTGGATTGCGCGCCGTAGAGGAAGCCGTATTCATTGAGCGCGGCCGTATCGGCCTGGTCAGCGATGGCGGCGTCCAGCAGGGTTTGTGTGGGCGCGGGTGCGACCCAGCCGTCAAAGACGGAAGGGAGCAGCCGGGCGGCCTTGACGGCGGGTGGGATGGGGACTTCAACGGTGGTGGGTTTAGGCGCGGGCGCGGCCGCGGCCCTGGGTGCGGGTTTGGACGCGGGAGCCGATTGCGCCGGCGTGCCGAGGACGGCCAGAAGAGCCAGCGTTGCGAAGAGGGCGACCGGGCGCATGCAAGAACTCCCAAGACAAGCTTCCAGAACTAGGGTACAACGCGAATGGGCAACAAGGCAGCCCGGATGCGGTGGGGCACGGGAACTCTCCGCTGCGCCTCGCTGTGTTGGACACGGGCGGGAAGGAAAAGGTTCCCTGGATCGAGCGGCTCCAGAGTTGGTATACCCCGAAGCCATTTCTGACAAGCGGCGTTTTCCTTAAAGAAAATGCCGCTCTTTACAAATCTGAATCGGGCAGGGAATTCTGGAACCGCGCTAAACGGTGGCGGGCGGAGGAGTGAGGTCGATTCCGGCAGGCGGAGGGGGCTGGGCGAGTTTTGCTTCAGCCGGCGTGAGCAGATCGCCGAGGGCCTGGTAACGGCCGCCATAGAAGATGAGCGCGTAGTTGCGGACCCATGTGGCCAGCGGGCCGCCGAGGCAGAGGGAGACGAAGATGGCGAAAGCGACGGCAAGGAGGGCGAGCGGCAGCAGGACCAGCGCGGCAAGAAGGGCTCCGGCGAGCGAACCGGAGCGCACCACGGATTCCATGTGCGCGAGGGGGACGGCGACGAGGCCTGAAAGGATGGAGCCGAGGATGGCGGCGGCGAGGCTGAGGGACATGAAGCCGATGATGGGCAGGATGAAACGCTCAGAGAGATAGGTGGCGAATGCGCCGGGGTCAGAGGTGGCGCGGGAGATGAATTGCTCCCATGCCTCAATGACGGGAAGATTTTCAAGCGCCATGTGGGGCAGCAGGAAGTCGTGGAGGATGGTGTCAGCAAACCAGATGAGCACGTAGAGGAAAAAGAAAGTGAAGAAGCTGGAGAAGGCGAAGGAGAGCGCCGTGGAAAAGTCATCGAGGCCGTTGGGGCCGGACTGCACTCTGAGCGCGAGATAGCGGTTGAAGAGCGGATAGAGGAGTGAGCCCGCGAGAAGGGAAAAGACGGCCCAGACGCCGAGGGAAATTTCAAAGAGGCGCATGGACTGCTGCGCGTAAAGGCTCCAGCCGGGGCGGATTTCACTGCTGTTGCGGGTGAGGCAGTGGAAGAAGGCGAAGCGAAGGCGCGTGACGAGGTAAAGCGCGAAGACCGCGATGGGCAGTCCGAGGACGAAGAGCAGGCCAATGAGCCAGAGCCAGTGGGAGAGGAAGTCAGCGGGCGTGGCGGGGGCTGCAGCGGCTGAAGGGGCAGCGGCTGCATGGACGGCGCGGCCGACGGTGTAACGGAGGCGGATGAAGACGCCCTCCGTGATGGAGGCGATGAAGGCGAGCTTGAGAAAGGTGAGCCAGCGGAAGCGGTCAAAAAGAAACCGCCGCGTGCGATCAATGGCGGGCAGGATGGCCTGTGAGGCAGTAAGAGCCGTCATTTTGGTGCGTGCTCCAAAGTTGGACTAGGGTAGCACGAAACCGGCCTGAGATTGAGGGTTTCTTAGCCGTTGCAATGGGTTACGGAGGTCAGCCATGCGTCAAAGGCGGCCAGGGCGCGCTCGCACTGGAGGCGGTGGCGCTCGCGCTTGTCGTTGATGCGGCGGCGGGTTTCCTTGTCGACACTCTCCGGGTCGAGGGGCTCGAGGAGGTCAAAGGTGATGTTGGCGGGCTGGAAGTGCCGGGGGTCGGCGTGGGTGATGTAGTGGACGAGCGAGCCGAGGGCTGTGGCGCGGGGGACGGGCAGGGGTTCTTCTCCACGGGCGATGGAGGCGGCATGAAGGCCGGCGAGCAGGCCGGTGGCAATGGATTCGGTGTAGCCCTCGACGCCGGAGATCTGGCCGGCGAAAAGAATCGTGGGTTGTTTTTTGAGGCGAAGGGTTTCGTCCAGCAATGCAGGCGCGCAGATGTAGGTGTTGCGGTGAATCTGGCCGTAGCGGAGGAAGCTGGCGTTCTGGAGGCCGGGGATGAGGCGCAGGACGCGGGCCTGATCGCCCCATTTGAGATGGTTCTGGAAGCCGACGAGGTTGTAGCTGGAGGCGCGGAGATTCTCCTTGCGGAGCTGGACGACGGCCCAGGGGGTTTTGCCGGTGCGGGGGTCGCGCAGGCCCACGGGCTTCATGGGTCCGAAGCGGAGGGTGTCGCGGCCGCGGCGGGCGAGAACCTCAATGGGCAGGCAACCTTCGAAGTATTCGAGCTGCTCCCATTCCTTGGATTCGGCAGGCTCGGCGGCGAGCAGCGCGTCGAGGAAGCGGTCATACTCCTCGCGGGTCATGGGGCAGTTGATGTAGTCGGCTGTGCCCTTGTCCCAGCGCGCGGCAAAGTAGACGCGCTCCATGTCGATGGTGTCGGCATCGACGATGGGCGAGATGGAATCGTAGAAGGCGAGATGCCCGGAGCCGGTGAGGCGCTGGATTTCCGCGCTGAGCGCGCTGGAGGTGAGCGGGCCGGTGGCGATGATGGTGCACTTCGTGCTGTGCTGGTCCTGGTCCTGGTCCCGGTGTAGTGGCGTGCTGAGATCAGTCACTTCCTCGCGGAGGACGCGGATGAGCGGCTGGGCTTCAATGGCCTGGGCGATGCGGCGGGAGAACTCGATGCGATCGACGGCGAGGGCATGGCCGGCGGGGACTGCGGTCTGGTCGGCGATGCGCAGCAGAGCGGAGCCGCAGCGGCGCATTTCCTGCTTGAGGAGCCAGGGCGCGGTGTGGGGCGACTCGCTTTTGAGCGAGTTGGAACAGACGAGCTCGCCGAAGTCGGTGGTCTGGTGCGCGGGGGTGAGGCGGGGCTTGCCATCCACCATGGCGCGCATTTCATAAAGATCCACACGGCAGCCGAGACGCGCTAGGGTGAGCGCGGCTTCAGGGCCGGCGAGTCCGCCGCCGATGACCCTGACCACCGGCGGTGGGGCAGAGGCCTGCGGCGTGAGATTGGAGCTCATGTGGCCGGCGTTCATGCTTGCGGCCCCCCGGCAGCCGGGAGCGATGCCGGTTCAGCAGGTGCGGCGGCGAGGCGCTCGAGAGCGGGGCCGGAGATGCGGACATTGCGCCACTCGTCGAGGAATTCCGCACCCATGGCGCGGTAAAAATCGATGGCGGGCGTGTTCCAGTCGAGCACCTCCCACTGGAGGCGGAGGCAACCGTGCCGGAGCGCGGCGGCGGCGACGCGCTGCAGGAGAGCTTTGCCGATGCCACGGCCGCGGAAGCCGATCGGGACAAAAAGATCTTCAAGATAGAGACCGGGACGGCCGAGCCATGTGGAGTAATTGAAGAAATAGAGGGCGAAGCCGGCGGACTGGCCGTCGAGCTCGGCGATGAGGCAGTGGAAGTAGGGATGGGGGCCGAAGCCGTGGAGGAGGATATCCTGCTCGGTGGCGAGGACGGCGTCCGGCTCGCGCTCATAGGCGGCCAGGGCGCGGACAAAGGCGAGAATCTGCGAGACATCGGAGGGAACGGCCGGCCGGATGACGAGTGCCATGATTGTATTGTAGGGGCGGCAGTTATGACGGGCGCGCTTGTGCGGGACCTTGTGCTGAGCAAGGGGTTGGATTTACCTTGAGTCGTGCTGGTGAAGTGGCGGCGCGACGGAAGGTTTGAGCGCTTGAAAGCCGCTTTTGCATGGATTGGGCCGGGCCTGGGTTCTCAAGGCAAGGCAGCGGCCGGCCAATGGAATGAGCGCCGCACGCAAGACGGCCGCAATGGAATTTGACGGAGCCGCGGAGCCCGGAGCGCCGCGCATGTTCCCAAGGAGAAGACGATGATACGGAAGCTATCGCTGTGGATGGGCGTGCTGGCGTTTGCGCTTACGCCGGCATTTGGACAGCAGAGTGCGACACCGATGGGCAAGATTCACGGAACGGTGACGAACCCGACGGGAGCTGTGGAGTCTGCCGGCACGGTGAGCCTGTCAACAGACGGCGGCCACTCCAACAAGTACACCTTCCCGGTGGGCAAGGACGGCACGTATCAAGGCGAAGCCGCGCCGGGCACGTACATGGTGGTCTTCAGGCAGCCGGATACGCCGCAGGACAAGATGATCGACTCGTTCGACAAGGTGAAGATTGTGGCGGGGCAGGATACGCTGCAGGACTTCGACATGACGCGGCAGGCCTTCATTAACAAGCTGCCTGAAGCGGAGCAGAAGCAACTGGCGGAGATGCGCAAACACAACTCCGAGGCGCTGAAGACGAATGCGCTGATCAAGATACTGAACGCGGATTTGAAAAAGGTTTCCGCGGACCTGCACACCATTGACGGCGCGCGGACCGCAGCGGTAAAGGAGCTGGGCAGCGGGGCCACCAAGTCCGCCGTGGACGCCAAGGAAGCGGAGCTGAAGAAGGCGCAGTACACGGACATTGAAACGATGATGACCAAGGACACGCAGGAGCGGCCGACGGAGTCGGTTCTGTGGGCTTATCTTGGCCAGGCGCAGTCGGGTTTGAAGGAGTATGACCAGGCCGAGGTGTCGTACAAGAAGGCGCTTGCGGCGGATGCGGCGGCGAAGAAGCCGCGGCCGGATGTGGTGGCCATGTCCCATGCCGGGCTGGGCGAGATTTATGCGCGGACGGGCAAGGTAGCCGAGGCCAATGCGGAGTACGATGCGGCAGGGCAGGCCGACCCGACAAAGACGGGCTTCTATCTGAAGAATGAGGCGATTGTCTTCTTCCAGGCCGGGAACACGGATGCGCAGGTTGCGGTGGCGGACAAGGCGATTGCGGCCGATCCGAACCAGGCGATTCTCTATTATCTGAAGGGCCAGGGGCTGGTGCAGAAGGCGACGTTCGATGCGAAGACGCAGCAGATTGTGCTGCCGCCGGGCTGCCAGGAAGCGTATGAGAAGTATCTTCAGCTTGCGCCGGACGGGCCCTATGCGAACGACGTGAAGGGCATTTTGCAGCAGGCCGGGGAGAAGGCGGAAACCAAATCCAAGGCGGGCAAGAAGCATCGCTAAGCCTGCCCGTAAGCGAACGACCTGAAGGCGCTCCCAAAACGGGGGCGCCTTTTCGCTGCGCAGCGAGGGCGGGCGGCAAGGCGATGGGCGGCGGGTGACGAGGCGGCTACAATGCAGGGCATGAACAAAGCCGGAAAGAGCGCGAAGGGCGAAGAGCTGCTGAGCTATGAGCAGGCGGCTGCACGGGTGGCTGCGTGGGCCGCGTCGCAGGCGGCCGTGCCGGCGACGGAACGGGTGGAGCTGGGGATGGCGCTGGACCGCGTGCTGGCCACGCCGCTGAGAGCGGACGAGGACCAGCCGCCGTTTGCGCGATCGACGCGGGACGGTTTTGCCTGCCGGGCAACGGAGGTGAACAAGCACGCCTGGCTTGCACTTGCCGGACAAACCCATGCGGGCCAGCCGCCGGGCGGGCCGTTGCCCGGAGGGTCAGCGTGGGAGGTGATGACCGGAGCGCCGGTTCCGAAAGGCGCGGATGCCGTGGCGATGCTGGAGCATGTGGAGCGCGATGGGGAGCGGGTTCGGCTGGAAAAGGCGCGCAGGCTTGAGGCCGGCGAAAACGTGGTGGCGCGCGGCGCGCAGGCGCGGAAGGGCAAGGTGCTGCTGGAGCCGGGAGCGGCGATGGGCGCGGCGCAGATTGCGCTGGCGGCGGCGTGCGGAGCGGGTGCGGTCCAGGTGTACCGGCGTCCGCGCGTGGCGATCTTGACCACGGGGGATGAGCTGGTGGCCGTGGATGCGAAGCCGGGGCCGGGGCAGATTCGCAACTCGAATGCGCCGATGCTGGCGGCGCTGGTGCGCGCGGCGGGCGGCGAGCCGTGGGTGCTGCCGCGGGCGGCGGATACGGCTGCGGCGCTGGACCGGGCGCTGGAGGGTGCGCTGTCCGCTCCGGCGGGGGTGCGCATGCTGCTGGTCTCCGGCGGAGTTTCGGCGGGGAAGTTTGACCTGGTGGAGCCGGCGCTGGAGCGGCAGGGCGCGAAGTTTTATTTCACGGGGGTGCGCATGCAGCCGGGCAAGCCGCTGGTGTTTGGAGAAGTGAAGGGCGAAGCGGGAGGGACCGTGCCGTTCTTCGGGCTGCCTGGGAATCCGGTTTCGTCTGCGGTGACGTTTTTGCTGTTTGGCGCGCGCGTGCTGGGCGTGCTGGCGGGCCGGGGAGACGGCGGGCCGCGATTTGCGATGGCGCGGCTGATGGAGACGGTGACGGCCAGGGCGGGACTGACGCGGTTTTTGCCGGCGCTGTGCGCGTGGAATCCAGCGGGCGGCAAAGAGCCGGAGGTGACGCCGGTACACTGGCACGGATCGGGCGACCAGGCAGCCTTTGCGCGGTCGAATTGCTTTGTGGTGGTGCCGGAGACGGCGGATGGGCTGAAGGCGGGCGCGCTGGCGCGGATTTTGCTGGGGTGAGGAGAACGATGGCGAAGCAGGCGAAGGGAAGGCTCTCGCATTTTGACGAGAAGGGCCAGGCGCGGATGGTGGACGTGAGCGCGAAGGCGGAGACGCGGCGGACGGCGCGGGCGACGGCGTTTGTGGAGCTGAGCGGCGCTGTGCTGAAGGCGCTGCCGGCGAATCCGAAGGGCGATCCGCTGGAGGTGGCGCGGATTGCGGGGATTCAGGCGGCCAAGCGCACGTGGGAACTGATTCCGATGTGCCATCCGCTGGCGCTGACGCATGTGGACGTGCAGGCGGAGGTGGTGAAGGGAGGCGTGCGGATAGCGGCGACGGTGGCGACCACCGGGCCGACGGGCGTGGAGATGGAGGCGCTGACGGCGGCGGCCGTGGCGGCGCTGACGGTGTATGACATGACCAAGGCGCTGGACAAGGGGATAGTGATTCGCGAGGTGCGGCTGGAGGCCAAGAGCGGCGGCAAGAGCGGGGAATGGGCGAGGAAGCGCTAGCGCGGCCTCAGGGTTGCACCTTGCCATTTGCCGGCAATCGAACCAGAATCAGAGATATGGATACGACAGTGCGCATCTTTAAGAGCAAGGCCGAGATGAAGGCGGAGGAGCTTCGCTACTGGCAAAGCCGCCCGGCGCACGAGCGCATGGAAGCGGTGTCCAGCCTGACGCACGCCGCCTATGCCATGAAGGATCCTGAAACGGATGTTCGACGACTTCAAAGCGTTGCAGTCTGCCTTCAGCGCCCACAACGTTAAGTACCTGATCGTTGGCGGCCACGCGGTTTCGCTGTATGCGCAGCCGCGCGCGACCAAGGATCTGGATGTGTGGATCAAGGCCGACGCCGCCAATGCGCACGCGTGCCATCTTGCGCTGGCCAGTTTTGGCGCGCCGCTCAACGAAATTCATGAGTCGGATTTTGAAGACCCGCGAAGGTATGTCGCTTTGGAGCCGCGCCCGTTGCAGTCGACATCCTGCCCAGCATCGATGGCGTGGAGTTTGATGCGGCCTGGGAACGACGCCAGGAGAGTGTGATTGACGCGGCGCAGAATCTGCGCGTCTTCTTCATCTCCAAAGAGGATCTGATTGCGGCCAAGCTGGCTGCGGGGCGTCTTCGCAACTTGGCGGACGTGGAAGAGATTCAGCAGGCGGATGCCGAGAGAGGTCAACAGAGCTAGCGACCTACCTTTGACCGAGCAAACACGCAAAGGGCTCCGGGAATCTCTGAAGCCCCTTGCGCGCACGTGGTTTATTTAGGTATGGCTGTGCCGGAGGGCGGTGCGCCGTGAGCATGGTCGTGGTCGTGATCGTGGTCCGGCGGGGGCACGAAGGGCGGCGGGGCAGCCATGCCGCGATGGCAGGTGGCGCAGGTGACGGGCATGCCGGAGTTGGGCACCTTGCTGATGTATTCGGTGTTGATCTCGGTGACCATTTTGTACATGAGTCGCGCGGTGCGCTTTTCAGGCTTGGCGTCGCTGGCGAAGTCGAGCCGGGGATGGCCGTGCCAGGCGGGATGCTGCGTGTCCACGGCGTGGCAGTGCTCACAGCCGACTCCGAGTGCCTGGGCCCAGTGGTGCATGATGCCGTGGACCTGCTCGATGGTGAGAGTCTTGGGCAGCACCTGGAGGTTTTTGGGCGGCGGCATGGGCGGCATGTGGTGAGGCGCGCCGGCGGGAGGCGCGGCGGGCGCCTGGCCGATGGCAAATGCCGCGGAGAGCACGAGGGTGGCAAGGAGGGGTATGACGGATTTGCTTTTCAAGATGGGGACGTCCTTCCGGGTGGGATGACCTCTACTACTACAGCATAGGACGGCGAATCAGCGGATAAGGATGATTTTGCCGGGGATTTTTACTGGCCCGGAGAGACAGAGGTGGCCGGGAAGGGCAAAACGGAGGGGCCAGTCGACGGCGTGGCGGATACCGATGCGCGCGGTGACGAAGGCGCGGGGCGCGGAAAAGCCGTCGTCGCGGAGTTGGAGGGGCGAGGCGGGGTCAAGCAGGTCAAGGCCGTTGTGGCGCGGGCGGGTGAGGCCCAGGGCCTGGCAAAGGCGGCCGGGACCGGAGGTGAGCCGGCGGGCGGTTGCCGCGCTTGCCGCTGCGGGCGCGAGGCCGCGGTTGGCAGCCATCTGGTCAAGCCCGAGAACGGGCTCAAGGGCGCGCAGAAGGATGCAGCCGGCCAGCCCGGCGGGCTCGCAGGTGACGTTCATGCAGAAATAACGGCCGTAGATGGCGTAGACATAAGCGTGGGCGGCGGGGCCGAAGAGGACGCCGTTGCGCGGGGTGGGGCCGCGATGGGAGTGGGCGGCGGGGTCGGGCGGCTGGTTGTGGGGGCCAAGGTAGGCCTCGGTTTCCACGATGCGGCCGGCGAGGTACTTCGTACCGTTCTCGTTTTGAAGGCGGTGGATGAGCAATTTGCCGAGCAGGCGCGGAGCCACCCACTGGGGCGCGTGGTGAAAGAAGGCGCGAGGCAGCAGGCGGCCGGGAGGACGCCGGCCGGAGATGTCTTTGCCGGGAAGACCGGGGGCTGCCGCGGCCGGAGCTACTTTTGCATTTTGTTCCATTCCTTCAAAATGGCCAGAACCTCTTCGGCATGGCCCTCGGGTGTGACCTTGGGGAAGATGTGCAGCAGTTTCTGGTCAGGGCCGATGAGGAAGGTGGTTCGCTCAATGCCCCAGACTTTCTTGCCGTACATGTTCTTTTGCTTCATGACGCCAAACTGATTGCAGACTTTCTCGTCTACATCAGCAAGGAGTGTGTAGGGCAGGCTGTACTTTTCGCGGAATTTGGCCTGGGCTTTGGGCGTGTCGCGGGAGATGCCGAGGACGACTGCGCCGGCGGCCTGGAGCGTCTTGAAGGTGTCGCGAAAGCCGCAGGCCTCAATGGTGCAGCCGGGAGTATCGGCTCTGGGGTAAAAGAAGAGAATGACCGGCTTGCCGGCGTAGTCTGAGAGGCTGACGGTTTTCTCCTCATCGGTGAGGAGGGTGAAGTCGGCGACTTTTTTATGGAGTTCCATGGGGAAGATCCTCGCAGGATGGTGAAATTGAGCACTCGCAAGCATTATTTCCGAGCCGGGCAGGGGCTGTCAGGAGCGGGCGGTGGAATTATGCGCGCGCGGGCGGCAGGGCTTGTGCCGGGCGCGGCGCTGGCGTGGGTGCTGGCGGGGCTGAGCGCGGCGGCCCTGGGGCAGTATCCGGGGCAGGTGCAGACCAAGCCGAGTGCGCCTGTGCTGCGGGCCGTGGCGGTGTATGAGTGGACGGGCGAGCTGAGCAAGCCGACCTTCAGCCGGCTGGTTCCGGTGACGATTTTTGACGGGCAGACACTGCAGGATGGCGGCATCTACCTGGCGCGGCCTGCGCCGCTGGGCCTGGACAGCGAGACGGAATACGTTCTGGAAAAGGATGGCAGGCGAGTGGGGCTGTTTGACGTGGAGAAGGCGGGACGGTTGCAAGGCGCGTGGATGGGCTTTGGCAAGTGGAAGCCGATGCCGCGCGTGAAGCCCAAGAGCCGCCAGCAGGAATTTGCCAAGGTGGATTATGTCGACGAGTCGAGCGACGAGCCGATTTTGCACAGAAAGCACCATCCGGGCGAGGCCAAGAGCGGTGGCGGCGAGCCGGGCGGAGATGCGGGAGAGACTTCGGCGGGTTCAGCGCCGGCGCCTGACACGGATAGGCCGGTTCTGCACCGTACTGGAGACGACAAAACTGGAGACAACAAGGCCGGAGACGACAAGACTGGAGAAGACCGGGCTGGAGAAAACAACGGGGCAAACGGGACGGGACAGGCGGGCGGGGCCGGATCGGCCGGGGGAACTGCGGCGGGTTCAGCACCCGCGCCCGATCCTGACCAGCCGACGCTGACCAGACCGAAGAAGCACAAGAAGGAGCAGGCGGAGAACGACCAGGCGTATGTGGAGGACCTGCCCGGCATCTCAGACACGGGGCGGCCGCGGCTGATGCGGGGCA
This sequence comes from Occallatibacter sp., assembly GCA_035763705.1. Lineage (GTDB taxonomy): Bacteria > Acidobacteriota > Terriglobia > Terriglobales > Acidobacteriaceae > Telmatobacter. Next base: position 34,021 of record DASUAU010000019.1, on the reverse strand, counting down.
AGCCGGAGGATCCGGGGGCTGTGGAAGCGCCGGAGCTGAGGGGAATGCCGCCGGATGTTCACCAGATGGTGGCAGTTTCCGACGCAACGAACCGGCCCGAGCATCTGTGGAGCTACACCTGGTCGAACGCGGACGATGAAATGAAGATGAAGACGGAGCTGGAGGCGATTGCACGCGATGCGCTGGGGCTGACACCTCCACCGAAGCTGGAGCCGAAGACGAGGAAGGGGCGCAGGAGAACCAAGCCGGCGGCGCAGCAGTTGACGCTGCCCGCGGCGCTGGAGGACGAGCAGTTTCGCGTTTTTGAGCTGGCGTATGGGTCGGGCGCGACGATGGTGTTCTCAGCCAATACGGGCGGGCTGCTGAAGGACGAGAAGTTTGTGACGCTGATTGCGCAGCCGGATCTCTACGGCAATGTGGCCATTCTGCTGAAGCACGTGGGCGATGGCGCACACCTGGACGATTCGCCTCGGATGCGCCTGGTGGATGCCGTGGATGCGATGGCGGACAATCGCGGCGAGCTGTTGTTTGAGCTGCGCGGAGCTTCCGCGCGGGAGTTTGCACTCTATCGCGTGCTGCACGGGCAGGCGGAGAAGATTTTCAGCAGCCAGCCGGAGTGGTTTGGCGCGGGGGCGGGCGGGGCGGGCGCAGACGAGTGAAGCGGGGCGGAAGCGGGTCCGAATCGGGACCCTGAACCGGCTATACAACGGGATATGCGCCGGGATATGCGCCAGGCTATGCACTTATGTACTCAAAATGCGCCGGGTTGCCCTGTTTCCGGGGCCTGGCCAGCTAAGACTCCTATACAATAAGTGTAGAGAATCGAAAAGGAAAGCGAGAGTGGGCGGTAAGCCACTCTTCCGAGGAACGTACCACGCATGGCGTCTGTTCTGACTGCACCCACCCTTGAACCCACAACCCCTGAAGCCACCCCGGAAGCAAAGCCGGCACACGGCACGCCGCTGCAAGCCAAGCACGATGAGCCGGCGCGGAAGCAGCTTCGCATGGGCCGCGCGGCCACCGTTGGCGCAGGGATGAACTGGCTCACGATGGGCGCGATGATTGCCTTCCATGCCGGTGCGCTGGCGGCGCTGTTTCTGTTCAGCTGGCAACGGCTGGCAGTGATGGCGGTGATTTATGTACTGGCCATCAACGTGGGCATTGGAATGTGCTATCACCGGCTGCTGACGCATCGCGGCTATCAGACGCCGAAGTGGGTGGAATATCTGATGAGCATTTGCGCCACGCTTTCGCTGGAAGGCGGGCCGATCTTCTGGGTTTCGACGCACAGGGTACACCACCAACTGAGCGACCAGGAGGGGGATCCGCACACGCCGCGGGAAGGCGGATGGTGGGCGCATGCGGGATGGATTCTGTTTGGCGAGGCGCTGCACGCGCAGACCGACGTGCTGGCCAGCCGCTACTCGCCGGACCTGGGCAAGGACCGCTTTCATGTGTGGCTGAGCAAGTATCACTGGGTGCCGATTACGGCGAGCGGCGCGCTGCTGATGGCGGGTGGATGGTATTTTGGCGGCTGGGTGAACGGCGTGGCCATGGTTTTGTGGGGTGTGGCTTTGCGCGTAACGCTTGGCCTGCATGCCACGTGGCTGGTGAATTCAGCGACGCACCTGTGGGGCAGCCGGCGGTTTGAAACCAAGGATGACTCGCGCAACAGCTGGTGGGTGGCACTGCTGACCGGCGGCGAGGGATGGCACAACAACCACCACGCGCATCCGGTGAGCGCGCGGCACGGGCTCACGTGGTATGAGGTTGACCCGAACTTCTGGGGTATCTGGCTGCTGTCAAAGGTGGGCCTGGCGAAGAAGATTCGCGTGGCGCAGTTTGACAAGGCGGATCCGAAGCCCGCGGGACACTGAGGCGGGTCAGCACGAAAAAGATTCAGACAGAAATCAGGAGCAAATGAAGCGGTTCCGCATTGACGGAGCCGCTTTTTTTGACTGTCGCTTTTGAGCGATCTGCGCTGTGGCGAACCCATCCTTGCAAAGTAATCACGATCAGAAAAGGCGACGAATCCGCTTGCTGGTCTTGTTGCTGCTCTGCTATGCTTCACGCACTTTTCCAACTTTTTCCCTGTGACAACCAAAGTGAGTAGGTGGAGGTCTGACGCATGTGCGGAATTGTGGGCGTTTTGTCCCGTCGCGAACCTGTATCCGGATCCGCGCTGGAGCGCGCAACGCAGAGCATGTATCATCGCGGGCCTGACGGCCAGCGCCACTGGACGAGCAGAGATGGACGGGTGGGCCTGGGCCATGCGCGGCTGAGCATCATTGACCTGACCACGGGCGATCAGCCCATCCACAGCGAGGATGGACGCACGCACATCGTCGTGAATGGCGAGTTCTACGGCTACGAGGCCATCCAGCGGGAGCTGGAGTCGCGGGGCCACAGGCTGAGCACGCGCTCCGACAGCGAAATTGCGCTGCACCTGTGGGAGGAGCTTGGACCGCAGTCTATTCATCAACTGCGCGGCGAGTTTGCCATCATTCTGTGGGACGAAAAGGAACGCTGTCTCTATGCGGCGCGCGACCGCTTCGGCATCAAGCCGCTGTTTTATGCGTGGCACAAGGATGCGCTCTACATTGCCTCAGAGGTAAAAGCGTTGTTTGCGGCGGGCGTGCCGGCGCGGTGGGATGAAGAGAGCGTGTATCACCTGACAGCTTTTGCCGGTCATCAGATGCGCACTTTGTATGACGGCGTTTTCCAGGTTCCTCCCGGACATTTCCTGCTGGCGACGGCCAAGCACTTCCAGGTGAATCGCTATTGGGACTTCAACTACCCGGCGATGAATGACTCCGCGCCGAAGCGGTCCAATGAAGACTATATCGCGGAATTTCGCCACGAGCTTGAAGAAGCGGTGCGCATCCGTTTGCGGGCGGATGTGCCGGTGGGCGTATACCTGAGCGGCGGGTTGGATTCCTGCGCGGTGCTTGGCCTGGCCGCCCGGCATCATCCTGATCCCATCCGCGCCTTTACGCTCACATTTGAGCATGCCGATTACGACGAGGGGCCCATCGCGCGAGAGATGGCCGCGCTGACCGGCGCGGAGTTCAACGCCATTCCCATTGGGCAGAAGCACCTTGCAGACAATTTTGCCGATGCGATTGCGCAGGCGGAGACTGCGTGCGTGAATGCACACGGCGTGGCGAAGTTTCTGCTGAGCAAGGCGGTGCGCGAAGCAGGTTACAAGGTGGTGATTACAGGCGAGGGCTCGGATGAGATTCTTGGCGGGTATGCGCACTTTCGGCGGGACATGCTGCTCTACAACCGAGAGGGTCAGGACCCGGAGGAGATTCAGGAGCTGCTGAAGTGGCTCGACGAGAACAACACTGTTTCGCGCGGCCTGCTGCTGCCGGATGGGGATGTGGGAAATCTTGAAGGCATAAAGCGCGTGCTGGGATATGTGCCGTCGTGGTGTGAGACGTTTTCATCGAGAGCAATGAAGACTCAACCGCTGCTGGCCGGCGATTTTGCCGCGCGTTACAAGGATTCGGAGCCGTATCGTCCATTCCTGTCGGATATTGACGTGCCCGGGCAGTTGAAAGGCCGCGACCCCATCCATCAGTCGCTCTATCTGTGGGGAAAGTCAGTGCTGCCGGGCTACATCCTGACGATGCTCGGAGACCGGATGGAGATGGCGCATTCGATTGAGGGGCGCGTGCCGTTTCTGGATCACAAGGTGGTGGAGTGCATTTGCAGGCAGCCGGTGAGCATGAAGATCCGTGGCATGACGGAGAAGTATGTGCTGCGCGAGGCGGTGCGCGATGTGGTGACCGATACGGTGTATAAGCGGCAGAAGCACCCGTTCCTGAGCCCACCGGCAACGCTGACGCCGGATGGGACCTTCAATAATTTTGTGCAGGACACGCTGCGCGGGCCCAACATGGCGGCGGTGCCGTACTTCAATCAAAAAGCAGTGGTCGCGCTGCTCGATCAATTGCCGAAGATGGAAGTGGGCGCGCGTGTGGCCAATGACCAGATCCTGATGCTGCTGGTCAGCCTATGCGTGCTGCAAGAGCGGTTTGCTCTGGCTGCGTGAACGAAGGGCAGGATGCGTGGCCCTGAGGCGTACCTTGCTACCGGCGCACTCTGGCGCGGAGCCACAGCACGCCGAAGAACGGCACGGCGAGCAGGAGCACCAGAACGCCGAGCGGGAAGCCGACGTAAAGATAGGTGTCCGCGTAATTCACCGAGTGGCCGCCGATCTGGTTCCAGACGAGAAGGCTGAAGATGGCCAGCGCCGTGGAGGCGAAGAAGGTGAAGAATGCCGAAGCGACGGCGAGCAGCATGCTTTGGAAGAAGCTGAAGCCCTTGAGCGGGAAGCCGAGGATGGTTCCGGTGAGGGCGGGTTGGGGCTGCGAGGATGACATGGGGCGGCGCCTCCGTAGACTAGAATACGGTTGATGCCCGGTAGCGTTCAAATCGAACTTTGGCACGCTGAAAAAGTGGCCACGCAGACGCAGGTGAGCCAGGCCGCGAACGGCGTGCGCCATGCAACGTGGGGCGAGACGCGCGTGGCGGAGGAGGAAGTGGAGCGGCTGGTGGGCGCGGTGCCCTCGGCGCTGTCTCCGGCGCTGGCGCGGCGGGCCTACTACTTTGTGCCGCTGGCGATTGTGGAAGCCGACGAGACAATGATTGCGCCGACCTACACAGTGGAGCTGGGCGACCGCGCGGTGTGCCACCGGAATGCGTCGTTTGGATCGATGGAGGCGGTGTTTGTGTCGACGCGGCTGATGGAGGACCGCTTCGGGCTGGCCTTTGAGTTTTTCATCAACGTGGCGCACAACTTTGCGGACACGGCGGGCGTGCCGGAGAGCTTTTCATCGCTGGTGTGGTCGCAGGCGCAGGCCGAGGTGCGCGGCGAATCGAGCCAGGATGCGTGGGAGACGCGACGCCGCGCGGTGGAGCCGCGCAACGGACGCGGCGTGGATGAGCGCGCGCGGAATGGATACCTTGAGGCGGCGTTCTCCGATGCGCTGGCGATGTACATGCTGTCACTGGCGGTGGATTTCGACTACAACGATCTCCGCGAGCGGGGCTATCCGCTGCTGGCCGCGCCGGCGCTGGCTGAACGGCTGCGGCACGTGGCCCAGTTGTTTCCGGCGAACGCGGGCTACGAGTTCCGGATTCTCTATCGCAAGCGGGGCTAAAGACCTGGCCGGCTGCGCGTGTGCGGCGCACTTTACCTGCTGACAATTTTAGAAGATTTCGACCGTGCGGCGACGTGCGCACTGCGCCGCGGGCAGCATGGGCACGATGCGGAAGACTGGTTCCGGGCCGAGCATGAGTTGCGAGGCAAGGCGTCGTAATTCTGCGCGGATTCCTTACTCGCTTGCGTAGGCGATGCGGCCTTCGCTGAGCGTCCAGCGGACCTTGCCCTGCATGGTCCAGCCGTCAAAGGGCGAGTTGCGGGATTTGGAGTGCGAGTCCGCAGTGTGCCAGACCCATTCGGCATTTGGATCAATGACTACGAGATCAGCAAAGCTGCCCACGGTGAGCGTGCCGCGGCCTTTGAGGCCGAGCAGCGCGGCGGGTTGCGCGCTGAGCAGGCTCAGGACGCGGCCCAGCGGCAATTTCCATTCGTGATGGAGCCAGCGCAGGCAGAGGCCGAGCGCGGTTTCAAGCCCTGTGATGCCGTTGGGCGCGTGCTCGAATTCAACTTCCTTCTCGTGGGTGGCGTGGGGCGCGTGGTCGGTGGCGATGGCGTCAACGACGCCGTCGAGAATGCCTTCGATCATGGCGTCGCGGTCGGCGGCGGAGCGCAGCGGCGGATTCATTTTGGCGTGGGTGCTGTAGAGGCCCACGTGCTCCTCAGTGAGCAGGAAATGATGCGGGGACACTTCGCAGGTGACGCGGAGGCCGTTGCGGCGCGCTTGCCGCACGGCGGCCACGGCAGCGGCGGTGGAGGTGTGCGCGACGTGGAGATGTACGCGCGGGTCGCGCAACTCGGTGACGAGGCGAATGTCGCGCTCGACGAGCGAAGACTCGGCCTCCGGCGGCATGCCGCGCAGACCGAGCTTGAATGCGGTCGGCCCGGCGTTCATGCTGCAGCCCTGGGTCATGCGCGTGTCCTCAGCGTGCTGGATGACGCTCAAGCCGACGCGGGCGGCGGCGGCGAGAGTCTCGCGCATGATGCCGTCTTTCAGGATGGGGCTTCCATCGTCGGTGACGGCGACTGCTCCGGCGGCCTTGAGGGCGGCGAAGTCATTGAGCGCCTCGCCCTTTGAGCCGCGCGTGGCCGCGCCGATGGGGAAGACGCGGACGGCGGCGTTGCGCTCGGGGGCCTGCATCCATCGGGTGAGCTCGGGCGAGTCGTTGACCGGGACGGTGTTGGGCATGGCGGCCACGGCGGTGAATCCGCCGGCGGCTGCGGCTGCGGTGCCGGTGGCGATGGTCTCCTTGTGTGTCTGGCCGGGCTCGCGCAGGTGCACGTGGATGTCGATAAGGCCGGGAGCGACGGTGAGTCCCTTTGCATCGAGGACCTGCGCGCCGGCGTTGCCGTTGGCCAGCTTGATTTTGCCGGGCGCCGCGATTTCGGCCACACGGCCGTCGCGCAGCAGGATGTCCCTGGCGGCGTCGACCCCAGCGGCAGGATCGATGAGGTGGCCGTTGCGGATGAGGATGTCCGTCATGGGCGTGCTCCGTTTGCGGTGAGCGCGCGCTCCACCACGGCCATGCGGACGGCGACGCCATTGTGCACCTGCCGGAGGATGGCGGACTGCGGCCCGTCGGCGACGCCGGCGGTGAGCTCAAGGCCGCGGATGATGGGGCCGGGATGCAGGACGAGCGCAGTGGGTGCGAGCGCGGCGAGGCGTTGGCCGGTGAGCTGGTAGCCGGCCTTGTATTCGTTCAGGTCGAGTTGCTGGCCGGCGAGGCGCTCAGCCTGGATGCGGAGCATCATGACGATTTGCGACTGGCGCAGCGCGGCCTCAAAGTCGCGCTCGATGACAATTCCGGGGCCGGCGGATGCGGCGAGCCCGGGCAGAAGCGGGGGCGGTCCGCAGAGGACGACGTGCGCGCCGAGACGCGGCAGAAGGAGCATGTTGGAACGGGCGACGCGGCTGTGCAGGATGTCGCCGGTGATGGTGACGGTGACGCCGGCGAGGGTGTCAGGCGCGAGCGATTTGAGACCGGGGCGCAGGTGCTGGAGGATGGTGCGCAGATCGAGCAGCGCCTGCGTGGGGTGCTCGTGCATGCCGTCGCCGGCGTTGAGCACGGGCAGGCGGGCGAACTCTTCCAGCAGCCAGGGCGCACCGGAGGAGTTGTGGCGCAGGATGATGGCCTCAGCCCCGAGCGCGCGGAGGGTGAGTCCGGTGTCCTTGAGAGTTTCGCCTTTCTCGATGCTGGAGGAGAGATTGGAGACAAGGGTGGTGTCCGCGCCGAGCGCCTTGGAGGCAAGCTCAAAGCTGGTGCGGGTGCGCGTGGAGGACTCGTAAAAGAGCAGGGCGATGCGCCGCTTGAAGAGGATGCGGTCGCGGGTGTGGGAGTCCATGGCCTCAAGCTCAGTGGCGCGGGCAAGGATGCGGCTGACCTGGTCGAGGGGCAGATCGAGAACCGAAAGCAGCGAGCCGGAGTGGTGGGGGAACGGCGAAGGCGGAAGGGCCGGCAGATGAATCGGTCGGCGGGCGGGGAGCTGTGCGGAGGCAACGCTCATTGGATTCCCAGGGAGCCTGTCGGCTGGGGTTGAGCGGCGAGCGGGGCGTCGCGCCGCGGATTCAGAATGTGTCTAGTCCATGCGCTCAACGAGGATCACCTGCTCGTCGTTGTCGACTTCCTGGAACTTGACCTCGATGATTTCGCGGCTGCTGGTGGGTACGGTGCGGCCGATGTAGGTGGCCTCAATGGGCAGCTCGCGGTGGCCGCGGTCAATGAGCACGGCGAGCTGGACGCGGCGGGGGCGGCCGTGGTCAAAGAGCGCGTCGAGTGCGGCGCGGATGGTGCGGCCGGTGTAAAGCACGTCGTCGCAGAGGATGACGTCGCGGCCCTCGACGTCAAAGCCGATTTTGCCTTTCCTGACGACGGGACGCTCGTCGGTGGTGGAGAGATCGTCGCGGTAGAACTGGATGTCGAGCATGCCGGTGTCGACGTCGCGCTTTTCAATGCCGGAGATGAGCCTGCCCAGGCGCTGGGCCAGCGGCACGCCGCGGCGCTTGATGCCGATGAGCGCGAGGTCAGGGCTGCCGTTGCTCTTCTCCACAATCTGGTGGGCCAGGCGGACGAGGGTGCGTTCAATTTCCGAGGCGGACATGAGCCTGCCCGTGGTGCGCAGGCTTGGCTTGGCAGGGGTATCTGACATGAAGGCTCTCTCGCCGGATGATAGAAGGGTTGGCGCGTTGGGGCAAGTCGCGCGGGGTTGCGCAGCCGCAGGCTGCTAAAGAGGTGGACGCCGCGTGCGGGCCAGCATGCGCGCGCTGACCGCGCCTCCGCCGACGCAGAAAAAGATGAGAAAGCACATGTATGCGGCCAGGCTGAAGGCCATAAAACCGGCGTGACCCCAGGGTGTGAGCATGGAGTCGCGCATCCAGTCGCGCATGGCCATGGCCTTCTGGGAGTCGGCGGGATTCATCGACAGCGCGTACTGCGCGGAACGCTGCCAGCTCTGCGTAACAGTGGCCTTCCACTGGCTGTCCATGTCCGTGGACTGACGCATTTTGTAGCGCTGGACGTAGAGCGCGGCTCCGCTGATGGAAAAGGCGAGCCATGCGGCCAGGATGCCGGTGACGAGTCCGATGCGCGCGCCCGCTCCGGCAGTGATCCAGGCGGGGCGCTGGCTGCGGACGTAAATCACCACGGCCCATGCGGCGGCGGCGGCCATCCAGAAAAAGCCGGCGAGGGAGACGGGCGAGATGCCGCTGGAGAGCAGGCCGGCCGGCACGGCGAGAGCGATGGCGGCGCGCAGGGCCGGCTTCCACTCCACCATGCTGGCGTCGCGCACGGCGTGGGTCCAGCGCTCCACCTGTCCGGGCTCGGCGTCGGTCTCAGCGTCGTAAACGAGCTGCGGCAGTCCGCAGGCCGGGCAAAAGCAGGTGTTGGCCTGGAGGGTCTGGTGGCAGCGCGGACAGGTTTCTTCCATCGAGGGGCTCCAAGGGGATTCTATGCCCCGGGGGAGGAGCGTGGTCAATCAGCGCCGGCGATGCGGATGCGCTCAGGCGTGTGTGGCGGCGGGCGGGGCGGCCAGATGCGCGGAGACAATCTCTTCGACGGCGTGGACCACCTGCTCAAGCGTCATGGACGTGGAATCGACGAGGACGGCATCGGTGGCGGGCTTGAGGGGCGAGTCGGCGCGGTTGCGGTCACGCTCATCGCGCGCGCGCAGGTTGCGCAGCACTTCTTCCGGCTGCACGGCGGGCGCGGGGCCAAGCTGGTCAAAGCGGCGCTGGCCGCGGACCTCAGGCGCTGCGTCAAGAAAGATTTTGATGTTGGCATGCGGAAAAACGACGGTGCCGATGTCGCGGCCCTCCATCACGACGCCGCCCGCCGAGCCCATCTGCTGCTGCAGGCGGACCATCCAGGCGCGAATGACGGGATGGATGCTGACGCGCGAAGCGGCGTCAGTGACCTGAGGATTGCGGATGAGGCCGGTGACATCTTCGCCGTCCAGCAGAACGCGGTTCTCGTCCTCGCCGGCTTCAAGGTCGATGGCGGTTTCATGGGCCAGAGCGTCGAGCTCGCGGGCGGCATCCAGCGGAACCTTGCCGCGCAGCGCCTTGAGTGCAAATGCGCGGTACATTGCGCCAGTTTCAAGATTCAGCAGGCCGAAGTGGCGGGCCAGGTGGCGCGCGACGGTGCTTTTGCCCGCACCGGCAGGGCCGTCGATGGCGACGATAATCCCGCGGGCGGGCTGTGCGGAGGGCGAAGGGGAGTCTGGTGCGCTCATCCCCGCTTCTTTGAGCCGGATTTGGGCCGCGCCTGCTTGAAGCCGTAGCGCTTGCTGCCGGCGGCCCCTGCGCCAGCCGCATAGGCCGGCTTGCGGCCCTTGATTGCGGTGCGCACTTTGGGGCGTGAGCCGGGGCGCGCGTGGGCCGGCTTGTGGCCGTTGGTCGAGGACTTGGACGCGGGCTTGTGGCCGTTTGAATGATTGCTAGAATGCCCGTTTGATTGGCCATTTGCATGGCCGTTGGAATGTCCGTTGCGCGAGGCTGAAGCCGAGGACCAGCTTTTGGCCGGTTTGCCGGTTTTGCCCTTGCCGTTGGCGGCGTGGTGGCCGTTGGCGGCGGCGGAGTGCGCACCGTTGGTGCTCTTGTGTGCGGGCTTGCTCCAGCGCGAGGAGGAAGCCGGACGGCCAGTTCCTGCGGTACGCGCGCCCTGGGTCTGCGCGCCGGAAGATCGCGTGTTGGCCGGACGGGAGCCCGACGGACGCGAAGCCGAGCGGGCGTCAGAGCCGTGGCGAGCCGTGCGGTTGCCGTTTGCGGACTGGCCGGGACGGCTTGCCGGGTGCTTGCGGTCGTGCGTGCGCGCGGCGGGACGGCTGAAGTGGCTGCGCGGAGCCGCGGGTTTGCCGGCGGCCGCCGGCTTGTGGGGCTTGCGGTGGGGATGCGCCTCAGCGGGGCGCGGCGCGGGAGCCTGGGCAGCGGGTTGCTGCTGCGGACGGGGCGCAGGAGCCGCGTGCGTGGGCGGCGGAAATGCGGAGCGCGCGGAGTACTCGCTGCGGTCAAAGCGGCCCAGATAAGAAGATGTCGAAAAAGCGCCGCTGCCGTAGATCGAGGACGGCGGGGCGAATTCGGGTAGGGTTCCGGCCACGTAAAAGTGAGGCGCCGGCCCGAGGGCGATGGTGTGCACCTGACGCGTGGCCACCAGGCCGCGCAGGACCTCGCGCACCTTGCTGCGCGCGGTGAGCGGCGCGAGGAACAGCTCCACATCCTCCATGGATGCGGCGATGACGGCCTGCAGGAAGATGGAAGCGAGCACGGAGATGGCCGTGACCTGCGACGTGGATGCGCCTTCCGCAATGGCTTTCTGAAATCGATGGCGGAGCAGCTGCCAGCGCGCGGCCTGACCGGGCGCGGCGATGACGGGAATGATGCGAAGCTGCTGCCAGAGCTCAGTGATGGCGCGGACGACGGCAGTCTCAGTAACTTCGCGGCCGAGCGTGTGCTTGAGCTGGGAGACGGTGGCGTCGCCGCCGGAGTCGAGCGATTTGTAAGCCTGCACGGCCAACTGCGAAACGGCGCGCGAGCCGGTGAGCTGCGGGACACGACGCCAGTCGCGGTCACCGCGGAGGGCGTAGACATAAGGTAGCACCCAGCCGGCGACGACGTAGTCGGGCTGTTCTCCGGGCTGCCCCTGCAAATTCAGGCGGACGGCAATGCCCTCATTTTCCAGCCGGACGAGCATCTGCTCGGCGGCGGCAATCTGGCGGGAATCGGGAGCGGCCTCGCGGCGGCCGGCAATTGCCTCCACAAAAGAAGGCGCAACCGAGGAGGAGAACTGCTTGCGGGGAAGAAAGAGGCAAAGCCCGGTTTCCTCAATCCAGGTGCGGGCATCCTCCCAAGTGAGAGTCCCAAGTCCGTTCTGGCGCATGCGTTCGGCGCGCGCTGCTTCTAATTGCTCGGATGTCAAAGAAAAACCTCGCTTCCAGACTGGTGCGGGGTCCAGCAGCCCTCACTCCTGAGAGGAAAGCCACCGCCCTCCCCTATTTTAAATGCGAACTAGATGCGATGGAAGGCCCGCTGAATGTCCTTCCAGGAGTAGAGCAAGGCGATAGGACGTCCGTGCGGGCAACTTGTCGGGTGCTCAGTTCTTGCAAGTTCCAACAATAGCCACTCCATACGGACGGGGTCAAGAGGGGTGTTGATCTTGATGGCGGAGTGGCATGCGATGGAGGCGGCGATGCGTCGGCGGAGGGCGGTAAGGTCTTCGTTTTGAACAGGTTCTGGGGATGTGCCGGACGACTGCTCGATGACCTCGGCGAGCATGCGCTCGAGCGCGGGGCCCTCCAGGCCTACGGGAGCGGCTTTTACGGCAAGTGTATAAGGGCCAAAGGGTTCCACCTCAAATCCGTTGCGGTCGAGTTCTTCGGCAATTTGCGCGAATGTGACCATCTGCCAGGGCTTGAGCTCGACGAGCAGAGGCATGAGCAGGCGCTGACGCTGGACCTTTTCCACTTGGCGCTCGCGCAAAATTTTCTCGAAAAGAATGCGCTCGTGGGCCACGTGCTGGTCAATAATCCACAGTCCGTCGTCGCCGGCGGCCAGAATAAAGGACTCTCGGAGCTGTCCGAGGGGACGCAGGGAGCCGAGATGGTTGAGATTGGCGGCTGCCTGCTCGGCTTCCACGCGGGCGGTTTCGGTGGCGGGGTTGACCGGGTCCATGCCGGCGAAAGGGCTGGAATCGGAGTCTTCCGGCGAGCATCCTGCGGGCGGCAGCGGGCCGGGGGAGCGGAGCAGCGCGTCGGCGGCTTCAGTCCAGGAGGGCTTCTCCGCGAGGGCGCTGCCCAGAGCCGCGGCCTCAAAGGGCAGCCGGGCGGGCACGGCGGGCAAGGGCTGGCTGGTGAGGCGGAAGGCGTCGGCCTGAGCGGCGGTCGCAGGTTCGGAATCCGGCGGAGGAAGAGACTGCGGGCCGGGCGCGCCGGGCGCACCGGACTTGGGAGAGCCGGGCAGGTGGGAGGCCGCGGGCGGCATGAGCGAAGGGCTGGCTAGAGGGGCGTTGTCCAGCGCGGCCAGGAAGCCGGCTGCGGGGCGGGACTTGACCAGCGCGTTGCGGAGGCTGTCACGGACGAAGTCGTGGATGAGGCTCTGCTGGCGGAAGCGGACCTCGGTTTTGGCTGGGTGGACGTTGACGTCGACCTCTTCAGGCGGCATTTCAAGAAAGAGCAGGACGACAGGAAAGCTGGTGGGCGGAAGGATGTTGCGATAGGCCTCAGTGATGGCGTGCAGCAGCAGGCGGTCGCGGATGAGCCGCTTGTTGACGAAGATGTAAATGGAGTTGCGATTGAGCTTTTGCAGCTCTGGTTTGGAGTAAAAGCCGGAGAGGCGCAGCGAGCCGGGGTCGCGCGCGGGCTCGTCAGGATTTTTCTTCCACGGCGGCGGCTCGGGCAGGCCGGCTCGCTCCAGTGGGGTTTCCGCAGCGACGGGAAGAAGCTGGGAGAGCGTGTCCTTGCCGAAGATCTGGTAGATGCGCTCGGCGGTACGCGTGACGGGCGGCGCGGAGACCAGCGTGTGCGATGCGGAGACAAGCTCGAAGTGCTTCCCAGGGTGGGCGAGGGCGTAATGGGTGACGAGCGCGGTGACGTGCGCAAGCTCAGTGGACTCGGCACGGAGGAATTTGCGCCGGGCCGGCGTGTTGAAGAAGAGATCTGCGACGGCGAGCGTGGCGCCGCGGGGCAGGGCGGCATCATCGACGTGCAGGATTTTGCCGCCCGCAATTTCCATGCGCGTGCCCGGCTGGTTGGGGTCGCCGGTGGAGGTTTCGAGAGTGACGCGGGCGACCGAGGCGATGGAGGGCAGCGCTTCTCCGCGAAAGCCGAGGGTGGCAATGGCGAGCAGGTCATCGGCGGTGCGCAGCTTGCTGGTGGCGTGGCGCTCGAAGGCCAGCAGAGCGTCATCGCGGCTCATGCCGTGGCCGTCGTCGGCGATGCGGATGAGCTTGCGGCCGCCGGCCTCCACTTCCACGCGTATGCGGGTTGCGCCGGCGTCGAGCGCGTTTTCAAGCAGCTCCTTGACCACGGATGCAGGCCTGTCGACGACTTCGCCGGCGGCGATCTGGTTGGCGACATGGTCAGGAAGAACGCGGATGCGGCCCATCAGGAGTTAGGGTACCGCAGGCGGGGCGGGCTGGATTTGCAAGGGGGGTGTAGCCGGTTGAAAACGGGGCGGAAATGCGAAGTGCCGCCCGTAGGCGGCACTTCTTTTTGAGACGAACCAAGGCAACTTTGGGACAACTGCTTTTAGATGCCCATGCCGAACTCGCTGGTGGGGTTCTGGCCGGCGTTCGAATAGAAATCGTAAGGTGTGCGGTGGCTGAAGCGGTAGCGGTTGCGGAGTTCGCGGCCCACCACGATGCTGATGGCGGCGACGGCCATGCCGACCGAAAACCAGCCGAGGACCTGGAGCGTTGAGCTCGATTCGGCGTCGTTGGCGGGAACGAGAACCTGTGCTTCGGTGGACATGGGGGAGATCAGCCTCCTACCCGCATGATAGCGTATTTTTCGTTTTGGCGAGAGACGAACGGGTGAGAGGGGGCTACAACTTTTGGTTACAGTGCGGCAATTTTTGCGAGCCATGCGGACTTTTCCGATTCGGGCAGAAAGCTGGCGCGGATGGAGTTTGCGGCGAGCATGCGGAGCTCGTGCGGCGTGAAGCCCTGCTGGGTATGCGCGAGGAGGTATTCGCCGGCAATGTCGGAGCCGAAGAAGGCCGGATCGTCAGAGTTGATGGTGACGAGCAGGCCGCGGTCAAAGTAGCGGCGCAGGGGATGCGCGGCGAAGGACGGGCAGACGCCGGTGCGGACATTGGAGGTGGGGTTGAGCTCGATACCGATGTTTCGCGCCTTCAGCTCCTCAAGCAATTCCGGGTCATCAATGGCGGAGAGGACGTGGCCAAGGCGCTCGGAACCGATGGCGAGCGCTTCGCGGATGGCCTGAGGGCCGGTGGTTTCGCCGGCATGGTTGGTGAGGCGCAGGCCACTGTCGCGTGCCGCGGCATAAAAATGCGCGAAAGGGGCCGAGCCGGTGCGGCGCTCGTCGCCGCCCAGGCCGATGCCGATGATGGAGGGGTAAGCGGGGCGCAGCTCAGCGGCTTTGAGGAAGACGCGCTCAGCCTCTTCCAGGCTGAAGTGGCGGACGGCATCGAAGATCCAGTAGAGGGAGAAGCCGAGTTCCTGGCGGGCGCGAATCCTTGCTCGCTCCAGGCCCTCAAAGATGGGCTCGAAGGCGGCGGGGTCGTGATTGCGCCAGAGGTAGATGACGCCGACGGAGATGTAGACCTCGGCGTGGACGACACCCTGTGCGTGGAGCTGCCGCATCATGCTCCAGGCGGCGAGCTCGTAGTCCTCGGGCGTGACGAGCCGCGCGGTGACGGCCTTGAAGGCGTCAAGAAAGCCGGAGAAATCCGTGAAGCGATAGAGGGCTTCGGCTTCGGCGAGGGTGAGAGGCTGGCGGTCATGCCGCTGGCTGAGCTGAACGAGCGTGGCGGGCAGGATGGCGCCTTCGAGATGAAGATGCAGCTCGGCCTTGGGGAGCTGGCGGATGAAGGAGGCGATGTCGGTCACAGATTCAGTGTAGAAGGCGGAGCAGGGGGCTTAACGCGGGGCGTGCTTCTGGAGCCAGGTGCGCGTGGCGTCAAGGTCGGCCGCGGAGAGCTGGGGTGCGGCGCGCTTGAGCATTTCGATGTACCAGGCGATCTCCTGCGGCAGAACGGGGTAGCCGATGTTGTCGGCTGAGTTTCCGTTGCGGTAGGAGTTGACGAGGGGCTTGCCGTTTTCGTCGGTCATGATGATGAACGGGAAGCCGGGCTCCTTTTCGGCGCCGAGGGCGGAACGCAGCTCCGCGCCGCCGGGGGTGTCAGCATGGTTGGGGTCGCCGGGGCGCTCACCCACATCGAAGCGGACCACAATAAACGCCTTGTCCGTGATGGGCTTCATCGAGGGGTCTTCGAGGAAGCGCTCGTAGAGCTTGCAGGGGCCGCACCAAGAGGCGGAGAAGACGGCGAGCACGTGCTTGTGCTGCTGTTGCGCCTGGGCGCGAGCTTGGGTGAAGAGGGCGTCGGCTGTGGGCGGGGCGGCGAGGGCGGGAAGTGCGAGCGAGACAAGCGCGGCGGCGAGGAAGAGATGCGGGATGCGGGGCAAGGCGGGCCTCCGGAAAGATGTTCTTTAGACTCGCGGTTGATGCGGGATTAGTTTAGCGCGGAAGGGAGCGCGGGCGATAAAAGTCGGATTTCTACTCTTTGCCGGGCCTCGCAGTTGCGAGGGGAATGACCGGAGTTAGTAGCTATCGGAGTGCAAATCCATTGGAGTGCATATCCATAGTGGTTTTTAGGTCGTGGAAGATAATTGGCTCCTTTCCGCACGTGGCTGGTTTGTATCTCCATTTCTTCATGGCATTGAGTGCAGGTATGGCGAGTTTGGGCGAAGAGAGATAGATAAACACAATCTTGCCGACGGAGCCATCGGCGAGGACGGTGAACGAGGCGGTGATCTTTGCGTTGTGTAATCCCGTGCTGCTCAAGTCAAGCACAGAGTGCTGAACCAGGGTTGGGCCCGTCATATTGGAGCACTCCCGTTGCTGGATGGAACCTGGAGGCGGAATGAGGAGAGCTGGATCATGCGATGTGGCGGCTAGGCTGATGACGGATGCCGTAATGACGGGTTCTTTTTCTTTAAGTAGCCGCAGTGATCGTGGATAAGGAATGCCCTGAAAATCGAAGTAGTCAGAGAAGAGTTCCGTGGTTTCAGGCTGCTGTGCCTTCCTCTCATCGCTAACGATGTTGTGCGAAGAGGCATCCAGGCAGACTTCGTGCTCTTCGGGCGTTGAGAGAGCCGTGACCTTCGCCTTGATGCATGTCAGGGCAATGCCATCTATCGTGCGGCGCGATATCTTTTTTGCGGTGGAAACACCGGGCGCTATCTGGAGGTCCAGCAGACTGTAAAGCTGCTCAAGTTCTTCGGGCGTATAGGCCAGATTGCCGAGCGTGTAGCGCTCGTCGCCGATATTCACGATGGTCTGCTGAAAACCAGCAGCATCAAGTTTGCTGCGCCAGTGGTCTTTGGACTGCCATTGCAGGGAAAGGTGACCGTGAATGGGCTTATTGAACTGCATGATGAAATCAACTTCAAGGTCAAAGGGGCCAGTGGCGCTTTGAATGAGGCTGGCCGGTCCATGTGCGGAGTCAAAAAGTTGTTGCGCGGCCGGATTATCAGCAGCAGCCGCCGGCGAGGATGTGGCGCCGAGTAATAAGGCGGCAAGAGCGAGCCACTTTGTCATAGCTTGGATTCTATCGCGAGACTTGGCGAGTCAGTGAGTTCCGTGACTATCTCGCTTTGGCGAACTCGGAGCGGTGGCGGCTATAGAAGAAGTAGATGACGAGGCCGATGGCGAGCCAGGCGAAGAAGCGGACCCAGGTCATGACTTCAAGGCCCATCATGAGCAGCACGCAGAAGACGATGCTGAGCACGGGAAAGACGGGGCCGAGCGGGGTGCGGAAGCCGCGGTGGCGGTTGGGCTCGCGGTAGCGCAGGATGAGCACGCCGATGGCAACCAGGACGAAGGCGAAGAGGGTGCCGATGTTGGAGAGGTTGGCGACGGTGCCGATATCGAGCAAGCCGGCGGGGATGCCGACGACGAGGCCGGCGACCCAGGTGGCCATGGAGGGCGTGCGGAAGCGGGGATGAATGTGGCTGAAGGCGTCAGGCAGCAGGCGGTCACGCGACATGGCGAACCAGACGCGAGCCTGGCCAAGCTGGAAGACGAGGATGGAGGAGATCATGCCCAGCATCGCGCCGATGAGCACGAAGAGATGGATGAAGTGGAGGCGGTGTCCGCCGGGCATGAGGGAGAGGCGCTTAAGGGCGTTGACGACCGGAGCGGCGTCACCCATGACGGATTTCCAGGGCACGATGCCGCTGAGGCAGATGGCCACGCCGCAGTAGAGGATGGTGCAGGCGATGAGTGTGGCGATGATGCCGAAGGGCAGATCGCGCTGAGGGTTGCGGCACTCCTCGGCGGCGGTGGAGATGGAATCGAAGCCGATGTAAGTGAAAAAGATGACGGAGCCGCCGGTGAGCACGCCGGTCCAGCCGTTGGGCATGAAGGGATGCCAGTAATGCGGCTTGATGAAGCTGGCGGTGGCGAAGATGAAGGTGAGGATGGCGGCCAGCTTGACGAGGACGAGGATGTTGTTGGTGCGCGCCGACTCCCGGATGCCGCGGACGAGGACGACGGTGAGGATCATGACGACGAGGAATGCGGGAATGTTGAAGCCGAAGTGCCAGCCGGGCGGGTAGAGGTTATGGCCGGCGAAATCCTGCAATCCGGTGGGCAGATAGGCGGGCGAGATCCACTTGAGCGGGGGATGGATGCCGAACCAGTCAAGGAAATCGACGGCATGGGCGGCAAAGCCCACGCTGACGCTCATGTTGGAGAAGGCGTATTCGAGGATGAGGTCCCAGCCGATAATCCATGCGATGAGCTCGCCGAGGGTGGCGTAGGTGTATGTGTAGGCCGAGCCGGCGATGGGAATCATGGAGGCCAGCTCGGCATAGCAGAGGCCGGTGAAGACGCAGACGATGGCGACCAGGACCAGCGAGAGGGCGAGAGCGGGGCCTGCGCCGGGGCGGCCGGACATGGCGGTGTGATAGAGGATGTAATGGATGAGCGGGGTGTTGCTGACGTCCGGCGTGCTGAAGGTTTCCCCGGCCATTGCGGTGCCGATGACGGTGAAGATGCCGGAGCCGATGACGGCGCCGATGCCGAGAGCGGTGAGCGACCAGGGACCAAGGCTCCTTTTGAGCGCGTGCTCGGGCTCCTGCGACTCGCGGATGAGCTTGTCAATGGATTTGCGTGCGAGCAGTTGGCTGGGCAGGGCGGTTCTCCTCAGTCTGCGTATTGGAGGCGGGGCTCCATGGCCGGAACGGCTTTGCCGCAGTGTACAGGATTTGCGCGAGGCTGCCGGGGAAGTTGCGCGGGGGCGGCGGAGAGGATGGCGCTGAAACAGCGCGGGCCGGCCGCGTTGGCCAGCCCGTGGAGTTTGATGAAGTTGGTTGCAGCGCGAGGCTGCTGCCCTGCGGCAATTCCTGCGTGGATGGAACCTCTGCGACCGAGTGATGAAGTCGCCGCTGCCGGGTGGTCGCGCCGGCTCGAAGGCCCGCGCTCCGGATACAGGGACTGAGGAATTGCGTTAGCGCTTGCTCTGGCCGCGCACCAGCTTCTTTAGCTTTTTCTTGTTGGAGCCGCGCGGGGTGGTGCGCTTGGCCTTGGGAGCGGCTTTTTTGCGGGCCGCGCGCTTTACTTTTTTCCGCTCCTGGCGGTCTTCAATTTTTGATGTGTCTGCCACTGCTATCCTCTGTCGCTTGAATCTGTTCAACCCCGGCCCGGCTGGCGAGACGGCATGCATCCTTATCGTAACAGGGATGGGCGCTCGGGGAAAGGCGGAAAGGGGCTGCACGGAATTGTGAGGGCTTTTGAGGGAATGCGACGTACAATGGGCTGAGAGGACCTCTCTGGGGCGATCCATTCTGTGGCGATCCGGCCACAGAACTATTTACGAACGATTCCGATTACGAGCGATTCCGGCTACCAACGATTCTGGAACGGTCCAGCTTGCTCGGCATGAGCCATATTCTCCGCGAACGACGAGCACCGTACCGCACGCACTATTCACAGGCCCACGGGCACACGCCCAGGGGCAGACGCCGAAGGGAACGTAATTTTGGGGCGAATGGCCCAAGGGTTCCTTTCGGGTGGAGTATGTCATGCGTTCCAATCAGATTCATCAAGCTCTTTCCAAAGGGATAAACCGCTTTGAAGTGTGCCAACTGGTGTCAAAGGGCGTGAGGGTGACGCACAAATCCGGATCGCGCTTTGAGGACTCAATCAACGATGTGCTGGAGTACCTGGGCACTCACGAGGCGCCCGGCGAAGGGCTGCATCCGGCGGCCACGCCGAAGAGCGCCAGCCTGGAACCGGCGGCCTGAGACAGGTTCGGGCTGCGGCACAGGATGGGTGCTGTACTTGGAAAAAAACGATTACGGAATGCAGAAAGGGACGGCAGTTTCGCCGTCCCTTTCTGGTGCTTGAAGCCGAACCGCTGTGGGCGGTTAGATGGCCTGAACGTTCTCAGCCTGCCAGCCCTTGGGGCCCTTGGTCACATTGAACTGGACCTTCTGGCCTTCCTGCAGTGAACGGAAGCCGTTCGACTGGATGGCGGTGTGATGGACGAAGACGTCCTCGCCGTTTTCACGGCTCAAAAATCCAAATCCCTTGGCGTCATTGAACCACTTGACTGTGCCTGTTTCCATGGTGTTGCTCCTTTGATGGTGCTTGATTTACCGCGAACGCAATGTGGAAGTGTTTGCGTGTGGAGCGGTAACTCGGAACAGGCAATGACTTCGTATCGAATTCTACGATCTGACTGAGTGTAGCACGGATTTGGTTTGGGCGGGTGGAAGATTGGGGGCTCGGCGGGCGGGGAATGGACCAGCCCGCAGCCGCAATTGGATTTAAGATGGGCCGATGATTTGGAAACTGCTGCATTGGGTCGGATGGGTACTGTTTGTGCCGCTCATTGGGCTGTTCTTTTGGAGTGTCATTCTGAAGAAAGACCTGCCGGCGCGGCCCGTTACCCAATGTGCGGACCGGCTTCGATTTCCGAATGATTCTGTCCACCTATGGTTGCAGAATCTCACTGGCGTATTGATTTTGATTTTTGCAGCCGAATATCTGCGTCACGGGTTTCATGTGTCCTTGGATTGTTTTACGGGATTGCTCTGCTGCTTGATTGGTGTCAGCGTTTTTCTCGGAACGCCGCAATGCGTAGAGATGAGTGAGGAAGGCATCGCGGAGATTTACAGGATTGGCAGGAACAACTTCATTCGATGGGCAGAGATTGAGGAAATCAATATTGGAAAGACTGACAGGCTCATCACGATCCGTTCCAAGAGAAAGACAAGGATTGTCTATACCTTGCATCCGGAGCACCGGGCACGATTCCTGGATGAAATTAAGAAACATTGTCACGATGAGCTACCGCCGGAGTTTCCGGGAGATGTTGAGCGCGAATCCGAGAGCCGCTGATGCTGGCCTATCGCACCGCTAAACCTTTTGCAGGTTGGCGAATTTTTCCATCAGCTTTTTCATGCCGTGGCGGTTGAACAGGACGGTGACTTTGGCGTGGTCGCCGTCGCCTTCGCGGAAGAGGACTGTGCCTTCGCCGTATTTGGCGTGGCGGACGCGCTGGCCTTTGCCGAGATTGGTTGCGCCACTGCGCGCTTCGGGCTGTACTGGTCTTGGATGAAAGCCACGGCCCGCCGAAAGTGCTGCGCCCGTGCCGCCGAAGAAGCGGGCGATGTTGTCGATGGAGTGCGGGTCCTGCGGGGCGGAGGCATCGGCGGCCGGGCTGCCGGGATCTGCCTCGTTGCCCGGTTCCGTTCCGGCAGGGGGCTTCATCCATGAGGCGACGAAGGGCTTGCCGGAACCGCGGGCGGCGCGCGAGGTGGAAGAGCCGGCGTGGGCGGAAGCGCGCGGAATCTCCTGGCTCTCGTCTTCGTAGTTGTAATGGCGGGTTTGCATTTCGCCGTCGGATTCGCCGTTGAGGCCACGGCGGGATGCGCCGAACGAGTAGGCAGACGCGGACCGCCCATCACCCCACGGACGAAGACCTGTCCGTGGGGACCCCGTGCTGCGCCCGCTGAGATTTTCGACAAGCTGGTTGGGCACCTCTTCAAGGAAGCGTGAGGGGATGCTCTGCTCTGGCGCGTCATTGCCGTAGCGGCGGCGATAGTGGGCGCGGGTGAGGATGAGGGTGCTCATGGCGCGCGTCATGCCCACATAGCAGAGGCGGCGCTCCTCCTCGAGCTCTTCAGGATTGTTGAGCGTGCGCGAGTGCGGGAAGAGGCCTTCTTCAAGGCCGGCGAGGAAGACAAGCGGAAACTCCAGGCCCTTGGCGGCGTGCAGCGTCATCAGGGTGACGCGTGCCTCCGGGTCGAACTGGTCGGTGTCGCTGGCGAGCGCGGCGTGGTCAAGAAACTCGGCGAGGGTTTCGCCGCGGACTTCGGCGTCATGCGCGGCGTTGGCCAGCTCCTTCAGGTTTTCAATGCGGCTTAAGGCTTCAGGCGATGCCTCGGCCTCCAGAGCCTTGATGTAGCCGGTGCGGTCAATGAGGAAGCGGATGAGCTCGGGAAGTGTGGCGGAGTCGCCGGGAGACCGGAAGGACCCTTCGCGCGGTTCTGGTTCTGGAACAGATTCGAGGCTGGGCGAGGCACCGGCGTCCTTGTGCGGGTGAGGGAGTTTCGCTTCTTCGCCGTGGGGATCTTCACTCTGTTTTGGCATTTTGAGGAAGGTACGACTGGGCTTCTGAGAAAAAGGCGAGAAGTGTGTGGCGTCAAGCAGCGGAATCTGGTTTTCGTCGCCGAAGGGAAAATCGGCGACGGCACTGGCGGAATCGGTTTCAGAGGCAGCGCCGAAGGAGAAATCCGTGTCGGCATCGGTGGCTTCAGCGGCGGCCACACTGGCGGAGAGCTTGCCGGCAAAGTCGGGGTCCATCATGGCCTGCGCGTCGAGGATGAGCCGGCGGAAGGAGTCGAGCGCCATGAGCGCGCGCGAAGGGACGAGGCGATTCTTGATGGCGGCGGCGATGGCGTCCCAGGTGGACGCGCCGGTTTCAAGCGCGAGGCGCTCGAGGGTTTCGAGCGTGGTTTTGCCAATGCCGCGGGCTGGCGTGTTGACGACGCGCTGCACTGCCATGGAGTCATGCGGGTTGCGGACGAGGCGCAGATAGCAGAGGAGGTCTTTGATTTCAGCGCGCTCATAAAAGCTGAAGCCGCCGACCATGGTGTATTTGATGTTGTAGCGGCGGAGGGCTTCCTCAACAAGCCGCGATTGCGAGTTGGTGCGATAGAGGACGGCGGCCCTTCCGGGCTCTTGACTTTCGGAGGAGCCCGATTGCCGGAGAAAAGCCTGGATGCGGTCGGCGATGAAGAGGGCTTCGTTTTCGCCGTCGGGCGCTTCGTAATAGCCGATGAGCGAGCCGCCCTGGCGGTCGGTCCAGAGTTTTTTCCCCTTGCGGCGCAGATTGTTGGCGACGACGGCTCCGGCGGCCTCGAGGATGACCTGCGTGGAGCGGTAATTCTGCTCAAGGCGGATGATTTGCGCGTTGGGAAAATCCTGCTCGAATTCAAGGATGTTGCGAATGTCTGCGCCGCGCCAGGAGTAGATGCTCTGATCTTCGTCGCCCACGGCGCAGACGTTCCTGCGCTCGCCGGCAAGGAGCTTCATGAGCTCGTACTGCGGGCGGTTGGTGTCCTGGTACTCGTCGACGAGCAGATAGCGATAGCGGAGCTGGTAGCGCTGGCGGACTTCGCGGGAGGACTTGAGCAGGCGCACGGCTTCCAGCAGCAGGTCGTCGAAGTCCATGGCGTTGTTCTTGCGCAGTTCGTCGCGATAGGACTTGTAAATGTGCGCGATGCGCTCGCCGTTGGGGTCGCGCGAGTCGAGGAAGGACTCCTGCGGGTCCATCATGTGGTTTTTGGCCCAGGAGATGCGACCGAGTACGTTGCGCGGTGTGAGCTGCTTGGTGTCGAGCCCCATGCGGCGCATGATTTGCTTGACGAGGGACTGCTGGTCGTTCTCGTCGAAGATGGCGAAGTCGCGCGTCAATCCTTTGCCATCCACTTTCAGCGCCTCGATGTCGCGGCGGAGGATGCGCACGCAGAGCGAGTGGAAGGTGGAGATCAGCGGCCTGGCCAGCGAGGAGTGGCCGAGGATGCGCTCGACGCGCCCAGCCATTTCCGCCGCGGCCTTGTTGGTGAAGGTGACGGCGAGAATCGCGTCGGGCGCGACGTTTTTCTCCTGAATGAGCCAGGCGATGCGGCTGGTGATGACGCGGGTTTTGCCGGAACCCGCGCCGGCCAGGATGAGCAGAGGGCCTTCCGTGGCTTCAACGGCTGCGCGCTGTTCGGGATTGAGATTTTCAAGAAGCGGCTGCACGGGCGGGTCCGGAAGGGAAAAGTCCTGCATCCAGTTTACGCGCCGCGCATGAAGAGAGTGTGGGACGCGCTATGCTGGGGGCGTGATGCGTGACGCGGGGAAGACGGTGCGGAGAGTGGCGGTCTATTGCGGATCGTCTGACGGGAACGATGCGATGTTTGCGGCGGAGGCGCGGGCGCTGGGCGCGGCGATTGCAGGTGCGGGGCTGGGGCTGGTGTATGGCGGGGCGCGCGTGGGGCTGATGGGCGCGGTGGCCAACGCGGCGCTCGAGGGCGGCGCGGAGGTGATTGGCGTGCTGCCGGAGATTCTGGCAGGCAGTGAGGTGGCGCACACCGGGCTGACGCGGCTGGAAGAGGTGTCGACGATGCATGCGCGCAAGGCGCGGATGGTGAAGCTGGCCGATGCGTTTGTGATTCTTCCGGGCGGCTACGGCACGCTGGATGAGCTGATGGAGATTGTGACCTGGGCGCAGTTGAAGATCCATGCCAAGCCGTGCGTGCTGGTGAACACGGCGGGCTATTGGGACGGGCTGCTCGGGTTTCTGGATGCGGCGGTGGAGGCGGGATTCCTGAAGCCCGAGAACCGGGCGCTGCTGCAAGTGGCGGCGAATGCGGAGGCGGCGGTGCGGCGGGTGACGGCGGCGTGGGCCGAGATTTGAGCGCAGCGGGCTACTTGTGTCTGGCGCGTTCGCGCTGGAGTTCGCGGTAGAGCTCGCTTTTGGATTGGCCGGACAAGCGGGCGAGGCGTTTGAGGGCTTCCTTTTCGTCGAGGTCTTCTTCGGCCTTTAGGCGTGCGAGCTGGGCGGAGATTTTTTCTGGTTTTGGAGATGCTTCGTGGCTGTCGGAAGTGTGCCCGTCAGCGTCCGAAGCCGATTTTGCGGGCTGGAGTTCGAGCAACAGCGTGAATTCGCCGCGGATGCGGTCGCGGGAAGCGAGGGCGCTCAGGATTTCTGCAGCAGTGCCGCGGAGGAACTCCTCGTGGAGCTTGGTGAGCTCACGCGCGACCACCACTGCGTGGGGCTGTGCGCCGAAGATTTTTTCAATGTCCAACAGGGTATCGGCGATACGGTGCGGCGCCTCGTGGAAGAGGAAGGTCTGCGGCGTGGAGCGGGGGTTCGCGGCGAAGTCGGCGGCGAGATCTTCAAGAAATGTGCGGCGGGGGCCGGATTTTTCCGGCAGGAAGCCGAGGAAGCGGAAGTCGGCGGTGGAGAGGCCGGAGGCGATGAGCGCGCTGAGGGCGGCGTTGGCGCCGGGAATGGGAATGACGGGGATGCCGGAGGCGATAGCGGCGGGAACCAGCCATGCGCCGGGGTCGCTGATGCCGGGGGTGCCCGCGTCCGAGACGAGAGCGACGGCCTTGCCGGCCTTCATGTCGCCGATGAGCTCCGCTGCGCGCGCGTGCTCATTGTGCTGGTGGCAACTGACGGTGGGCGTGGCGATTTGGAAGTGGTTGAGGAGTTTCTGGGTCTGGCGGGTGTCTTCGCAGGCGATGCGATGGGCGCGGCGGAGGATGTCAAGGGCGCGGAGGGTGATGTCGCCGAGGTTGCCGATGGGCGTGGCGACGAGGTAGAGGCCGGGGGCGAGGGGTTTGGCGTTCAGCGTGGATTCGTCGCCGGACATGCGGCTACTCGTCGTTCTCTTCGCGCTCGATGCGGCGCTGCTCGCTGAGGAGGGTCATGGAGGACATGAGGTTCTGGACGCTGACGATGCCGACGACGCGGCCGGCCTCAGCGACGGGAATGAGGGAGAGGCCGCGGCCCGCGGTGAGGCGGCGGATGGTTGCGCCGAGGGTGTCCTCCGGCCGGGCAACCTGGAAGGCGCGGGACATGATGGACTGGATGTAGCCGTTGCCCTCATTGCGCAGCGCGTCCACAATGCGCTGACGGCTGACGATGCCGACGAGCTGCGGACCGCGGACGACGGGGAAATCCTCCTGCAGGGAGTGGACGCAGCGGTAAAGCGCGTCAGCGAGCGTGTCAGACGGCGAGAGGGTGGCGAAGTCCGTGAGCATGACCTCATGCATGTGCACAGTGTCCACGACGGACTGGAAAAAGACGCCCTGGTCTTCAATCTGGCCGCCGATGACGATGAAGAAGCCGGCAATCATGAGCCAGGGGCTGTGCAGGAGCCAGCCGCCGACCATGGCGCCGAGGGCGAGAAGCTGTCCGACGCCTGTAGCGGCGCGTCCGGCGGGCGCGAGGCCGTGGGTGCGTGCGAAGCTGCTGCGCAGAATGCGGCCCGCGTCAAGCGGATAGGCGGGCAGAAGATGCAGCAGTCCGAGCCCTGCCTGCATCCAGACCATGGCGCGGAGCAGGTAGGCTGCGGAGATCCAGGGATGGGTGAAGAGCTGGATATCCCCGCCCGCGCCGAGAAAGGTGATGCCGAGCGAGAGGGCGGTGACGAGGTTGGCCAGCGGGCCGGCGGCGGCAAGCGCGAACTGGCCGAGGCCGTGGCTGGCGGTTTCCTGGCTTTCCGGCGTGGCATAGGCAAAGAGTCCGCCGATGGGGAGCAGAAGTATGGCGCGCAGGCGAAGGCCGAGCCATGCGGCGACGAGCAGGCGCGCGGTTTCACGGACGACGACAGCGGCGACGAGGACCAGGAAGAGCACGATGCCGCGGAGGATGCCGTGCCGCGCTGAGAGGCCCAGGCAGCCGACGGCGAGCAGGAGGAAGAAGGTGTGGATGCGGATTTCCACACCGAACCAGCGGCCAAACGGGATGGACCAGCCACGCATAGAGGAATTGTAGAGGCTGCGGGCGGGGCGGCGGGATGGATTTATGCTGAGTTGGCGATGAGGGTGATTGCGGGAAAGTTTGGCAGCCGCGTGCTGGATGCACCGGCGGGGCAGGCGACGCGGCCGACGAGCGACCGGCTGCGGGAGACGCTGTTCAACGTGCTGGCGCCGCGAATGGAAGACGCGCGGGTGCTGGATTTGTATGCGGGCTCTGGCGCAGTGGGGCTGGAGGCGGTCAGCCGCGGGGCGCGCGAAGCGGTGATGGTGGAGCGCGATGAGACGGCGCTGAAGGCGCTGCGCGGCAATGTGGCGCGGCTGGGCGTGGCGGCGGAATGCAGGATTCACGCAAGCGGCGTGGCGGCGTGGCTCAAGCGCGAGCGCACGCGGGCCGCGGAGTTTGACGTGGTGTTTCTGGATCCGCCGTATGACGCGGAGGAGGAATATGCTGCGGCGCTTGGGCTGCTGGGGATGCAAGAGGGATTGCTGGCGCGGGATGCGGTGGTGGTGGCCGAGCACCGGAAGCAGATGGATTTGGAGGAGCAGTATGGAAGGCTGCGGCGGACGAGGGTGCTGAAGCAGGGCGATGCAAAGCTGAGTTTTTACAGCGTGGAGGATGTCGCGGAAGCGGATTGAACAAGGAACGCATTCGGAATGAGGTTGAAGCGGATGACTAAGATGGATGCGGCAGTGAGCGCGGGATGCTGCCTATTTTGCCGGGGATATATCCAATGAATATGAGAAGGATTTTTTTGCCGGCGTTGGTGTGCGCCGTGATGGCGCTTGCGCAGAGCGGGTGGTCGCAGCGGGGTACGGAGCCGTGGGTGATTGGGCCGTTTACGCGGCCGGTGGTGGGCAATCCGGTGGTGAGGCCGCAGCCGGATGCGACGTTTGAAGATCCGATTGAGAAGAAGCCGATTCACTGGGAGGCGCTGCACACGTTCAATCCGGCGGCAGTGGTGCGGCACGGGAAGGTGTATGTGCTGTATCGTGCCGAGGACAACACGGGGACGATGGAGATTGGCGGGCACACGTCGCGGCTGGGTATGGCGATGAGCAAGGACGGAGTCCACTTCAAGCAGATGGCGAAGCCGGTGTTTTATCCGGCGGAAGATGGGCAGAAGGCGCGGGAGTGGCCGGGCGGCGTGGAGGACCCGCGGATTGTGGAGGGTCCGCATGGCGAGTACGTGATGACGTATACGCAGTGGAACCGGGAGATCTACTCGGTGGGGATTGCGACCTCGCAGGATTTGGAGCACTGGGTGAAGCACGGGCCGGCGTTTTTTACGGCCTGGGGCGGCAAGTATGCGCATTTGAAGTACAAGTCGGCCGGGATTGTGACAGAGCTGGACAAGGGAAGGCTGGTGGCGGCAAGGATTCACGGGATGTACTGGATGTACTGGGGCGAGGGGGCGATTCACCTGGCGACTTCGAACGATTTGGTTCACTGGGCTCCGGCGGAGGATGCACATGGAAACCTGGTGGAGCTGGTGAAGCCGCGGCCGGGGCATTTTGACAGCACGTTTCCTGAGACGGGTCCGCCGCCGGTGCGGACGAAGGCGGGGATTGTGGTGCTTTACAACGGCAAGAATGCGGCCGGAGATGTGAATTGGGGCGGCGACGCGAAGCTGGGGCCGGGCGCGTATGCGGCGGGTGAGGCGCTGTTTGACGCGAACAATCCGGCGCTGCTGCTGGCGCAGACGGATGGGCCGGTGCTGAAACCGGAGCTGCCGTATGAGAAGACCGGACAATATGCCGCGGGGACGACGTTTGCCGAAGGGCTGGTGTGGTTCCACAAGAAGTGGTTTCTCTATTACGGCTGTGCGGACTCGCTGGTGGCGGTGGCGACGGCGCCGGCCGAGCCGGAGAGCGGCGTGGCGATTGTGCGGTGAGTAGGCTGGGCGCGAGTGGCTGAAAAAACGTGAGATCAGGTTGAAGCCGATTCGGGATTGATGGCGGCTTTTGCCGGTTCGCGGGCCAGGCGCGCAGAGGCCAAGGCTCCGATGGCGAGGAACAGTCCGATGGCGGCGAGGCCTGCGAAGTAAGAGTGCGTGGTGTGGCTGAGCCAGCCGATGAGCGCGGGGCCAAAGAATCCGCCGAGGTTGCCGAGGGAATTGATGAGGGCGATGTGCGCGGCAACGAGGGGCCCGGCGAGGGCCAGGGTGGAGGCGCTCCAGAAGACCGGCATGGAGGCCAGAACCCCGGTGGCGGCGAGCGAGAAGCCAAGGATGGCGACGGGGGCGTTGGGCGCGAGGCCGGCGACGAGAAAGCCGAGGGCGGCGACAACGTAGGCGGCGGTCAGGTGCCAGCGGCGCTCGCGGAAATGGTCAGAGCTGGCGCTGAGGGCGAGCGTTCCGGCGATGGCGACCAGATAAGGGATGGCGGTGGCCCAGCCGAGAGCGCGCAATGAGAGGCCATGCGACTTGAGCACGGTGGGAATCCAGAAGCCGAGGCCGTAAAGGCCGATGGCCATGCAGAAATAGGCGAAGGACCAACCGTAAACGCGGGGCTCTGCGGTGAAGAGGTGGAGAATCGGGTGCTTCTGCGCGTGGTGCACGGGCTGGGCGGCGGCAAGTTCCTGTTTGAGGTCCAGTGCGAGGGTGCGCTTTTCGTCGTCGGAGAGCCATGAGACGTCTCCGGGGCCGTTGGGCAGGACGAACCAGGTGAGCACGCCGAGCAGGAGGGCTGGAGAGCCTTCAAGAATAAAAAGCCATTGCCAGCCTTTGAGGCCAAGGGCGTGGTGGAGCAGAAGAATCTGCGCGGAAATGGGCGAGCCCACCAGTGCCGAGAGCGGGATGGCGATGATGAAGGCGGCCATGACGCGGGAGCGGACCGCGGGCGGGAGCCAGAAGGTGAGATAGAGAATCACGCCGGGGTAGAAGCCTGCTTCCGCCGAGCCGAGGAGGAAGCGCAGCGCGATGTAGGCAAGGGGGCCGTGAACAAAAGCTGTGGCGACCGAGACCAGTCCCCAGGCGAGCATGAGAAGCATGATCCAGCGGCGTGCGCCGACGCGCAGAAGGGCGAGGTTGCTGGGCAGCTCAAAAAGAAAGTAGCCGAAGAAGAAGACACCGGCGGTGACGCCGAAGAGCGTGGGGCCGATGCCGAGGTCGCGGTTCATGGTGAGCGCGGCAAAGGATATGTTGACGCGGTCAAGGAAGGCGACAAAGTAAAGCGCCATGAGGAAGGGCACCAGGCGCAGGGCGATTTTGCGGTAGAGGGGCGACATGCGGCGTGGGACGGGGACGGAGGGAGTATGGCATGCGGGGGCGGCGCGGGACAAAGACGGAGATGGATGGCGGGGCAGGGTCAGGATTAGAGTGGTGGGCATGAGGATGCGGATGGGTTGGAAGTGTGTGGCGGGGTGGGTGGCGCTGGCGGCGCTGATGCCGGGGTTGGCAGCGGGGCAGCATGCAAAGCGCGCAACAAGATTGCCGGCGAAGGCCAGCGCGGAAGCGAGGCCGCAACTCGTGGTGATTGACACGGATATCGGCGACGATATTGACGACGCGTTTGCGGTGGCGCTGGCGCTGAAGAGCCCGGAGCTGAGGATTCTGGGGATTACGACGACCTTTGGGGATACGGAGCTGCGGGCGAGGCTGCTGGAGAGGTATTTGACGGCGGTGGGGCGCAGCGGAATTCCGGTGGCTGCCGGGCCGGAGACGAAGACCGGCAATGGGATGACGCAGAAGGCCTATGCGGAAGGATGGGCGGGGAAGCCGCGCGGAGACGGGGTGGAATTTCTGCTGAGCCAGATTCGGCGGCATCCGGGGCAGGTGACGCTGATTGCGATTGGGCCGCTGTTTACGGTGCAGGCGGCCATTGCGAAGGATCCAGCGACCTTCAGGAAGCTGCGGCGCGTGGTGATGATGGGCGGAAGCATCTATCGCGGATACGGCGAGGTGAATGGGAAACCGCGGCCGGCGGAGCCGGAGTGGAATATCGACCGGGACCCGGCGGGGATGCGGGCGCTGCTGGGCTCGGGTGTCAAGGTCTATATGATGCCGCTCGATTCGACGCAAATTCCTTTGCATGAGACAGATAGGGAGAAGATTTTTACGAACGGCGGGGCTCTGGGCGTGCAGTTGGGGCTGCTCTATCGGGAGTGGGTGGCGGGCACGCCCTTGCACTCGCCGACGCCGACCCTGTTTGACCCGGTGGCGGTGACCTATGCCATGCACCCGGAGCTGTGCCCGGCGCAGCCGATGCGGATTCGGGTGGATGACCGGGGGCAGACGATTCCCGAGAAGGGCAGGGCGAATGTGGAGGTGTGCCTGAAGTCCGATGAGGCGGGGTTTCTGCGGCTGCTGGAGGGGCGGCTGACGGGCGGGGGCAAGGGCGGGAAATGAGGAGCGCTGCGGGAGTAGAGGAGTGGAGCGGAAGGCCAATCGGAGATTAAAATCAGGAAGCGAAGCTGGAAGCCGGGGTGGCAGGGTCCGAAGCAGGTGATTCGTCTAGGCATTTCCTGCAATTTGCTCCAGATTTCATTGACCCTCGGTTCTGTTCCTGCTACAGTAAAAGGGTTCCGCAAGAACGCCTCCCGACGTGTGTCCAACGGCGAGTAGCGTAAGGGCGGTCCGGCAGCAAGTGAGCCGGACGAGCCCGCGAGCCGGAGGAAGTGAAGCCGGTTGGAGACCCTGAAGTTGCTCCTTTCTTGCGAGGGGCTGGGGCATATCGCATCGGAGCTCGCGCGTTCTCCGCCTTGGAGGGCTATGCGGGCCGGAACCGGCGAAACGGAGCGGGCCCTGCCAGGGAGTTTGAGGCGGGCGACCGGCCACCGTCCTGGTTCTCGTCTGGAAGTGGAACGAAGGCAGACGCGAAGCAGCAACTTTGGGGCTTCTGTGCGCGTGCGCGCCGGCTGGGAGTGTGCCGGAGCCGCGGCCGGAGAGGCCCGAAAGCCCTGCGCGCAGCTGCTGAAATGGGACGGAATCCGGGTCCTGAGGGATTTTTGGGGTTTCTGAGGTAAGGAGTTTTCGATTGCCTACATTTAATCAGCTGGTTCGCAAGGGGCGCACGGCCCCGCGGTACAAGACGGCGTCGCCGGCGCTGCAGGCCTCGCCGCAGCGGCGCGGCGTATGCACGCGCGTGTATACGCAGACGCCCAAGAAGCCGAACTCGGCGCTGCGCAAGGTGGCTCGCGTGCGCCTGACCAATGGCATTGAAGTGACGACCTACATTCCGGGCATCGGGCACAACCTGCAGGAGCACTCGATTGTGCTGATTCGCGGAGGCCGCGTGAAGGACCT
This sequence comes from Occallatibacter sp., assembly GCA_035763705.1. GTDB lineage: Bacteria > Acidobacteriota > Terriglobia > Terriglobales > Acidobacteriaceae > Telmatobacter. The sequence continues at coordinate 2,395 of DASUAU010000019.1, read as the reverse complement.
GCCGGGCGTTCGCTATCACGTGGTGCGGGGCACGCTGGACTCAGTGGGCGTGGCCAACCGCAAGCAGGGCCGGTCGAAATACGGCGCCAAGCGGGCCAAGGGCGGCGCTGCGGCGGGCAAGAAGTAACTGCGGAGCCGCCGGCTTTCAGCCTCCAGATCCTGGCTTTCGAGGGGTCGTGGCGGCGGTGGCGGCGAGACAAGCTGGCGGCTAGGAGCTAGCAGCTAGAAGCGGGTTTTGAGGAACTTATGCCGAGAAAAGGGCACATTGCGAAGCGGGAAGTTGCGCCGGACCCGGTCTATGGGTCGACGCTGGTGACCAAGTTTGTGAACTCGATGATGTGGGGCGGAAAGAAGTCGACGGCCCAGGGCATCTTTTACAAGGCGATGCAGAATCTCGAGTCCAAGGGCGGCGGCGAAGAGGCCATCAAGCTGTTCAAGAAGGCGGTGGAGAACTGCAAGCCGCTGCTTGAGGTGAAGACGCGGCGCGTGGGCGGCGCGAACTATCAGGTGCCGATCGAGGTGAACCAGGAGCGGCGCACTTCGCTGGCGATTCGCTGGCTGATTACCTACGGGCGCGGCCGAGGCGAAAAGGGCATGGTGGACAAGCTGACCAATGAGCTGCTGGACGCGGCCAATGGGCGCGGCGCCGCCATGAAGAAGAAGGAAGACGTGCACCGCATGGCCGAGGCCAACAAGGCCTTTGCCCACTACCGCTGGTAAGGCGGCAAGGAAAATGAGTTTGACTCCGGGCCTGCACGATGGGCCGGGAGGATGCAGGAAGCAGGAAAGACCAACCGCGGGCCGGGCGGCCCGCAAGGAAGATGAATCGTGGCTCGCACCGTACCTCTGAACCGTTGCCGGAATATCGGAATCATGGCGCACATCGACGCCGGAAAGACGACGGCGACCGAGCGGATCCTGTTCTATACGGGCATTACGCACCGCATCGGCGAAGTGCATGAAGGCACGGCGACGATGGACTATATGGAGCAGGAGCAGGAGCGCGGCATCACGATTACCTCGGCGGCGACGACCTGCAACTGGCGGGACGTCCGCATCAACATTATCGATACGCCGGGCCACGTGGACTTTACGGCCGAGGTGGAGCGCTCGCTGCGCGTGCTGGACGGCGCGGTGGCGGTGTTCGACTCCGTTTCCGGCGTGCAGCCGCAGACCGAGACGGTCTGGCGGCAGGGCGACAAGTACAAGGTTCCGCGCATCTGCTTCGTGAACAAGATGGACAAGAACGGCGCAGACTTTGAGTACGTGCTGGAAACCATCCGCAAGCGGCTGGGCGCGCGGCCTGTGGCGCTGCAGATTCCGATCGGGGCCGAGGCGAACTTCAAGGGCGCCGTGGATCTGATCGAGATGAAGGCCGTCGTGTGGCATGACGAGACGATGGGCGCCAAGTACTCGGTGGAGGAGATTCCCGCCGACCTGGTGAAGAAGGCCGAGGCCTTCCGCATGCAGCTGATCGAAGTGATTGCCGAGACCGACGACGTGCTGCTGGAGAAGTTTCTGGAAGGCGAGACGCCGACCATCGAGGAGCTGAAGAAGGGCATCCGGCAGGCGACCATTGACCTGAAGGTCTTCCCGGTCATCTGCGGCAGCGCCTTCAAGAACAAGGGCGTGCAGACGCTGCTCGACGCAGTGGTGGATTATCTGCCCAGCCCGCTGGACAAGCCGCCGGTGGAGGGCATTGACCCCTCGCACCAGCCGGCGATCCTTGTTCGCAAGGCCGAGGACACCGAGCCCCTATCGGCGCTGGTCTTCAAGCTGATCAACGACCCGTTCGGGAAGCTCTCGTTCATCCGCGTCTACTCCGGTTCGCTGAAGACCGGCGACACGGTGCTGAACCCGCGCACGGGCAAGACGGAGCGCGTGGGGCGCTTGGTGAAGATGCACGCCAACAAGCGCGAGGACGTGACCGAGATATGGGCCGGCGACATCTGCGCGTGCGTGGGCCTGAAGGACCTGAAGACGGGCGACACGCTCAGCTCTCCGCAGCACCCGATTGCGCTGGGCGCGATTACCTTTCCCGAGCCGGTAATTTCGGTGGCCATTGAGCCGAAGACCAAGGCCGACCAGGAGAAGATGGGCATTGCGCTGGCGCGGCTGGCTGACGAGGATCCGACCTTCAAGGTGCGCACCGACGAGGATTCGGGCCAGACCATCATCAGCGGGATGGGCGAGCTGCATCTGGAGATCCTTGTGGACCGCATGAAGCGGGAGCACAAGGTGGAAGCCAATGTGGGCGAGCCAAAGGTGGCCTTCCGCGAGACCATTCGCAAGACGGCCGAGGCCGAGGGCAAGTACATTCGCCAGACGGGCGGCTCGGGCAACTACGGGCATTGCAAGCTGCGCATCGAGCCGAACACGGCCGGCGCGGGCTACG
>DASUAU010000018.1:0-92616 GCA_035763705.1 Occallatibacter sp. | reverse complement strand
GGTGACGGTGCCGCTCTTTTCGTAGAGGCTGGCTGCCGGGAGGACGACGTCGGCGAGTGCAGCCGTAGGCGTGAGGAAGATGTCCTGCACGACGGTGAAGGTATTGCGGAGGACGGCGGGATCAAAACCCTGGCCAGTGACGGGATCTGCGCCGACGACCAGAAGCGCGGCGAGCTTACCTTGTGGGGCGGCCTCGCGCATTTCTGGCAGGGACAAGCCGGGCTGGCTGGAGAGGCCCGGATATTCCGCGGCAAAGTCGTCGGGCTGCGTGAGGGGCGTGTAGCCGGGCAGGAAGTTTGGCAACAGACCCATGTCTGCCGCGCCGCGGGAGTTGACGAAATCGCCGAGGCAGGCGAAGCGTGTGTTGCCTCGCGCAATTCCCCAGTCGACGAGTGCCTTGACATCCGCGCCGCGGAACTCCTGGCCGAAAAGGATGAGCAGGGATTCTTCTTCGCGTACCGCCTTGGCCAAGTCCGATTCGCCGTTGAGCAGGACAGGGAGCTTTGTATAGCCATCCGCTTCCAGGCGAAGCGTGGCGCGAGCCTGACGTTCGAGCTTGATGGACGCCGCGTTGGCCACGTAGAGCCGTGCCTTGTTGAGTCGAACGTTGGTGCGGAGATTCCAGGCGAGCAGTGGATGCTCTTCTGTAGGATTGCCGCCGACGAGAAGGATGGCCGGTGCTGTGAGCGTGTCGGCGAGGCTGGCGGCGAGGCCGTTATGGCCGGCGATTGCCTGCGCGAAGGCTGCGTAGTCGGCGGTACGCTCATGGTCAATGTTGTTGGTGCCGAGCAGGGTGCGCGCGAATTTCTGCAGCAGGTAGTTCTCTTCGTTGGTGGTGAGGTTGGAGCCGATGACGCCGATGGACGAGCCGCCGCGCGTGTCGCGCACCTCTTTGAGCTTTTGTGCCGCGAAGCGAAGGGCGTGTTCCCATGTGGCCGGCTCAAGTTTGCCGGATGCGTTGCGGATGAGCGGCGTTGACAGGCGCTCTGGACTTTCGACGAAGTCGAAGCCGAAGCGGCCTTTGGCACAGAGAAAATCGTTGTTGATGCCGCTCTTGTCGCGGTTGTCGGCGCGGATGATTTCCGAGCCGTCTGTGGACGCGCGAACGCCGAGCGTGACTTTGCAGCCGTCAGCGCAATGGGTGCAGATGGTGGAGACGTGCGTCATGTCCCAGGGGCGCGTCTTGTAGCGATACGTGCCGCTGGTGAGCGCGCCTACGGGGCAAACGTCGATGCACATGCCGCACTGCTCGCAGTCGAGCTGGTTGCCGTCATTCGGCGCGATGACGGAGCTGGAGCCGCGGTTCTGAATGCCGAGGGCCCAGACGTCCATGCCTTCACCGCATACGCGCACACAGCGGTAGCAGAGGATGCAGCGCGGGCGGTCATAGAAAACAGCGGGCGACCATTGCTGCTCTTCGCGGTGGTGCTTGGCCTCGGCGTAGAGGCTTTCGCCCGCGCCATATTTGAAGGTCATGTCCTGCAGTTCGCACTCGCCGCCGGCGTCGCAGACGGGGCAGTCGAGCGGGTGGTTGCCGAGGACAAACTCAAGCATGGCTTTGCGGGACTGGGCGATTTCGTCCGACTCGGTGATGAACACCTGGCCCTCGGCGACCGTGGTGGTGCAGGCGGTCTGGAGTTTGGGCACCTTTTCCTGGCGCACGACGCACATGCGGCAGGCGGCCTGCAGGCTTAGGCCGGGGTAATAACAGAATGCAGGAATCTCAATGCCGGCTTTGCGGCAGGCCTCAATCAGCAGCGTGCCCGCAGGAGCGGTGAGCTTTTTGCCATCGACAGTGAAAGTGACGTCAGCCATGATTCTCCAGCGCCTGATCTAGACCACGGCCAGGTCCACGTGCCTGGCGAATGGGCAGGGCTTGCCGTTGAGGTGGTCCTCAAACTCCTTGCGGAATTTCTTGACGAAGCCGATCGTGGGCATTGCGGCCGCATCGCCCAGCGGACAGAAGGTGCGGCCCAACATGTTCTCGGCAAGGTAGCGGATGTTGTCGATGTCCTTTTCGACGCCGAAGCCGGCGTGGAAACGGGTGAGGGATTTCTTGAGCCAGTCTGTGCCTTCGCGGCAGGGAATACACCAGCCGCAGCTCTCATGCTGATAAAAACTGATGGTGCGCAGGGCAAACTCGACGATGCAGGTCTGATCGTCAATGACGACGACGCCGCCGGAGCCGAGCATGGAGCCGGCCTTGCCCACCTGGTCAAAATCCATGCCGAGGGTTTCGATTTCGTTGGGCAGCAGAACAGGCGTGGAGGAGCCGCCGGGCACAACGGCCTTGAGCTTGCGTCCGCCGCGAACGCCGCCGCCAACCTCGTAGATCATCTTCTTGAGGTTGTAGCCCATGGGCAGCTCGTAGACGCCGGGGCGTTCGATGTGTCCGCTCAGGCCGAAGAGGCGCGTGCCGCCGTTGCGCTCACTGCCGACTGCGGCGTAAGCCGCGCCGCCCATGGCGATGACGTGCGGAACGGTGGCGATGGTCTCGGCGTTGTTGATGACCGTGGGACCGCCGTAAAGACCGACGACGGCAGGGAAGGGCGGCTTGATGCGGGGAACGCCGCGCTTGCCTTCGAGCGATTCCATGAGCGCCGACTCTTCGCCGACCTCGTAGGCGCCTGCGCCGGTCTGCGTGATGATCTGGAATTCGGTGTCCGAGCCGAAGATGTTTTTGCCGAGGAAGCCTTTGGCGTAGGCGTCGGCGACGGCCTTTTCGACGATTTCGAGCAGGTAGCGGTATTCGCCGCGAAGGTAAATGAAGCCGAGCTTGGCGCCGATGGCGAGGCCGGCGATCATGGTGCCTTCAATGACGGCATGCGGATCATGCAGGAAGATGAGGTGATCCTTGCAGGTGCCGGGCTCGCTCTCGTCGCCGTTGACGAGGACGTATTTGGGCTTGGCGCTCTGCTTGGGGACGAAGGACCACTTCATGCCGGTGGGAAAGCCCGCGCCGCCGCGTCCGCGGAGGTTGGAGGACTTCATCTCATTGATGATCCAGTCAGGACCCTGGGCGAGACATTTGCGCGCGGACTCATAGCCGCCGAGCTCGATGTATTTGTCGATGTTGGCCGCGCCCTGGCCGAAGCGGCGAGTGACGATTTTGACTTCATCGGGATGAGAGACGAGCTTAGGCATTCGGTCCCGTCCCTTCTGCGGCGCGCTTGCGGTAGTCGGCGAGGATGCCGGGCACGTTGTCCGGTGCGAGGTCGTCGTGGAAGTCGTAGTTGACCTGAATGGCGGGCGCCCAGCAGCATGCGCCTATGCACTCGACCTCTTCTAGCGAGAAGACGCCGTCTGCGGTGACGCCCTTGTGGCCGATACCGAGTTCGTGCTGGAAGCGGTCAAAGACTTCGTAGGCGCCGCGGAGCATGCAACTGATGTTGGTGCAGACCTGCACGTTGAATTTTCCGGCAGGCTTGAAGCGCAGCATGGAGTAGTAAGTGGCGACGTTGCGGACATCGAGCTCAGTGATGCCGATGCGCTCGGCGACTTCTGCGATGACCGCGTCCGAGAGGTAGCCGACTTCATCCTGCGCGTAAAGCAGCATGGGCACAAGCGCGGAGCGGCGCATGGGGTATTTCTCGACCAGCGCATCAAACCGCGCGGCCAGTCGCGGCGAAAAGATGGTCATGGTTTCGTTGGTCATCAGCCGTCGGCCCCCTGCATCAGTTCGCGCGCCCAGGCTTCTGCGGCAAGGTCAAGCTGCTCCTCGCCCGCGGCCGAGCGCAAACTTCCGGATTCAGTGAGTTCCAAAGATCCGCCCTTTCCATTTTCTCGCATCCAGTTGACGCGTTCGTGGCTGCGTCTCAAATCCAGCCAGCGCTCACCGTGACGCACGGTGATGCGGTGCTCGCCGAGCTCGACGGTGGCCTGGCGACTGCGGTTGAGTCCGTGGGCCGCGGTGTAACTGCGCAGCAGCGAGGCCAGCGAGACCCAAAGCTCGCCGAGCACTGCCGCAGCCGAACTAGCGGTAGAGGTCATCAATCACATTCTCGACAACGCGTGCGGCAACCTGGTCCACGGAGAGCGGAATGCTCCAGTTGGCAGTGCCGCCGCCTTCAGTGACAAAGGCCTGCATGCCCTTACCTACATTCTTGAGGACGAATTGCAGCGAGCCGGTGGGGCTGTTGTTCAAGTCTTTGATGCGGATGGTTGGATAATTCTTGTCGGACAAGTCGAGGGTGATGTCGCGCGCATTCTGCGAGCCGCCGAAGCTGATGAGCATCTGGTGCTCGGGCGCCCTGGCGGCGAAGAGCCCCTCGAACAGTTCTTTGAAACTTGATTCGCGCAGGCCCTCGTTGGCCTTGTTCATTTCAGCGCTCAGGCTGACTCCGAGGGCCCTGAAGAACTCAGAGCAGTCATCGGATTGCTTTTTGAGCGCGCTTTCGCGGGCTTCGTACTCGTCGCGGCGCGTCTTGGCCTCAGCGATGGCCTTGACGTAAGAGGACGGCGCAATGAAGTTGGTGGACACTATCGATCAATCTCCCCGAGGACAATGTCGATGGAGCCGACGACGGCGACAACGTCCGCTAGCATGCGGCCCTGGCACATGGTCTCCAGCGCCTGCAGTGTGGCAAACGATGGATTGCGCATGTGGACACGATACGGCTTGGCGGTACCGTCGGAAACGACGTAATAGCCCATTTGCCCCCGCGGACTTTCGATGGCATGGTAGACCTCTCCGGCAGGAACGGTGAAGCCCTCGGTGACGATTTTGAAGTGATGGATGAGGGCTTCCATCTGGGTCTTCATCTTTTCGCGGTCGGGCAAAACGATTTTTGGCGCGTCGGCCTTGATGGGGCCTTCGGGCATGCCGTCGAGGGCCTGCTGAATGATTTTGACGCTTTCGCGCATTTCGACGAGGCGGACGAGATAGCGCGCCCAGGTGTCGCCCTCCGTGGCGGTGGCCACCTTGAACTGGAACTTCTCGTAGCTGGAGTAGGGCATGTCGCGGCGCAGGTCGAAGTCGACGCCGGAGGCGCGGAGCGGCGGCCCGGTGACGCCGAGTGCGATGGCATCGTCACCGGAGAGATAACCGACGCCTTTGAGGCGATTGGCGAAGATGGGATTGCCGGTGAGGAGGTTGGAGTATTCGTCAATCTTCTCAGGGAATGTGCGGATGAAGGTGCGAACGCGATCAAAGAAGTCGAGCGGCGGCTCCATGGAGAGGCCGCCGATGCGAAAGTAGCTGGTCATCATGCGCTGGCCGGAGACGGCCTCAAAGATGCGCAGGATGTCTTCGCGCTCGCGGAAGGTGTAAAGGAAGACGGTGAGCGCGCCAATGTCCATGGCGTGCGTGCCGAGCCAGACCAGATGCGAATTGAGGCGCGTGAGCTCGGCAAGCAGGACGCGCATCCACTGGGCTTTTTCGGGAATTTCAAGCGCGAGAAGCTTCTCCACAGCCAGGCAGTAACAGAGATTGTTGGCCATGGGGCTGAGGTAGTCGACGCGATCGGTGAGCGGGACGACCTGCTGATAGAACTTGGCCTCACAGGTTTTTTCGATGCCGGTGTGGAGATAGCCGATTTCCGGGTAGAGGCGGACGACGATTTCGCCGTCGATTTCAAGCACGAGGCGCAGAACGCCATGCGTGGACGGGTGCTGCGGTCCCATGTTGAGGACCATGTGCTGGTCTTTGGCGCCCTCGGCGTGGGGAGCTTCAAGAATGGGAGTGCCGATGGTCTCCACCATTAACGGTAGCCCTCCACGGGATAATCCTTGCGCAGCGGATGGCCCTTCCAGTCTTCAGGCATCATGATGCGGCGCAGATTGGGATGCTCTTCAAAACGGATTCCGAAGAGATCAAAGATTTCACGCTCATAGTAGTTGGCCGAGGGCCAGACCTGTGTGATGGAGGGCACGGTTGGATCCTGCGACGAAAGGAAGACGATGAGGCGGATGCGCTCCCGAAAGCGGTGCGAGAGAAGGTGATAACTGACCTGGAAGCGCGGCTCGGAGGGAAGCCAGTCGACGGCGGTGGCATCCTCAAAGAAGTTGTAGCCGGCAGCCTGCATGGCCGCCGCGGCTTCGCGGATTTTCTCCGGCGCGAAGGTGAGCGTGAGTTCGCCGCGGTCAAATTTTGCGTCGAGGAAGGCCTCCTGACTGAAGGCGAGGGCGGCTTTGACGGCGGGATGTTCGGGCAAATTTTGAAGAACTGCGGCTTTGCCGTGGAGAGCGTTGAGGGTCGCGTCGGCCATGGTCAGAGGTCCGCCTTGTCCTGGCTCCAGTTGAGGATGCCTTTGCGCACGATGTAGTAGAGACCGACGGCGACGAAGCCGAGGTAGACGAGCATTTCCCAGAAGCCGAAGAGGCGCTGGCCGGTGATGTGGGGCAAGTCCTTATAGATGACGGCCCAGGGCATCATGAAGACGGCTTCGACGTCGAAGAGGATGAAGAGCATGGCGACCATGTAAAAGCGGACGCTGAAGCGGGCGCGGGCGTCGCCGACGGCCTCAATGCCGCACTCGTAGGCGGCGAGCTTGACGGGCGAATTCTTGTGCTGGCCGACGAACCATGAGGCAATCACCATTCCTGCGGAGAGGACCAAGGCCACAACAATTTGCAGGAGGAGCGGAATGTACTGCCAGGAATAAGGAATGCTCATGCGCGGTCCAGTACAGCCGGGGGTTTAAGAAAAAAAGTAAACGATTGATTGCGCGGGGCTACGAGGCTTGCCTGCGCAAATACCCACTGCATCGAGATTAGGTTTTCGACCTCGTCCCGTCAAGGTGCGTTGTCACGTGCCGAGACGGGCGCGAAGGCTGTTGCGCGGAAGGAGTCGGGCGGAGAGCGGTGGCGGTGCGCGTCCCGAATAGGGACTGTTTGCTATCTCTGTGTCATTTTGGGCTTGATTGAGGTTCCTCTTGATTGATTGGTGCGAAGGCTAAGGAGCGTGCGAGGAAGAATCAGTGCATGCAGAGGTCGGCAACGGTGTCTTCTTCGAGTACAGGGTTTTCGATTGCCGCGGGGCGGACGGCGGGCGCTGCAGATGCGGCGGGCGTGAAGCGGCGGCGGATTGACCGCGAAGCGGGACGCGCGCTGGAGATGCTGAGTCACGCGATTGAATACCTGGCGGACGAGTATGCGCACGATGGCGGATCGCTTTCAGGAAACGACGGCGCGGTTGAGGCGATTCAACTACTGATGGCGCGGAATCGAGAGGTCTATTTTGCGTGCCCGGTGGTGCCGACACTGTGGGAACGGATCAGGGGAACGCTGAAGCGGAGCGAGAGCAGCCGGTAAGCAGATTTCCGGAGTTGATGAGCCGAGGCCGCGCGGAGTGTGTGGCCTTTTGTGTTTCTGGTGCGGAGGCTGCGTGTTTTGAGCGCGTCCTTTGGGCGGAGGCGAAGACGGGGCGAAGGAGACTTCTTAATTTTCGGCAAAAATTCTGTGGAAAAATGCAAATAAAAAAACAGGGGGGAGGGGGGCTTCCCCCCAGCCGTTAGCTGCTGGCTGATAGCTGGCTGGTGGCAGGGTGAGCGGCTGTGCTGCACAGGGTCACAGTTTCACAGCCGGGAATGGGTGTTTTGGACTGTGCTGCACAGGGTCACGGCTTCACAGGGCAGCTATCAGCTTTTCAGCTTGGTGTGAGCGGGTTGGGGGCATGGGTTTTCCTTTCACGTTTCTATTGTGCGATGAAACGGGGGAATGATCGGCAAAAGGGTGCGGGGAAAATTGCGAATGGAATGAGGGAGTTGGGAGATTTTTGGAGCGAGCGGCCTTGACTGGAGCGAAGGACGGAGAGACCTGGTGCCTTTTCCTGGATGGTGGGGTGAGGGCGGTGGTCTCCCACATCTCGAACAGCGCGAGATGTGGGGCACCCGTTCATCGTGGCAGAACGAAGGCGCCGAGATGCGGGACACCCGCCAAACTCTTCGTTGAAGAGACAAGCGAGGGACATTGCCGTACGCGTATCTTGGGTCCGAGTTGAGGCCAACGCTTGCATCGTATCGATGCCCCGAGTGCCCAAGAGCGATGCACCCGGCTCGCCATAACAACTCCGGAGAGCTACCTCGGCATTTCTGGCACCCTAGTATCGCAAGAAAGGATAACCTCCCTATTCAGAAAAACCCAGGCTGCTGAGCCTTGCCAGCCATAAACTGTGACCTTTCCTTTTTTCCATTCGATCGCAGGGTATTCTCCCTTGGGACCTTCAAAAACAAGTAGGTAGTCGTTGCCTTGAGAGATTGTGAGCTCGTTTCCCCAGGGCTCAACGCACAACACAATGGGCGTATCCTCGGCATTCCTTATCCAGAGGTATTGCCGAGCCTCAGATTCGAGTTCAGATCCGAATTTATTCATCATTCTTTCCCACTCAGCAGATCAACCGCACGTTGGCGGGTAGCCCAAGTCTCGATGGTTCATCGTAACTCTGAAATCCGGGTGGTGGGGGAATCAAGTCCGTTCGCTGTATCCCAGCCTCGAAACATGGGTGTCCCGCATCTCGATTCTGAGATGTGGGAGAGCACGGCTCTCAGGGGAGCGCGGCGGGCGGATGGGTAAAGAGCTTTGGACGGCTGAAGAATAGTCGGCCCTGGAAGGCGGTCTAGAACTCTGGCGGGTGAGGGTGGTTTCCCAGGTGCCCAAGGGCGAGGCACCTGGGGCAGCCGTCCTTTGTGGAAGAACTCGGGGCCTGCCCCCCACCAAAAAAGCGCTAGGCCAAGCTGCCGAGCATGCGGTGTGGGGGCGGTGGAATTACTGGCCAAGGGCGAGGACGGCGAGGAGGATGAGCCAGGCGAGTCCCATGGCGTGCCAGTACCAGGCGGTGGCGTCGACGAGGACCTGGCGGAGCTCGACGCGCCTGAGGAGGCCGAGGGCGACGAGGCAGGCGGCGAGGATGGCGAGGCCGAGGACGAGGTGGGCGGCGTGGAGGCCGGTGATGATGTAGAAGAAGTAGCTGGCGGGGGTGGACCACTGGTCAAAGGTGAAGCCCTGTGCGGTGAGCTGACGCCATGCGGTCCACTGGCCGGCGACGAAGAGCGAGCCGAGGAGGAAAGTTGCGCCGAGCCAGGGTAGGGTGCGGTGCAGGGCGGGACGGCCGAGTCCGAGCCACTCTTCGAGGACGTCGATTTCACGGAAGATGTTGCGGCGGGCGAACTCCATGGTGAGGCTGGAGAGGATGAGGACGGCGGTGTTGAGGTAAAGGATGGGCGGCAGGAGGATGGGCCGCCAGTCGCCGATGGGGTCGTGGGAGACGGGGTCAAAGCGCGTGCCGGACTGGCGGGCGAAGAAGAGGATGACGAGCATGACGAAGAACATCATGTCTCCGGCGAGGCCGAAGAAGACGAAGAAGCGCATGCGGTGGAGCAGTTCGCGCGGGCCGTGGTGGGCACCGTCCCAGTCGTCGTCGCCTCCGCCGCCTCCGCCGCCGGTGGGACGGCGGTCGACGGGAGGACGTCCGCCAAAACCGGGATCTTTGGGTTCGATTTCCGCCGGGGGATGCGTGAAGATCGCGGGCATGGGAAGCCTCTTTGGAAAAGAGCTTACTCTCACTTTTGATTGGACGCACAGGGAAATGTGAGGGATGGATGGGGAGTGCGATTCCGATTTGGCGGGAACACAAAAGGGCTGTTCAGCTTGGCAGCGAGCGGAGGGAATCGAGAAAAAGTTTGTGGATGCGGCGATCGGAGGAGAGCTCGGGGTGGAAGGTGGCGGCGAGAACGCGGCCCTGGCGGACGAGGACGGGGTCACCGTTGCGGCGGGCGAGAACCTCGACGGCGGGGCCGGTGGCGGTGATGCGCGGGGCGCGGATGAAGACCATTTCAAGCGGGCCGCCGGGGAGGGCGGTTTCCGCAGTGAGGATGGAGGAGTCAATCTGGCGGCCGTAGGCGTTGCGCTCAACGGTGGCATCGAGGAGCGCGAGGGACTTTTGGGGCGGGTTGAGGACTTCGCGGGCGAGGAGGATGGCTCCGGCGCAGGTGCCGAAGACGGGATGGGTGGCGCAGAAGGATTTGAGCACGTCAAAGAAGGCGTGCTTCTCAAGGAATTTGAGCATGGTGGTGGATTCGCCGCCGGGGAGGACGAGCGCGTCAATGGAGGCGAGCTCTTCAGGGTTGCGGATTTCGACGGGGGTTGCGCCGACGTCAGTGAGGGCGCGGACGTGTGCGGAGTAGTCGCCCTGGATGGCAAGGACGCCGATGCGGGGTTGGAGCAAGGTCAGTTTTCCCCCTTCTAAAGAGATGAGAAGCGAACGAAAAGGACGCAGAGAGCAAGCAACCTCTGCGTCCGTTGAATCAATGTTTAGTACGCCGCTATAACGGCGGACCCTTACCAGCCGCGGGTTTGGAGGAGCTGCGACTCTTCGAGGGCTGCGGCGGCGAGACCCTTCATGGTGCCGGTGACCTGCTCGGAGACTTCGGCGAGGATTTTGGGGTCGTTGAAGTGGGTGGTGGCGGCGACGATGGCCTTGGCGCGGGAGACGGCTTCTTCGCGCTCGCGGGGGTCGTTCTCGACGTCGAGGGGCGTGGCGCGCTCCTTCATGAAGATGCCTGAGCCGACGAAGACGGCTTCGGCGCCGAGCTGCATCATGAGCGCGGCGTCGGCGGGGGTGGCGATGCCGCCGGCGGAGAAGTTGGGCACGGGGAGCTTGCCGGTTTTCGCGACGAGGCGGACGAGTTCGTAGGGAGCTTGCAGCTCCTTGGCGGCGGCGTAGAGCTCCTGCTCGGTAAGCACGGTGAGGGAGCGCATTTCGCGGGTAATCTGGCGCATGTGCTGGACGGCGTGGACGACGTCGCCGGTGCCGGCCTCGCCCTTGGTGCGGATCATGGCCGCGCCTTCGGCGATGCGGCGGAGGGCCTCGCCGAGGTTGCGCGCGCCGCAGACGAAGGGCGTGGTGAAGGCGTGCTTGTCGATGTGGTGGACTTCGTCGGCGGGGGTGAGGACTTCGCTCTCGTCGATGAAGTCGACGCCGAGCTGCTGGAGGATCTGGGCCTCCGCGAAGTGGCCGATGCGGGCCTTGGCCATGACGGGGATGGAAACGGCCTGGATGATCTGTTTGATGAGGCTGGGCTTGGCCATGCGGGCCACGCCGCCTTCGGCGCGGATCATGGCGGGAACGCGCTCGAGGGCCATGACGGAGACTGCGCCGGCTTCTTCGGCGATGAGGGCCTGCTCGACGTTCATGACGTCCATGATGACGCCGCCCTTGAGCATTTCAGCAAGGCCGACCTTGAGGCGGAGGGTTGGGGCAACGTGCTTGGTTTCAATTGGTTCAGTCATTGGCTTGGACCTCTTTCGCGGGTCAGACCGGGGTGGGTGCGATGCCGGGACCGCGCGCCGTTCACACACATCAAGTGTAGCAGCGAACAGGGAATCGGATAAGGCGCATTGGGGTGCGAGCGGGGGGAATTGGGGAGGGGATGGCAGCGGGAGGGCGAAGATTTTCGCAATCCTTAAACCAATCCAACCTTTCCCGCACCCTTCTGGTCCATTTCCTGCTCCAACCCCCTCCATATGGCCACCTCATCCACAACCCTTCCACCGGGCGTGCCGGAGACGGCGCGGGGAGCGCGGGCTGCCGAGGGGCAGTCGACGGCGGGCGAAGAAGCTCTGGTGCCGCAGCCGCGGCTGGGACCCGCGGAGCCGGGCGGGATTCCGCCGGCGGTGGCGCTGTTGCCGGTGGAGCTGGAGGTTTCGGTTCCGGTGCGCGGCTTCCAGGTGAAGGACCTGCTGGCGCTGGAGGCGGGCGCGGTGATTGAGACGCAATGGGCCGGAGGCGACGACATGCCGCTGAGCGCCGGCGATGTGCAGCTTGCCTGGAGCGAGTTCGAGGTGGTGGACACGCAGCTTGCGGTGCGGGTGACCAGACTGGCGTGACCGGGCTCGTGTGACCGGGCTGGCATGAGCGGGGTGCGACGTGGGGGAGGAGTGAAAGAGATGGGAGCACTGGAGGCGACGGGACTGCCCGCGCTGCACGCAGGGAATCAGGGCCGGGAGCCGTGGTCGCTGGCCGGATGGCTGCTGGAGTTGTGGCAGAATCGCGGGCTCACCGGCAGGGCAGGCGCGGCACGGCCTGCGCCGCGACTGGCGCTGGTGGAGCGGATTACGCTGGCGCCGCGGCAGCAACTGGCGCTGGTGGAGGCCGAGGGAAGGCATCTGCTGGTGGCCATCTCGCCTGAAGGCGGGCCGGTGTTTTATGCGCTCGACGGCGAGGGACAGGGCGAGGGACAGGGTGCGGGCGGGACGCGTGCGGGAGCGGGAGCTGGAGCGGGTGCTGGAGTGCGTAGGCGGAAACAGGCGCGCGCTTCAATGGGGTCAAGCCGGAGGATTTCATGGTAGCTCTGGCGGCGGCCATGGCGGCGCCGGTGCTTCCCGCGCTTCCGAATCTGAGCCAGAAGCTGCATCCGGCGGACTCGACGCCGTGGACGATTCTGCTGGTGCTGACGCTGATTACGCTGATGCCGGCGATTCTGATGAGCATGACGCCGCTGGTGCGGCTGCTGGTGGTCTTTCATTTTCTGCGCCAGGCGCTGGGCACGCAGACCGCGCCCTCGAACCCGACGCTGCTGGGACTGGGGCTGTTCATGACCTGGTTCCTGATGGCGCCGGTGCTGACGCAGATTGACAAGGTGGCTGTGGAGCCCTATCGCGGCGGACAGATTACGGGCTGGCAGGCGATTGACCGGGGGTCGGCGCCGGTGAAGACCTTCATGCTGCGCTATGCGCGCGAGAAGGACCTGGCGCTGTTTACCGCGGCTGGACAGATTCCGCGGCCGGACAAGCCCGAGGACCTGCCGATGCGGGTGGTGATTCCGGCCTACATCCTCTCCGAGCTGAAGGCGGGCTTTGCGATTGGCGCGGTGCTGTTTCTGCCGTTCCTGCTGATCGACATGGTGACGGCGGCGATTACGACCTCGATCGGCATGTTCCAACTGCCGCCGGTGGTGGTGTCGACGCCGTTGAAGATTCTGCTGTTTGTGATGGTGGACGGCTGGCACCTGCTGGCCGGCTCGCTGCTGAAGAGTTTTTGAGAGGAGGGTGCGGATGTCGCCGGACATGGTGGCCGAGCTGCTGCGGCAGCTGATGAAGGAGTCGCTGATTATTTCAGCGCCGGTGCTGGTGGCCGCCGCCGGGCTGAGCTTTGTGCTGAGCCTGCTGCAGACGCTGACCAGTTTGCAGGAGCAATCGATTACGACGGTGCCGCGGATTGGCGCCGTGGCGCTGATTCTGCTGGTGGGCATGCCGTGGTTTCTGGCGCGGCTGGCCAACTACACCGTGGCGCTGCTGACGGATCTGCATCGCTACCTGGGCTGAAGGGACGGAAGCGGGTTGCCGCAGAGGGATGGGTTGGGAGAGGAAGGCGCAAGAAAAACATCCCTCAGGGCCTGAAGGCCGAAGTCATTTTCGGGAGCATGTATGGCACGGCTGAAGCCGTGCCCTTTCAAGACGGCGGCCTCGCAGAGAGTTTTTGAGCAGGCTTGAGAGCGGGCGGAAGCGGGGTTGAGAGCGGGCGGAAGCGGGGTTGAGAAAGGAGGAGACGCGGTGCAGCAGTGGAGCCATTTTTTGAGCGCGCTGACGCTGGCCTTTCTGCGGGTGAGCGGAATGATGGTGTTTGCGCCGTTCTTCTCCTCGCAGGCGCTGCCGCGGACCTCCAAGGCGGTGTTTACGCTGACGGTGGCCTATCTGCTGGCGCCGCTGGTGGCGGCGCTGCCCCATGCGCATGTCGAGATCACCTTCGCGTCGGTGCTGGGCGAGGTTTCAGTGGGTTTGATCTACGGCATGACGCTGGCCTTTCTGAACGAGATGCTGGTGTTTGCCGGGCAGATTATCGGCGTGCAACTGAGCTTTTCGCTGGTGAACCTGCTGGACCCGACCTCGTCGATCCAGACGCCGCTGATGGGCGAGCTGCTGCAACTGATGGGCACGCTGGTGGTGCTGTCGGCGGGTCTGGACCGGATTCTGCTGGACTCGATGGTGCGCAGCTTCAAGGCCGCGCCGCTGGGCGGGTTTGCCATGACGCCGGTGACGCCGCAGGCGATTGTGGAGGCGGCGGGAGGGATTTTTCTGGCCGGGCTGCAGCTGGCGGCTCCGGTGCTGGCGGCGACGATGCTGGCCGAGATTGCGATTTCCCTGCTGAGCAAGCTGAGCCCGCAGTTGCCGGTGATGTCGTTGAGCGTGCCGGTGAAGACGCTGACCGGCTTTGCGCTGCTGGCCGGGTCGCTGGCGCTGTGGCCGCGGTTTATTGAAGCGCGGTTTGACGGGCTGCTGGATTTGGCCGAGAAGCTGATTGCCGCATCCGTGGGCGGACACGCGGTGGGAGGCTGACGGGATGCCGGGCGACCGCACGGAACAGGCCACACAGCACAGGCGCGAGAAGGCACGCAAGGAAGGCGACCTGCTGTATAGCCGCGAGCTGTCGGGCGCGGCCGGCACGCTGGCCGGAGCGCTGCTGCTGGGCGCCGTGGGCATGCGCAGCATTGCAGCCTGGCGCGGGGGCTACATGGCGTTTCTTGACCTGGCGGGCCCGGCGCACTGGGAGGCGGCGCAACTGATGCCGACCGTCTACGCGATTAGAAGAATCTCGCTGAACGTGATGGCGCCGATTGGGCTGGTGATGGCGGCGGTGGCCGTGGCGGCGGTGGCCGCGGGGATGGTGCAGACCGGCGGGTTGAGTGTGCATCCGCAGACGCTGGCCTGGAAGATTGAGCGGCTGAATCCGGCCGAGAACGCGAAGAATCTCTTCTCGCTGCGGGCGCTGGCGCGGCTGGGAAAATCGCTGATTCCGGCGGCGGTGCTGGCGGTTATTGCGGTGCAGAGGATTGGACGGCAGTTGACGATGCCGCCTTTCTCGACGGCGCGGCTGGCGCTGCTGGGCTCGGATGTGTACGGGCTGCTGCTGGCCACGGCGTGGATTCTGTTCGGATGGTCGGCGGTTGATTTTGTGGTGGAGTGGCGCAGCCGCGAGTCGCGGCTGAAGATGAGCCGCGAGGATTTGCGCGAGGAGTACAAGGAGACCGAAGGCAGTCCGGAGATTCGCAGCCGCATCAAGGGGCTGCAGCGGCAGATGCGGCGCAAGCGGGTGAAGGCGGATGTTTCGCGCGCGACCGTGGTGGTGACCAATCCCACCCACTACGCCATTGCGCTGGGCTTTGACTTTACGACGATGGAGACGCCGAAGGTGCTGGCCAAGGGCCGCAACCTGCTGGCCGAGGAGATCAAGAGCGAGGCGCGGTGGGCGGGCGTGCCGATTGTCGAAAATCCGCCGCTGGCGCGGTCGCTCTATCGCGCGGTGGAGGTGGGGCAGGCGATTCCCGTGGATCTGTACGCGGCGGTGGCGGCGATTCTGGCCTATCTCTACCGGCAGCGCATGGAGGAGGAGGCGCGGGAGCGGCGGCGGCGCGGCACCCCCGGTGCGGGCAGCGGCGTCTCCGGTGCGCGGGGCGCGACGAATGTGCCGGACGCGGGCGATGTCCCCGGCGTGATTCCGCCCTATGAGGGAGGCGAGCGATGAGCACCAACGCAGTGGCCGCGAGCACGCTGGGGGCGGGATCGATTCTGCGCCGGCTGCGCGAGTTTCTGCTGCCGATGGCGGCCATCAGCATTGTGTTTGTGATGCTGGTGCCCTTGCCCGCGGTGGGGCTGGACATGCTGCTGGCGATTTCGATTGCCGCATCCATCATCGTGTTTCTGGCCGCGCTGCAGATTCGCCGGGCCGTGGAGCTGAGCGTCTTTCCCACGCTGCTGCTGCTGCTGACCATCTTCCGGCTGGCGCTGAACATTGCGTCAAGCCGGAGGATTCTGCTGCACGGCCAGGAGGGTACGGCGGCGGCCGGCAAGGTGATTGAGGCCTTTGGGCAGTTTGTGGTGGGCGGCAATTACGTGGTGGGCTTTGTGCTGTTTCTGGCGCTGATCGCGATCCAGTTTCTGGTGGTTTCGCACGGCGCAGTGCGCACCGCCGAGGTGACGGCGCGGTTCACGCTGGATGCGCTGCCCGGCAAGCAGATGGCCATCGACGCCGACATGAACGCGGGGCTGATTGACGAGGCCGAGGCCAGGCGCAGGCGGCAGGCGATTGCGCGGGAGGCGGAATTCTATGGCGCGATGGACGGCGCGGCGCGCTTCAACCAGCGGGACGCGCTGGCGACGATTCTGATTACGGCGATCAACATTATTGCCGGGTTGCTGATTGGAACCCTGCAGCAGGGCGTGGCGCTGGGCGAGGCGGTGAAGACCTATACCGTGTTGACGGTGGGCGACGGGCTGGTGACGCTGATTCCCTCGCTGCTGGTCTCGGTGGCCGGAGGCATTACGCTGACCCGCGCCAACTCCTCGGGGATGCTGGGCGGGGAGATTCGCGAGCAACTGCTGGGCCGTCCGGCCACCTTATATATGGCGAGCATGGTTTCGGGAGCGATGTGCCTGATTCCGGGACTGCCCAAGATTCCCTTTCTGCTGGTGAGCGGGGTGCTGTTTTTTGTAGGACGGAAGATGGCCGCCGAGGCGGCGCTGGCGCCCCTGCCGGAGCTGGCCGCCGGCGAGAAGAAGAAGGCCGAGCCGGCGCAGGCGATGGAGCTGGCCAACCTGCTGCGGCTGGAGGACCTGACGCTCGAGATCGGCTTCCAACTGATTCCGCTGGTGGACGAGAAGCAGGGCGGGCAACTGCTGAACCGTGTGCGGAGCCTGCGGCGGCACCTGTCGGCGGAGATGGGATTTCTGGTGCCGCCTGTCCATATTTCAGACAATCTGCGGCTGCGGCCCAGAGAGTATTTGTTCTCGCTGCGGGGCATTGAGATTGGCCGCTGGCAGACCGAGGGGGCGCAACTGCTGGCCGTTTCCGGCGATCCGGAGCGGCGTCCGTTGCCGGGACGGGAGACGCGGGAGCCGGCCTTTGGAGTGCCTGCGGTGTGGATTCAGCCGGCGCTGGAGGACCAGGCGATTGCGGCCGGCTACTCGGTGGTGGACGCCTCGACGGTGATGACGACGCACCTGGGCGAGCTGTTGCGCCGCCACGGTGCCGAGCTGCTGGGCCGGGCCGAGGTGAAGCGGCTGATGGACGGGCTGAGCGATACGCATCCCAAGCTGGTGGAAGAGCTTGTGCCCAAGCTGCTGAGCCTGGGAGACGTGAGCCGCGTGCTGGAGCAACTGTTGCGCGAGCGGGTTTCGATTCGCGACCTGGGCGCGATTCTGGAGGCGCTGCTCGAGACGGCACCGATGAACAAAAACGTGGTGGCGCTGGTGGAGGCCTCGCGCCAGGCGCTGGGGCGAAGGCTGGTGCGTCCGCTGCTGGACCCGGAGGGCCAGTTGCCTGTGCTGCTGATGGATCCGGGGCTGGAGGAGGAGGTTCTGAACGCGCTGGCGCCCGAGACCGGGCAGAAGATGCTGGGCGCCGGACCCACTCCAGTGGCTCCCGTGCTGCGGCGACTCTCCGATTCTTTGAGACAACTTACCAGCGCCACCTCCGTTTCGGTCCCTCCCGTGCTTCTTTGCCCTAGTCCCGCCCGTTATCACGTGAAGCGCTGGCTGGAGCCGGTGCTGCCGCGGCTCTCGGTGTTGGCGGCCAGCGAGATTCCGCCGGAGATTCGCCTGCGCCCGGTGGGAACGGTGCGGTAGGGGCGGTAGGGGAGAGGTCCAAGTCCAGTCGTCGGAGGCGAGAGGAATGGGATTTGAAGGAACGGAGACGATGACGGGCCGGGGGGATCGCGGCGGAGGGGCGGCCGGTTATCCGCCGCCGCCGGGAGCCGGGGCCGGCGCGGGCCAGGCGCTGAGCGGTGAACAGGAGCGGCTTCTTCTCGAGCATCTGCCCACGGTTCGCTTTCTGGCGCGGCGAATTCACGAGCGGCTGCCGCAGCATGTGGACATCGAGGACCTGGTGTCAGCCGGCGTGGTGGGGCTGATGGACGCGTTTTCAAAGTTCGACCCCAACAAGAAGGTGCAGTTCCGCAGCTACGCGCAGTTCCGGATTCGCGGCGCGATTCTGGACAGTTTGCGTACGCTCGACTGGAGCCCGCGGGAGCTGAGGCGCAAGGGCCGGGCCGTCGAGGAGGCGATTCGCCAACTGACGGCGCGGCTGGGCCGGCCGCCGGGCGAGGGCGAAGTGGCCGCGGCGCTGACGATGAGTCTGGAGGATTATCAGCAACTGCTGGGCGACCTGAAGGGGCTGGAGATTGGCACCCTGCACGTGGAGCACAACGAGGACGGCGGGGAAGAGGAGCTGGCCTATGTGCCGGGACGGCCGGACGAGGACCCGCTCTTTCGCTGCCTGCGGGGCGAGCTCGAGGACCGGCTGGGCGACGCGATTGAGAACCTGCCCGAGCGCGAGCGGCTGGTGATGACCCTCTACTACTTTGAGGAGATGACGATGCGCGAGATTGGGCTGGCGCTGGGCGTGGTGGAGTCGCGGGTTTCGCAGGTACACGCCTCGGCCGTGGTGCATTTGAGGGCGGCGCTGAAGGACCTGGCCCAGCAGGGACAGATGGCGGCGGGCAAAAAGCCGCTGCGGCACACGGCCACGAAACGGTGAGAGACCGCGCGAACGGAGCGCTGAGGGGCCGGTGAGAAGGGTTTTCGAGCGGCAAGGCTCAAGGAAGGACGAGCGGAGTTGAGGGTGGAAAAGACGCTGAAGCAGGACGAGATTGACGCGCTGTTTCAGGCGGCGCGCACGGCGGAGTCAAATGCGCCCGAGGCCGGGACTCGCGCCAAGGTGACGCCCTACAACTTTGCCTCGGCCGGGCAGATTTCAAACGAGCAACTGCGCGCCATCAGCATGCTGAACGACCTGTTCGCGCGCAACCTGACGCACAACCTCTCGGCCTGGCTGAGGACCAGGTTCCAGGTGAACCTGGTTTCAGCCGAGCAGATTGCCTTCAACGAATTTCTGCTGCGCATTCCCGAGATCAGCTACGTGGCGTCAGTGCGGCTGGAGCCGTTGGGCGCGCTGAGCGTGCTGCAACTGGATCTGGCGCTGGCGCCGCCGATGATTGATTTGCTGCTGGGCGGCGAGGGCAGGGAGGGCCCGCTGCGCGAGCTGACCGATATTGAGGAGTCGATTCTGGCCAGCGTGGTGGAGATTGTATGCCGGGAGCTGACGGCGGCCTGGCAGCCGGTGGGTTTGAGCTTCAACTTTGAGCGGCGGCAGATGCAGACCCAGGTGGCGCGGGTGATTGCGGTGAATGAGAAGACGCTGTGCCTGAGCTTTGAGGTGCGGATGCCGCACAGCTCGGGACTGCTGAACCTGGCGTTTCCGGCCGTGGTGGCGAATACGATTCTGCGGCGGCTGACCTCGGACTGGGGAAGAAGGCGGCGGCACGCGCCTGAGTCGCGGGCCAAGATGGAGGCGACGGCGCGGAAGATTCGCCTGGGCACAGCGCTGCAACTGCCCTCGGTACGCTTGCCGGCACGGGAGCTCGAGACGCTCAAGGAGGGCATGATTCTGCGGCTGGACTTGTCGGCGCAGACCGAGGCGGAGTGGCGCGTAGCGGGACGGCCGCTGGCCCGGGCAACGGCGATTCGCCAGGGCGCGCGCCGCGCGGCGCGGATGGAGAGCGTGCCGAGGGGAGGATTGGGCCAGTGACCTATTTCGAATGCTGGAAAGCAGTGGCCACAACGCTGCTGGCGCAGGCGCTGGCAGGCGAGCCGGCGCTGAGCGAGGCCGAAGCTGGCTCCGGGGCTGACCCGGATGCGGGAGGGTCCGGGGAAGGCGCGTTCGGCTTTGAGGCCATGCTGGGCGGCGACCTCGAGGGAAGATTCGTTGTGGCGCTGGACGGCGCGCTGCTGGAAGCGGCGCTGATGGGCGAAGGCGCCGACCAGAGGGCGGGCTGGCAGGAGCTGATGCGCGAGGTGGCCGAGGCCGCCGCGGGCGAGCTGCTGGCGCGCGGCGGACGCACCTGCCAGGTGGCGGAGTTCCGGCTGCTGGACGGCGCGGAGGCGAGTACGGGTGCGGAGGCGGGCGCGGCGGGAGCGGGCATGAGCGCGCACGGGTTCAGGCTGACGAGCGGGGAGCGTACGTGGAGCCTGCGCGTCGAGGATGCGACGCGGGAGACGGTGAAGCAGGCGGCGGATGTGAGGACAGATTCGGCGGCAACTTCGGCTGCAGGCTCTTCGTCGAGCGCGACACCTGCCGCGAGCCCGGATGGGAATCCGGCTGTGAGTCCGAACGTGACGCCGGGTGTGGGGCTGCTGCTGGATGTGGAGCTCGAAGCGGCGCTGCGCTTTGGCTGCCGGGAGATGCCGCTGGGCGAGATTCTGGACCTTGGGCCGGGCGACGTGGTGGAGCTGGACCGGCACATTGCCGACCCGGTGGACCTGATTGTGGGCGACAAGATTGTGGCGCGGGGCGAGGTGGTGCTGGTGAACGGCAACTTCGGGCTGCGCGTGACCGAGGTTGCCGAGCCGCGACGGCGGCTGGAGAGTATCCGATGCCTCTTTTGAGCTGGAAACCGTGGAGTTCGAAAAGCGAAAGCGACGAGACGGAGGCCGCGCTGCGGATGGACGAGGACGCCCGGCCCTACGAGGTGAGCGAGGAGCATCTGCTGATGCCGCGCATGGGATTGCGCGCGGGGTGGGTGGAGAGCTGCGCGTATGCCGGCTGCCAGTCGGGCTGGCTGCATCCTTGGCGGAACCGGTCATTCCCGGTTTTTGAAAACGGCTGGACCTGCTCGCGGGAGTGCACGGCGGGCCGGGTGCTGGGGGCGCTGCGCCGCGAGATGGGCAACCGGGGCAAGGCGAACGACGATTACCGGCACCGGATTCCGCTGGGACTGCTGATGCTGGACCAGGGCTGGGTTTCGAAGAACCAGCTTCGCTGCGCGCTGGAGGCGCAGAAGGGTGCGGGCAAGGGGCGGCTGGGCCAGTGGCTGGTGAAGCAGGGCGCGGTGAGCGAGCGGACGGTGGCGCGGGCGCTGGGAATGCAGTGGAGCTGCGCGGTGCTGGAGCCGGAGGAAAGGCCCTCGGAAAAGTTGCCGCTGATTCTGCCGCGGTTTTTTGTGGAGGCCTTTGGCGCGCTGCCGCTGAGGATGGCGGCGGCAAGGCTGCTCTACATGGGATTTGAGGACCGGCTGGACCCAGTGCTGGCGCTGGCGGTGGAGCGGATGAACGGGATTCGCGTGGAGAGCGGCGTGGTGCCGGGGCGGGAGTTTCGCGAGGCGCACGCGAGGATGCTGCGGCAGCAGTTTCCGCCGCTGGAGATGGTGGAGGCGGCGGGCGAGACGGCGGCGGCGCACGTGATGGCGCGCGCCATTGAGCAGAGCCGTCCGGTGGAGTCGCGGCTGATTCGGGTGCACGACTGCTACTGGCTGCGCATGTGGCTCGAGTTGCCGAAGGCGGCGCTGCCGGCTGCGGGGATGGTGAAGGACGTGGTCTGCTCACTGGGCCAGATCTGAGCCGACGGCGCGGCGGGCTCTGATTGCGCGGGGGATTTGCGCCCTCAAGAATTGCCGGAAGATGCCGATAAGAGCCGTGGAGAGGTGTTCCGGCATGAGCGAAGTACGGGCGTTGATTGTGGATGACTCCTCGGTGATGCGCAAGATTGTGGAACGGGCGCTGCGCCAGGCGGGCCTGGACCCGCTGGTGGTACACGAGGCGGGAAGCGGCACCGAAGGGCTGGACCTGCTGCGGACCAAGCCCGTGGACCTGATTCTCTCCGACATCAACATGCCCTCGATGGATGGGCTGGAATTTCTGCGCCAGATTCGCTCGCAGAATCTTGCGCCGGGCGTGCCGGTGGTGATGATTACCACCGAATCGAGCGAGGAGCACGTGAAGCAGGCGATCCAGGCGGGCGCGCAGGGATACATCCGCAAGCCGTTTACCGCCGAGCAGGTGAAGGAGCGCGTGCTGCCCCTCGTGAGTGCTGCCTGAGCGCGGCCTGAGGCCCGGTGGGGGTGGGCGCTGGCTGTGCCGCGCATTCCTTGCCGGCGCGAGCGTCGAGTGGAAGGACAAGCGGTTCGGTTTTTGAAGCCGGTTTTTGAAGCGGGGTGAGCGCGGGTTTGACAAAGGACGCCGCGGAAACGGTCGAAGCCGGTGGTGAGCGGAGTACATGGGGGATGGAGCGGGGAATGGTGCAGTCAATTCGGGCAAGTGTCGATCGGGTCTCCGATCCTGAGAATGTGGACGCAAGCGTGGAAGAGGTGTTTCGGCTGATGCTGGGGGTGGACTGCCGCCGCGAGGCCGAGCCCGCGACGGGCGTTGAGGAGGCCGAATCGCTGACGGCCGTGGTGGGCTTTGGCGGGCTGCTGAGCGGCGCCTGCGTGCTGCGCTCGGGCGCCTATGCGGCGCGGCGGGTGGCCGGCCTGCTGACGGGCATGGAATTTGCCCAGATGGACGACACGGTGAAGGACGCGATGGGCGAGATTTGCAACATGCTGGCCGGAGCGTGGAAGGGCAAGGTTCCGGAGCTGGCCGCGCACTGCGGGTTATCCATTCCGGCGGTGATTACCGGCTCAAGCTACCGGCTGCACGTGCAGGCCCTGGAATTTCAGCTTTGCCACAGCTACCGTTTTGAAGATGCGAGTTTTCAAGTGACCATTGTGTGCGACGGCTTGCAGTGATTTTTCTCATTCCCGGAGGCCGGGCCGGCCGGCTGGATGTTTTTCAGACAGGGCGGGCGAAGGCCGCGGCGGCGAGGGCGAGCGGGAAAAGCAAGTGCAATGTGAGACCTGCGGGTTGCCACCCGGCGGGTTGCCGCGCCGCAGTGCCGTGTACGGTACCGTGTACTGTCCAACCTTGATACCTCTCTAATCTTTCCCTCTCCCTTCCGGTCCCCCTTTTGCAAGGGTCATCCCCGCAAAGGGGAACTCCATGGACAGCGGCTATTACGCGGCCATGACCGGCCTGGTGGCGCGCAGCCAGGCGCTGGATACGGCGGCATCGAATCTGGCCAATGCGCAGACGCCGGGCTATCGGGCCGAGCGCGAGTATTTTCGCTCCGTGCTGCTGGGGCCGGACGCGGCGGCTTCGCAACTGGGCGAGACGGTGAACAACTACGGCCTGCTGGGCGGCGACCGGGTGAGCCTGGCGCAGGGCCCGCTTCAGCAGACCGGCAATCCGCTGGACCTGGCGATTGAAGGACAGGGATTCTTCGCGCTGAAAACGGCGAACGGGATTCGCTATACACGCGACGGCAGCTTTCATCTGACCCAGCAGGGACAGTTGGTGAGCCGGCAGAACGAGCCGGTTCTGGACCCCAAGGGAAAACCGATTACAGTGCCGCCGGGCGCGGTGTCGATTGGCGCCGACGGGACCATCTCCGTGGCCGGGGGCGCGGCGGGAACGCTGGGCGTGTTTACCTTTCCGGCCGACACCAGGCTGACGCCCGAGGGCACCAACCGCTACATTGCGCCCGCGACGGTGAAGCCGGCGATTGCCTCGGCCGCGCAGATTCACGAGGGCGCGCTCGAGGGCGCCAATGAGGACGTGGTGCAGGGCACCGTGGACCTGATCATGATGCAGCGCCAGTTCGAGATGATGCAGAAGGCGCTGACCATGTTTCATACGGAATTCAACCAGTTTGCGACGCAGGATCTGCCGAAGGTTTAGGCGGGCCGGGGCGGAAGCACGCGAGGAGAACCATGATTCGAGCACTCTACACGGCGGCCAGCGGCATGACCGCGCAGCAACTGAACCTGGATACGATTGCCAACAACCTGGCCAACTCGTCGACAACCGGCTTTCGCCAGCTCCGGCTGCAGTTCCAGGACATGGTCTATCAGAATCTGATTACGCCGGGCGCGGCGCAGAGCCCGACGACGGTCTCAGCCGGTTTGCAGATTGGCCTGGGCACGCGTTCGGCGGCGACCGAGGTGATCAACACGCAGGGCTCGCTGAACCAGACCGACAATCCGCTGGACGCGGCGATTGAAGGCAAGGGATTTTTCCAGGTGCAGCGGCCCGACGGCACCATTGCCTACACGCGCGCCGGGCAGTTCCACCTGAACAACCAGGGAACGATTGTGACCACCGACGGCGACCCGCTGATTCCGACGATCACAATTCCGCCGAATGCGACGGCGGTGACGATTACCCAGTACGGCGTGGTGAACGCGACCCTGCCGGGGCAGCAGAACCCCTCGCAACTGGGACAGATTCAACTGGCGACCTTTCCCAATCCGGGGGGCCTGGAGATGGCGGGCTCGAACCTGCTGCATGCGACGCTGAGCTCGGGCGATCCGGTGCTGGGCAATCCGGGCGGCACGGAGGGACTGGGCACGCTGCAGCAGGGGTATCTGGAGAACTCGAATGTGGACGTGGTGACCGAGTTTGTGCAGATGGTGCTGGCGCAGCGGGCCTACGAATCGAACTCGAAGGTGATTTCCGCGGCCGACGAGATGTATTCGCAGGTCAACAACATGAGCCGGTAATCTTCGCGCGGAGGATTGAGAAAGCGCATGCAAGGAATGGGAACGATCAGCCGTTTTGGTTTGGGACTGGCGCTGATGGCGCTGGCTGCGCCACAGGGTATTGCGGCGGGCGCGGGACACGTCAAGCCGCAAGTCAAGCCTATGCCCCATATGTCCGCAGCTCCCATCAAGCCCCAGGCTCACACTGGGCCGATGCGGCAGGCCGTGCAGACTCATGCCGTGCAGACGCAGGCCGTGCAGACAAGGAACGGCGAGGCGGAGATGGTAGAGGTCTCCGATGCGCCAACGCAGGCCGTGCGCGAGGTGGACGACCGGGCCACGGGCGTGCGTTGGCTGCTGGTGCGCGATGCCGTACATCCGGCTGGGCCGGGACGATGGATTCGGAGCGATGTGCCGGGCAATGACACTGAGACTGTGGCGGACGCAAACGGCGAGCAGGCGGCGCGGGCGGATGCGCGGACAGTTGCACCGCAGATGCCGGATGGACAGGTGAAGCCGCCGGCGCCGCTGGTGATGCGCGGCGGAGATCCGATTGTTGTGGTGCAGCAGACGCCGGTGCTGACGGCGCGGCTGTCGGCAGTGGCGCTGGAGCCGGCGGCGAAGGGCACGCTGATTCAGGCACGGTTGAAGGCGACCGATGCGCGGGTGTGGGTGATTGCCGTGGGGCCGGGCGAGGCGACACTGGCTCCGCCGACACTGGCTCCGGCGGGAGAGACGGGACAGTGGAGAGCGCGATGAACACCGCAAGCCGGGCGAGGCGAGGAGTACTGACGGCGCTGCTGCTGACGGTGCTTGTGCCGATTGCGGCCGCGGCCAAGAAGCCGAAGCTCTTTGACAACGACAAGAGCAAGCCGACGCCGCCCGAGACGGCGCTTTCGAATTACATCAAGCGGGTGCGCGAGGAGCATGCGGCGGAGGTGCGGACGCCGGGATCGATCTGGTCGCCGGAGGGGCAACTGGTGCGGCTGGGCACGGATGTGAAGGCGGTGCGGCTGCACGATGTGGTGGAGGTGGTGGTGGCCGAGAGCCTGGAGGCCTCGACCGACGGGCAGGTGAAGAACAGCCGGCAGTCGACGGCGGCCTCAGGAGTCGCGTCGCTGTTCGGCGCGCTGAAGGCCTCCAATGCGCTGCAGAACCTGGTGAACCAGAGCTCGGAAAGCGGGCTGACGGCGCAGGGGCAGAGCACGACGAACTCGAGTCTGTTGACGACCTTTGGCGCCGAGGTGGTGGACGTGCTGCCGAATGGAATGCTGGTGGTGCAGGCGACGCGGCAGTTGACCTTCTCGCAGCAAACGCAACTGATAAGGCTGCGCGGGCTGGTGCGGCCCGAGGATGTGAATGCGCAGAACCAGGTGCTCTCAAGCAACATGACGGACCTGGAGCTGGAAGTGACGGGCAAGGGAATTGTGAACGACTCAACCTACAGGCAGAACCCGCTTGTGCGCTTCCTTGAGCATCTGCTGGTGTTTTGAGCGTGGAGGAGACGGGTGCCAGGCGTGTCGACCGGGATGGAGAAGTGCGAGGGTGAAGGCGTGAGCCGCGGAGAAATTGCCGGAAGTGTGCTGAAGATGCTGTGCGCTGTTGCGCTGCTGCTGGCCCTGCCGGCGGTGGCCGCGGCGCAGGTCGGAGCCTCCCAGACGGATCTTTCCCAGACTGGAGTTTCGAGGCCTCCGGCGGAGAATCCGGTGCAGACCGAGCCTGCGCAGACCAAGCCCGCCCAGACCGGGCCGGCGCAGAATCCGGCCGGTCAGAATTTGAGAGGGCAATCGCCGGTGGCGCAGACTCCTTCCGCGCAGAACCCGCAGGCGCGCAGTCCGTATGTGGAGCGGGCCGACCTGGGAATGCAGGGCAAGAACCCGCTGACGCCAGGTGCGGTTGGGCAGGATGAAGGCCAGCCGCAGCTTGCGCGCATCAAGGACGTGGCGACGATTGAGGGAATTCGCGACAACCAGCTTGTGGGCTACGGGCTGGTGGTGGGGCTGCACGGCACGGGCGACAGCTCGCAGACAGTTTTTCCCAACCAGACGCTGGTGGCGGCGCTCGAGCGGATGGGCGTGACAGTGCCGCAGACCGGCTCACAGAGCGCGAGCAATATGCAGGTGAAGAATATGGCGGCGGTGTTTGTGGTGGCGACGTTGCCGCCGTTCAGCCCCGCGGGCTACCAGATTGACGTGACGGTGTCGTCGGCCGGCGATGCGCGGTCGCTGGAGGGCGGCGTGCTGCTGATGACGCCTCTCTATGGGCCGGATGGGCAGATTTATGCGCAGGCGCAGGGGCCGCTGGTTCTGGGTGGATACCTGGCCGCGGCGGGCGGCAACTCGAAGGTTGTGAATCATCCCACCACGGGGCGGATTCCGGGCGGCGCGATTGTGGAGAAGTCCGTGCCGGTGGACCTGGACAAGATGCACCATATCGATGTGGTGCTGAACGACGCGGATTTTCATACCGCGGAGCGGATGGCGGCGGCGATTAACACGATGCTGGGACTGGACCGCGCGCATGCGGTGGACAGCCGGAGGGTGCAGATTCCGCTGGCGCCGGGCGAGGATGTGGCGGCGCTGCTGGACAAGGTGGAGTCGGTGCAGATCCAGGTGTATCCGCGGGCGCGCGTGGTGGTGGACGAGCGGACGGGCACGGTGGTGATTGGGGGCACGGTGCGGCTGCAGCCGGTGTCGATTCTGCACGGCGGCTTGTCGGTCAATGTGATTTCGCGGACGGAGGTTTCGCAGCCGGGACCGTTCTCAAACGGATCGACGCAGGTGGTGCGGCAGACCAGCGTGCAGGCGCAGGAGAAGCCGGTGAACCGCATCGAGCTGAAGCAGGGCGCGACGGTGGAGGACCTGGTGCAGGAGCTGCAGCGGACCGGGGCGACGGCGCGGGATGTGATTTCGATTTTGCAGGCGATGAAGGAGGCCGGCGCGCTGGAGGCCGACCTGGAGGTGATTTGATGCACGTCGATGGAATGCAGGGCCTGCCTTTGACGGGAACGCAGACGAATGCGAACGGGGCTGCGCCGCCGCGTCTGGTGAAGGCCGCGCATGAGTTTGAAGGACAGCTTCTGGAGCAGCTTTTGAAGCCGATGACCGATTCCGACGGGCTGACCGGGGATTCGATTTCCGGCTCGGCGGGGGCGCTGGGCAGCTTTGCGGCCGAGGCGCTGGGCCAGGGGCTGAGCCAGCAGGGCGGGCTGGGGCTGGCGGACCAGATTATTCGTACCCTGACACCGCATGGGCAGAGGGGGATGGCTGAAAATGAGACAAAATCAGCCAAAGGAACGCCCGAGGTAACCAACTGTGGCAACCACGGTTAGGAGATGAGCGGCAACAAATGACTGGAGTGGGACGGGAAGCCGCCGATAACTGAGGCAAGGAGAAGCTCGTATGGAGATCAGAAACAATGTGGAGGGCCTGAGAACGCTGCTCGGGGTTCCTTCGTCCACGAATGCGCAAGGGCCGCAGGGAACGCAGGGAGCGGCGGGCAAATCGGGATCGAGCACGGCAGCGCAGCAGTTGCCGGGCGACCACGCGACGCTGAGCAGCGCGGGAACCCAGGCGGCGCAGAGCGAAGGCGCGGGCGTGCGGCTGGACAAAGTGGCCGCGGTGCAGCAGGCGCTGGCGGCGGGAACCTATTCGGTTCCGGCGCGCGCGGTTGCGGGCAAGGTGGTGGACGCGATGCTGGGCGCTTCAAACGGAAGCAGCCGGTAGAGGCGACCGAGGCATGAAGCCGGGCTGCTGAGGCGAAGCCGGCGAAGGAGACGAATGCAGCAGGGAACGGAGAGCGGCGTGCGGCCTGCGCTGAAGGCGCTGGCGGCTGAGGCCACGCATGCGCTGGCCCTGCTGGACGCCGAGCGGCTGGAGGAGCTGGCGCGTTCCTGTGAGGCGCTGAATCGCGAGCTGGCGCATGCGGGGCCCAAGGAGCGGGCGGCGTGGGCGCGCGATGCGGCCGATGCGGCGAAGGGAATGGCGGTGTTTTCGCGGGTGCTGGATGTGACGCGATCGAATGGACGCGTGCTGCGGCGGCTGATTGAGCTGCGCGCGGGGCAGGCCGAATACGGCCCGTTTGCGGATGGGCCGGTGAAGATGCTGGAGAGCGGCGATGGGCACAATTAGTTCAGCCTTCAACCTGATTGCCGGAGCTCTGGATGCGAACCAGGGCGCGCTGGACATTGTGGCCAACAACGTGGCCAACGCGAACACGACGGGCTATACGCGCGAGGTGCCGAACTGGCAGGAGAATCCGCCGGTGGTGATCAACGGCACGACTTATGGCGAAGGCGTGACGATGACCGGGCCGACAGCGGTGCGGGACAGCGTGCTGGAGCAGCGGCTGAACCAGCAGCAGCAGCTTGCCTCGAGCTCGGGCGCGCAACTGGCGGCGCTGAATACGCTGCAATCGCTGTTTACGCCGGACTCGGGCAGCGCGGGCGCGGGCGCAGGCGATATCGGCAGCGACCTGACGAAATTTTTCAGCTCCTTTTCATCGCTGGAAGCGAATCCGACCAATGCCGCGCTGCGGCAACAGGTGCTTTCGTCGGCGGCGTTGCTGGCGGGAGATGTATCGAGCGCGGCAGCGAGCCTGAACCAGCAGCAGTCTGCGCTGGACCAGGAAGCGGCAGGCGTGACCACGCAGGTGAACGCGCTGACGACGGCGATTGCAAAGCTGAACCAGCAGATTCAAACCATCGGGGCGACGGGCGATGCGAGCTCACTCCAGGACCAACGCCAGCAGGACCTGAACCAGCTTTCGCAACTGATCGGCATCAATGAAGTGAAGACGGAGAACAACGGGCTTTCGGTGACGACCACCTCCGGGCAGCTGCTGGTCTCGCAGGCGGCGAGCTTCGAGCTGACCAGCAGCCCGGTGAGCGGCGTGACGCATTTCTTTGTGAACGGAACGGACATCACCTCGGAACTGACCAGCGGCGGCGGCGAACTGGGCGGCTACCTGACGGCGCGGGACGTGAACATTCCGGATGCGTTGAGCTCGCTGGACGAGCTTGCCTACAACGTGTCGACCGCGGTGAACACGCAGAACAATGCGGGCACGGACCTGGCGGGCGACAACGGCGGCGCGGGCGATATCTTTTATCAGCCGGCGGCGGCGGCGGGCAGCGCGGCCACGATGAGCGTGGTGATGACCGACCCGAACCACATTGCGGCGGCGGCGAATGGCGCGGGCACCGGCGACAACTCAAACGCCACGGCGATTGCGGACCTGGCGAACCAGGGAATTGTGAACGGCGACACGCCCACGAATTTTTTTGCGGCGTTTGTGAGCCAGCTTGGCGCGCTTGTATCGCAGGTGCAGACGGAGAACACGGCGCAGAACGCCAGTGTGACGCAGTTGCAGAGCCAGCGCGACGCGCTGAGCGGCGTGAACCTGAACGACGAGGCGGCGGCGATGCAGCAGTATGAGCGGAGCTACCAGGCGGCGTCGCAGGTGTTCTCGATTTTGAACACGGTGATTGCGTCGGCGCTGAACATGGGCGTGGAGACGGCGGTTTCCTAGCCGCGCGCCGAACAAGGCGAAGGAGCAGGACGGAAAGATGCGGGTCGACCCCTATTACGTGACGAACCTTGCCGGCGCGCTGGACCAGACGCAGGCGAGCGAAGACCAGTTGTCGAATGAGCTTTCCAGCGGCGTGCGCGTGAACCAGCTGAGCGAGGATCCGGTGGCGGCGGGGCAGAATGTGCTGCTGCTGAACCAGATTGAGAAGGACGACACGTTTACGCAGACCTCAAGCCTGGTACAGGGGCAGTTGCAGGTGACCGACTCGGCGCTGGGCGCGGTGGTGACGCAACTGACGCAGGCGGTTTCGCTGGCGACCAGCGGCAACAACGGGACGCTGAACCAGAGCCAGTTGCAGTCGATTGCGAATCAGCTTTCGGGGATTCGCGACGAGGTGCTGTCGCTGGCGAACTCGAGCTATCAGGGCCAGTATATTTTTGCGGGACAGCAGACTTCGACCGCGCCGTTCTCGCTGTCGAATGCGACAACGCCGGCGGCGACAACCTACAACGGCGACTCCGGCGTGAATTCATTGGAGACGCCGAATGGACAGACGATTCAACTGAACCTGCCGGGAGACCAGATCTTTACCGCGGGCGGATCGAACGACGTGTTTGCCGCGCTGAACAAGGCGATTGCGGACTTCTCGTCAGGCGCGAGCCCGGCGGCGACGGTGGCGGATACGCAGGCGCTGGACACGGCGCTGAACTTTGTTTCGCAGCAGCGCGTGACGCTGGACAACTCGCTGACGCGGCTGACCTCAGCCAGCGACGCGGTGACGGGCGAGCAATTGCAACTGACAGCGGCGCAGACTGCGCTGATGCAGGCCGACCTGCCGACGATTGCGACGCAGCTCTCGCTGGTGAAGACGCAGCAGGCGGCGCTGGAGGCGGTGATTGGGCAGATTGGCTCGGGCAGCCTCTTCGACAAGCTGTGAGCCGGGTGCGCCGGGCGTAATGTTCCCTGCGGCGTGCGGCAATTGGACGAGCGCAGTCTCCAGATAGTTATCGACAAGCTCAGACTTCTCGAATCAATTATCAATTCGCGGAAAAATCATTATGTTCTACGAAGCGGAAGTCGCCCTCCGAGATGACCTGCATATTCTTGCCGGTAATGTAAAAATCACTTCCATCTAGGATCGACAGTCTCAAGTTGCAACTTCCGACAGATGAAAACGGCAAGGGAATCAAATCAAGATTCGAGCCGTCAATTTCCAACGACCCGCCATAAATCGTCCCGGGTAATGTGCCGACCTCTCCTACTACCCTCATGAATTCCACGAAGAAGCGCACTCTCTGCACTCCACCTTCCCCCGGAGTTTTACACGGCTCTCCATCTGAACGGTGAACGTAGGCATCAAGAACAATTGTGCCATTACCGACTGAATCCGATTCAACTACTAAACACTCGGAATCGTGTAACTCAATTGCTGAGTTCATTTGGGCCTCGTCTACATCGTAACCGCACTGGTCAACAAGTCTGGGGCCTATCAGTGGCTGACCCCAAGCTGCGCAGTCTCCCAGCATAGGAGATGATAAAGGCCTCGCATATACTCGAAGTGAGGGCCCGTATGCTTGCTCCGCTTCGATTCATCTGGAATGCGACCCGCGGCCACCGGCTGAAGCCGTGGAAGAGCGAGTATCTGCGCTGGCGGATAGAGACCTACAGCGGCAAGCATGCCGAATCGCTGACCGCGAAGGATGTGCTGAGCTTCTTTTGGAACACGCGCTGGGAGCTGGCGAGCTTTCTGGCGTGGACGGGCCAGATGGAGCGGGAGGCGCGCAAGCGTGTGTAGAGACGCATGGGCGCGCGGACGTGCGGAAGCTTTCGCGGCGGTTTTCGCGGCGCTGCTTTTGCTGTTGCCGGCCGCAAGTGCGCGGGCGCAGAAGCTGCCTCCGCCGGAGCCGCCGAAGGCGATGCCGGGCGAGGAGATGCCGACGCCGACGGTGAGCGTGACCACGACGGAAGTGCTGGTGCCGACGCTGGTGGAAAAGAAGAACGGCGCGATTCTCTACGGGCTGAAGCCGAAGGATTTTGCGCTTGAGGACAACGGCGTTCCGCAGAAGATTCATGTGCAGGCGGAGATGGATACGGCGCCGGTGGCGCTGGTGGTGGCGGTGGAGGAAGGCGGCGCGAGCGTGCTGGAGTTTGGCAAGCTGGCCAAGTTGGGACCGCTGCTGGATTTGTTTCTGGTGGACAGGCGGAGCCGGGCGGCGCTGGTGGGTTTTGACTCGACGCCGCATTTGATGAATGACTTTGCGCACTCGTCCGATGCGCTGAACGACTCACTGCGGCATTTGCAGCCGGGCGACGGCGGCGCGGCGATTCTGGACACGATCAACTATGCGACGGACCTGCTGGCTTCGCAGCCGCGTGGATTTCGCAGGGTGCTGCTGCTGATCAGCGAGAAGCGGGACCATGGCAGCAAGCACACGCGGCCCGAGGACCTGGTGCGGAAGATTGGGCTGACGGATGTGCTGGTGCTGTCGGTGGCGTTTTCGCCCTCCGGCGCGGAGCTGCGGCACGACCTGGCCGATAACGGCGAGGACCGCACGCTGAGCATGGTTTCCACGCTGGTGATGGCGGTGAAGGCCTTCAAGAAAAATGTGGCCAAGGAGATTGCCGAGCTGAGCGGCGGCGAGTACACGACCTTCAGCGGCGACAAGCGCTTTGAGGCGCGGGTGATGGAGGCGGCGCGGGATGCGCGAAACCGCTATCTGATTACCTTCAGCCCGTCGGACCCGACGCCGGGGCTGCACACCATCCGGGTGCGGACCACCGAGGACTACGGAGCGCGGATTGTGGCCCGGGCGAACTACTGGCTGCAGGCGGGCGGTGCGGGGCAAGGCAGCGGGAATTGAGGGGTTTGCAGACGGTGTTCGCGTGCGGGCAGGGAAGGCCGGCGCGTGGCGCGGAACGGCCATTCATGGTAATCTTGCTATAGACACTTGAGAGTGGACTGAGAACGCAAGAGGAGTAACACACGCCGTGCTGGCGACCGCTAAGAAATCAGAACTGATTGAACGCTTCCGCACCCATGAATCTGATACCGGCTCCCCTGAGGTTCAGATCGCGATTCTGAGTGAGCGGATTGGCGAACTGACCGAGCATTTCAAAACGCACAAGAAGGATCACGCCTCGCGGCGTGGTCTGCTGATGCTTGTGAGCAAGCGCCGCCGCCTGCTGGATTACCTGAAGGCCCACGATGCGGATCGCTATCGCGACGTGATCGGGAAGCTCGGAATCCGCAAGTAACCAGAAAGCAGACTTTTGAACCGGAAGCGCCCAGACCGGAAACTGGTCATGGCTCCCATTCCCCCCAGGACTCGGGACCAAGGTGTACCTGGCGATTCACATCGACTGCCAGGGGCTGCGCAGAACTGTCGCCCAGCGACCGCCGGCGCAGATGCACACGCGCGCTTGCGCAGCGACACACCTTTCCGCGCCCTTCCGCGCACACTTTCCAAGAGAACAATGACGAAACGAGGACATCATGTCGAAGCATGAAGTTACGGTAGAACTTGCCGGTGGCAAGCGATTGACATTTGAGACCGGACGGGTGGCCAAGCAGGCCTCCGGCGCGGCGCTGGTGACGACGGGAGATACGGTGGTGCTGGCCACGGCCGTGGCATCCAACGAACCCCGCGAGGGCATTGACTTTTTCCCGCTGACGGTGGACTACCGCGAGTACACCTACGCCGGCGGACGGATTCCGGGCGGATTCATCAAGCGGGAAGGCCGGCCGAGCGAGAAGGAGATTCTGACCTGCCGTCAGATTGACCGTCCGATTCGCCCGCTGTTCCCGGAAGGGTTCCGGAACGAGACGCAGGTGATTTCGCTGGTCTTCTCCGCCGACAAGGAGAACGATCCGGACGTGGTGGCCATCAACGCGGCCGCCGCGGCGCTGGCGCTGTCGGACATTCCGTTCGGCGCGACGGTGGGCGCGGTGCGCGTGGGACGCGTGGAAGGCGAGTTTGTGATTAACCCCACCTATGCCGAGCGCGCGGCGACCACGGTGAACATTATGGTGGTGGGCCACAAGGACGGCATTGTGATGATTGAGGCCGGCGCCAAGGAAGAGTCAGAAGAGGTGATTCTGGCGGCCATTGAATTTGCGCACGGCGAGATCAAGAAGATTGTGGCGGCGCTTGAGGAGCTTGTGGCGAAGGCCGGCAAGCCGAAGCGCGCGTTTGCACCGCCGGAGTTCGACGACGCCTATTACACGGCGTTGAAGGAGAAGGTTGGCGAGCGGCTGAAGGATGCGCTGGACACCAAGGCGCACGCCAAGACCGAGAGCTCGGCGCTGGTGAAGAAGATCAAGGAAGAGCTGGCGGCGGAGCTGCCGGCCGACGACCCTGGGGCGAAGAAGAAGCTGGGCACCTACTATGAGCATCTGCGCGAGCGGACCTTCCGCGAGCAGGTGACCAAGGACCGGATTCGACCGGACCGGCGGCAGTTTGACGAGATTCGTTCGATTTCGATTGAGACCGGAGTGCTTCCGCGCACGCACGGCTCAGCGCTGTTTACGCGCGGCGAAACCCAGGCGCTGGTGACGGCGACGCTGGGCACCCAGGACGACGGCCAGCGGCTGGAGAGCTTTGAAGGCGAGCAGCGCAAAACCTTCATGCTTCACTACAACTTTCCTCCGTTCAGCGTTGGTGAGACAGGACGTATGACCGGCGTGGGCCGCCGCGAAGTGGGCCACGGAGCACTGGCGGAGCGCGCGGTGAGCGCGGTGCTGCCGAGCGCGGAAGAGTCGCCCTACGCGATTCGCGTGGTTTCCGACATTCTGGAATCGAACGGATCATCGTCGATGGCCTCGGTCTGCGGCGCCAGCCTGGCGCTGTATGACGCGGGCATTGCGCTGAAGGGCGCGGTGGCCGGCGTGGCGATGGGCCTGGTGAAGGAGGGCGACGACTACGCCATCCTGAGCGACATTGCCGGCGCCGAAGACCACTACGGCGACATGGACTTCAAGGTGGCCGGTTCGCGCAAGGGAATTACGGCGCTGCAGATGGACATCAAGATTGGCGGGCTGACGCGCGAGATTCTTGAGCAGGCGATGGAGCAGGCGAAACGCGGCCGGCTCTTCCTGCTGGACAAGATGGATGCGGCGCTGAGCGGTCCGCGCGAGGAGCGCTCGCAGTATGCACCGCGGATTGAGACCGTGCAGATTCCGACGGACAAGATTCGCGACCTGATTGGCAAGGGCGGCGCGACCATCCGCGGCATTATTGAGCAGACCGGCGCCAAGATTGACGTGGACGACACCGGCAAGGTGAGCGTTGCGTCGAGCGACGCGGACGGACTGAAGCGCGCACTGGCGATGATCAGCGACATTACCGCCGTTCCCGAGGTGGGCAAGGTATACCTGGGAAAGGTGGTGCGGCTGGCGGAGTTCGGCGCATTCGTGGAGCTGTTCCCCGGAACCGACGGACTGCTGCACATCTCCGAGATTGCCGAGCATCGCGTGAAGGAAGTGAAGGACGAGCTACGCGAGGGCGACCAGGTGATGGTGAAGGTGCTTGCCATGGAAGGCAACCGCATCAAGCTGAGCCGCAAGGCGCTCATCAAGGAGCAGCGCGCAAAGATGGCGCAGGCCACGGGCGAGGAGACGGCGCAGGCGGAAGAAGCCCCGGCACCGGCACGCGAACAGGATCCGCCGGCAGCGTCACGGCCACGGAACGAGTTCGACGAGCGGCAACCGCGCTCCAACCAGAGCACGATCATGATCGAAGGCGGCGACGACTTTGATGAAGATGAGACCGAGGAGTTCGACGAGGAGAACGAGCCGAACTTCAACCGCGCCGACGGCGTTCCGGTGGTTGCCGGGCAGCCCGCGGGCGGCGGACGGCCGAGCGGCGGCGTCAACAACAACAATCGCCGGCGCCGGCGTCGTCGCGGCGGACGCGGACCGGGCAGCGGCGGCGGCCAGGGCTGAGGCCGGCCTGCCGAAAGGCAGTTGAAGCAGGGAAGGGACGGGAGCAATCGCTCCTGTCCCTTCTTTTTTAGAGCGCTGCTGTGCGATTGGCGCGGAGCGGGAGTGCGAAAGCGGTTCCAGGGTACGGCATCCCGGATTTTGCTCTATGCGGGAAAGTCGCCGGAATCGTGCGCGCCAACTTTGGAGAGGCCTTCAAAGGAGGCGTACACCTGCTCATTGGGGCGGGAGGAGCGGTCCTGCGGCTGGGTGCTGCGCTTTTCCTTGTACATGCGCAGGTCGGCGGCGATGCAAAGGGCTTCAAGGTCGTTTCCGTCGTCAGGGAAGACGGCGATGCCGATGCTTGCGCCGACGCGGAAGAGGCGATTCTCAACTTTGAGCGGCTCATCGAGACGCTGCATGAGCGAGTGCGCCACACTTTCCGCGTTCTGGCTGCTGAACGTGTCTTCAAGAATGAGCGAGAACTCGTCGCCGCCGGTACGGGCCACGGTGTCAGAGTGGCGGACGCGCCCGGTGAAGATTGCGCCGACCTGCTGGAGCAGGGAATCGCCGGCGTGATGGCCGAGCGTGTCATTGACCTGCTTGAAGCGGTCGAGATCGACGACGAGCAGGGCAACCTTTTGTCCGGCGCGTCGCGCGCGTTCGAGCGCAACCTGCAGCCGGTCAAGGAAGAGGCGGCGATTCGGCAATCCGGTCAGCTCGTCGTGGAGGGCGAGGTATTTGTTGTGCTCAATTTGATCTTCCAGCAGCAGAAGGAGCATGCCCACCGCGACGACATACTTGGGCAGGTTCCAGACTTCGCTTTCCACTTGAATGGAGGGGTACCAGGCTTGAGAGAACGGGCCGACGACAAAGACCATGGCCCAGGCAAAGAATCCGGCGATGCTGATGAATGCGCCGGTGGTGGCGCGGCGGTAGCTGTAACAGAAGTGAAGGCAGCAGCCGATATAGACGGCGAAGAGAACGCCGTTGACGGCGAGGTCAGTGCCGTTGGGGCGATGCTGCACGGCCACCAGAAAGATCGACAAGGCGCAGTAGAGGCTGAGCATCATCCATCGCAGATTGTGGCGAAAACGCCGAATGCTTACCAGGGTGATGCCGAGCGGGAGGACGGCATAGAGTGCGGCGGAGGCATCGAGGAGGCGGCTGGACTGCGGCGCAAAACTAAGGGTGAGCAGGTAAGCATTGTGCGCGATGAGGAGCGCGACCAGCATCCAGCGCGCGGAGCGCTCATGGCGGTAAGGCACGCAGGCAAAGGAGAAGAGAACGCCGGCGCAGGTGAGGGAAGAGATGGCGAGAAAGGAGGCGACGTCACCCCGCAGGCCGGGGAGCGCGGCGTAGATGTCGGAGGCAAAATGCAGGGCGATGAGGACCCACCCGGTGAGCCAGAGCGTGGAAACTTTCGATTGACCCTGCCGCTCGACCGAGGCGAAGGCGCAGACCAGCAAAGCAATCGCCACCAGGTCCGGAAATGTGCTCCAGTCCAACTCACTTACCTCGCATGTACTGAAACTGACGCTAGTGTAATCCTTAATGGCGTGCCTGCCGGTATACCTCTTTTGGGGCAAGCGTAACGAGTGGGAACGCGATGGTAACCATGTTCCATTCAGAGTTAGCGCGTGACCGAAGGGATTACTGTTCTCTAATTTTTCTGTTGAAAACGGGCGCATCCTCGCTAGACTCAGTGGGAATGGCTGCGAGCCTTTACATTGTGGTTGAGGGCGAGGACCCCGGTTACGACATTTTCGTGAACGGGCACGCCCTGGCGCGGAATGAAGAGGCGCTGGAACGGCTGGCGCAGTCGCTGGAAGTGTGCCCGCTGCTGGAGTTCTTCTCGGCCGATGAGAACTCCATGGCGCTGCTGCTGGAGCAGGGCGCGGGCGACCCGGAGTGGGTGAGCAATCTGCCGCAGCCGCAATGGTTTGACGCAGAGGAGGGCTTGAGGACGGTGGCGGCGCTGCTGGAGTTTATGGAGAACACGCCGGCCGCCCTTGGCTCGGAGACGTTTCCTGTGCAGCGCGAGCTGCAGGAGTATGAGCGCGTGCTGCGCAAGACGAAGGAACGGGGACTGCGCTGGCACCTGGCGGCAAGCTGGCGCTGACGCGGCCGACCCTGCGCAGGCCGGCGCGGCCAAAGCGAATCTGACTGAAACTAATCCTGTGCGGCTTCCGATTCAGGCGACGCGAAGACGTTGCCCATGCGGTGAATCTGCGCGCCCACGCCGCGCAGCTTTTCCTCGAAGCGCTCATAGCCGCGATCCATGTGATAGACGCGGTCGATGACGGTTTCCCCGTCGGCGACGAGGGCGGCGAGCACCAGGGACGCGGAGGCGCGAAGGTCAGAGCACATGACGGCGGCGGCGGAAAGCGGAGATGCGCCGCGCACGGTGGCGGTGCGCGCCTCCACCTTGATTTGCGCGCCCATGCGGACCAGCTCCTGCACGTGCATGAAGCGATTCTCGAAGATGTTTTCGCGAATGAGGCTGACGCCCTCAGCCTGCGTGGCGAGAGCCATATATTGCGCCTGCATGTCGGTGGGGAAACCGGGATACTCTTCGGTGGAGATGTCTGCGGCGCATAGTTGGCCGTTGGACTGGACGCGCACGGAGCTGCCGCCGGAGATGGTGATGCGGGCTCCGGCTTCTTCGAGCTTGGAGAGGACGGCGCGCAGATGATCGGGATTGCAGTGGGTGACGGTGAGATCGCCCGCGGTGATGGCGCCGGCGATGAGGAAGGTTCCGGCCTCAATGCGGTCCGGGTGAATGCGATGGGTTGCGCCGTGGAGGCCGGCGACGCCCTGCACGCGGATGGTGGAGGTCCCGGCGCCCTGAATCTTTGCGCCCATGGCGATGAGCAGGTCGGCGAGGTCAGAGACTTCAGGCTCGCGCGCGCAGTTCTCCATGACGGTTTCGCCTTCGGCAAGGACGGCGGCCATGAGCAGATCCTCAGTGCCGGTGACGGTGATGCGATCAAAGACGAGATGGGCTCCGCGCAGGCGCTCGGCGCGCGCCTCAAGGTAGCCGTGTTCCTGGGTGATGGTTGCGCCCATTTTTTCAAGGCCTTTGATGTGCAGGTCAATGGGTCGTCCGCCGATGGCGCAGCCGCCGGGCATGGCGACGCGGGCCGCACCGGTGCGCGCGATGAGGGGGCCGAGGACGAGGGAACTGGCACGCATGGTTTTGACAATCTCGTATTTTGCAACGGGGTCAGACAGCGTGCTGCAACAGAGAAAAATCTTGTTGGTGCCGTCTTCAATCGAAGTGGCCGCCTGCGCGCCCATGGAGGCCAGAAGGCGGCGCTCGGTTTCGATGTCGCGCACGCGGGGAATGTTTTCGAGGACGATTTCGCCGTCAGTGAGGATGGCCGCGGCCATGCAGGGCAGGGCGGAGTTTTTTGCGCCGGAGACGCGGATGGAGCCGTGGAGGGGATTGCCTCCGCGAATGACGAACTTATCCATGGCCAATTGAACCGTTATCGTTTTCCAGTGTAAATGCGTGCAAGGCCCCCGGCGGCTAGAGCCGCTATACTTGCATCCGGATTGCAACGTGCCTGAGAGAGGTCGTGAAGGGGATTGGGAATGAGGATTGGGTCAGGATGGTTGGGCTGGACGGCAAGAGCGGGGTTGCTGCTGGGATTGATGGAAACGTTTGCAGCCTTGCCGGCGGCGGCTGCACCCACGGCGGCAAAGCCCACGGCGGGAACGAGGCCGATTCCGGCCGTGGCGGAGAAAGACGGGCGCTATGCGCTGATGGTGGATGGCGAACCTTATCTGATGCTGGGCGTGCAGGCGAATAATTCCAGCGCGTGGCCGGCAACTCTGGACAAGGTTTGGCCGGCGGCCGAGGCCCTGCACGCGAACACCGTGGAGCTTCCGATTTACTGGGAGCAGCTTGAGCCGGAGGAGGGCAGGTTCGATTTCAGCCTGGTGGATACGATTCTGAAACAGGCGCGAGAGCACCACCTGCACCTGGTGCTGCTGTGGTTTGGCACGTGGAAGAACGGCAGCTCGCACTACACGCCGGCGTGGATCAAGCTGGACCAGGCGAAGTATCCGTTTCTTCGCAACGCGCAGGACGAGACGGTGGATTCGCCGTCGCCTTTCGCTGAGGCGTACCTGCACGCGGACGAGGATGCCTTTCGCGCGCTGATGCGCCACTTGAAGCAGGCTGACCCCGAGCGAACGGTTCTGCTGGTGCAGGTGGAGAACGAGTCAGGCGTGTGGGGAGGCGTGCGCGACTACGGGCCGGAGGCGAGAACGGCGTTTGCCGGGCCGGTTCCGGAGAGGCTGGTACACGGCCTGAGCAAACAGCCGGGCACATGGCAGCAGGTGTTTGGCGACGATGCGGACGAGGCTTTCGAGGCCTGGTACACGGCGGCCTATATCGAGCAGGTGGCCGCGGCGGGCAAAAAGGAGTATGCGCTGCCGCTCTATGTGAATGCGGCGCTGCGCGATCCGCTGCATCCGGGCAAGCCGGGCACGTATGAGTCTGGCGCGCCGACGGACAACAACATCGACATATGGAAGATTGCGGCTCCGAGCATCAACCTTGTGGCGCCGGATATTTATATGCCGGACTACGACCGCTACATGAAAGTGATGGAGCTGTACAAGCGCAGGGACAATCCGCTGCTGATTCCGGAGACGGGGAACTCGCCGGCGTATGCGCGGTATGTCTATTGCGCGATTGGCAGCGGGGCTCTGGGCTGGGCACCCTTTGGGTTGGACTACACCGGCTACAGCAACCACCCCTCGGGACCGGAAGCGATGGAAGCGAGCGCGCTGAAGCCCTTTGCCGCGCAGTATGCCCTGCTGGAGCCAATTGACCGGATGCTGGCGATGAGCGAGTTTGAAGGCAAGGTACGGGGAAGCTGCGAGGATCCGAAGAATCACGTGCAGACGCTGGCATTCGAGCGCTGGCAGGCGGTGATCCAGTACGGAATGCCGTCGTTTGGCAACTGGATGCAGCCGAAAGGGAACACTCCGCCGGACGGCGGCGCGGTGATTCTGGAGCTCGGCCCGGATGAGTTTCTGGTGGCCGGGCACCACGCGCGGGTGGACTTCAAGCCGACATTCGCGCCGGGGAAAAAGAGACTCTTTCTGACGGTGGAGGAAGGCAGCTACGATGCGGCAGGGAAGTGGAAGACGGCGCGCATCTGGAATGGCGACCAGACGGACTACGGCCTGAATTTAAGGGCCGATGCGAATGTGCTGCTGCGGGTGAAGCTGACGACCTATTGAGCAGGCTGACTGAGGGGCGGGAGAGCCGCCCTTCACAGCTCCGCCACGTTGTCTTCAATGGCCAGGCGCACATTGCCGTCAGACTTGGCGAGGCGGCGAACGGCTTCCGGCTTGTCCACGCGGGCCTTGAGCATGACCAGCGCCACGGGCACGCTGCGGCCGGCGCTCTTGATGGTGTGGACGGCGGTTTCGCGGCCAATGCGGCAGGCGCACATGAGGATGCGGATGCCGCGCTCGACGAGCTTGGAGTTCTGCATGTGC
Source organism: Occallatibacter sp. (assembly GCA_035763705.1). GTDB lineage: Bacteria > Acidobacteriota > Terriglobia > Terriglobales > Acidobacteriaceae > Telmatobacter. The sequence continues at coordinate 51,372 of DASUAU010000018.1, read as the reverse complement.
ACGTTGACCATCAGGTTCTCGTAGACATAGCCCATGCGGGTCATGGCGCCGGTGGTGATCATGTTGAGGATCATCTTCTGGGCGGAGCCGGCCTTCATGCGCGTGGAGCCGGAGATGACCTCGGGGCCAACCTCGGCAACGATGGTGATGTCAGCCGCGGCGGCGATGGGCGTTCCATGATTGCAGGTGACGGCAGCGGTGTGAGCGCCGCGGGCGCGGGCATAAGCCACGGCGGCTACCACGTAAGGAGTGCGGCCGGAGGCGGAAAGCCCGACGACGACATCCTTGCGCGTGGGGCGGCGGCGCGCGATGTCGCGCTGGCCCAGCTCCTCGGAGTCCTCATTCACCTCGACGGCGGAGGCAAGAGCCTTGGGTCCACCGGCCATGATGTATTGGATCTGGCCGGGAGCGGTGGAGTAAGTGGGCGGGCACTCGGAGGCGTCAAGGGCGGCGATGCGGCCGCTGGAGCCCGCGCCGATGTAAATCAGGCGTCCGCCGTCCTTGAGGCTGCGGGCCACCTGGTCAATCACCTGCGCAATCTCCGGCAGCGCTTTTTTGACGGCTGCGGCTACTTTTGCGTCTTCGTGATTGATGATGCGGGCAATTTCGAGGGCGGATTTTGTGTCGAAGCCTTGAGAAGCGTCGTTCTGGCTCTCGGTGATAAGGCTTTGTAGGAGTGCGGCCGGATCGTCTTTTATGGTCTCTTTCTCCGGGTCGCTTGTGACTTCCTGTATCGTCGCGCTGGTTAGCATCGAGTGAGTCCCCAACTATCTATTGTAATCGCAAAGTTGGAAAGCAGAAACAGAAATCTGCCTGCGGTGTGGACCCATGGATGCAACCTGGGGTCCATCTTTTGGGGCCGGGGTGTTCATTTAGGGCTGCCCGCCAGGCCGCGTTTCGGGCGGTTACCGGTCCTGCGTTTCGGAGTGCGCGAGGGCTTCCAGCAGAGCATCATGAAAGGCGGGGCGGACATCGCGAATCTGCTGGTCGCGGCGGTCAGGCCAGGTGCGGTTGGTGAGCAGAACGACGGCGAGTTGCTGATCGAGGTCAATCCAGAGCGAGCAGCCGCTGAAGCCGAGATGGCCGATGGAGCGTGCGGAGAAATGGCGGCCGGAGGAGGAGTTGGCCGAGGGCGTGTCCCAGCCGAGGGCGCGTGAACTGCCTTCCGGCGGCTGGCGCTGGGCAAAGAGGGCAACTGTTTCCGGGTTGAAGAGCCCGTGGACGGAAGTCTCCGATGCGGCCGAGGCGGAGCCGTTCTTGTGGCCGGAGGCGGCAATTATCTCCGCGGAGAAGCGGAGCAGATCAGGCACGTTGGAAAATACTCCGGCGTGGCCGGCGGCGCCGTGCAGCAGCCAGGCGTGCTCGTCCTCCACCTCGCCCTGGATGCGGCGATGGCGGAAGATTTCGTCAATCTCCGTGGGTGGAATGGCGATGCGGTCCTGCGGGGCGGGGCAAAAGCGGGTGGAGGAAAGTTTGAGCGGATCAAAAACTTCGCGGCGGACCCAGGGCGCGAGGTGCTCATGGGTGAGGACCTCAAGAGCTTTGCCGAGGAGGATGAAGCCGATGTCAGAGTACTCGGCGCGCTGGCCGGGTTCTGCCTCAAGCGGCAACTGAAGGCAGGCGCGAAAGAGTGCGGCGGGCGAGGGGTCGGTGCGGAAGAGCTCAGCATAACCGGGCAGGCCGGAGTTGTGCGCCAGCAGATTGCGCAGGGTGATGCGCCGCGCGTTGCGCGAGGAGGCACGGCCCACCACAAAGCCGGGAAGCAGGTCGCCGAGGCGGGTGTCCAGATTGAGCCGGCCGCGCTGATGGAGCAGCATGGCAGCGGCGGTGGTGGACACCACTTTGGTGAGGCTGGCGATGTCAAAGACCGTCTCCGGGGTGACCTTGCGGGAGCCTTCATCGTAAGTGAAGTGGCCGAGAGCGTCATTGAGAAGAACCTGGCCGCGAGCGAGCAGGCCGAAGGCGCAGCCGGGAAAGGCACGGCGCTCAATGGCCTCCTGCAGCACACAATAGGCGGAGGAAAAACGCTCAGCCTGGGAACGGCCGGCGGCGGCCCGCTGTGGAGTGTCATCGGTCATGCTTGTCTTGCATCCTAAATCGATTGGCTGCAATTGCAAAAGTGAGCGCGGCTTTTTTGACGGCGGTCCTAAATCGGTCTACCCTTCCATCGGGCAAGCACGTCTATTTTGATAGGGCTCAGAGGCAGGAAGAGGAGTGGGCGCAGCAATGTGCATTCCGCGGATTTCACGCAGAGCGGCCGGGACACTGTGTCTGCTGGCCGGAATGCCGTGCCTGGCCGTGAGCCAGGCGGCAGGCGCGCAGGGCCAGAGTGCGGCACAGCCTTTGGCAGCAGCGCCGGAGCAGCAGGCAGCAGCGCCCGCGAAAAAGACCTATGTGGTTCCGGCGGGAACCAAGGTGCTGCTGGAGCTGCGGAGCGGGATTGATACGCACAGCGCCAAGGCGGGCGACGGCGTTTACCTGGTTTCAACGTTTCCGGTGGTGGTGGGCAATCGCGTGATGATTCCGGCCGGCGTGTATGTGCAGGGCGTGGTGGACCGCGTGGTGCGGGCGGGCAGAGTGCGCGGCAAGGCGCAACTGGATATGCATTTCTCGTCGATCATTTTTCCCAACGGGACGGTGGTGGAGATTCCGGGGATGGTGAACAGCCTGCCCGGCGCAAAGAAGCAGGAAGTGAAGAAAAACGGCGAGGGCACGGTGCAGCAGGACAGCGACAAGACCCGCAACATGGGCAAGGTGGCGTCGGTGTCTATTCCGACCGGGGCCACCGTGGGCTCGATTGGCGGGCTGGAGGGCGGACATCCGCTGGAGGGCGGCCTGATTGGCATGGGCGCGGGGCTGGCCGCGGCTGGAATTGTGAGCTTGTTTACGCGCGGGGCGGACGTGAGCATCCCCAGCGGCACGCAGGTGGAGATGGTTCTGCAACGGCCGCTGATTCTGGAGCAGGAGAACCTGGCGGGAGCGGGCGCGCCGGGAACGCCTCCGGCGCTGGTGCCCTCGCCGGACCAGCCCAAGCCGATGCAAAAACCGGAACATCGCCCCCATATTCTTTGCCCCGCCGGCGGGCTTGGGTGCGGACCGGAATAGAATGGGAATTGACAGTAGAGCGGCCCCACGATTGAGACCGTAGCGCCGGCCCAGAAGAGCAGATGCAGACGGAAAACCAGCCCCTATCCGAAGAGAGTGTGGAATCCACGCAGGCAGCAGGCGAGCCCGCAGCGGAGACAGCCACGCCAAACGCGCCTGCGCGCAACCCGAACAGCCTTGGGTTGTGGATGCGCGACCTTGTGATCGCCTCGGCAATTTCAGTGCTGATGGTGACGTTTCTTTACCAGCCGGTGCGCGTGGAAGGCACCAGCATGCTGCCCGGGCTGGAGAACAGTGACCGGCTGTTCATCAATAAATACGTCTATCACCTCTCGTCCATCCATCGCGGAGACGTGGTGGTCTTCCACTATCCGGCAGACCCGACGAAGAGCTACATCAAGCGCGTGATTGGGCTGCCCGGAGACCATATCCGGATTGACGACGGGCAGGTGTGGCTGAACGGCAAGCCGCTCAAGGAGCCCTACGTTCCAGAGAGATACCGGGATACCCGCGATATGGAAGCGACGGTGATTCCCGCAGGACGGTATTTCGTGATGGGCGATCATCGGTCCATCTCGTTTGACAGCCGGGATTTCGGCACGGTGAAGCGCCGCCTCATCTACGGCAAGGCGGAATTTGTCTATTGGCCGGCGCGCGATGCGGGCGTGGTGCATTGAGTGCCGGGTTTTCCACGGCGCACGCCGCGGCCCAACCTGCTAAAATCGATTGAATCCACTCCTCGGAGAAGCGATGCAGTCGATCCTTGCGCTCGAAGACGGGCGCAGCTTTCGTGGTCACGGCTACGGTGCCCCAGGCGAATGCCAGGGCGAGGTTGTTTTTAACACATCCCTCACCGGCTATCAGGAAATTGCCACCGATCCTTCCTACGCCGGCCAGATCGTCGTTCTCACCAATCCACAGATTGGCAACTACGGCACCAACAGCGCGGACAATGAGGCGCTGAAGCCTTTTATTGAGGGGCTGATTGTGCGCGAGTTCTCGGCCATCAGCTCGAACTGGCGTTCCGAGCAGGTGACCGACGAATACATGGAACGCTACGCGGTGCCGGTGCTGGCGGAGATTGATACGCGGGCGCTGGTGCGGCACCTGCGCACGCACGGCGTGATGCGCGGCGTGATTTCGACGAAGGAAACCGACGTAGAAAAACTGGTGGCGCGGGCCAAGGCCATTCGCAAGATGGATGGGACGGACCTGGCGCGCGTGGTTTCAACCAAGACGCAGTACACGTTTGATGCCGCGCACGTGCGCAACCAGGCGGGCGATCCGCTGCTGCCGGGCGCTGAAGAAAAACCACTGCTGCACGTGGTGGCGTACGACTTCGGCATCAAGCAGAACATCTTGCGGATGCTGACGCGCGACGGCTGCCGGGTGACGGTGGTTCCGGCGGAGACGCGCGCCGACGAGGTGATGGAGCTGAAGCCGGACGGTGTCTTTCTGTCGAACGGGCCGGGCGATCCGGAGCCGGTGGACTACGCGGTGAAGGCCATTCGCGCGATGCTGGGGCGCGTGCCGGTGTTTGGAATTTGCCTGGGGCATCAACTGACCGGGCTGGCGCTGGGCGGGCGGACCTACAAGCTGAAGTTTGGCCACCACGGCGGCAATCATCCGGTGCGTAACAACGTGACGGGCAAGGTGGAGATTACCGCGCACAACCACAACTTCGCGGTTGACCCGGACTCGATCAACGCGAACGAGGTGGAGCTGACGCATGTGGACCTGAACGACCAGACGCTGGAAGGGATGCGGCACAAGACGCTGCCGCTGTTCAGCGTGCAGTATCACCCGGAGGCCGCGCCCGGCCCGCACGACTCGCACTACCTGTTCCACGACTTCAGAAAGATGATGGAGGAGTGGAAGGGATGACGCGGCGCGTGAAGTGGAATTTGAAGCAAGCGGCGGGGCCAAGGCTCCGCTGTTTTTTCGGGTGCGCGGTGCTTATCTGCGCCTTCTCCACCGGAACCTTCGCGTGTGGTCAGGTTGATTGTGTTCAGAACCACAGGCCGTGCACAACGAGCGAATCAAAGCAAATGCAAAACAAGATTTGTCTTGATGAGCTTGCACCTGCAAATCTCTTCGTTTCTCACTCGGTCCGATTGAGAGGTACATTCTTCGATCCCTCTGGTGCACCACTCAATTTCGACAGCGTCAAACCTGACCATCACACGATTGTCCAGATCAAGAGTATTGCAACTGGCGCAATTCTGTATGCAGTTCCTCTTCACTCAGATGGAGAATTTGAGTTCCAATCGGTGCCGGAAGACAAATATCGCCTGATCCTCGTTTGGATGAAGAACGGGCGATTTAAACGTCTTCCGCTCGTCGACCAACCGAGCGAACTGCAATGCGCTGGATTCAAGGAATGCAGAATCACTTCGACAATCAAATTCCATGGCAGCGACAATCCAATTGATTCCTGTCCCCCAAAGTAGAAGGTCAAGATAAGAGCACATGCCACGCAGAAATGACATCCAGAAGATTCTTGTGATCGGCTCGGGGCCGATTGTGATTGGGCAGTCGGCGGAGTTCGACTACTCCGGCACGCAGGCGTGCAAGGCGCTGAAGCAGGAGGGCTATGAGGTGGTGCTGGTGAATTCAAATCCGGCCACCATCATGACCGATCCCGAGCTTGCCGACCGCACATACATTGAGCCGCTGACGCGCCAGTATGTAGAGGAGATTATTCGCCTGGAAGCGGAGATGCTGAGGCCGGGCGCGGGCAAGTTTGCGCTGCTGCCCACGGTGGGCGGGCAGACGGCGCTGAACCTGGCGGTGGACCTGTCGGACGCGGGGGTGCTGGAGCGCTACAACGTGGAGCTGATTGGCGCCAAGTTGGAGGCGATCAAGAAGGCCGAGGACCGGCTGCTCTTCAAGGACGCGATGATTCGCATTGGCCTTGAGGTGGCGAAGTCGGCGCTGGTGAACAACCTTCGCGACGGGCTGGATTTTGCGGGCAAGCTGGGATTTCCGGTGCTGATTCGGCCGAGCTTTACGCTGGGCGGCTCAGGCGGCGGCGTGGCCTATAACCGCGAAGAGTTGATGGAGATTCTTTCGCGCGGACTGGACCTTTCGCCGGTGCACGAGTGCCTGATTGAGGAGAGCGTGCTGGGCTGGAAGGAGTTTGAGCTGGAGGTGATGCGCGACCTGGCGGACAACGTAATCATTATTTGCTCGATTGAGAATTTCGATCCGATGGGCGTGCACACGGGCGACTCGATTACGGTGGCGCCGGCGCAGACGCTGACTGACCGCGAGTACCAGAGGATGCGCGACGCGGCGCTTGCCGTGATGCGCGAAATTGGCGTGGAGACGGGCGGATCGAATGTGCAGTTTGCGGTGAATCCGGTGGACGGGCGGATGATTGTGATTGAGATGAATCCGCGCGTTTCGCGCTCGTCGGCGCTGGCGTCAAAGGCGACGGGGTTTCCGATTGCGAAGATTGCGGCCAAGCTGGCCGTGGGCTACACGCTGGATGAGATACCGAATGACATTACACGGAAGACGCCGGCGTGCTTTGAGCCGACGATTGATTACGTGGTGGTGAAGATTCCGAAGTGGCAGTTTGAAAAGTTTCCCGGAGCGGACGATACGCTGGGCCCGCAGATGAAGAGCGTGGGCGAGGTAATGGCGATGGGCCGCACCTTTAAGGAAGCGCTGATGAAGGCGTGGCGCGCGCTGGAGACGGGCAAAAAGACGGGCTCAGAGGTGCTGGAGCCGCGGCGGCTGACGCAGATGCTGGTGACGCCGAAGCCGGAGCGCCTGGGCTATCTGCGGTTTGCATTTGAGCGCGGGTTGAGCGTGCGCGAGGTGGCGCGGCTGACGGGCATGGACCCGTGGTTTCTGCATCAGTTGCGCGAGGTGACGCTGGCGCAGAAGTCGATTGCGGAAACGACGCCGGAGGCGATGGATGCCGATGCTCTGCGGCGGCTGAAGCGCATGGGGCTGAGCGACGAACGGATTGCCACGGAGTGGAAGCTGGTGGGAAACGCAGGCGTGCAGCGGGTGAGGGAACTGCGCGAAGGCAAGGGGATTCGTCCGGTCTACAAGCTGGTGGACACCTGCGCGGCGGAGTTTGAGTCGATGACGCCGTATCTCTACTCGACCTACGACGAGGAGGATGAAGCGCCGCCGACGGACAAGCGCAAGATCATCATTCTGGGCTCGGGGCCGAACCGCATTGGGCAGGGAATCGAGTTCGACTACTGCTGCTGCCATGCGGCGTTCGCGCTGAAGGATGACGGCTACGAGACGATTATGGTGAATTGCAATCCTGAGACGGTCTCGACCGATTACGACACGAGCGACCGGCTTTACTTTGAACCGCTGACGCTGGAGGATGTGCTGGCCGTCTACAACCATGAGGCGCAGAGCGGCGCGGAGATTGGCATGATTGTGCAGTTTGGCGGGCAGACACCGCTGAACCTTGCACAGAGACTGCGCGCGGCGGGCGTTCCGATTATCGGCACGTCGCCGGAGTCAATTGATTTGGCCGAGGACCGCAAGCAATTTGGAAAGCTGCTGGAGGAGCTGCAGATTCCGCAGCCGGCGGGCGGCACGGCAACGAGCGTGGAAGAAGCGCTGGCCGTGGCGGAGCGCATTGGGTATCCGGTGCTGGTGCGGCCCAGTTATGTGTTGGGCGGGCGTGCTATGGTGATTGCCTACGATGCGGCGGCGGTGACGCAGTATATGCGCGAGGCGGTGGAGTATTCGCAGGATCGGCCGGTGCTGATTGATCATTTTCTGGAGAGCGCGGTGGAAGTGGACATCGACGCGCTGTGCGACCGGGAAGACGTGTTGATTGCGGGCATCATGCAGCACATTGAGGAGGCCGGCATTCACTCCGGCGACTCGTCATGCGTGCTGCCGGCGGTGAGCATTCGCGAGGAGACGCTGGAGACGCTGCGCGCGTACACGCGCAAGCTGGCGCTGGCGTTGAAGGTGGTGGGCCTGGTGAATCTGCAGTTTGCCATCCAGCGCGACGCGCAGGACAAGGACCAGGTGTTTGTGATTGAGGTGAATCCGCGGGCCTCGCGCACGGTGCCGTATGTGTCAAAGGCCACGGGCGTGCCGCTGGCGAAGATGGCAGCGCGACTGATGACGGGACGCAAGCTGCGCGAGCTGCTGCCGGAGCAACTGGCTGCGGGCAGGGATTTGAAGACCGGCGCGCACTACTATGTGAAGTCGCCGGTGTTTCCGTGGCAGAAGTTCGCGGGCGTGGATACGGTGCTGGGTCCGGAGATGAAGTCGACCGGCGAGGTGATGGGCGTGGCGACCGGCTTTGGCGAGGCCTTTGCCAAGGCGCAGCTTTCCGCTGGCATTGTTCTGCCCACGCGCGGCACGGTGTTCTTCAGCGTGAATGACCATGACAAGGCGCAGGCGGTCCAACTGGCGCGGCGTTATGTGGACCTGGGCTTTCAACTGGTGGCCACGGAAGGCACGGCCAACGCGCTGGAACGCGCGGGGATGGCGGTGGAGCGGATTTTCAAGGTGAAGGAAGGCCGGCCGAACGTGGTGGACCTGATCAAGGGCGAAAGGATCCAGTTGATCATCAACACGCCGCGCGGGCAGGATACGTTCTTCGATGAGCAGGCGATTCGACGTGCGGCGGTGGTGGCGCGCGTGCCGACGATTACGACGATTGCCGCCGCGCAGGCAGCCGCCGGTGGAATTGCGGCAATGCAGGAGAGCCGGACGACGGTCTTCGCCTTGCAGGCGTTGCATCAAGCTGGCAGAGACTGAGGCCGGCAGGGGACTGACGCGGATGAGCTGACCTGCCCCGCATACAATATAGATATGCTGCTCGAAGGCGTTTTTGCCGCAATCACCACACCGTTCTATCCGGACGAGCGGGTGTATTTCCGCAAGCTGGAGGCCAACGTCGCGCACTATTCGCGCAGTCTGCTGGCGGGGATGATGGTGCTGGGCTCAACGGGCGAGGCCGCCTCGCTGAACGATGAGGAATCCCGCGAGGTTTTGCGGACGGCTGCGGAGGCCGCGGCTGCGAACAAGGTACTGATTGCCGGCGTGGGTCAGAACAGCGTGCGCGCCACGCTGGAGATGGCCGATGCCGCGGCAAAGTTCGATTACGACGCGGTGCTGGTGCGGCTGCCGCCGTACTATGCCAGCGTGATGACGACCGGGACGATGCTGGAGTTTTTCTGCAATGTGGCGGACCGCTCACCGCTGCCGGTGGTGCTCTACAACATTCCACGGTTTGTGCCCGCGCAGATTCCGGTTGAGGTTGCGGCCGAGATGGCACGGCATCCCAACGTGATAGGCATGAAAGAGTCGAGCGGACAAATGGAGCGAATTACCGCGCTGATTGCCGCGACGAAGGATGCGCCGAAGCGGCAAACGAGCGTGACGACGATATTCGAGGCGGTGACGGGCCGGATGCTGAAACAGCAGCCGAAGGAGCCAGGGCAACCGCATGGGTTTGTGGCAGCCGCAGAGCTTTCGGGAGTCGCAATGGCGGCCGTGGCTCCGCTGCCCACGCTAAAGACGCGAACCAGGGATGTGGGCTTCCAGGTGCTCAGCGGATCGGTGAGCACCTTTCTGGAATCACTTGAAGCAGGGGCCACGGGAGCCGTGCTGGCCTTTGGCGCCTGTGCGCCGCAGGCCTGCCAGGAGATTTATCTGGCCTGGAAGGACCGCGACCATGCGCTGGCGCGGGCCAAGCAGGAGCGGGTTGCCGAAGCCGCATCGGAGATTGTCGGAGGGCTGGGAATCAGTGGCGTGAAGTATGCGTGCGATTTTAACGGCTATTTTGGCGGGCGAGCGCGGCAGCCGTTGCCGGCGCTGACGGCCGCACAGAAGCAGCGGGTGGAAGAGCTGCTGGCGGGAACAAGGAACTGAGGGGCGCCGAGGAGGGTTATTAGGACTCGTTGGCGTTTTGATAGTGTACGTCCGATAACAGATATTCTGTAAACTAGAGTCAAAGATTGAGGAATGCGGGAGGTTTTGGGCCGCGAGTGCGGCTCTTCCCTCTTGAGGTGGCAATAAGAGCGTCTGGTGGTTGTGCGGGCCGCGCGTCTACATCTTGTAGCGGCCCAGGTCCTCGTCGTTCAAGCCTTCCAGCCAGCCGCGAAGCTGCTCAGCCGTGGGACCCTCTGCCGGGCCGGAGGTGTTGAATTTGGCGGTTTGCAGCACCTGCTCGGAAACGAAGATGGGACAATCGGCGCGGAGGGCCAGTGCGATGGCGTCAGAGGGGCGCGCGTCGACGACGACCGTCTCATTTCCCTGCTGCACCCAGAGTTGAGCGAAGAAAGTGTCATCTTTAAGCTCTGTGATGACTACGTGATCCAGCTCGGCATTCATGTTGTGGATGAGGTTCCTGATGAGATCGTGCGTCATGGGACGCGGCGCGGCCATCTTCTCGATTTCGATGGCGATGGCGTTGGCCTCAAAAATGCCGACCCAGATGGGCATGACGGTTTCTGACGCCACGTCCTTGAGCACGACGATGGGCATGTTGGTGGCGGGGTCCATCATCAGTCCACGGATTCTGACTTCGATATCCATTGCCCCTCCTCTGCCGCTCCCCGTGTACAGGTCAGGATGCGACGGCTTCTCCGAGCAGGCTGTTGGGAAATGCGCCGGTAATCCGGACGTGCAGATAGCTGCCGGGAGCCGGAGCGATTGCCTGTGCAGTGGTGAAGTTGACGGGTTTGTTCTGGGAGCTGCGGCCGTTGACCTGGCCGCGGGCCGGATTCATTCCCTCAACCATCACTTCCATCACCTCTCCCAAATGCTTGTTGTAATTGGCTCTCTGAATCTCGCGCTGACGATCCAGAAGCACCTGAAGACGCCGGGATTTCTCGGCTTCAGGAATGGAATCGATCATGACCAGCGCCGGCGTGTTGGGCCGGGGCGAATACTTGAAGCCGAAGACGCAATCGTACTGGACTTCCGCCAGCAGGTCCATGGTCTCAATAAAATCATCGGCGGTTTCACCGGGAAATCCAACAATGATGTCCGTGGAGAGCGAAATGGGACGCCTAGCCGCCTTGATCCATTGGATGCGCTCAAGGTACCAGTCGCGGGTGTATTCGCGGGCCATTTGCTTCAGCACGCGCGTGGAGCCGGACTGGACGGGCAGGTGCACGTGGTCACAAAGCGCGGGCACGGCGTCAATGGCGTCCACAATGTCGCGGGTGAAGTCGCGCGGGTGGCTGGTGGTGAAGCGGACGCGGCGGATGCCTGGCACCTGGCCGACCGAGGCGAGCAGTTCCGCGAAGCTCTGCTTCCCTTCCGGGTCGCGATAGCTGTTCACGTTCTGGCCCAGGAGCTGGATTTCGGTGTAGCCGAGATCGGCGATGCGGCGCGCTTCTTCGAGGACAGATGACGAGCCGCGGCTGCGCTCCTTGCCGCGCGTGTAAGGCATGACGCAGTAGGCGCAGAATTTGTCGCAGCCCTCGATGATGGTGATGTAGCCGCGATAGGGATTCTGGCGCGCGGTGAATTCGGTCTCGAAGGTCTCGTCGGTCTGGCGGTCGTCAAGGCCGGTGATGCGGCCTTCGCCGGCTTCAAGCCGCGCAAGCATCTCAGGCAGCTTGCGATAGGAGGCCGAGCCTGAGACGAGCGAGACATAGGGCGCGCGCTCGAAGATCTTTTCGCCCTCCTGCTGCGCCACGCAGCCCAGCACGCCAAAGCGCTTGCCTTCCTTGTAGAGCTTCTTGTAGTCGTTGAGGCGGTGAAAGACCTTCTGCTCGGCTTTGTCGCGGATGGAACAGGTGTTGTAAAGGATGAGGCCGGCTTCCTCCTCGGTCTCCACCTGGCGATAGCCCTGCTGGCGGAGCGTGCCGATCACCTTCTCCGAGTCATGGGCGTTCATCTGGCAGCCGAAGGTCTCCAGATAAAAGGTTTTTTCGGTGGGCCTCACACTCCCCAGTATACCGCGAGCCGGATTGGGGCGCGGAATGTGGGCGGCGCGCGGCGGAATGCGGATTCCAGCGCGTCCATTACCCCGCAAAATGCCTTTGGCTGCCCCGCAAAATGCCTTTGGCGTCAGGGGTTCTGGAGGCCGCGCAGCCCGGTGTGCAGATAGGCCAGGAGCGCGTTCAGTTGCTCCTGTGTAAAGCGGCCGGCGAAGGAGGGCATCAAGCCTTTGCCGGAGAGGACGGTGCGCTCAATCTGGAGGTCAGTGGCCGGCGCGCCGCTGGGCAGCTTGCCTGACTCGAAAATGTGATGAAGATTGGGCGGAACCTTCTTGAGCTGCAGGTCGTTCTCTTCGTGGCAGTGGGCGCAGCGCGACTCATAAAGTTGCCTGCCGGCAAGCTGCTGCGGCGTGAGCGGCGGTCCGCTGTGGCAGCCGGGAAGAAGACAGGAGGCTAAGAGAAGAACGGCAGGGGCGAGCGAAGCCGCCGCCGCGCCGGTAGTCCGGCGAACAGGAAGATTCATCTCCTCCATTCTAAGCACGCCGCCGGGAGCGGATGAGCCGGCATGACCGGCGGGCCGGGACAACGGGTAGGCTAAGAGGAGAGGGAAAAGAAAGATGAACCAGGCGTCGAGTGAAAATCTTCGGCCCCTTCGGCACGCGGCGCAGAATCGTTGCTTTGGGTGCGGGCAGGCCAACGCGGCGGGACTGCACCTTGAGTTCCAACTGACGCCGGAGGACGGCGTGGTGTGTGCGACCACGGTGAGCGACAGCTATGAAGGGCCGCCGGGCTATCTGCACGGCGGCATTATTGCCACGCTGCTGGACGAGAGCATGAGCAAGGCGGTGCGCGCGCGCGGCGTGGTGGCGATGACGCGGCACATGGCAGTGGACTATCGCGGGCCCGTGCGCAGCGGATCGGCGATTCGCCTGGAGGGGCGCGTGGTGCGCGCCGAGGGACGCAAGCACTGGGCCGAGGCTGCGGTGCACGATGCGGAAGGCCGCGTGCTGGCAAAGGCCGAGGGCCTGTTTGTGGAGATTTCCGCCCAGCAGCGCGAGGCGTTCGAGGAAAAGATGCGGAACAGGAATAAGTGAGGCCGGCGATGAGTTAGGCCGAGGAGAGGCTGGATGCGCCGCTCCCCGGCCTAGGGTCAAAGGTCGAGATTAGTGAATCATGTCGATCGTATCCTGCGTGACCGTGTCAAAGGTGGTGACGGCCTTTGAATTGGCCTCAAAGGCGCGCTGCGCGATGATGAGGTTTGCGAATTCATCCGAGATGTTCACGTTGGACTGCTCCAGCGCTCCGCCCTCCAGCTTACCCAGCCCGGCGGTTCCCGGCGCGGCGATGGAGACTTCACCGCTGGCCAGCGTGGTTTGATAGTCGCCGTTGCCCAGCATGCGCAGGCCCTGGAGGTTGGTGACGTTGCCAAGCGCGAGCTGGCCGACGGTGAGCTTTTGCCCGTTGGAGAAGGTCGCGGAGATGGTGCCGTCAGCGTTGATGGCGAAGCTCTGATATTGGCCGCTGGCAAAGCCATTCTGCTCAGTGGCGCTGACGGCCGAGGCCGCGGCAACCTGGCTGATGGTGGGTGTGCCGCCCGTGCCCAGCAGGTTCCACTGCATGTTCAGGTCCGCTGCGCCGTCGGCCAGGCCGGTAAAGCTGACGGGAATGGAAGAGACATCGCCCGCCGCCGTGCCCACCGTCTCCGCTCCGCCCGCTCCGGCCGGCGTGACCGAGGTGAGATTGCCGCTCGAGTCGAACGTCATGCTGCCGGTCACCGGCGTGGAGGTTCCCGAGGCGAAATCAGAGGCAGGCAGCGCTACAGAATAGCTCCACGTGTTGGTGCCGGTCTGCGCGTAGGTGACCGTGGCGATATGGCTCACGCCCAGCGAATCGTAAATCGTAATCTGGCCGGGAAAGCTGGTGCCGGCGGTCGCCGTAGCATCCAGATTCGCGGTCATGTTCATGGTGGTGGTTGCATTGGGCGACTCCACCTGACCCACGGGGATGCTGATGCTGGTGAGCGGGCTGCTGGTGTTTACCACGCCATTGGTGGCCGAGTAGCCCATCACGTTGAGCCCGTCCTGGGTGATGAGGTTTCCGTTCGCATCCAGTGAGAAATTGCCGGCGCGCGTCAGGTCGAGCGCATTGTCATTGCCCACCACAAAGAATCCGTTGCCGTCCAGCGCAACATCGGTGGCCGTGCCGGTGGAGTTGATGGAGCCCTGCGTGTAATCCGTACCGATGGTCGAGACCCTGGTGCCGGCCCCCTGCTGAATGGGATCGCCCGAGCCGGCCAGACCAATCTGCTGGTAGAACAGGTCGGAGAACTCGGACGTCTGGGATTTGAAGGCAGTGGTGTTCATGTTCGCCAGGTTGTTGGCAATCGTGTTCAGGGCGGTTGAGTCGGCCTTGAGCCCCGTAAGCGGAATAAAAAAGCTAGCCATCGTAACTCTCCTCGTGATTGTTCGAGTCGTTTCGCGCCGGCCCGCGGGCAGGCGGTTGAAATGTGTTCAGCAGGCAGCCGCCGGCCGCCGGCCGCATGCTACGCAGCGGGTCTGCCGTTGAGGGCCGAGGCGACGCGCAGCGCCGCCGGGCTGGCCGAGGGCACGCTCAGGTTGCCGTCCGTCTGCGAAAGTCCGTGCAAAAGATTCAGGGCATGCGCCCCGGTTGCCGCCGGAGCAGAGGAAGAGGCGCTCTGGGCCGCAGGCGCATTCGAACCTCGGGACGAGCCGGTTGAAGATCCGGTCGGCGTGACTCCCAGCGCCGTGGAGAGATTCTGGTTGATGGAAATCAACTGCTCCAGGCTGTTCACGTTCACCAGCTGATTGATGTATTCATTCGGGTCCGTGGCCTGCGTGGGGTCCTGGTTCTGCATCTCGGTGACCAGCAGCGTGAGAAAGTCGTTGGCGGAGATCGTTGCCGAGTCGCTCGAACTGCTGCCGTTGCTGCTGCTGTCGCTGGCCGTGGGAGCCGCGCTGCTGAGCGCCTGTGCGGCCTGTGCCGTATGGGCGAAAATTCCTGCTGACTGGACCATTTTTCCTCCTCCGATTCCTGCTCGTTCTGCCTGTGCCGCCTCTTCCCTGCCTGCTGCCTGCCCCGTTTTCTCCTGGTCTTTCCTTTTGCATTGCGTGTCTTGCTTTGCATCTGCACGCTTCGCGTGCCGCCTTGTCGCTCAGGCCACTACGGAGATGAGCCCACCGCCCCGCGCTGCGATGGACGAAGATGTGCGCACTGCGGCCGCGGCGGGCATGGCGGTTGCACGGCTGATTCCGCGGACGCTCTCAAGCGTCACGCCGCCCGGCTGCCGCGACGAGCCTCCGCTCTGGCCGCCGGAAGAGCCGCCGTAGAACGGTGCGTCACCGCCCTGATTGCTTCCATAGCTGCTTCCCTGCCCGCTGCCCTGTCCCTGACTGTGCCCTGCTCCGGACCAGCCCGCGGAAGCCTCAGGCCGCGCCATGGTTACCGCGCCTTCCAGCGCATGATGATCGGCAAGATAGGCGTGCAGACCGGCCATGTGGCCGCCCAACGCCTGCGCCGCATCGGCCGTTGCGGGAAGAATGGAGGCTTGCACCACGCCGCCCGAGAGCTGCGCGCGCACGGCCACCCAGCCCAGTGACGGGTCCTGGAAGCCGGCCTCTGCCATGTGCGTTCCTGCGTGCATCCATGTGGCGGAATCGCCGGTAGAGTCGATTCTGGAGTTGGTGAGGGAGCCGGAGTCGAGCGTAGAAAAAGGATCGCCGCTGTGCGCGCCGGAAGCGGAGCTGGCCGGGACGCCGGAGATGCCGCGCGCATCCTGCCCGTTGAGTGCCGCGTGGCCCGCCGCGGAGACTGCCTGAACCTGTCCATTGGCGGCCATCGAAATGCCCGCGCCGCTCCCCTGCGCCGGAGTCGCGGCCGCATCCCGGCCGGAAGCCGCATGCGCGTGGCCGGCGGAGGAAGAGTCCCCGGAGGAGCTTTGAATTTTCCCATTGGAATCCGCAGAGACTGAGCCGGCAGGATGAGAGGCAGCCGCAACGGCATGCAATCCGCGTGCAAGCGTGTTCGCGTTTCCTGAGGATGCCTGCGCGGCATTTTGTGCAGCCGCCTGCGCGCTGGCAGCAGAACCCGCAGCAAGAGCCGCATCTGCGGAGGCTTGTGAAGCGCTGGCTGACAAAGCCGGGTTGTCTCCCACGCCGGCGGGCAGCGTGCCTTGCTGAGCCTGCCCTTCGAGATGCGCGGCAACGTTTGAAGCCGGACTGCCCGCGATTCCCTTTTCTGCCGCGGCTGCAAGTTTTCCGGCTGTGCTTCCGGATTCACTTCCGGGCAAGCTGCCTTCGAAAAGAGCCGTCGCCGCATCCGCGCTCGGCAGAAGGCTGTCCTTAAGAGTTCCATCGGCGGCGGTTGCGCCGGCGCCGGGTTTGGAATTTGCCTGCAACGCGGCCACGGTGACCTCCGCGGGCAGGGTGAGCGATGCGAGAAGGTTCTGCGCAGGGTTTGATGTGGCGCCTTTCTGGTGCGCATCGGCTTTGCCGCTTGTCTTTGCGTGCGCTGCGTTGCCGGACAAACCAGCGGCTTTTTCTGTGGCCGTCTCCGCCTTCGCGGCAGTGGATGCATCCTGCGCAAGCTGCTTTGCGACGCCGGCATTGAGCGCGGCAAGCGCTTGCGCGCGTGCATGGAGCGAATGGATCTGCTGGATCTGCGCGGCCTGGACGCCGGCCGGGTCTGAAGCCTGCGCGTCGCCTGCGCCGGATCCGTTTACGGCGGAGATTGGAGAATCCTGAGAGGAATCCTGCTGCCGGACTCCTGCCTGCCGCAGGGATTGCTGCCACTGCCCGTCGCCTGCGCCCTCTGCTCTGGAACTGCCGTTGGCCTGCGCCCCGCGCCCCGGCATCGCAGAGATGCCCGAGCCGCGGCTCGCGGAAACTCCCGCCTGAGGGCTCGCAATCGGGATGGCTGGCGCTGTCATGCCCGGAATCAGAGCAGCTTGTGTGCCAAAGCGGTTCAGGCGAGGTTAAAGAGTTGTCAGGATTGCTCAAGTTTTGAGAATTTCCGCCGAGCACTTCGTGCAATGCTCGCCGCCGTCAGAGATTCTCAAGCGCAATCCGCGGCCCCTTACTTGGATTCGGGCGGCAGGGCGGTTTCAGCGGTTCCGGCCGGCTCCGGCCTGGCGGCCCGGCGATTGAGAAACCAGTCATCGAGCGATTGCTGCTCGCGCCGGGAGTGCTCGATTGCCTGCTGTGCGCGGGCCTCCTCGACCAGCGTCTCGGCCTGACGGCGCTCCACGCGCTTTTTCAGCAGTTGCGCACGCAGCGCGGAGACCTCCCCGGCCGCGGCTTCAATCTGCCCGGCGAGCAATTGCGAGTGCTTTTCAGCGGTGCGGGATTCGGCCAGCCCGGCAAAGCGTTCCCACACCTCTCCGGTGACGGTGCTGCGCGTGACCATTCTTCGCCCTTCGCGCTCCTGCTCGCCGGCGCTCATGAGGGCCCGCTCGAGCCGGTTCATCTCGGCCAGGGCCATCTCCAGCGCCGTGCGGCACTGCTCCTCCTCAAGCTCGCGAATGCGCAGCAGGCGCAGCATCGCCGGGGAGACGGCCATTCGTTAGACCTCTGCCGCCAGCGTGCCCAGTCTGCGCAGCGATTCGGGGAGCGTGGCCCGCTCAACGGCGTCCTGCGCAAGATAGCCGCGCAGTGCGTTGCGCGCGCGCAGGGCGCGGTCGAGATCCGGATCGGAGCCGGGTTTGTACGCTCCAATACGCACCAGATCCTCCGAGCGCGCATAGGCGGCCATCAACCGGCGCAGCAGAGCGGCCTGCTCGCGGTGCTTGGGGTCGGTGACGGCCGGCATCAGGCGGCTGATGGAATCGAGAATGGCGATGGGCGGATACCAGCCCTCGGCGGCAAGCGCGCGGGAGAGGACCACATGGCCGTCCAGCAGCGAGCGCACCGCATCCACGAGCGGGTCATTCTGGTCGTCGCCCTCCATCAGCACGGTGTAGAAGGCGGTGATGGAGCCGGTGCGGAACTGCCCCGAGCGCTCGACCAGCCGGGCCAGGCGCGTGAAGACCGAGGGCGTGTAGCCCTTGGCCGTGGGCGGCTCACCGGCGGCCAGACCGATTTCGCGCGCGGCCATGGCAAAGCGTGTGAGCGAATCGAGCACCAGCAGAACGTTGCGGCCCTCGGCGGCGAAGAACTCGGCAATGGTGGTGGCGGCCAGAGCGGCGCGCATGCGCAAGAGCGGCGACTGGTCGGAGGTGGAGACCAGCACGACGGAACGCTTGCGGCCCTCCTTGCCCAGCGAATCCTCAAGAAACTCGCCCACCTCGCGGCCGCGTTCGCCCACCAGGCCAACCACGGTAACGTCGGCCTCGGTGTTACGCGTCATCATGCCGATAAGCGTGCTTTTGCCCACGCCCGAGCCGCCGAAGATGCCCACGCGCTGGCCGCGGCCCACGGTCAGCATGCCGTCCAGCGCGCGAATCCCGGTGCCGAGCGGGGTGCGGATGGGCACGCGGTCAAAGGGCGAGCGCACCGCGCCGTCCAGGGGAAAGGCCTGCGCGGAGCTGAAGGGGCGGCCGCCGTCAATCGGCTGGCCGGCGGCGTCCAGCACGCGGCCCATCAACTGCGGGCCCACTTCAATTTCAGGATGGACGCCGGTGGCTGTCACCGCGTCGCCAAAGCGAATCCCCTCGGTGCCGCCCACGGGCATGGAGAGCACATTGGAGCCGCGAAAGCCGATGACCTCGGCGGTGTGCACCTCGCCCGACTGGTCGGCAATCTCGCAGCACTCGCCCACCGAGGCCAGCGGCCCGTTCGATTCGATGGTCTGCCCGACGGATTCAATCACCTGGCCGCGCCAGCGCCAGGGCTGCCCGCGTTCAAGCCGCGCGGCATAGCGCTCGAGCAGGGGGCTCAAGCAGCTCCTCCGCGGGCCTCGGCCTGCTGGAGCGATGCGGCATCCCCGGCGGGCCTGGGCGCGGCGGCCTTGTCGAAGAAGCCGCGCTCAATCTCGGTGAGCTGCGCGCGCATGCCCAGGTCCACCGAGCCAAGCTCGGTTTCCAGCACGCACTCGCCGGTCTGCATCCTGGCATCGGCAATCAGCGTGGGCTTGAGCGCCAGATTGGGCAGATGCGCCAGGGTCTCGGTCCACAGCGCGAAGTCTGCCGCCGGCACGCGCAGCCGCGCCTGTGTGGTAGCGGAAAGCTGGCCCAGCGCGACGCGGACCGCGCCGGTAAGCAGCAGCGGATCCATCTGCGCCTCGCGGCGCAGCACGCGCGCCGCAATGCCCAGGGCCAGCCCGACCACCTCATGCTCCACCGTGCTGAAGTAGCGGTGGCGCTCCTGGTCAAACCGGCTCAGCCATTCGACGGCCTGCGCGGCATATTTCCCCCTGGCTTCCGCGTGCGCCTCGCGCTCAAGGCTGCGCCCCGTCTCGAATCCCTGCTGGCGGCCGGCCTCAAAGATCTGCCGCGTCTCTTCTTCTGAAACCTGCACCACACGCGCGCTTGCCTGCTCATCGGCGCGCTTGTCCCTGGCGGGGTCAGCCGCGCCGGCGTGCGCCGGGCCGTTGCCCGGGTCCGGGGGCAGAATTCCCTCCCAGTCGGGCGCGCGGGGCTCAGGTCCGGAGGGATACTCGAAGGCTTCGATTTTCACGGCGCTTGCAGACGGCATCTCTCATTCCCTCCTTCGGCTCAGGCCAGCATCTCGTCGCCGGTTTCAAGCTTCAGCACCACCTTGCCCTCGGCTTCAAGCCGCCGCGCAAGGTTCAGAATCTCCTGTTGCGCCTGCGCCACCTCGCGCGAGCGCACCGGCCCGAGAATCTCCATGTCCTCCTTCAGCATCTCCACGGCGCGGGAGCTCATGGACTTGAAGATCTGCGCGCGCAACTCCTCGTTGGCTCCGCGCAGCGCCATGGCCAACTGCCGCTTGTCCACGCCGGAGACAATCTCGCGAATGGTGGCCGGCGGCACCGTGACCAGGTCCTCAAAGGTGAACATCAGGTTGCGGATGTTGATGGCCAGCTCCGGCTCGCCCTCTTCAATCGACTCGAGAATCTTCTTCGACTCCTCGGCATTGAGCCGGTTGAGCAGATCGGCCACGGCCTTGAAGCCCGAGTAGCTCTTGCGCGCCGTGTCGCCCACGCTCTCCAGACGCCGGTGAAGAATGTGCGCCACCTTCTGCGCCATCTCCGGCGAGAACTGGCGCATCTCGGCCAGCCGCTGGATGGAAACCACCTTGCGCTCCTCGCTGAGGTTGTCGAGCACCACCGAGGCGCGCTTGGGATCAAGGTGCGCGAGAACCAGCGCAATGGTCTGCGGATGCTCGGCGTCCAGCAGCTTGCCCAGCTGCTGCGGGTCCGTGCGCTGCAGCTTGGCCAGATTGCCCTGGGCCTCCTCCTGCGAGCGGCGCACCAGCAGCATCAGATCCTCGGCGCGCTCCTTGCCGAAGGTTTCCACCAGCAGCCGCTGTGCGTAGTCCAGGCCGCCGTGAACCATAAAATTCTGGGTCTCCAGCAGCTCCCAGAACTCCTCGAGCACGGCCGCAGTCAGCTCCGGCGTGATGCCGCGCAGCTCGGCCAGCTCCTCGGTGAGCCGCTGCACGTCAGACTCGGGCAGCGCGCGCAGAATCTCCTTGGCCGGTTCCTCGCCCACCGCCACCAGCAGAATCGCGGCCTTGCGCAGCCCGTTCATGCTCGCCGCCGAGCGGCGCTGCAGGGCCGCGTTTTCTGTTGCCTGCTCCGCCAAGGTCTCCGCTCTCCTTCTTTCGCTGTCTTCCGCCGTATCGATGGCGCGCGCCGTCTTCGGCGATGCACCCGGTCTGCGCTACTCGGAATGAATCCAGCTCTGCAGCAGGCGCGAGCTCTGCGTCGGCTCGCGCTTCAGGTGGCCCGCCACCTGGTCAAAGATTTCCTGGGCGCGCAAGCGTTCCGGATCCTGCGCCGGCGGCTCGACCGAGCCCAGCTGCGCCGCGGCCGAGCCCGGCAACTGGCCCTGCGCACCCGCAGCCTGTGCGCCGGCGGTGCGCGCCATGCGCAGGGCCGGACGCAGGCCGAAGAACAGGACCAGCAGCAGGCCCACCAGCAGGGCGACGTACTTGATGAGCTCCGGCGAGATGTGCTGTGCCAGGGTGAGCATGCGCGACTGCATGGGCTCCGCCGGCGCCGGCTGGTTGGCCTCAAAGGAAAGGTTCTGCACCGTGACCACGTCGCCGCGCGAGGCGTTGAAGCCGACCGCGGCCTGGGCCAGCGCGGTCAGCTCGCGCAGCTCCTCGGGCGAGCGCGCCTGCCACTGCGCGGGCGTGTTTTTGCCGGCCGGCTTCACCATGCGGTCATTCACCACGACGGCCGCCGTGAGCCGCTTCAACTGGCCCGGCGCCGCCACAGTGTGGCTCACTGTCTTGGAGACGCCGTAGGTGTCCGACTCCGAAGTGGAGCTCTCTGGCGGCGCGGTCTGCTGCGGATAGACCGGCGGCTTGGCCTGCGTGTTGGGCGCATTCGAAGCGGCTCCCGGCACCCCGGCCGGAATGGGCTGCGGGCCGGAGGTCTGCTGCGAACGCTGCATGGAGAGCGTGACGGTCTGAGTGGGGTCGTAGACTTCCTTGGTCTCGTCCACGGACTGCGGATCGTATTCGAGCGTGACCGAGGCGCGCACGTTGCCCGGCCCGGTGACCGGCTCGAGCGTGGCGATGAGCTTATCCTGCAAGGCCTGCTCGGCGGCGAGCTCTTTGGCTTCCGCGGTCTTCGGGCCCAGCGGCAGATGCCCCTCGGCATCCACCAGCACCACATGCTCGGGCGTAAGGCCGTCGACGGCCGAGGCAACCAGATTGCGGATGGCCGTGGCCTCGCCGTCGGCCAGCGAGCCGTGGCGCAGCTTCAACACAACCGATGCCTTGGCCGGGCGCTGCTCGTCGCGGAAGAGCGAGTCATGCGCCATCACCAGGTCCACCCGCGCCGACTCCACATCGTTCAGCGTCTCCACCGTGCGCTCGAGCTCGCCTTCCAGGGCGCGCTGATAATTCACGCGCTCGTCAAACTCCGAGCCCACCCAGTTGGGCTTGTCAAAAAGCTCGAATCCCATGCGCCCGCTCTTGAGCGTGCCCTTGGCCGCCGTGGCCAGCCGGGCCTTGTCGAGCTCCGGCGCGGGAACGAGAATGGACGTGCCGTTGGCGCCCACCTCATAGGGAATCTGCGCCTGGGTAAGCGTCAGCCCCGTCTGCCGCGCGTCATCCGGCTCCATGCCCGCGTAAAGCGTGCGCCAGTCGGTGCGCAGCGCGTACCAGAAGATGCCGCCCACCAGCGCCGCCAGAATCAGTCCCGTGGCCACTGACCAGCCACGCTGCACCGCCGGCATCGCGCCCCACGCGCCGCGCGCCCGAGTCCATGCAGCCGAGGCCGTGTTGCCCAAGCCCGCCCCGCCGGGGACGGCGCCGCGTTCGATCTGTGTTGCTGGAGTCGCCATGGTGGTTTATGAGTCCCGGTCTGCTCGCGCGGGTTAGAACTGCATCCCCATCACCTGCTGATAGGCCTGCACGGCCTTGTTGCGCACCGCCAGCGCCAGCTCAAAGGCCATGTCGACCTTCTGGGTGGCAATCATCGCCTGGTGCACATCCACGCCCGAGCCGGTCATCAGGCCGTCCACGGCCGAGCGCGCCTGCGCTTCAAGCGCGTTCTCCTGACCGACTGCGTCGGCAAGCAGATCACTGAAAGGCGCCGCGGCCGAACCCTTTTGGCCGGCGGCTGCAGCCGCGCCCGTGCCGTCAGAAAGCGCCGCCACGCTGGAGCCCGCGCTGGAGATGGCGTTCATTGCGTATTGCATCTGTTCCCCCTGAAATCCTTCTGCCCGAATCCTGGGCCTGAACTCTTCTGCCCGAAATCCTGATAGCTGAACCCGTGCCTGCATTGCGGTGCCCTGCCCGAATGCTTCGTCCTCTCCCCGGCAGCCGCGCCGCTTACCGTTGGCCCGGTCAACTCTTGGCAATCTCCAAGGCCGAGGTGATCATGCTTTTTTCCGCCTGCACGGCGGAGCCATTCAAGCCATATGCACGCGTGGCCCCCATCAGGTCCACCATCTCTGTGAGCGGGTTAATGTTCGGATACGAGACATAGCCGTCCGGTCCGGCGTCGGGACTGCCAGGGTCGTAGCGCTTGAGCGGATCGGAGGTGTCCTGCACCACCTGGGCAATGTGCACGCCGGTGGAGACCGTGTCATTGAGGCCGCCGTGCAACAGGGGCGGCGGCGCGGGCAGGGCGCCCTGCGCGGCGGCGTTCTGCGCAAGGTCAGGCCCGGTGGCGGTGGCGTCGCGCATCGAGTCAAGAAAATTGGGGTCGCCGGAGTTGGCCGCGAAGACCACCATCTGCCGCCGGTAGGGCTTGCCGTCCTCGGTGCGCGTGGTTTCGGCGTTGGCCATGTTGGCGGCCACCACCTCGGCGCGCATCCGCTCGGCCTGCATCGCCGAGCCGGAAACTTCCATCACTCCGAAAAGATTCATCGCACTTCTCCTTCTCTTATGTCCGGGCTGCATGCCCGCGCAGCCGGTTGCCTCAGGCGTTGGCGTGGATGGCGTCCATCACTCGCTGAAACTCGTCGCGCCAGAGCGCAATGCCGGTCTTGTAACGCAACTGCGCCTCGGCCAGATTCAGGCCTTCGCGGTCCATGGATACGTCGTTGCCGTCGGGCCGGGAGACCAGCCCGTCCACCTTTTCGACATCGACCGGCTCCGCCGCCGCGCCCGCATCCACATCCTGAATGGCCTTCTGCATCTCCCTGGTAAAGTCCATGCCGACGGCCTGGTAGCCGGGGGTATCGATGTTGGCCATGTTGGCCGCCGTCAGTTTGGTTTCATCCGAGGCCAGGTCCAGATAGCTGGAGAGCTGGTCCATCAATCGTGTCTCAATCTGCATCGCGATGCGTTCCTCCCTTCCGGCTTGCCGCACAGGTTGCCGGCAGGCCGGGAATGGGGCCGGCGGCTAATTCACCACCAGCCCGAAATCAATCTCCTGCGAGGTGAGAACCGGCGCGTCTCCGGCCAGAATCGCCGCGCGCTCAAGCACGTGCTCAAGCTCCCGCACGTTGCCGGGCCAGGGATGCGCGGCCAGCCGGGCCAGCGCCACCTCGTCGAGGGACTTTCTGGGTGACTGCCGGCCCATCTGCTCCAGAAAGTGCTCGACCAGCAGGGGCAGGTCCTCGATGTGCTCGGCCAGCGAGGGCGTGCGGATAAGGAAGACGGCCAGCCGGTAGTACAAATCCGCCCGGAAGCCGCCGCTCTGCGTGTGCTGCACCAGCGGGCGATGCGTGGCGGCCACCACCCGAACATCCACCTTGAGCGTTTCGTTGTCGCCCACGCGCTGCAGTTCGCCGCTCTCCACAAAGCGCAGCAGCTTGGCCTGCAGAGCCAGCGGCATCTCGCCAATCTCATCCAGAAAGAGCGTTCCGCCGTTGGCAGCCTCGATGCGTCCCACGCGCCCGTGCACGGCGCCGGTGAACGCTCCGCGGGTGTGGCCGAAAAGCTCAGCCTCAAGCAATGCCTCGGGAATTGCGGCGCAATTGATGGCAACAAACGGCTTGCGCGAACGATTGGAGAGCCGGTGCAGGGCCTCGGCCACCAGCTCCTTGCCCGATCCGGTGGGGCCTTCAATCAGCACGGGAGTGGAGCGCGGGGCCACCAGGCGGATGCGCCGGCTGACCTCGATCATGCAGGCGGCCTCGCCCACCAGCTCCGGCAGCCGTTCCCGGGAGGCGGAGAATCCGGCTGCAACCGAAGCTCCGGCCGATGCAGAGAGGCGCTCCGCCCCGCCGCAGGCAGCCTGGGCAGCGGCCGCGGCCAGCCTGCCGGGATTTCCGCTTACCAGCGTCAAACTTCTCTCCTTCTCCGGCTCTCCGGCCAGCAGCGGCGCGCTCTTCCATGCCGCCGCATCCGCGTCCTGGCTGCAGCGCAGCGCGTAGAGCAGTTCCTGGCGATGGGGGCCGCGCGGCGCATCCTGCGGGCTGGTTCCGTCGGCGATGACCAGATCGACCTCCGGATAGAGCGCGCGAAACTCGCGCAGAAACTCGCCCTGATCGAGATCGGGAAGCCAGGAATCGACAATCACGGCCTCGGGCGCGGCCGAATCCGCCTCCGCCCAGGCCTCGGCGCCACCCTGGGCCTCGCGCACCTGCCAGCGCAGTCCGGTAAGCACCTCGTTCAGCCTCTGCCGGAAGTGGCGGTCCGCACTGGCCACCAGCGCCGTGCGGGGTCGAATGCGGGCAGCGGGAGGAGGAAGAACTGGAACGGCGAAGGTCTGCATCAGGGTCTCCTTAATGAGTGAAAGCCAAGAGCGGTGAAATTGGATTCTGAAAATGAATTCTGCCGGTGCTGCGGGTTGGATTTGCTTAAACCGTTGTGGGCGTGCCGTGCGCGCGGAGCTGCTCGGCGGGAAGCATGGGGCCAATGGAGGCGGCAATCTCGCTCTCGATGGGAACCATGTAGCCCTGCCCGCGCACGGTGCGGATCAGCTTTCCGGGCGGCGGATCCTTGAGCTTACGGCGCAGATAGTTCACATAGACGTCGACGATGTTGGTGGTCTGCGCGGGCTCCATCTTCCACACCGAATCCAGCAGCTCCACGCGGGAGACCGAGTGGCCCCGATGCAGCAGCAGATGCTCGAGCAGGGCGAATTCCTTGTTGGTGAGCACCACCGGATGGCCGGCGCGCATGGCGGTGTGGTCCAGCCGGTTGACCTCAAGATCGCCGGCGCGCAGCAGCAGACGCGCCTCGCGCTTGCGTCGCAGCAGCGCACGGCAGCGCGCGCGCAGCTCGAAAAGGCTGAAGGGTTTCAGCATCAAATCGTCGGCGCCCAGGTCAAGACAGCGTACCCGCGCCTCCACATCCTGACGGGCGGTCAAAATCAGCACCGGCAGGTCGGCATCGAGGGTGCGCAGCTCGGCCAGCACCTGCTCGCCATCCTTGACGGGAAGATTGAGGTCCAGGATGGTCAGGTCAGGAAGCTCTTCGCGAAAGGCATCGACGGCCGCCGCGCCGTCCTCGGCCACGCGCACGCGGTGGCCCTCCACCTCAAAGCCGCGCTTCAGGAACAATCCCAGCGCCTTGTCATCCTCAGCGATCAGAAGCCTCATTGTCTTTTTCCCCCGAGTCAACGCAGGTGAGCGCTCACTCTATGCGGTGAGCCTGCTTAGGAAGCGCTAACGGTTGCGTCCTTCCACCTTGCTTGGGGGGCTTTAGGAACTCAAGGCCGAAAAGTCATTAAGATTTTCTGGGCTTCCTGATGTGGAAAGGTTTCCCGAGATTGTCCCGAATCGGACACCTGTCCGCAGGGAGGCAGATTCTGGAAAGGTTTTCTAACGCTGGTAGCGGGAGTGTTGCCAATTCGGTCACACGGCGCAGGGTTGGCGAAGAAAAATAAGAACTGCGCCCTTGTCATTCGCTTTTTGTTCGCTATAATGCGCGCATGGCCATCACCAAGCGGCAAAAAGAGGTTCTGGATTTTCTGGCGACGTTTGTCGCCCGCAACGGCTATTCACCTTCCTTTGAAGAGATTGCGCGGGGCATGGGTTTGAAGAGCCTGGCCACCATCCACAAGCACATCTCAAACCTGGAGAAGAAGGGCCTGCTGGATCGCGTGCACAACCACAGCCGCTCGATTGACGTGCTGCCCCAGGGGTCGCGCAGCCGCGTGACGGAGCGGTTGCCGCTGGCCGGGCGCATTGCGGCGGGGTTGCCGGTGGAAGCCGTGGAGAATCCTGAGAGCATTTCCCTGCACGACGTGGTGGGCAATCGCGATGTGTTTGCGCTGGAAGTGCGGGGCGACTCGATGCGCGACGAGCACATCATCAACGGCGATTACGTGCTGGTGGAGCGCACGCGGACGGCGCACAAGGGCGAGATTGTGGTGGCGCTGGTGCGCGGCGCGGAGACCACCCTGAAGCGCTACTATCCGGAGGGCCGGCTGGTGCGGCTGCAGCCCTCGAATGCGGAGATGGAGCCGATTTATGTGCCGGCGGCGCAGGTGGCCATCCAGGGCCGCGTGCTGGGCGTGCTGCGCAAGTACCGCTGAGGAAGTTTCAACCGGAGACAGCAATGACCCGGCAAAGCTGCCGGGTCATTTTCGTGCATGCCGCAACCAACGTGTCTGCCGGCCTTACGCCAGCAGGCGCTGCACCTTGTCTTCAATCACGTCCTGGGGCACAAAGCCCACAATCTGGTCAGCCACTTTGCCGCCCTTGAAGAGCAGCAGCGTGGGAATGCCGCGAATGCCGTAGCGGGACGGCGTGGCGCCGTTTTCGTCGACGTTGACCTTGGCCACCTTCAGCTTGCCCGCATAGGTGCTTGCCAGGCCCTCAACGATAGGCGCAATAGCGCGGCACGGACCGCACCAAACGGCCCAGAAATCCACCAGCACAGGCTGCTCACTGTGGAGCACCTCCTGCTCAAACGTTGCATCGCTCACTTCCATCACACCCAAACCAGCCATGTTCCTCCTTGCAGTGCCTGCCTGTACCCAGTGTAACGGCAAACACCGATTTAATAGATGTGCAAAGGGTGCGGTCGGTCGCAAAGTGGGGTTAGACGAAAGATGCCTGCGGGAAACTTTGGCGGGCGGGCAAAAGAGGGTGCGGAGAAAGGAAAAGCGCCCGGATCCGGTAACGGACCACGGGCGCTAGAGCAGCCCTCCCCCAGAACTGCCCACGGTGCGAATTTAGGCTGTTCAGCGTGGAATAGCAAGCAAACTTAGGTAATCGATTTACGAGACACCAACGGGGGATTTACTTGTTACACACGCACCCCGCGAAGCACTTTATTCCTCACGCACTTCGCCCCGGTTGCGGCACGACCCGC
The DNA here is from genome assembly GCA_035763705.1 of Occallatibacter sp. Classification (GTDB taxonomy): domain Bacteria; phylum Acidobacteriota; class Terriglobia; order Terriglobales; family Acidobacteriaceae; genus Telmatobacter. The sequence goes on along the minus strand of DASUAU010000018.1, from coordinate 23,567 downwards.
AGCTTTGTTCGGCTGCCTCCGAATTTGCTTTCAGGAGGCCTCGTAATCCACCTGAATTCGCCCGTCTCCGCCTTCGAATTTGCACGCTAAAATCTCGGGTTCGGGCAGGCCGATGAGCGCGGTTCGAATGGCCTGGGAGGCAGTCGGGATGCTCTCGTCGTCGTCCAGAATCACCAGCACGGCAGGACCGGCTCCGCTGAGCGCGACGCCGAGAATGCCGTGGGAGCCGGTGAGCGGCAGCAGCGGGGCAAGCATGGGGCAAATGGCCTGGCGATAGGGCTGGTGCATGCGATCGCGCATGGCCGTCGCCAGCAGCTCTGCCCTGCCCTGGGAAAATGCGAGGCCAAGCAGGGCGACCGATTGCAGATTGACCACCGCGTCGGCGCGTGAGTAGCGTTCCGGGAGCAGGGCGCGCGCTTCACTGGTGGAGAGTGGCGCGGGCGGTAGCACGACAAGGACGCGCCACGCGGAGGGAGGCAGAACGCGCGCCACCTGGACTGTGTCCCCTTCGGCGGCCGCGGCCACAAATCCGCCCAGCCAGCAGGCTGCGGCGTTGTCCGGATGGCCTTCCAGGGCGGAAGCTTCCTTGAGAATTCGTTCCGTGACCCAGCCAAGCCTGCCAAAGTGGTTGGCCAGCGCAATGGCGGCCAGCCGTCCGGCGGCCGACGAGCCGCAGCCCATGCCCAGCGGCACGGCATTTTTCATATTCAAGGACAGCGGAACCAGCGCCCGGTCGTTCTGCGCAAGGATGCGCGCGTAGGTGTCGAGGATGAGATTGTCCTCCTGGCGCGCGCAGCGCACGGCATCGCGTCCAGTGGCGAGGATGGAGAAGGACTCCGCGGGGCGGGCTTCCATTTCGAGAAAAAGATCGAGCGCGACGGCAACCGTGTCAAAACCGCTGCCGAGATTGGCGGAGGTGGCGGGCAGGCGAAGGCGCACCGCCGCCGGCATGTTCCAGCCGGAATCGGCCATCAGGCGCGCTCCTTCAATTGCGCGAGGACGGCTTCCGCGGAGGATTCGACGACGATGGCGTTACGGCGCAGCGCGGCGAGATGGGATGCGTGGCCGCGCTTCTCGTCCTCCGTCAGCAGCGTGTCGCGATGGAAGTCGATGGTGTAATCGGCGTCCTTGAGCGCGTGGCCGGTGAGCAGAAGGACGACGGAATCCGCCGGCGCGATGCGGCCATCGGCGCGAAGTTTCTTGAGGCCGGCGAGCGTGACGGCGGAGGCCGGCTCGCAGCCCAGGCCTTCCACGCCGATTTCCGCCTTGGCGATGGCAATTTCAGCCTCGCTGACATCGAGGCACCAGCCGCCTGTCTGCTGCACGGCGCGGGCGGCCTTGCGCCACGACGCGGGATTGCCGATGCGAATGGCGGTGGCGCGCGTGTGCGCTTCCACGGGTTGAAGCGACTCGCCCTGGTTTTCTGCAAGGCTGCGCACCAGCGGGTTTGCGCCCTCCGCCTGGATGACGGAGATGCGCGGCATGCGCGCCACCAGACCAAGCTCCTGCATCTCTCGAAAGCCCTTGGCCAGCGCGGAGCTGTTGGCCAGGTTGCCGCCGGGAACAATGAGATGGTCAGGCACGGCCCAGTCAAAGGCTTCAGCGATTTCAAAGGCGGGCGTCTTCTGGCCCTCCAGCCGATAAGGATTGACGGAGTTGAGCAGATAGATGGGCGCCTGGCGGACGATTTCAGCGAGCACGCGCACGCAGCCGTCGAAGTCAGTCTTCAACTGGCAGGTGACCGCGCCGTAGTCCATGGCCTGTGCCAGCTTGCCCCATGCAATTTTGCCTTCAGGAATGAGCACGAGGCAGCGCAGGCCGGCGCGCGCGGCATAGGCGGCCATGGCAGCGGAGGTGTTTCCCGTGGATGCGCAGGCGACCCATTCAAAGTTGCGCTCGCGGGCCACGCTGAGCGCGGCGGTCATGCCGGTGTCCTTGAAGGAGCCGGTGGGGTTCATGCCCTGGTGCTTGGCGAAGAGCTGATCCATGCCGAGGGGTTTGGCTGAGCGCGGCAAGGTGTAAAGCGGCGTGTTGCCCTCGCGCAGTGTAACGGCGTTGCCAAAGCTGTCGAGAATGGGCAGCAGCTCACGGAAGCGCCAGACGCCGGACTGGTCGAGCGAGAGCGAGGAACTGCGGCGCTCGCGCCAGAGCCATTTGAGTGCGCCGGCGTTGGGGCGGTCGTGTCCCTGGCGCTGGTCCCAGCCAGGATATTCGACCTCAAAAAGATCGCCGCATTGGGCGCAGCGAAAGTCAGGGCCTGCGTCCGCGCCCGCAATGCGGTCGCCGCAGCCGAAACAGCGTAATCGATGCAGATTGTCGTTCATCCTTAGTGTTAGCCTACCAGTGTGAGGCGGCTTTTGCGGAATTCACGGATGCGATTCGCGCGCGGAGCGCGCTGGGTGATGCCGGTGCTGGCGATGATGACATTTCTGCCGTCAGCTTTGGCGCAGACCACGCTGCGGCTGGCTGCCGCCGCGGACCTTGAGCCGGTGCTGCCGCCGCTGCTGAAGCAGTTCCAGGCGCAAACGGGAATCCGCGTGGTGGGGACCTATCAGGCATCTGCCATGCTAACGTCGCAAATTGAAAATGGCGCGCCGTATGATTTGTTTTTGGCCGCGGACATGGAGTTTCCGGCGCGGCTGGTGAAGGCCGGGCTTGCCGATGAAGCGGCGCCGGTTGCCTATGCGAAGGGCACGTTGGTGCTGTGGACGCGGAAAGATGAGCATCTGCGGCCGCCGTCCCTGGCGCTGCTGCGCAACCCGGAGCTGAAGCGGCTGGCGATGGCGAATCCTGACCGCGCACCGTATGGACGCGCCGCGCTGGCAACGCTGAAGAGCCTGGGACTCTATGACGCGCTGAAGACCCGCATTGTGCAGGCGGAAAACATTGGACAGGCCGCGCAGTTTGTGGAGTCGGGCAATGCGCAGGCGGGGTTGATTGCGCTGACGGCGGCGCGGACGCCGCAGCTTGCCGCGGAGGGAAGCTACTTTGTGATTCCGCGCGGGCTGTATCCGCCGCTGGAGCAGGGCGCGGTGGTGATGCGCGCGAGTGGTCATCGCGCGGAGGCGCACCGGCTGCTGGATTATCTGCTGTCAGCCCCGGTGCAGGCGCAGATGGCCGCGCGGGGATTGTCTTCGGTTCACTAAGACATGATGGATTGGCAAGCCTTCACGCTCACGCTGCGCCTGGCCGCGGCAACCACGGTGATCCTGCTGGCGATGGCCGTGCCGCTGGCAGCCTGGCTGGTGCTGGGCCGCGGGCGCTGGCTTGCATGGATTGAGGCCGTGGCCGCGCTGCCGCTGGTGCTGCCGCCCACGGTGCTGGGATTTTTTCTGCTGGTGCTGCTGGGACCGCGCACGGCATTCGGACGCGGCATTGCGGCGCTGCTGGGGCATCCGCTGGCGTTTTCATTTGCAGGGCTGGTGGTGGGCTCAGTGATTTACAGTTTGCCCTTTGCTGTGCAGCCGCTGGTGGCGGGCTTTGCCGCGGTGGAGCCGGAGCTGCTGGATGCGGCGCGCGTGCTGGGCGCGGGACGGGTGAGAATTGTGGGCGCGATTCTGCTGCCGTTGGCGCGGCGCAGCGTGCTGACGGCGGCGGTGCTGAGTTTTCTGCACACCGTGGGCGAGTTTGGCGTGGTGCTGATGCTGGGCGGCGACATTCCCGGCTCCACGCGCACGCTTTCCATTTTGTTGTACAACCAGGTGGAGAACTTCGACTACGCGGCGGCGAATCGCACGGCGGCGGTGCTGGTGGTGTGCAGCGTGATTGCTCTGGGCGCGATTTATCTGGGCAATCGCCCGCGAGGAGGCCGACCTGCTTGAGCTGAATGTGGAGATGCGGCGCGGCGGATTCCATCTGCGGGTGGAGTGCAGGCTTGCGTCGGAATGGACGGTGGTCTTTGGTCCTTCCGGCGCGGGCAAGAGCACGCTGCTGCGGCTGCTGGCCGGGCTGGACCGGCCGGACCGCGGACAGATTGCGCTGGACGATCACGTGCTGACGGACACAGGCGCGGGCGTTTTTCTTCCGGCTGGAAAACGGAAGACGGTGCTGGTGGCGCAGCATCCGGCGCTCTTTCCGCACCTGAGCGTGACGGCGAATGTGGCCTTCGGGCTGAAACACCTTTCGCAGGACGAGCGTGCTGCGCGTGTGCGCGGGATGCTGGAGCTTGTGGATGCGGAAGCGCTGGTGGAGCGTGAGCCGCGCAGTCTTTCCGGCGGAGAGGCGCAACGCGTGGCACTGGCGCGGGCGCTGGCCGTGGAACCGAGGCTGCTGCTGCTGGATGAGCCGTTTGCCGCGCTGGATGGACCGGCGAGCGATGAGCTGCTGCAGCGGTTGTTGCCATGGCTGCGCGCAAAAAATGTGCAGGCCGTGATGGTGACCCACGATGCGACCGATGCCTATGCCACCCGCGCGGAGGTTGCGCTGCTGCGCGAAGGGCGGCTGGCCGCGATGGGCCCGGCAAGCACGGCGCTGAGCGAGGAACGCAACAGGATTCTTGGCCGGCTTGAATCGAGCTAGGCGGCTTGAATCGCATTCGCCGGCCGACTCGCGCTAAAAAGGCAGATCGCTAAAGCCGACGAGAACCGGTTCCCTTTCAAGCAGGATGTGAAAGCGCGCATGCACGGCGGTGCGGATTTCGGCGGCGAGCGAGAGAATCTCCGCTGCTGTGGCTCCGCCGCGATTGATGAGGGCGAGCGTGTGGCGCGCGGAGATGCCGGCCGCGCCGCGCGCAGTTCCCTTCTCGAAGCCTGCATGCTCAATGAGCCATGCGGCGGGGAGTTTCACTTTGTCTTCGTGCCCGGCCTCAGGACCGGCGGGAAAATGCGGAGGCTCACTTCCGCTCTCAGCGGCAATACTGTGCAACTGCTCGACTGGAACAGCGGGATTTTTGAAGAAACTGCCGGCGCTGCGGCAATCGGGATCGCCTGCGACCAGCAGCATGCCCTTGCCGTGGCGAATGCTCCGCACGGCCTCAGCCACCTGGGGCAGTGCGGCACCAGTGCCAGCGGGAAAGGCGCGCTGCAGGTCAGCATAGCGCAGCGTGGGCGCACCGTCGGGCGTGAGGCGATAATCGACGCGCGTGACAACGTAGCGGCCGCGCTCTTCTGCATTGAAGCGGCTGCGGCGATAGGCGAAGTTGCACTCGGCCGCGGAGAATTCCACGAAGTCATGCTGCAGCAGATCGAAGGCGCGCACGCGGCGGATGGTGGAGGCCACCTCCTGCCCGTATGCGCCGACGTTCTGGACGGGCGTTCCGCCCACGGTGCCGGGAATTCCGGCCAGGCACTCCACGCCTGCGCAGTGTGCGCGCACGGTCTGCTCGACAAAGCCGTCCCAGTCTTCTCCGGCCGCCGCGGAAAAGAGAGCCGATGAATCTTCCTGCGTGTGTGTAATACCGCGCAGGCAGACGTGCAGCACCAGGCCGCGAAAACCCTCATCGCTGACCAGCAGGTTGCTGCCGCCGCCGAGCACGAAGAGCGCCACACCGTGCTCGCCGGCCCATGCCGCAGCCTGGCGGATATCCTCCTCGCTCTCCGCGGCCACAAACCAGCGCGCGGGACCGCCGATGCCGAAGGTGGTGAACGGCGCAAGAGTTTTGTTCTCTTCAAGGAGCATCGCGTCAAGGCTACACCAACGTACCAATCCGGGCGACGCAGCCCGGGGAAATGACGTTAGAATGGATACAGGCAAAACTTTGAGCCGGAGGCATCCATGTATCCAGAACTGATGGTTATTCCCATGCGTGAGGAGTTGACCCGCGCGGGCATTAAGGAGACGCGCACCGCCGAGGAGGTGGATGCGACTCTGGCCAAGGCCGGAACCGCGATGTTGGTGGTGAACTCGATTTGCGGCTGCGCGGCCGGCAAGATGCGCCCCGGCGTACGCCTGGCGCTGGCCAACAGCACGCAGCAGCCGGACCAGAAGATTACGGTTTTCGCCGGGCAGGATCGCGAAGCCACTGAGCGCGCGCGGAGCTACTTTGACGGCAATCCGCCCACTTCGCCGGCCATTGCGATTCTGCGCGACGGCAAGCTGGTTTACCTGATGCAGCGCTTCGTGATCGAGCAGTCCACCGCGCAGGAGATTGCGGCGGAGCTGATTCGCGCCTTTGACGAACACTGCGCGAAGACGACCGCGTAACGCGCAGAAGAGATTTGCAGGCTGGAACGGCCTCCCCAGGGAGGCCGTTCCTATTTTGCGCGAAACGATGATGCAGGCTCAATCGCCCACGACGGCTTTTTCCGCCAGAGCGCGCTGCACGCGACTGTGCTTGCGGCTATAGAAGAAGTAAATGAAGAGGCCGAAGATGAGCCAGCTTCCAAAGCCGATCCAGGCAGGCTCATCCAGCGAAAGCATGAGCGCGATGGAAACAATCATGCCGCAGATGGGCACAACGGGAACGCCCGGCGTGCGGAAGGGGCGCTTCATCCCGGGATGGCGCACGCGCATGACCCATACGCCCAGACAGACGATGGTGAAGGCCAGCAGCGTGCCCAGGCTGACAAGCTCGCCGAGCAGCGTGATGGGAAAGAGCGCGGCCAGTGTGGCGGCAAACAGGCCCACGATGATGGTGGTGAGATGGGGCGTGCGAAAGCGCGGATGGAGCCTGCCGACCCACTCCCACAGCAGGCCGTCGCGCGACATGGTGTAAAGCACGCGCGACTGCGCCAGCAGCATGACGAGCATGACGGAGGCAAGGCCGGCGATGGCGCCGAGATCGATGAGCAGCACGGCCCAGCGTACGCCGATGGCCGCCGCGCCGTCGGCAACCGGAGCGGGAACGTTGAGCGTGGTGTAAGACTTGACGCCGGTGAGCAGGCCGGCGACGAGGATGTAAAGGCCGGTACAGATGATGAGCGAGCCGAGAATGCCGAAGGGCATGTCCTTTTGCGGATTGCGGGCTTCCTGTGCGGCGGTGGAGACGGCGTCAAACCCGATGTAGGCGAAGAAGACCACGCCCGCGCCGCGCATGACGCCCGACCATCCGAACTGGCCGAAGTGGCCGGTGTTCTTGGGGATGAAAGGGTGCCAGTTGGCCGTCATTAACGTCCAGTGTCCAAAGGCAAAGGCAGCGGCCAGGCCGATGAAGATGAGCACGACGGAGACCTTGATCATGACCGCACCGCTGTTGAAGTTTGCCGACTCGCGTACGCCGACGACCAGAATGACGGTGATGACCACAAGCGCGGAGAGCGCGAAGAGATCGACCCGCGCGGCCAGCAGATGGCCGAAGAGCGTGAAGGTGATGTGCGGTGCGGGATCGAACGGCAGGGTGATGCCAAAGTAGCTGAAGAGGCTGTTGACAAAGCCGCTCCAGCCGACGGCGACGGTGGCCGCGCCGAATGCGTATTCGAGAACCAGCGCCCAGCCGATGATCCATGCCACGAGCTCGCCCATGGTGGCGTAGCCGTAAGTGTAGGCGCTGCCGGCAATGGGCATCATGGAAGCGAACTCGGCGTAGCAAAGGCCCGCAAAGACGCAGCCGGTGCCGGCGATGATGTAAGAGAGGACGATGGCCGGGCCGGCGAACTGGGCCGCGGCGGTGCCGGTGAGCACGAAGATGCCCGCGCCGATGATGGCGCCGATGCCGAGGGTGATGAGGTTGATGGGGCCGAGCGCGCGCTTGAGCGAGTGCTCGCCGGACTCCGCGGCTTCCGCCATGATGGTGTTGATGGGCTTGGTTGCGAACAGCTTGCTAGGCATGCATACCCTCCGCGCTGCAATGGAATGTGTGGCGCCTGGCGGTGCGCCGCATCGGCTTTGAGTGAATACGAATGGGCCTGCGCATAGACGAAGGGCAGCCTCCCTGAACCCTTGAATTTAGAACTGCATCATCTTGGGTTGGTTTTACTTGATTCAGACGGAATTGTCTCCCACTATTTTGAGTGGCCCGGATGGAACCGGTTGGCTCATGCACATCCGCCGCCCAGGGCCTGCATCCAGCGGCGAAATTCGGCGGCCGGATCAGGAGCGGAAAAGAGCGCGGCGGAGACGGCAACAGCCGTGGCGCCGGCGGCGAGCACGGCAGCCGCATTGTCCAGCGTGATTCCGGCGGCGGCGGTGAGCACAACGCCGGGCCCGGCCTGGGCGCGCAGGCGGCGCACGCCTTCCACGCCGATGGGCGGATTGCCAGTCTGCTTGGTGGTGGTGACGAAGACCGGACCGATGGCGAGGTAATCGACGGGCGCCGAGAGAATGCCGGGCAGCAGCGCGTTGCCGCCGCCGAAGGCGCCCACGATGCGGCCGGGGCCGACGATGCGGCGCGCTTCCTCGGGTGAAACGTCGCCGGCGTCCACGTGCACGCCGTCGAAATCCACGGCAGACACAAGGCCGGCGCGGTCGTCGAGGATGAGCCGGACCTGGCCGGCGGGCATGGCCGCGCGCAGCTCGGCGGCGTCGGCGCGGAGCTCGTCGTCGCTGCCCTGCTTGTTGCGGTATTCCAGCAGCGTTACACCGGCCTGGGTGAGCGATGCGCCGAGCTGATGGAGAAATGCGGCGCGGTCCAGCGCTGGAATGCGCGAGGAATCAAGGATGGGATAGATGCGTGGAAAGACAAAGTCCATGCCTCAAGCGTAAAGGACGCCGAAGGCATGGCCCAACGTGCGCGCGCTTCCCTGCCCTAGCTCTCGTCCGCGGACGGGCCATAGCAGCCGGGCACCGGCGCGCCGAGCAGCCGCAGATAGACGCCAAGCTGCGCGCGGTGGTGAATCAAATGGTCCAGAACCCAGGTGCGGAAGACGTTGTACTTGGTGTCGTCAATCCATGTCTGGTCACCGGCAACAAACTTCCAGTTGCTGTCCCATTTCTCCTGCGTCATTGTGGCCAGCGCGGCCTTGGCATCCGCCAACTGGGCGTCAAAGCGGGCGAGCAGTTCGGCCTTGGTGGGCGGATCCTTGGGTCTCATCTCCGGTGTCCATTCGAGCCGGTTGTGGGCAAGCGCGTGGACGGCCCAGTCGCCGCAGGTGTCGGAGACGTGAGCGGCCAGCCGGCCAAGCGTCATGGACTTGTCGTGGGGCTTGTAGTCGAAGTCGGCGTTGTCCGGGATGGCCACCAGCGTCTTACGGACGTTGGCGGATTCGCGGTCAAATTCCGCGCTGAGTTCCTTGAGAGCATCCATATATTTCTCCTTCAGTTATGACGGAAACATAGCGTAAACGTGTGCAAAAAAAGACGAAGGAAAAGCGTAGAAAGATTTCTCCGATTTCCACAGCCTCGCGGCCAAACGCGAAGGCCTTGCTAGCGCGGAAGCGCAAAGGCAATATAGGCGCCGCCCTCCGCTGATTTGGGATCGCGGCCGCCGCTGGAAACGATGACGACATACTGGTGGCCGTTGACCATGTAAGTGGCAGGCGTGGCCATGCCGGAAAAAGGCAGCGTCCATTGCCACAGCAGCTTGCCGGTGCGCTCGTCAAAAGCGCGGAACTTGCGGTCATAGACCGTGGCGCCGATGAACAGCACGCCGCCGGCGGTGACAATGGGTCCGCCATAGCTCTCTGAGCCTGTGTTGGTCATGCCGTGTGCGGCCAGCTCAGGGTACTCGCCAAAGGGAATCTTCCAAAGGTAGCGGCCGGTTTTGAGATCAATGGCGTTGAGCGTGCCCCAGGGCGGCGCGATGGCCGGGTAACCTTCGGGATCAAGGAATTTGCGATAGCCGGTGAAGTTGAAGCGGTCGGCGCCCGGAGGAAAGGACTCCTGGCCGGCGGGCTTCTCTCCGACGCGAAGGAAGCGGAGCAGCGCGGCAAGCTTCGGCCCGGTGACCGTGGGATCGGGCGGCATCATGCCCTTCCCCTTCAGGATGAGCGCGGTGGTTTGCGCCGCGGTGAGTCGCGTGCCGACGCCGAGAAGCCCGGGAAAGGCAGGCGCCAGGCCTTCAAGGTGGTCGCCGTGGCAGGCGGCGCACCGGTCCTTATAGACAGCGGCTCCGGCGGCATCGCGCGGCGGCTCGACAGGCGCGGAGGCGAGCTCTTTCGTGCTTCCTACGCCCGCGGGCGTTGCGAGATAGGCGAGGAGCACCTTTACCTGCTCGTCCTGGATGTTGGGGAACGAGGGCATGCGGCCTTTGCCGGCGTGGATGGTCTCGACAATTTTTTCGCTGGTCAGGCGCGATTCAATTCCCACCAGCGAGGGAAATTGCGGCGGCGAGCCGGAGCGATCCGCGCCGTGGCAGACGGCGCACTGCGACTGATAGAGCCGCTGGCCGGGATCGCCGGAGAGCGAGGCGGGCTCCAGTCCGCCGGTCCAGGCCATCTCGGTTTCGTTGATGTAGATGGTGTCCGTGCGCGGATCAATGGCCGGACCGCCCCACTCCGCGCCGCCGTCAAAGCCGGGAAAGACGATGGTCTGCCGGCCGACCGCGAAGGGAACAAACTGGCCGTTGCTGCGGAATGTGCGAAAGGTTTTCAGAGCCCACGCATGTGCTTCGGGCGTGCGCGTGGTGAGCATCTCCGCGGTGAGGCGCTGGCGGCCATAAGGCAGGGGCAATTCCGGAACGGGCTGCGTGGGCGAGGCCGCTTCACCGGGCACGGTGCTTTTGGGGAACGGCTCCTCATGAATGGGAAAGAGCGGCTTGCCGGTGACGCGGTTGAAGACGAAGAGGTAGCCCTGCTTGGTGGTTTGCGCCAGCGCGGGAATTTGCCGGCCGTTGCGCGTGACGGTGAAGAGCGCGGGCGGCGAGGGAAAATCGCGGTCCCAGATGTCGTGATGCACGCCCTGAAAATCCCAGAGGCGGCGGCCGGTGGCTGCATCGAGCGCGAGGATCGTGTTGGCGTAGAGATCGTTGCCGACACGGTCGCCGCCGTAGAAATCCATGACGGCCGAGCCGGTGGGCGCGTAGACGATGCCGCGCTTGGTGTCGAGCGACATTCCCGCCCAGTTGTTGGCTGCGCCGGCGGTCTTCCAGGCATCGGGAGGCCAGCTGCTATAGCCGGGCTCGCCGGGACGGGGAATGGTGCGGAAGCGCCAGACAAGCGCGCCGGTGAGGATGTTGAAGGCGCGAATGTCGCCTGGCGGCGCGGGATGGGTTTCCGGGTCGCGGCCGCCGATGATAATCAGGTTTTTGTAAAGGATTCCCGGCGTGGTGAGCACGGTGGATTGACGGCGATAGTTGCCGCGCAGATCCTTGCGCAGGTCAATGCGGCCATGCTCGCCGAATGTCTCGATGGGCAGGCCGGTTTTTGCGTTGAGGCAGTAAAGATACTGCATGATGCCGGCGAAAATGCGCGGGGCATGCGTTGCGTCGCCGGGCCAGTAAGTGACGCCGCGCACCGGCTGCGTGCCGACGATGCCGGAGTCAAACTGCCAGATGCGCCGGCCGGTGACGGCGTTGAGCGCGATGACTTTTTGCGTGGGCGTGTAGGCGTAAAGCACGCCGTGGACAACGATGGGATTGGTCTCCATGTTGCCCTTGCCGCCGGTGTCGTATCGCCAGACGGGGACAAGATGAGCCACGTTGGAGCGGTTGATTTGAGTGAGCGGCGAGTAGTGGCCGCCGCCGGGACCGCCGTTGTAGACAGCCCAGTCAACGTTCGAGCTGCGGGCAGCTTTTGTGGAGTGCTTTTGCGCGGAGAGGCGCGCGGCTGCACCAAGGCAGACGGCAAGGCCAACAACAAGAAAAAAAGGACGGCAAAAACGTGCGGGCATGGGTGCGGCGCGGCTCCCGGAGAGTTTTTAACGAACGCAGCGATTGTTACACCGCGACGCGTGGGATGGGAAGGCGCAGAACGTATGCAGGCAGCAACACAGGACGAAATGCAGAGCTGGGCCGCGGTGGAATTTTGCGCGCAGCCATCCGCGCAGGTGGCGAAGATTGCGTCGCCGCTGTTGCGCATGCGAAGTTGGATCGGGCTGGACGAGGCTGGTGACGTGAATGTCGCGCCAGCCCATGCCCTTTGCGGCAAGCAGAGGGAGAAAATTGTCGGCATTAAGCCAGGGACCGGGCAGGTCATCCCCGAATGGCCCGGCGGAGTGCTGCGGAAAGGAGTACGCTTGAGGGCCGTTGCGTGTGTGGATGGGATGATTGCGGAAGTTTTCGGCCACTGTCTTGCCTTCGACAAGCTGGAATGCCGAGTAACCGCCGAGGCCGGAGAGCAGCGTGAAGACGCGGATGCTGGAAGACTCAGCCGAGAGATAGGGCGGGCGGATGCCGTTGCGCAGGAGCTCGCTCAGAATGACTTCGTCGTAGCCTTCGATGTCGAGCTTGATGTAATGCGGCGGGCCGTGACGCTGAAGAATGGCGAGGACGGACTGTGCGGGCAGCGTGACGCGGTCGTAATCATCGATGACGCTTTCATCGGGTTGCGGAAACTGACCGAGGACGTGATGACGCTTGTGCAGATAGAAGGGCACTTCGTGCGCATCATCACTCGCGGCGACGAGGACGCAGTTTTCGATGCGAAGGCGATCGGCGGCAAGCTCCGCGGAAAAGCGCTGGCGCAGATCGACGCAGAGGGCTGGATTGGCCTCGACGGCAACGACGAGGTCGGCCTTCCTGAGGTAATAGGGAATGTCGCCGCCGTTGTTTGCGCCGAGGTCGTAAATGATTGTCCGCGAGAAAGCGGCGGCGTTGCCGGAGTTTTCCGCAGGAGAATTTTGCATGTGCCGGGCTCTGCGTCTACGGGAGGATTATAACGAGTGAGGCCGCAGAAACCGCGATTGCGGTTGTGTGCTGTGACGGGTTGCGACGGACGCGCAGCATACTCCTTTCTGCGAAATAATCGGCAAGGATTTTGTGGAAAAGTGAAAATAAAAAAAATAGGGGGGGGAGGGGTAGGCCCTGCGGCCAGTTGTCAGCCCTCAGTTGTCAGTTGTCAGCGGGTTGGTGGCGGGTTCGGCGCATGGGTTCTCCATTGACAGTTCCATTGTGCCGCAGAGTGCGGAAATAATCGGCAAATGCGCGCGCAGATTTTGACGAGCGGAATGAGGGGGTTAAGGGCAGGGGTGAAGATGGAGGGGTTGACAGTGGTACAGGGATATGGAGGCTGGATTCCCTTTAGCATGTTCAGGTACGAATTGGACGCGGTCTCTCGAAAGCTAGATTTAGGGCATTCTGCGGTGATGTTTACAATGCATTTGGCGCGCGGCATATGTGAGTGGGGGGACCTTAGCTGCTATGGAACACATGAACACTTCAGAGAAAGTGACCCTACTGCTGCTGTCTTTGGTCTTTTGGTGGAGTGCGTATAGAGGTTTACGCACCGGCACGGTTTGGCCGGTTCTATACATCGGAGATGTGAAGAGGTCTGATGATCCGGCTTTCTTTTGGCTTGGTGTCCTACTAAATATTCTTGCCGGCGTCCTGCTTGTATGGGGAATCTTTTCCTGAACGGACCTATCCAGGTGAAAGTAGAAGCCAAAAGCAACCGCAGATCTTTCGACTTCGGCTGCTGCGCAGCCTTCGCTCAAGATGACAGTCGGTTATGGTGAACAGGCTTTCTCAGCCATTGCGTTTGGTGAGGAAGCGTTCCATGAATTTGGTGTCGAAGCGGCCTTCGCGGAAGTCCTCGTCCTGGAAGATGTCCTGGTGGAGGGCGATGGAGGTGTCGATGCCCTGCACGATGAATTGCGAGAGGGCGCGCTCCATGCGGGCGATGGCCTCTTCGCGCGTGCCGCCGTGGACGATGAGCTTGGCGATGAGCGAGTCGTAGTAGGGCGGGACGACGCCTTCGGCGTACTGCGCGGTATCGACGCGGACGCCGTTGCCGCCGGGAACGTTGAAGGCGGTGATTTTGCCGGCGGAGGGCGTGAACTTCTGCGGATGCTCGGCGTTGATGCGGCACTCGATGGCGTGGCCGCGGATGGCGAGCGAAGGCGGAAGGATATCGGCCAGTTTTTCTCCGGAGGCGATGCGGAGCTGGGCCTTGACGAGATCGACGCCGGTGATGGCCTCAGTGACCGGATGCTCGACCTGGATGCGGGTGTTCATCTCAATGAAGTAGAGCTTGCCGTCCTCGTCCATGAGGAACTCGATGGTGCCGGCGTTGTGGTAACCGATGTCGGTGAGGCAGCGGCGGAGGGTGGCGCTGATTTCCTCGCGCATTTTGGGCGTGACCTGGAGCGAGGGCGCTTCTTCAATGAGCTTTTGATGGCGGCGCTGGATGGAGCACTCGCGCTCGAAGAGGACTTCGACGCTGCCGTGCTCGTCGGCGAGGATCTGGAACTCGATGTGGCGGGGCTGCTCAATGAACTTCTCCATGTAGAGCTCGCCGTTGCCGAAGGCGTTGGCCGCCTCAGTGAATGCGGCGTGGAAGAGGTTGTGCAGATCCTCTTTGGAGCGGACGATGCGCATGCCGCGGCCGCCGCCGCCGGCCTTGGCCTTGAGGATGACGGGGTAGCCGACTTTCGCGGCCCAGTCCTGGGCTTCTTCCACGGTGAGGATGACGCCGTCAGACCCTGGGAGGATGGGGACTTTGGCCTTCTTCATGGCCTGGCGGGCTTTTTCTTTTTCGCCCATGAGGCGCGTGACCTCAGGCGGGGGGCCGATGAACTTGATGTTGGAGGCGCGGCAGACCTCGGCGAAGTTTGCATTCTCACTGAGCAGGCCGTAGCCGGGATGGATGGCGTCGACGTTGGCGATTTCAGCGGCGGAAATGACGGCGGGAACGTTGAGGTAGCTGTCGGCGGCGCGGGGCGGGCCGATGCAGATGGCCTCGTCGGCAAAGCGGACATGGAGCGAGTTGCGGTCGGCCTCAGAGTAGACGGCGACGGTGCGCACGCCGAGCTCGCGGCACGCATTGATGACCCGCAGCGCGATTTCGCCGCGATTGGCAACCAAGACCTTACGAAACATGCACGTCCCTATCAAACAAAAGAGCGGGCTGCGGCGCGCGGAGAAGGCGCTAGCTGACCCGGATGGTAAAGAGGGGCTGGCCGAACTCGACCGGCTGCCCGTTGGAGACAAGAGATTTGACGACTTCGCCGGCCACGTCAGACTCGATTTCGTTCATGAGCTTCATGGCCTCGACGATGCAGATGACCTGGCCCTTTTCCACACGGTCACCGGAGGAAACGAAGGCCGCAGCGCCGGGCGAGGGCGAGCCGTAGTAGGTGCCGACGATGGGCGATTTGACGGTGTGGATGCCGGCATCATCCTGGGTCGCGGGTGCGGCGTGGACGACGGATGCGGCCGCAGAGGGCGCGGCGGAGGACTGTGCCGCGGCAAGCAGGCGCGCGAGGTCTGGCGGCGCGGACGGCGCAGCGGCCGGCTCGGCCCCGGCAAATTTGAGGCGGATCTTCATGTCGCCGCGGTCCAGGTCGAACTCGGCAACCTGGTAGGCCTTGAGGAATTCGATCAGCTCTTTCAGATCCTGTATTTCTTCTGGTTTCATTGCTTGCTCGTCTCTCTCACAGCCCGCGCAACGGCGGGGAAATCAAAGCTCGATGAGGGCCTTGGGCGCGGGGGTGAGCACCTGGCCTCCGGTGCGCGTGACGGCCACCATGTCCTCAATGCGGATGCCGAATTCGCCTGGAAAATAGACCCCCGGTTCAATGGTGACCACCATGCCGGGCAGCAGGCGGCTGGATTGGCCAACGCCCAGGCGCGGCGGCTCGTGTATCTCCAGCCCGACGCCGTGGCCGGTGGAGTGCGCAAATGCCTCGGCCAGGCCCGCCTTGCGGAGCACGCTGCGCGCCGCCTCGTCCACGGCAGCGCAGGCAGCCCCGGCGGTGACGGCTGCCACCCCGGCCTGCTGCGCTTCAAGAACGGCAGCGTAAGCGGCACGTTCCTTTGGCTTTGGCGTGCCCAGGTAGACCGTACGGGTCATGTCCGAGCAGTAACCTTTGAGGATAACACCGAAGTCGAGGGTGAGGAACCCGCGGCGGGGCAGGCGGGCCTGCGTGGCATGGCCGTGGGGCAGGGCCGAGCGCGTGCCGCTGGCCACAATGGTGTCAAACGACATGCCCTCAGCGCCGAGGATGCGGGCGCGGTGCTCGAGCTCGGCAGCGACCTCAACCTCTGCCATGCCGGGGCGGATTTGGCCGAGGATGTGCTCGAAGAGTGAGCAGCCCATGACGGCGGCCTCGATCATGAGGGTCAATTCGGCTTCGTCCTTGACCATGCGGAGGGGCTCGACGAGCGGGCCGGCGAGCGCGGAAAGAAAGCCGCGGCGCAGGCGTGCGGGCAGCTCGGCGCGGCAGCGGGCGAGGTCAGCCACGGTGGTGTGCGCGGGGTCAAATGCGGCAAAGGCGATGCCGGGCAGCGCGGCGAGCCATTGCACGGCGGCGATGGAGGGCGGGCCGGAGCCAATCTGGATTTTGGCGGCGCGGACTTCCTCGGCGGCCTGCGTGGTGTAACGGCCGTCCGTGAATAGCCGCGCGGCGCGGCGCGTGACGGCGAGCGCGGCCGAGGAGCCGGAGAATCCGCTGAGGTAGCGGACATCCGGCAGATGGGTGACGACGAGGCCGGGAATTCCGGCGCGGGTCATGCGGCGGCGAAGCTGACCGATGCGGCGTAGGTGGTCCACCCGTAGAGGTATATCACGGCGGGGTGCGGTGAAACAGGGAGTAGGGACCATGCAACAGGGAGCGGGACAGCAACCAGCGCAAAGTGCGCGAAAAAAGAGCCGTGAGACGCTAACGAATCAAATCCGTGGCCCAGGATCTACGGCCCAGGATTCGAGGGCGTGCAGGCCGGCGGCGTGGCGGAAGGCAGCATCGCTGCTGACGAGCGTGGCGTGGACGGCGATGGAGTGTGCGGCGATGAGCGTGTCGAGCGGGCCGAGGGGCTTGCCGAGCGACTCCTGTTGAGCGCGGAAGACGCCATAGGCGGCGGCTTCCTGACTGCCCCACGGCAACACCTGCAAGCGCGAGAGAAAAGTTTGAAGAGCGTTGCGGCGCGGCTCGCTGGCGCCGATGTGGGCGAGGCCGTACCAGAGCTCGGCCGCGGTGATGGAAGAGATGCAGGCGACTTCGTCCTGATGGAGATGAGCAAGACGATGGCGCGCGGAAGGGGATGAACCCTTGAGGATGTAGCTGACGGTGTTGGTGTCGAGCATGTAGAGGCGGGTCATGCGTTGGTTCACCAAAGCTGTTTCATGCCTGTTTCAGGCCAGCTTGAGTTCACTCCCTCAGGGGCTGAAGCCCAATATCCTTCCACTGCCTTTTCCGGCACGACTGAAGAGGCTGCGGAAAAAGAGAAAACGTCGATCATATCCCGAATGACGGGCATTGGCAGGGGCTGAAGCCCGCGCTCATTTTGCGACCGTTGCGGCACGAGTAAACTCGTGCCCTGTTACAGTGCCCCGCATGCAACGAGTTTTTCCGCAAGCTGTGAAGTCGTGCCCTTTCAAAGCCGGGCGATGCGACAGGCCCTAAAGCGGCTCGCGGGTTTCGGCGGTTCCCTGGCGGCGGTCGTCGAGGAAGTCGGCGGGGAATGCAGCCTCGTCGAGCGCGGCGTAGACCTCAGGCCAAGTGGCGGGCGGCGACTGCGAGAGGATAAGATCGCCGGTTTGCGGATCGCGGCGGACGTAGACTTCTTCCGATGTGAAACGAAAGGGCGCGGGAACGCGGACGGCCTGGCTGCGGCCGGACATGAAGACGCGGGTTTTGAGAGATTGAGTCATCGGCGCACCTGGTATATAGCATGGTATATATCAGGCGTGAAGTCAAGGGTTGGTGGCGCGGGCGAGTGATTCCCTGCCCTTACAGCGCGGGGCGGACGGGCTTTTTCTGGTGGGGGTCGAGTTCGGCTTCGGCGGCCTGCTGGTCGCTCTGGCGGTCCATCCACTCGTCGAGGCGCGAGCGCTTGAAGCGCCAGCGGTTGCCGAGCTTGAAGGCGGGGACGAAGCCCTCTGAGGCGTATTTGTAGAGGGTGTCGGGCGAGATGCCGAGGTAGTCGGAGGCCTGGCGGATGTCCATGACCTCGCGGACTTCCGGGACGAGCAGGTTGGAACGGACGGCGGTGTTGCGCATAAATCCCCCATGAGTCGGAGAGGCGAGCCGCCCCTGACGATGCCGGTGGCAGTGCCGGTACTCCTGTATATAGCGCGGTTTTGGCGGCAACTTCAAGGGTTTTCAGGGTTGTTGCCGGAAATTTCAGGAGCTTTTGGTAAGGCGTATGGGGTTACCGGCGGGCTGCGGGCTCGTTTGTGCGAGGAAAAACCCCGCCGGTTGGGCTGGAGGGGCTGGGGTGCACTAGGAGTTGTGCAGTTGGTGCAGAAGGTGCGGGACAGCCGAGAGCGGACAGCAAACAGCCGACAGTCGGCAGGTGAGACGAGCTATGGTTCGAGGTCTCCCAGGTCTCAGAATCGAGACCCTGGGGTACCCATTTTTTGCGGCTGGGAAGCGCGGGGCTACCCAGCCTTTCCGCAACGTGCGCGGAAAAGGATGGGGCAACGGACGAAAGGCCGGCGCTAGTTCTGGTCGTCGCGGCGGTGGAGGGTGGGCCGGTCGTCGCCGGTGCCGCTGGGGTTGCTGGCGCGGCGCAGGGAGGGCTTGTTCTTGTCGCGGTTGTCGAGCAGGCGGCGCTTGTTCTCAATGCGCGCCAAGCGTGCCTTGACCTGATCGAACTCGGAGGTGGTGACGAGGTATTCGGCCTTGGACGGCAGGATCTGGGCAATCTCCCCCTGGCTGTGGAGGATGCGGTCGGGGGTCTGGGGGTGGTCACTAAAGGCCTTGGAGACGAGGCCGGGCTTGCGCTTTTCAAGGGCCTGAATCTTCTCAAAGAAGCTGATGAAGGCCTGCGGATCGTATCCGGCGCGATACATATATTGAATGCCGAGATAGTCGGCCTGGGCCTCGAACTCGCGGGAGAAGTGGAGGAAGGTGAGCGGAACGCCGAGGGACGCGGCTTCGTAGATGCCATAGCCGGTCCAGCCGCCGATGAAGATGAGCGGCACGGTGCCGAGCTGGGCGTAGTTCATGCGGGTCATTTCACGCGCGGCATGGTGGGCGCAGACGTGGGCAATTTCATGGGCCATGACGCCGGCCAGCTCCGCCTCCTCGTCCGCGGCGAGGATGAGGCCGGAGTTGACATAGAAGAATCCGCCGGGGAGGGCCATGGCGTTGATCTCGTCGGAATCGATGACCTTGATGGTGAAGGGCACCTTGCAGTCGGAGTTGCGGACAAGGTTCTGGCCGATGCGGTTGACGTATTCGGTGACGACGGGATCGGTGATGAAGTGGGTGCTTTTGTCAATCTCGTCGGCGTACATCCTGCCCATCTTGATTTCGGTTTCAGTGGAGTACCAGTTGCCCAGGCCGCGGCCGCCGATGTCGCGGTTGCCGACGGAGCTGACATCCTGGATGCTTCCCTTCTTGATGTGCGTATCCATGTCGCTGCCGACGCCGACGACCTTGTCGGGATCGACATCGACGTTCGCATCGTCGTCCTTCTTGTTCTTGTCTTTTTTATCGGCCTTGTCTTTTTTGTCCTTCTTGCCGGAGGTTGCGGTCGGGGCCGGGACATCGCCGGCGACGGGGGTGGCGCCGGGGGCGGGCTTGGCGGTGGTGGTGCTTTGCGTGGACGTGGCAGGGGAGGGACTGGAAGGCGTGGAGGTGGTTTGGGCCGCGAGGGCTCCGCTGAGCGCGAGGGCCGCCGCGGCAAGCAGGGCTGCGCGGAGGTTGAAAAACGGGCTGGCTGAGCGGAAATGATTGGTCTGCATGTCCCCCCCTCTGTGGATGTGGACGCGAGAGTGCGCACCAACGCACTGTATAGACTCCAGTATCCGCCGGTTGGGGAGCAGGGGGAAAAAGAAATTGCGGCAGCCTGACGGGATGCGGGCCGGATGCGGGCGGCGCGAATGGCCGGCGGCGAGGCGGGAAGAGGCGTCTGGACTGGGAAAAGGCTGGCGGCCTTCGATCGGATTGGAACGACCGGCTTTCTGCATTAAAGTGGTGAATACGGGCTCGGGAGGCATTCTTGCAACGCACGACGGCGATGGTGGCAGGTGTGGCTGCGGGGCTGGCGCTGGCGGTGGCAGCGCAGGCACAGAGGCCGGTGACAAAGGTGCGGGCTGCCGGAGCGGTGGCCCGGCACGTGGCAGGCAGGATTGCCGGGAATGGGCCGCAGGAGAGCGCGGCGGTGCGGAAAGGGGCCGCGAAGGCCGCCGAGGCGACCGCTCCTCCGGCGGTGGTGGTGGACGCGACGCATATCGGGTCACCGATGACGCTGGACAAGAACTGGCGCGTGGGCGTGTCGGCAAATCCGGCGGCGGCGCTGCCGGGGTTTGACGACTCCAAGTGGATGCTGCGCAATGCGGGCGACAGCCTGGACGAGATTAGCGACCAGGACCCGCAACATGACCAGAAAGCAGGTGCGCATGCACCCGGCACTGTTTCGCTTGAGCAGGAAAATCATCCGTGGGTGTGGTTCCGGCTGCATGTGAAGCTGGCCAAGGGCCACGGGCCGGTGGCGCTGCTGATTGCGCTGCCCGTGGTGCAGAACGCGACGATGGCCTTTGGCGCGGGCGGGCAGGTCGTGGATGTTTATGCGAACGGCAGGCTGATTGCGCCGGAGGGTCCGCACGGCAGCGCGGCGGGGCGGTACCAGGAGATTTCGCGCATCTACGACCTGAACGTGCCGCCGGAGACGACGGACCTGACGCTGGTGGCGCGGACGCTCTATATTCCCTTTGGGTTGACGGCCTACACCAACTTTTTTTCCAGCCGGACGCTGCGGCTGGGGTATCCGGCGGAGCTGAAGAACGAGCAGCAATTGTGGGCGGTACACAGCCTGTTTGAGCACTTGCCGGCGCTGACGGTGGCCATGATGCTGCTGGTGCTGGCGGCCTTTCTGCTGGCGCTCTACTACACGCAGCGCGGGCATGCGGAGTATCTGTGGCTGGCGCTGCACGAGGGCATTCAGGCACCGATTGCGGTGATTGATCTGCTGGGCAGTTTTGCGTGGCTGGATCAACTCTGGTATGGCGCGATGCTGCTGGAACTGGTGGTGATCTCGGCCTATCTCTTCTTTGAGTTTCTAATTGCGTTTCTGTCGCTGGAGCGGCGCTGGTATATCCAACTGATGCGCTTTACCGCGCCGATTCTTGCCGGGGTGGGGCCGGGTCTGCTGCTGCTGGGCTACCACAACGCGCTGGTGATCTGGCTGCTGATCTTTATCTATGTGGGCAGCCTGGGCTGGATGGTGATGTGGACGGTGTTTATCTTCCTCACGCTGATTCTGGCCACCATCAAGCGGAACTTCGAGGCGGGCCTTCTGCTGATTCCGCTGGTGCTGACGATTGTGGGCCTGGTGGAGCCGATTTTGACCGGCGGCATGAGCGACTGGGGCGGGCACGCGTATCACTCGCCGCTGACAATCCAGGCGGGCATGATTCCGATTCACTTTGCCAGCGTGGCGGACTTTATCGGCATGCTGGCGATTGTGCTGATTATTTTTGTACGCTTCCTGCGCATCCAGCATGACCAGGAACGCGTGACCAGCGAGCTGGCCGCGGCGCGCAGCGTGCAGGAACTGATGATTCCGCAGGAGACGCTGGAGACACCGGGCTACGAGGTGGATTCGGTCTACAATCCGGCGGCGGAGGTGGGCGGAGACTTCTACTACGTTCAGCCGGTGGACGACGGCAACCTGCTGGTGGTGCTGGGCGATGTGGCGGGCAAGGGGTTGCAGGCGGCGATGACGGTGAGCATGCTGATGGGCGCGCTGCGGCAGACCAAGGAGCGCAGCCCGGCGCGGATTCTGGAGTCACTGAATCGCGTGCTGACGGGCGGCGAAGGGCTGACGACCTGCCAGGCGGTGTGGTTCGGCGCGCAGGGGGACCTGGTGGTGGCCAGCGCCGGGCATCTGCCGCCCTATCTGAACAGCCAGGAGGTGATGCTGCCGGGCGGGTTGCCGCTGGGCGCAATTCCCGAGGTGACGTATGAAGAGGTGCGGCTCTATCTGCACCCCGGCGACCGGCTGCTGCTGCTGAGTGACGGCGTGGTGGAGGCGCAGCAGCCCACGGGCGAGCTGTTTGGCTTTGACCGCGTACACAACCTGAGCAACCAGAGCGCGTTTTATATTGCCGATGCGGCCAAGTCCTTTGGGCAGGAGGACGACATTACAGTGCTGACGGTGCGGCGCGTGACGGAGGTTGAAGCGGTGGCGTGAGGCGCGCCAGCGGCGGAACTCGAAGGACAAAAAATTTGTAGTCGGGCAATCCCCGGCGAGGGGTATGATGGGTGGGCCGCGGCGACGGACAGCGCCGGCAGGAAGCACGCGGCAAGGCAATTGAAATGGGAAAGCCCGCACAAGAACGAAAAGGAGAATGTCATGATGAAGATTCCCCGCATTGGCAAGATGCTGCTGGGCCTGGCGGCCTTCTCTCTGTTTACGGTTCTGCCGGCGACGACAGTGGCCAAGTCGAAACCACCGGCGAAGGCGACGGCCGCGCAGACGGCCAAGCATGCAGCCGCGGCCAAGACCGAAATGTTGGACATCAACTCCGCCAGCGAGGCGCAACTGAAGGCGCTGCCCGGCGTGGGCGACGTGTACGCGAAGAAAATTGTGGCGGGACGTCCCTACGCGAACAAGACGCAGTTGAAGAGCAAGGGCATTGTGCCCGCGGCAACGTATGCGAAGATCCAGAACCTGGTGATTGCCAAGCAGCCGAAGAAGAAGTGAGACGGCTGCACCTTGCTGAAGTGATAAGCCCGGCTGAAGTGAAAAGCCCCATCCGCAGAGGATGGGGCTTTTGGTTTGGCTGAGACGGACCGGAATCAGTCGTAGTAGGCCTAGTCGTAATACTCGAGGCCGAGGTGGGTGATGAGGTCCGCACCCATGATGTGGCGCAGGGTGTTCTTGAGCTTCATGGACTGGATGAAGAGATCGTGCTCGGGGTAGAGGCCCTCGGCGGTTTGAGGCGACTTGAGATAGAAGCTGAGCCACTCCTGAATGCCGATGTTGCGCAGCGACGGCGCGCGCTGGGCGAGGTCAAGGAATAGCACCAGGTCAAGCGCGATGGGCGCGGCGAGGATGGAATCGCGGCAGAGGAAATCAATTTTCATCTGCATGGGATAGCCGAGCCATCCGACGATGTCGATGTTGTCCCAGGCCTCTTTTTCATCGCCGCGCGGCGGATAATAGTTGATCCGTATCTTGTGGTAGAGGTCCTTGTAGAGATCGGGGTAGAGCTCAGGCTGGAAGATGTACTCGAGCGAGCCGAGCTTGGACTCCTCCTTGGTCTTGAAGGACTGCGCATCGTCCAGCACTTCGCCGTCGCGGTTGCCGAGGATGTTGGTGGAGAACCATCCGCGCACGCCGAGCATGCGCGCCTTGAAGGCCGGCGCGAGGACGGTCTTCATGAATGTCTGGCCGGTTTTGAAGTCCTTGCCGCAGATGGGCGCGCCGTTCTTTTTGGAGAGCTCTATCATGGCCGGGAAATCGACGGTGAGATTGGGTGCGCCGTTGGCGAAGGGCACGCCTTCACTGAGCGCCGCGTAGGCGTAAATCTGCGACGGCGCGATGCCGGCATCGCTCTCTTCAAGGCCCTTCTCAAAGGCCGCGATGGACTTGTGCACGGCGGTCTGCTTGAGAAAGATTTCCGTGGAGCCGCACCAGATCATGACCACGCGATCGACGGTTTTTTCGAAGGCCTGAATGTCGGCGCGGACCTGGTCGGCGAGGTCCTTCT
>DASUAU010000017.1:0-91024 GCA_035763705.1 Occallatibacter sp. | reverse complement strand
CAGCAACTCTGGTTTCGCTATAGCCGGCGGGCCGGGAAGGGCCTGGATTTACTCCTCGCGCCGGATCAGGTCTTCCATCTTTGGCTTGTGCTTGGCCTGGCGAGCCGTGCGCGGCGCATCGTCAACCACGCGCGAGGGTTTGGGTTGCCCCACACGCTCGCGCGCATTGGCCTTGACCGCCTTGGCGGCGGAGAACCGGGCTGGCTTGCGTTTCCCCATCTCTGGGATGAGTATGGAATAATTTGAAGCCGAGAGAAAGGCCTGCCCGGCTGGAAATATGCGCGCAGTAACGGGGCGGGAATTTGGAGACCATGGAAGAACGGGAGTTTTTTACTGAGACCACGGAGACCCGGACCCACACGCTGTCCTGCCCGCGGTGCGGCCAATCGGCCGAGTACAAGGTGACCTGGGTTGTGCGCCGCAAGCGCGCGCAACTGCCGCGCCATGCCGATGAGCGGGACCGGGCGCGCTTTGCCAAGGCGCAGTCGTACATGGTTCGCCGCGATGACAAGCTCTCCTGCGCCAATGTCCGCTGCCGCAAGCCGTTCGAGATTACCACCTTGCAATCGCTGGCGTTTCTGGGGGATTGAAGCCGGCGCGGCCGCGGGAAACGTACCGCGGAAGCCACCCGGCGGCACAAAAAATCGTCTGCCGGGGCGCTTGGCTCTGGCGCGGCGCGCGCGCTGTGTGATTCAATCATGGTGTTGCAATGCCAGGGCCTTGGGATGGGATGAACGGGCCCGCTTTCTTATAAGGAGAACAATCGCGATGGCCAATCCCCTGCTTCCCCCTGAAGAGCGCAACCTGACTCCCGACCAGGTGGAGGCGCTGGACAAGCGCCGGGATCTGGGGCACCTGTTCCTCGTCATCGCCGGCCAGTTTGCGGTCATCGCCACGGTGCTGCTTTTGTGGGTGGGCCAGGATCTACAGTATTCGCCGGGCTGGGCCCATCCCATGGCCTACTACTTCTTCCTCTCCGTCGCCATTGTGATTGTCTTCAGCGCCACGGGAATTATTCTGCGCCGCGGCACGCCGCCCCTTGACTAGGGTCTGACTAGAGCTTGACTGGGGCCTGTTCACGCAAAGCTGACTTCACGCTAAGCCGACTCCACGCTAAGCGGGCCTCACTCTAAGCTGACCGGGACTCGCCGGGCGGATTCTTCCAGAGACACGCATTCTTCTCTGTTTGGCGGCCATACGACGCCCCTGCCATGCGCGCCCAGGCAAAACGGTATAGCCTTGAAGATGCCGATGACCACCGCTTCCCCATCTTCGAACGGCACAACCGCCGCCCGCACCCGGCTGACTGACAGCCACGGCCGCACCATCCACGACCTGCGCGTTTCCATCACCGACCGCTGCAATTACAAATGCGTCTACTGCCGCACGGGCGAGTTTGGCGCGCAGTATCCTGAGCTTGGCATCGATGAGTATCTGCGCCTGATCCGGATTTTTGTGGGGCTGGGCATTGAAAAGGTGCGCCTGACGGGCGGGGAGCCTCTGCTGCGCCGCGGACTGCTGGACCTGCTCCGCGAGCTGGCGCGGATGCGCACGCTGGGCGGCGAACCGCTCGACCTGGCGATTACGACCAACGGCCACCTGCTGGAAGATATGGCCGCACCGCTGAAGGATGCCGGTCTGCGCCGCGTGACGGTGAGCATGGATGCGGTGGATGCCGGCACCTTTGAGCGCATCACCCGCGTTCCGGGCAGCTTTCAGCACGTGCTGAGCGGCATTCGCGCCGCACGCGACGCCGGCCTTGCGCCGGTGAAGGTGAATTGCGTTCTTCTGCGCGGCTTTAACGATGGGGAGATTGAAGGCTTTGCCCGCTTTGCGCGCGAGGAGGACGTGGTGGTCCGCTTCATCGAGTTCATGCCGCTTGAAGAAGACCGTCTGTGGACCCCGGAAATTGTGGTTCCGCTGGCGGAGATTGTGGAGCGCATCCATCGCGTGATGCCGCTGGTTCCTCTGCCGCCCCGCGAACCCAGCGAGACGGCCAAGCGCTACGGCTTTGCCGATGGCGCGGGCGAGATTGGCATTATCGCGCCGGTGACGCAGGCCTTTTGCGGAGCGTGCAGCCGCGTGCGCCTTACGTCTGACGGCAAGATTCGCACCTGCCTGTTCTCGCAGGTGGACCATGATCTCTATGGCCGCATGAGGGCCGGGGCAAGCGATGCGGAGCTTACCACCTATGTTGCGCACATCGTGCAGGGCAAGGAGGCTCGCCATCACATTGGCGAGCCCGGATTCCTGAAGCCTTCGCGCTCGATGGTGCATATCGGCGGCTGAGGCGGCGCGCCGGCCTTGCACGCGCGGCGGCTTTGTCTCATCCCGCATTTCCTCATTTCGCCGGCCTCCGGTGTGACACAATTCCTTTCAAGGAATGCGTACGACAACCCCCATGCCGACTACGCCGGAAAATCGAATTCCCCTGGACGACCTGCTCGTCTTCCATCAGCTGGCCCGATCGCTGACGCTGAGCTTTGATCTCGACGCAATTCTCCGCACCATTCTTGTGCACATGGAGCGCTTTATCGGCGCGGATCTGTGGACCCTGCTGATGCTGGATGACACGCGCCAGGAGCTCTATTACGCAATTGCCGCGGGAGGCGAAGAGGCGGCCCTGCGCGACCTGCGCGTGAAGGTGGGCGAGGGCGTGGCCGGATGGGTTGTGGAGCACGGAGAGACGCTGATTGTGCCCGAGGGGCAGAATGATCCGCGCGTGCGGGAATCGGATGGCCAGCAGACGCCGCGCGTGCGCTCGGTGATCGCGCTGCCCCTGCGCGGACGCAAGGGGACGCAGGGGGTGATTGAGATTCTGAATCCCCGCGCGGACCAGCTCACCGACTACACCATCGCGTTCCTGCACATCCTGGCCGACCACGCGGCTATCGCAATCGAGAACGCCCGCGACGTGGCGCGCATCCAGCAACTGACCATCACCGACGACACCACCGGGCTCTACAACGTGCGCCATCTTTACGACATTCTCCGCCAGGAGCTTGAGCGCTGCGAACGCGAAGGAACCCAGGTGGGCCTTGCCTTTCTCGATCTTGACCACTTCAAGCAGGTGAATGACAGGCACGGACACCTGGTGGGCAGCGAGCTGCTGGCGCGCACCGGGCAGCGGCTGCGCGCCCTTAGCCGCCCGCAGGACTTTTGCTTTCGCTACGGCGGCGATGAGTTTGTGATTCTGATGCCGCGCACCAGCCCGGAAGAGGGATTAGAGCAGGCCGTGCGCCTGCACCGCGAGCTGATGGCCACCCGCTTCCACATGCAGAACGGCCTGGAACTGACGGTGAGCGCCAGCGTGGGCCTGGCCACGGCGCCGATGGACGGACATGCACTGCATGCGGTGATTGGCGCGGCGGACGACCGCATGTACCGCGTGAAGACGAGCGGACGCGGAAAGGTGCAGGGCGTTTAAGAAAGCGGCTCGCCGCCGTATCCCGTCCGGCGCGGCATTCAGCCTTCCGAATGCCGCCTGGCCAGCTCTTCCAGTTGATTGCGCCAGTCAAGCGACTCCACGAACCTGCGCGAATCGCGCCAGCCCGGCTCCACAATCACATGCAGTTCAAGAAATACCCGCGTGCCGAGCAGGGATTCAATCTGCTTGCGCGCGCCGGTTCCAATCTCCTTCAGCTTGGCTCCGCCTTTGCCGATGAGGATTGCCTTCTGGCCGGAGCGCTCGCAGTAAATGGCCGCGGCAATGCGCGTGAGGGGTAGCTTTGCCTCCGCGCCCTTCCTGCGTGCGGGTTGCGGGCCTGGCTGCGAATCCGGCTCCTCAAACCGCTCAATCACCACGGCGGAGGCATAGGGAACCTCCTCGCCGGTCTCCACAAGAATGCGCTCGCGGATGAGCTCCGCCACCATGAAGCGCATGGGCTGATCGGTGTATTGATCCTTCGGATAGTACCGCTCGCCTGTGGGCAGCGCGTCCACAATGCGCCGCAGCAGCAGGTCCAGACCGTCCTTGCGGCGCGCGCTGATGGGAATGACCTGCGCAAAGGCATAGCGCGCTGCAAGCTGCTCCATCAGCGGCAAAAGATCGTTTTTCCTCACCAGGTCAATCTTCGTCAACACCAGGAATACCGGGCAGTCGAGTCCGCGAATCAGGTTGAAGAGGAATTCGTCCTCGCTGGCCCAGTTGCCGGCCGCATGCCTGCCGCCGGCCGGCTCGCTCTCCAGCTTCACGCGGCGGCATGCATCCATCAGCACCAGCACCAGGTCGCGCGTCTCCAGCGCCTCCTGCACCTCCTGCAGCATGCGCCTGTCCAGGTGCGATGCGGGCTTGTGCACGCCCGGCGTATCCACAAAGACAATTTGCGCGGCCGGATGCGTACCTTTGCGCGCCGGCACCTCCAGCACCCCGGCGATGCGGTTGCGAGTGGTTTGCGGCTTGGGGGTGACGATGGCCACCTTCTCGCCGGTGAGCGCGTTCAGCAGCGTGCTTTTTCCGGCATTGGGCCGGCCCAGAATGGCAACAAATCCCGATTTCAATGCGTGTGCTCTCTTTCTTCTCTCGTATTATCGCGGATTTCTCGAAGACAGGTTGCTATCATGGCGCATGATTCACGAAGGCCGAACGAAGCGCCTGCTCTTGCGCCCGCTGGAACTGGCGGATTCCGGCCAGATTCAGCAGCTTTTTCCTCACTGGGAGATTGTCCGCTATCTGCTGAATCGCGTGCCCTGGCCCTACCCGGCGGACGGCGCGCTCAGCTACTGCCGCGACACCGCGCTGCCGCAGATGGAACAGGGCGAGGCCTGGCACTGGACCCTCCGCACTGTCGCCGAGCCTGGGCAGATGATCGGATTTCTCGGCCTTGTTCGCGATGGAGCCGACAATCGCGGCTTCTGGATGGGGCTCCCCTGGCAGGGCAACGGTTATATGAGCGAAGCCTGCGAGTGGGCCAACGATTTCTGGTTTGACGTGCTGGGGTTTCCCCTGCTGCGCGTGGCCAAGGCGCGAGAGAACGCAGCCTCGCGCCGCATTACTGAAAAACAGGGGATGCGGATGGTTGGAACCGGGATGCGGGATTACGTTGCCGGCCGTCTGCCCTCAGAGCACTGGGAGATTACCGTCGAAGAGTGGCATGCATGGAAGCGCCGGCAAGTAGCGGCGGTCTCCGCCTGACTCAGCGCGGCTCATCGATTTTCAAAGGCGGAAAGACGCGCACCTTGTCCACGCGACGGTCCGTTGAAGCCACCACTTCCAGCCGCAACCCCGCATGCTCCAGCAGAACCACCTCGCCGGGCAGCGGGATTCTTCCCTCCGCCTCGCACACCAGCCCGCCCAGCGTCGCGGCTTCGTAATCCTCTCCAAGCTCCACCGGCTCTCCGAAGAGCTCCACAAGCCCGTCCACCGGGAAGCCGCCCGGAACCACCCAGGTGCCCGCCGGTTCGCGCTGCGGCTCTTCCCTGGCCGTGTCCTCCTCGTGCTCGTCGCGGATGTCGCCCACAATCTCTTCAAGAAGATCTTCAATGGTCACCACGCCGGCCACGCCGCCATACTCGTCAATCACAATGCGCATGTGCTGCTTCTCGCGCTGCATCTCGCGCAGCAGCTCATAGCCGCGCTTGGTTTCAGGAACAAAGACCGCGGACCGCTGCATGGCGGCCACCGTGCGGGTCCGCGCCTCGTCGTCGGAAATCTGCAACAGGTCATGCGCGAAGGCGATGCCGGTGACGTTGTCCAGCGAGCCGGAATAGACCGGGACACGCGAGAAGTTGTGTTCGCGGATCTGCTCAAGAAACTGCTCCAGCGTGGCCGAGCCCGCCACGGCAAAGACCTGCGGACGCGGCGTCATGACCTCGCGCACCAGCTTGTCGCCAAACTCCACGGCGGAGCGCACCAGGTCGCGGTCGTTTTCCTCCAGAATGCCCTCTTCCTCGCCGGCCTCGAGCAGCGCTTCCACATTGCCCGCGGCTTCATCTTTGGCACTGGAGGGCTCCTCGGCCAGCGCCGCCACGGAATGGAAAAAGCGCACAAACACGGTAACCGGCGTCACCAGCCAAAGCAGCAGGCGGATGGTCCACAGCAACCGCAAAGCCCACCTGCCGCGCGTGTGCCGGAAGAGGAGCGAGGGCAGAATCTGCCCGCAAAACACCACCACCAGCACCACGCCAAGCAAGGCCTGCACGATTTCAACGCCCGTGGGCCGCGCCAGCCCCGGCATCCGGTCAAACAGGACCGCGCCAAACTCCAACGCGATGAGCCCCGGCGCCAGTTGCTGCCACACGGATGCGCAGAGCGCCGCATGCTCGCGGCCGAGCCCGAGATGCGGTTCCACGCGGCTCTCCCAAACCTCCAGCGATTCCTGCTCCTCCCGCGACAGAATTCTGCCGAACTCCGCATAAACGCGGCTGATGTAGGAGGCAAGCGTCTCCACGAATGCGAGAACCACAACAACGAGGATGGAGGAGATCGTCATGCCCGCGCTTTCCGCGACGCCTGCCGCACTGCGGATTTGCCTGAGCCGGTATGCTGGCCCGGATGTGCGACAGCACGCTCAATCAGCCCCTGGGGAAGGCCGAGCCGCGCGCGCAGCACCCGTTCGCGCCGGGCCATTTTTCCATCATCGGTTTCGTGGTCATATCCGGCCAGATGCAGCAGCCCGTGCAGCACCAGCACCTTTATTTCCACGCTGAGCCCGTGGCCCTGCTCGCTGGCCTGCCGCCGCGCGGTGGGCACGCTAATCGCCAGGTCGCCGGCGGTCTGAGCCGCCGCAAAGCCGTCGGCGGGAAAGGAGAGCACGTCGGTGGCCTTATCAAGCCCGCGGAAGCGGCGATTCAGCCGCCGGATCTCCTTGTCCGTGGTAAGCAGAACCGTGACTTCTCCGCGCAGCCGCGCCAATGCGCGCGCTTCCCCCAGGAATCGCGCCAGCGAACGAGTCGATGGCATCTCGTTGTTTTTGCGAGTTTTCCCGGCTCCGGGCGCAGACCGCCGCGATGCCGGTAATGCGGTCGGCGCGGGGTCTGGGTTCAACTCTGGGTCAAGGAGGATCATCGTGCTCGAAGCTGCATCGCGCGGCCCCGTCTCATCTTCAATTCTACGCGAAGGGCGGTTGCGGTTCCGACGGCGCTGAACCCTGGGGGCGCGCCGCAACTACTGCGGCTTGCCCGGGTGCTGGGCCTGATGCTGGCTCGGGGAGCCGGAAAGATTCTCGCGCCCCTGCCGCTCGATTTCCATTCCGCCGGCCATCTCCAGCGGCAGCTCCTGCTGCTGCGGCCTGGCCGACTCATAGGCGCGCACGATGCGCTGCACCAGAGCGTGCCGCACCACGTCGCCCTCCTCAAAGTGGCAGAAGTGGACGCCCTCCACGCCGTCCAGCACGTTAATGGCGTCCACCAGGCCGGACTTGCGCGGATTGGGCAGATCGATTTGCGTAATGTCGCCGGTGACCACCACCTTGGAGCTGTTGCCCATGCGCGTGAGGAACATCTTCATCTGTTCGATGGTGGTGTTCTGCGCCTCGTCCATGATGATGAAAGCGTCATTGAGCGTGCGCCCGCGCATGAAGGCCAGCGGAGCCACTTCAATGATGTTGCGCTCCAGCATCTTGTCAATTTTCTCGGGCTCCACAAGGTCATAGAGTGCGTCATAGAGCGGGCGCAGATAGGGGTCCACCTTCTCCTGCAGGCTGCCGGGCAGAAAGCCAAGCCGCTCGCCGGCCTCCACTGCCGGACGCACCAGCACGATGCGGCTCACTTTCTTCGCGTTCATGGCGCCCACGGCCATGGCCACGGCCAGATAGGTCTTGCCCGTGCCCGCCGGGCCGACGCCGAAGACCATGTCGTGCTGCTCGATCGCTTCCACATAGCGGTGCTGATTGACCGACCGCGGCTGCACCATCCTTTTGGCGCCCGTGGAGCGCTGCTTGCCGGAATCGGCCACCGAGCGCAGCGTGGCGGTTGGATCGGCGACGACGAGGCGCAGCATTCCGTTCAGCTCCCCGTTGTGCGGGTGGATGCCCTGCCGCCGCAGCGCCTCGAAATCCTGGAAGATTCGCTCGACGCGCGCAACGGCTTCCTCAGGCCCCTCCACGTGGACGGCGTCGGATCGAAGATCAATCCGGACACCCAGGGAGTCCTCCATCAGTCTCAGGTTTTCATCGCGGGTCCCAAACAGGGGCTCAAGATTGGGCGTGATCTCGAGAGAAGCGTTCAGAGGGCCTCCAGGACTGCCACGCGGGCAGACAGCGGTTTGACGCCGCAGGATTCATTGGTTGGTAAAGTGGGATTGGTTTTGCGGCTGCGGAAGCCGCCGCGTACACGGGAACACACGCTGCCATTCAGAAGTTGGTGCAGGGCCGGATTGGTGTGAGCGACCAAGTCCCGTATCTGGGGAGAGAGTAGCTCCGGCTGAGCCTGCCGTCAATGCCGCTCTGGTGAAGATTCGCCAAATTGTTCACTTTCCGGGTACATCGGCGCATGCGGGTTTTGCTGAAGTTCGCAATGCGGGAGTTTGCGGCCGTTGCCGGGCCGCACCCGCCGGCCCTGTCCTGCCGACCTGTCCCGCCGGCCTGTCCCAATTGACCCGCGAGCCGCTTTCCCGTAAACTAAGAGACTGCGTGGGATGCGGCTCCAGTAGCATCTGACCCCGCATCACATCTCCCTGACAATCAGGGCTTTCAGTGAAGGAATATCAATGGCAAACCATGTTTCCGCGCTCAAGCGCGCCCGCCAGACCGAGACCCGCACCGCGGTGAACCGCGCCAACCGCACCCGTGTGCGCACCAGCCTGCGCGCGCTGCGCGAAGCCATTACCAAGGGCGACCTGAAGGCGGCCCAGGCGCAGTATCGCGAAACCAGCTCGCTGCTGGACAAGAGCGTGCAGAAGGGCGTTCTGCACGACAACACCGCCAGCCGCTACAAGAGCCGCCTGAATGCGCGCGTGAAGGCCCTGGTCACCGCCAAGGCTTAAGCCGCTTTCGATTGCATGAAATCGGCCGGGGTGCTCCCGGCCATTCGTGTTTTTGCGAGAGCCCCGGCGCTGCCGGCTTCCGCGGCGCTCAAAGCAAAAACAGCCTCGGTGTATCCCGGAGCCAATCCTCTCGAGTCGACGCGACCCGGGGCCCCCAACGACAGGTCTTCGTCGTTGGGGTGGGACCATCAGGAAGCGGCGACCCGGCGAGGTCCTCAAAGGGGCACAGAAAGGCTGGTTTTGCTCTACTCCATCCGCTCGAAAATTCCCGCCGCGCCCATTCCGCCGCCCACGCACATGGTCACCATCCCATAGCGCACTGCGCGCCGCCGCATTTCGTTCAGCAGAGTTGCGGTCAGCTTTGCTCCCGTGCAGCCAAGCGGGTGACCCAGCGCGATGGCGCCGCCGTTCACGTTCACCTTTGCCGGGTCCATGCCCAGCTCGCGGATGACCGTGAGAGACTGCGCGGCGAAAGCCTCATTGAGCTCAATCAAGCCAATGTCGTCGAGCTTGAGTCCGGCCAGACGCAACGCTTTGGGCACTGCGTAGATGGGGCCCACGCCCATCTCTTCCGGCAGGCAGCCCGCCGCCGCATAGGCCACCAGGCGCGCCAGCGGCGGAATGCCCAGCGCACGCGCGCGCTCCGCCTCCATCAATACCACTGCCGCGGCCCCATCGGACATCTGCGACGAGTTGCCGGCGGTTACCGAACCCGTGGCATGAAAGGCAGGCTTCAGCGCGGCCAGCGCCGCGGCGGAGGTATCGGCCCTCGGCCCTTCGTCGGCGGCAAAAGTTGTCTCCGTCACAATCGGCTTGCCGGCCTTCGCGCCGGGGACTGAAGTTGTCACCTTCACGGGTATCAGCTCGTCCTGAAAACGGCTGGCGGCCTGCGCCGCGAGAGCCTTTTTGTGGCTGGCCAGCGCGAAGGCATCCTGGTCCTCGCGCACCACGCCGTAGTGCCGCGCCACGCGCTCAGCCGTGAGCCCCATGGTCAGCAGCGAGGCGGGATAGTGCTCGGCCAGCCAGGGGTTTGGGCTCGGCTTCAGCCCGCCCATCGGAATCATGCTCATCGATTCCGCGCCGCCGGCCACCACCACGCGGCAACCGCCGGAGCGAATCCGCATGTCGGCCTGCGCAATCGCCTCCAGCCCGGACGCGCAAAGCCGGTTGACCGTGACGCCGGGAATTTTCACCGGCAGGCCCGCACGCAGAACTGCGTATCGCGCCAGATTCCAGCCCTGCTCGCCCTCCGGCTGCGCACAGCCCAGAATCACGTCGTCTATCTCGTCCGTGGCAAGCCCGGGAACACGGTCCAGCGCGGCTGAGATGGCCAGCGCGGCAAGGTCATCGGGCCGCGTGGTCGACAGCGCTCCCTTGGGCGCGCGGCCCACGGGCGTGCGCACCGCGCTCACCAGCACTGCTTCCGGCATGGTCACTCTGTTGCCTCCACCACTGTCCACCTGCCCTTCGCAAAGTAGTGATACACGGTTTGATGCTCGATGACGGAATCCGAGACCGCATCGTGATCGAGCGCGGGAAGAGCCGAGCCGCGCACAGCCTCCTGCACCTGCTCAGGCGTGGCCGGATCGATGCCCCAGTTGAATCCCAGCACATCGCCGGCTCCCTGCGCCTGCAGTCGCTGGACTTCAACGGCAGAGGCAACCTGCATGGCCTGCGCGGGATGGCTGCCGAAGAAGACAAGCAGTGTTACCTCGCCATGCACCGAGCAGAGAACCGCCCAATCGGAACTGCCCGCACGCTCCAGGCTCGCGTGAATGACATTCTCCGGCCGATGCGCCTCATACGTTTGCGGAACGAGGCAGCCGCGCGCGTTCAGCTCGGCCGCAATCTGCGCCGGCAGTTGCGGAAAGGAGCTGACCGGCAGCCGGCGAATGAGATACGGAAGCAGACGGCCATCCGCGGAGACGCGGCCCGCCTCGTTATATTCCGCCGCCGAATCCATCGCAGCCGGATTTTGCGCAGCCGGATTTTGCGCAGCCGGCGCGGTCTGGGCACGCGAGGGCGCGCTCCTGAACGCCAGCAGCGTTACAGCCGGAAAAATGTAATTCCGCAACCTCATCGCCTGTCCATTGCAACCGGTCAGTTGCGCAGCGGTTTGCCGCTCTTGAGTGTAAACGCGATACGCTCCTGTGTCTTTCGCTCACCCGAGAGCGAAAGGAAGGCCTCGCGCTCCAGATCCAGCAGTTGCGCCTCGCTGAGGGCGGAGCCCGGCGTGACGCGCCCGCCGCACAGCACATAGGCCGCCCAGCGCGCCACTTTCTGGTCGTGCTCTGAGGCAAAGCCGGCCTCGCCCATCAAAAAGATGCCCGTTTCGAGCATCGCCAGCGCGGCGCTTCCCGGCGCAGGAATGCGCGTTTCGGGCGCGGGTGCGGAGTAACCTGTCTGCGACATTTCTGCCGCGAGAGCCTTTGCGTCGCCGAGCAGCCGCTCCCGGTTCATCGAGATACCATCCTCGACGGAAAACAGGCCCAGCGCCTGCGCTTCCGCTGCGGAGGTGGAGACCCTGGCCATCGCAATCGTTTCCAGAGATCGCTTCACCGCCGTCAACATTTCCGCGGACTGCGCGAAGCGCGAAGGCGGGTCCCTCGGATCAGGGGGCGCAAGAGCCCGAGCGGCATTCACCGCCCTCAACAACATTTCCTTTGTGCCGCCGCCGCCCGGAATCAGGCCCACGCCCGCTTCCACCAGGCCGATGTAAGTCTCCGCGTGCGCCTGGCGCCGCGCCGCGTGCAGGCACATCTCCGCGCCGCCGCCCAGGGTTCTGCCAAAGGGCGCAACCACCACCGGACGCGGGCAGAACTTGACGGCCGCGGTCATCTGCTGGAAGCCGCGAATCGCCAGGTCCACCTCATCCCAGTCGCCTTCCTGCGCCGCCAGCAGCAGTTGCAGCAGATTCGCGCCCACGCTGAAGTGTTCCCTGTCGCCGCTGAGCACAAAGCCCGCAAAATCGCGCACCGCATCAGACGCCGGATGCAACACCGAGGAGACCAGCGCCACCACGTCGCCGCCGATGGCGTTCTTTGCCGAGTGCAGCTCGATGCACGCGATGCCATCGCCCAGATCCACCAGCGACGCGCCCGCATTGCCGCGCACCACTCCGTGCGAACGGCGGAAATCGGCCACGCTGGCATGGCCGGCGCGCTGCGCAATGGCCTGCCACGCGCGCGCCTGCGGGTTGTAGCACTGCGGGCCGTCCTTCGAGTACCAGGCAACATCGGCGGGCTCCGGCTCGGCTTCAAGCATCTGCTCCACCGCTGCGGCCGCGGGGATTTGCATCGCCTTCATGCGCGCCACGCTGGGCCGCACGCCGGCCGCATCCCACATCTGGAATGGACCAAGCTCCCAGTTGAATCCTGCGCGCATCGCCTCGTCGATGGATGGCGCATCGTCGGCCGCCTCGCCAATGCGCTGGGCGGAAAAATTCCACAGGAATCCAAGAAAGGGCCACAGAAAGCGCGCCGCCTTGTCCCTGGCCGGATCGTTCGCCAGCAACAGCCGCAGCCGCTCTTCCACTGTCCCTGCATTCCGGGCCATTTCCACCGCGGGCAGCGAGACCTTGGCCGCCGGGCGATACTCCATCGTCGTCCCATCGAGAGCCATGCGCTGCTCGCTGCCGTCGGCGCCGCGGACCTTCTTGTAAAAACCCTGCCCGGCCTTGTCGCCCAAAGCTCCGCGCCGCACCAGCTCCGCCAGCACGCCGGAGAATCCTCCCGGCGTGACTCCCTGCGGAAAATTTGCCGCCACGTGCGCCAGCACGTCGATACCCACCATATCCGCCAGGCGAAAGGTTCCCGTGCGCGGCCATCCGATGGCCGGACCGGTGAGCGCATCCACCTCCTCGATAGTCAGGCCCTGCTCCATCATCAGTTCCGCCGCCCGAAACAGAACCGCCACGCCGATGCGGTTCGCGATAAAGTTTGGCGTGTCCCGCGCGAAAACCACCTGCTTGCCCAGCATGCGGTCGGCAAATGCGGCCAATGCGCGCACCAGCCTGGCGTCGCTTTCCGCCGTCGGAATCACTTCCAGCAGGCGCATGTAGCGCGGCGGATTGAAAAAATGGGTTCCGAAGAATCGTTCCCGATGAGTTTTGAGCCCGGCCGCAATGCTGCCCACCGGCAACCCCGAGGTGTTGGTGGTCAGAATCGCGTGGGGCGCCAGATGCGGCTCAACGCGGGCCAGCAGCGCGGTTTTGATGCCCAGGTCCTCTGCAACTGCTTCCACCACCCAGTCGCAGGTTGCCAGCTTTGGCAAATCGTCTTCAAAGGTCCCGGGTGTGATGAGCCGCGCGCGCGAAGGCTCAAACAGCGCGGCCGGCTTGCTCCTGGCCAGGGCGGCCAGAGCCTGCGCTGCCGGCGAAGGGCCTGCCGCCTCCCTGGCCGGCAGGTCAAGCAGCAAAACCGGGATGCCTGCGTTGGCCAGGTGCGCGGCAATCCGCGAGCCCATGGTGCCCGCGCCCAGCACCGCCGCGCTGCGCACCAGCAGCGAATCGCCGGCGGTTCCTGAAGCCGCGTTGTGCGCTGTTTCTCTCATGCGCATGCGCCCTTTCCGGCAAACATTCCCGTCGCTTGCCGACTCGCAAATTCGTCCCGAGCATACGGAAGGCCGGCTCGCCCGGTCAAATGCGCGACCGCCGCTTTGCGCTATGCTGAAAGTCTGGAACTTCAGGGGTGAAGATCCTCCTCCCATGACCCTCGTCCCTCCAACCGTGTGGCGATTTGCAATCGGCATTGTGGTCCTGGCCGGCGCGGCTGCGGCAACTGTCTGGCTGGTGCTGCGCCACCGTCCGTCGCCGGAGGAACAGGAGCGGACGCGGCGCAAATTCCTGGCGCACGCGGGGCGGCTGGTGGACGGCATGCTGCTGGACCTCTACGAAATGGATTCCCCCGACGGCCGCAAGCTCTCCATGCTGGTCTTCAGTTATCGCATCGGCGGCGTGGAATACGAGTGCTCGCAGGACATTACCGCATTGCGCGACCGGATTCTCCCCACGCAGATTCGGGCGGGATTTCCCTGCTCAGTGCGATACCAGCCGGGCAATCCGCACAACAGCATTGTGGCGGCCGAGGACTGGAACGGCCTGCGGGGCATCTCTCCAGCCGCGCCTGCGCCCCACGTTTCCACTGGCCCCGGCACGCCGCCGCCGGCCCCGCAATAATCCCGGTTTTTCGCCTCCGGCTGCGGTTGGCATGCCCGCCCTTTGCCCGTTTACACTTGACCTATGCACGTCCATGCCGCCCCGGCGGGCCCGGGCGCAAAACGGACTCAGACCGTTCTTCGCATCTCCCTCGTGGTCACGCTGGCCTATGTCGTGGTCACCTTTGTGGCCGGCCTGCGCGCCCACTCTCTTGCCCTGCTTTCCGAATCCGGCCACAACGTTTCAGACTTCCTGGCCCTGCTGCTGAGCTTTGCCGCCGTGTACTTCCAGTCGCGCCCCGCCGACGATGCGCGCACCTTTGGCTACCAGCGCGCCGGCGTGCTGGCCGCCTTTCTGAATGCCGTCACGCTCATCGCCATCTCCGTCTGGATTGCCGTGGAAGCCATTCACCGCCTCAGCGCGCCGGTGGCCGTCGAGCCGCGCACCATGATGGCTGTGGCCGCCGCCGGCGTGGTGATGAACGGCGTAATCGCCGCGCTGCTGTGGGGCGTGGCGCATGACGTGAATCTGCGCAGCGCCTTTCTGCACATGGCGGGCGACACCTTGTCCACCGCGGCGGTGATTGCCGGCGGCGCGGGCATCCTGCTGACGGGCCGCGACTGGATTGATCCCGTGCTCTCGCTGATGATTGCCGGCCTCATCCTCTGGTCCAGCATCGGCATTGTGCGGGAGACCTTGAATATCCTGCTCGAGGGCATGCCCCGCGGCGTTTCGCTGGCGCAAATCCGCACCGGCATGGAGGCCGTGGAAGGCGTGGTGAATGTTCACGACCTGCACGTATGGAGCCTTGGCTCGCAGTCGCACGCAATGGCCTGCCACGTGACCATCGCGGATATTCCGCCGTCAGAGAGCGCCTGCATCCTGGTCAAGCTCAACCACGTGCTGCACGATCACTTTTCCATCAGCCACACCACCATCCAGTTCGAGCACATCGGCTGCGGCGAGCTGGAGGGCTGCGTCGTTCCCATGCAGGAACTGGCCAGCGGCGCAAACCCCGGCCACGCAGGCCACGTGCATTAGTTTCTTTGAGGAGGCGTTTCCTTGATTCCCCGCAAAGTTGTGTTTGCCGCTCTGGGCCTGCTGTTTTGCTTCCCTGTGACCGCCGTTGCTTCCGCCGCCGCGCAGACTGCCGCACCTGCTGCTCCGCAGGCCTCGGTTCTTCCGCTTCAGGCGCTCTCAGGCGAGTTCACTGATTCCGATGACCCTGACACGCCCTTCAGCTTTTATGCGCAGGATGGCAAACTCGTGGTCGAATCCAGCCGCATGGTTCCCACCACGCTTGACGCCGTCTCCGCCGCCCGGTTTGAGGACCCCGACTCGAAGGCGACCTTCAGCTTCACCCTCGGCGCATCCGGCCAGGCCTCAGCGGTTGCCGTTTCCTATATGCCCGGCGCGGTTTTTCAGCGCACCGGCAATCCCGTCCATCACGTCTTCCACGATTACGTCCGCACGGAAGCCATGATTCCCATGCGCGACGGAGTGAAGCTGCACGCCGTCATCCTCAAGCCTTCTGACATCGCAACTCCACTGCCTTTCCTGATGCAGCGCACGCCCTATGGCTGCGAAGGAACCACGCGCGCCTCCTTCTCCTTCCAGTGGCCGCAGCTTGCCCGCGACGGCTACATTTATGTGTGCGAAGACATCCGCGGCCGCTACAAGAGCGAAGGCCGGTTTGTGATGATGCGGCCGCTGGCCGACCACAGCGACCCCAAGGCCATTGACGAAAGCACCGATACCAATGACACCGTAAGCTGGCTGCTCAAGAATGTCCCCGGCAACAACGGCCGCGTGGGCGTGGTGGGCACCAGCTATCCCGGCTTCCTGGCCATGATGGCCGGCATCGATCCCAACCCCGCCGTCAAAGCCATCTCGCCGCAGGCGCCGATGATTGACGTGTGGAAGGGCGACGACTTCTTCCACAACGGCGCATTCCGCCAAAGTTATGGCTACGACTACGTGAAGATGATGGAGACCAGCAAGGAGTCGAGCACGGTCACCTACGGCAAGAATGAAGACGGCTACAACTTCTTTCTCGAGCGCGGCTCGTTTCAGGAGGACGTGAAGAAATCCGGCTCAAAGGAGCTGCCCACATGGAAGCTCTTCCTTGAGCACCCCGCCTATGACTCCGTGTGGAGCTCGCGCGCCGTTGAGGACCACCTGAACAAGGTGGCCGTGCCCACGCTCACCGTGGGCGGCTACTACGACCAGGAGGACATGTACGGGCCGCAGGAGGAGTATGACAAGCTGGAACCCCATGACACGGACCACGACAACTTCCTCGTGCTCGGTCCCTGGCGTCACGGCTACTGGGTTTCCAACTCGCGCCGCCTTGGCAACGTGCATTACGGCGAACCCATCGGCAAGGAATTCCGCTCCAGCATCGAGGCCAAATTCTTCGGCCACTACCTCAAGGACGAGACCGGCTTCGACCTCGCGGACACGGCCAGCTTCCAGACCGGCTCCAATACCTGGAAGTACTACAAGCACTTTCCGCCCATCGCGTCAGAGCCCACCAGCCTTTATCTGCTGCCCGATGGACAAATGGGCTGGAACAGCACGACGACGGACGTGAACACCACCTACGTCAGCGACCCGGCGAATCCCGTTCCCTATCGCCACCGCCCCATCCAGCCCACCTATGGCCCCGGCTCGCAGTGGTACAACTGGCTCACCGAGGACCAGCGCTTCGTCACCGGCCGCAAGGATGTGGCGGTCTTCAGGCTGCCCGTGCTCAAGAAGGACCTGGTTGCCACCGGCGACGTGATTGCCGATGTGTATGCCTCCACCACCGGTACTGACAATGACATGGTGGTAAAGCTCATTGACCAGTATCCGGACAACGATCCCGATCCCAAAATGCGCGGCTACCAGTTGATGACCAATGCCGAAATCTTCCGCGGCCGCTATCTGAGAGGCTTTGACCGCCCGGAGCCGCTGCGCGCCAACTCCATCCACGAATACCGCTTCAGCCTGCACGACATTGACCACGTCTTCAAGGCCGGGCACACCGTGGTGGTTGAGATTCAAAGCACCTGGTTTCCGCTTTACGATCGCAACCCGCAAACCTTTGTGCCCAACATCATGACCGCCAAACCCGGCGACTACAAGCCGGCCACCATCACCATTTACTCCGACGCCGATCACCAGTCGAATGTCCTGCTGCCGCTGATGAACCCCTGCGACCAAATCGCCTGTTTTTGAATCTCAAGAACGCGGCATGGGCATCTCCGATTCGCAGCCGATCCGGTGGTGATTGCCGCCGCGCGCGGCTTTTGAGCTAGAATGAAGTCTGCCATGGCGCTTCGCCAGCCCATCTCGGCGCTCCTCTAGCGGCTCCCGCCGCACACGCCTGTTTTGTCCGCATCCTCACATCACAACTCCAAAAACCTGAAACCGCGGAGCGGCCGGAGAGGGCCATGCCGGAGGGAGCCATGATCGATCGTTTGGAACAGATGGAAACTCGCTACAACGAACTGCAGGCGCAGTTCGCACTGCCTGAGGTGCTGAACGACCACGAGCGCGCGCAGAAGATTGCCAAAGCCCTGCGCGAAATTGAAGATCCGGTTGAAAAGTTCCGCGAGCTGAAGCAGGTTCGCCGCAGCGTGGCCGACGCCCGTGCCATGCTGGCCGAGACCGACCCTGACCTGCGCGCCATGGCCGAGGACGAGATCGCCGCGCTTGAGCCGCGCATCGCATCCCTTGAAGAGGAGCTGAAGGTTCTGCTTCTCCCCAAGGACCCCAACGACGAGAAAAACGTCGTGCTTGAAATTCGCGCCGGCACCGGCGGCGATGAGGCATCGCTGTTTGCCGCGGAAATCTTTCGCATGTACACGCGCTTTGCCGAGCAGCACCGCTGGAAGGTTGAGGTCCTCTCGCTCTCGGAGTCCGGCGTGGGCGGCTACAAGGAAGTGATCGCCATCATCGAAGGCAACCGCGTCTACTCGCAATTGAAGTGGGAAAGCGGCGTGCATCGCGTGCAGCGCGTGCCGGAAACCGAGACCCAGGGCCGCGTCCACACCTCTGCAATCACGGTTGCCGTTCTGCCGGAGGCCGAGGAAGTCGACATCAAAATCGAGGCCAAGGACCTGCGCATCGATACCTTCTGCTCC
The DNA here is from genome assembly GCA_035763705.1 of Occallatibacter sp. GTDB lineage: Bacteria > Acidobacteriota > Terriglobia > Terriglobales > Acidobacteriaceae > Telmatobacter. The sequence goes on along the minus strand of DASUAU010000017.1, from coordinate 72,816 downwards.
TCCGGTCCGGGCGGCCAGTCAGTCAACACCACCTACTCCGCCGTCCGCATCACCCACCTGCCCACCAGCACCGTGGTCAGTTGCCAGGACGAGAAGTCGCAGATCAAGAATCGCGAGAAGGCCATGCGCGTTCTTCGCTCGCGGCTTTATGAGGTGGAGACCGAGCGCCAGCAATCCGAGCTGGCCAGGGAACGCAAAACCATGGTGGGCAGCGGCGACCGCAGCGAGAAAATCCGCACCTACAACTTTCCGCAGAACCGCATGACCGACCACCGCATCGGCCTTACGCTGCACCAGCTCGACCTGATTATGGAGGGCAAGCTGCAGCCTGTTGTGGATGCGCTCATCGCTCACGAGCAGGCCGAACAGCTCAAGGCCGGCGGCCAGGCCGCCTGATGACCCTGCGCGAGTGGCTGAAAAAAGGCGAAGCTGACCTCGGCGCCGGACCGCATCCGGAGCGCGCCCGCCAGGACGCCGAATTGCTGCTGCTGCATTTCATCGGCAACAACCGCGCACGGCTGCTGGCGCACCTGGACGACGATTTCGGCGGCTGCTCCGCAATCTCCTTCGCCGCACATTTGCGGCGACGCGCGGCCGGCGAGCCCATTCAATATATCGTGGGCGAATGCGAGTTCTACGGGCTGTCTTTTCGCGTGACGCCTGCGGTGCTGATTCCGCGGCCGGAAACCGAGCACCTGGTCGAACAGGCACTCGTCCTCGCAGCCCGATTCACTCAGCCGCGCATTCTCGACGTCGGAACCGGCTCCGGCGCAATCGCCATCGCGCTCGCAAAGCACCTGATCGACGCACGCATTTCCGCCAGCGATATTTCCGCGCCTGCGCTGGCCTGCGCTCAAGACAACGCAAAACGCAACGAAGTTGGCCTTCGCTTTCTTCTGGGCGATTTGCTTGTTCCCGCCGCCGGCGAAATCTTCGACCTCATCGTTTCCAATCCCCCCTATGTGCCGGAGGCCGATCGCCACACGCTCTCCGTCGAAGTCCGCGACCATGAGCCCGCACAGGCGCTCTTTGCCGGTGCCGATGGCCTCGGCGTTTATCGCCGCCTGATTCCAGCCTCGCGTGCAGCTCTCGTAACAGGCGGCTTTCTCGTGCTCGAAATTGGCCACGGCCAGGCGGCGGTTGTTGCGGCATTGCTCGAATCCGCGGGCTTTGCCTCCATCGCCTTCACGCCCGACCTGCAGGGGATTCCACGCGTGGTCACGGCGCAGCGTCTTTAGCCGGCTCCGGCGCTGCACTGAAAAATCGGATTCATGAAGCGACCCAAGCGCGCTCCAAGCCGCTTTCCCGCCGCTCTGTTGTTATAGACTGCATTGCGAAAGGACGATTTCCCGATGCCCTCATCCAAAGGTTTTGCCGCATTCAACGCCCACACGCCGCTTGGCCCTCATGCTTTCTCGCGCCGCGAGCCCGGCCCCACTGAGATACTCATCGACATTCTTTACTGCGGCGTCTGCCACTCGGATTTGCACATGGTGCGCAATGAGTGGGGCCAATCCGCTTATCCCATGGTGCCGGGCCATGAAATCGTCGGGCGCGTCTCCGCGGCGGGCAGCGCCGTAACCAGGTTCAAGGCGGGAGACGTTGCCGCTGTCGGCGTCATCATCGACTCCTGCCGCCGGTGCGCCTCCTGCAATCGCGGCGAAGAGCATTTCTGCTTCGAGGGCGCCACGCTCACTTATGGCGCAAAAGACCGCGTGGACGGCTCGACCACCATGGGCGGCTACTCCTCGAATTACGTGGTGGACGAGCGCTTTGCCCACACCGTTCCTGCAAATCTTAACCTCGCCGCGGTCGCGCCGCTGCTGTGCGCCGGCATCACCACTTATTCGCCCCTGCGCCACTGGCAGGCCGGCCCCGGCAAAAAAGTTGGCATTGTCGGTCTCGGCGGACTGGGCCACATGGGCCTCAAGTTTGCGCACTCCTTTGGCGCGCACGTGGTGCAGCTCACCACATCGCTCAAAAAGAAAGAGGACGCGCTGCGCCTGGGCGCGGACGAGGTGCTGCTCTCCACCGACGCCAGGGCCATGGCCGCGCACACCAGGAGCTTTGACTTTATCCTCGACACGGCCTCTGCACCGCACGCGCTGGAGCCCTACGTGAGCCTGCTCAAGCAGGACGGCACGCTCACGCTCGTCGGCCTGCCGGACAAGCCTGCCGAGGTCAGCGTCTTCTCGCTCATCGCGCGCCGCGCCTCCGTTGCCGGGTCAATGATTGGCGGCATGCCGGAGACCCAGCGGATGCTCGACTACTGCGGCGAGAAGAACATCACCGCGGATGTCGAGGTCATCCCCATCCAGAAAGTGGACGAGGCCTTTGAGCGCATGATGCGGCAGGATGTGAAATACCGCTTTGTCATCGACATGGCATCGCTCAAGTAGAACGGAATCCATCGCAGCAATTGCTTTAGAATCGCAGCAGATGAGATTCCTCTTTCCCCGTCGGGCACTTCTTGGATGCGCACTTCTCTTCGGAATGGCCGCATCCGCCTTCGCCGCCGACAGCTACCGAGTCATCCACGTCTATCCGCACGACTCAGGCGCGTTCACGCAGGGCCTCATCTTCCTCGACGGCCATCTCTACGAGAGCACCGGACTGCGCGGACGATCCTCACTGCGCGAAGAAGACCTTGAGACCGGCCGCATCCTGAAATACCAGGCACTGCCCAGCCGCTACTTTGGCGAAGGCCTCACCAACTGGGGCAACACGCTCGTCCAGCTCACCTGGCAGGCGCACACCGGGCTGGTCTATGACCTGAAGACCTTTCGCTTCCTGCGCAGTTTTCCTTACCACTACGAAGGCTGGGGCCTGACCCAGGACGGCAAGAACCTGATCGAAAGCGACGGCACCGCCACTCTGCGCTTCCTTGACCCCGCCAGCTTTCACACCATCCGCACCATTACCGTGCGCCAGCACGGCAAGCCCGTCACCCAACTCAACGAGCTCGAATACATCCACGGCGAAATCTACGCCAACGTGTGGCTAACCAACCGCATCGTCCGCATCTCGCCCGCCAATGGCAATGTGCTCGGCTCAATTGATCTGACGGGCTTGCTTCCGTCCGGTTCGGTCACTGACCCTCAAGCCGTTCTGAACGGGATTGCCTACGACGCGGCGCACGATCGGCTTTTCGTCACCGGCAAACTCTGGCCCAAGCTCTTTGAGATTCGGATTGTCCCCGGTCATGCGCGCGTGCTCCCTGTGGGCCGCCGCAGGTAGCTCTGCGCCGGTGTCAACCCCTCACGCCTCCTCTCCGCCCACAACCCCCTCATTCCAGTGATAAAAAACCTCATTCCCATTTGCCGGTCATTTCCCCGCTTTATCGCACAATAGAACTGTCGAAGGTACACCCATGCACCCAATCCACCACCAATCCGCGGAAAGCTGTCGGCTGAAGGCTGAAAGCTGCCTTCGCAAAGCGAAGGCACCGGGGTCCCCGCGGACAGGTCTTCGTCCGTGGGGTGAAGCCCCCCTCCCCCCCCCTATTTTTTATTTGCACTTTTCCACAATTTCTTTGCCGACAATTCCGCACTTCCGTTCGCCTCGTCTTCGCCCCAGGCGCTTTTTTCAAGCGCACGAAGACACGACTCGGCTAGCACACAGGCCCGCTGATTCGCGAACGGCCCGCCAAAGCCGGATATGGCATCAGCCTTCTCTGCGCAGCCCTAGATTTTTCCAAAGGCGCAGCGTGGGCTCGGCCTGGTTGATGGTGTAAAAGTGCAGGCCCGGCGCGCCGTTGTCCAGCAGCGTTTCGCACAGCCGGGTCACCACTTCCAGTCCAAACTCCAGCACCCCGGCCTTATCTTCCTGCAGCTCCTCCAGGCGCAGCCGCACCCACCGCGGCAGGTCCGCGCCGCAGCCGCCGCAGAAGCGCACCGTGTTGGCAAATCCTGTAATTGGCATGATTCCCGGAACCACCGGAATCGCAATTCCGGCCTTTGCGCATCGCTCGGCAAAGTGGAAGTAGGCGTCCGCGTTGTAGAAAAGCTGGGTCAGCGCGCCATCCGCGCCGGCTGCTGCCTTGCGCCGGAAGTTTTCAAAGTCCACGGTCGGGCTGGGCGCCTGCGGATGCATCTCAGGATAAGCGGCCACCTCAATTTGAAATGCCGTGCCGTGCTTCTCGCGGATGAAGCCGACCAGCTCATTGGCATAGCGAAACTCACCGGGCGCGGCGGCGCTCATGGCAGTGGCCGGCAGGTCGCCGCGCAGCGCCACAATGCGCTTCACGCCCGCCTGGCGATACTGCTCCAGTTGTTCGGCAATGCGCGCGCGGGTTGAACCCACGCAGGTCAGGTGCGGCGCCGTCTCCACGCCGGTGCGCTCCACCACCGTCAGCAGCGTGTCATAGGTTCCGTTCCTGTCGGACCCTCCAGCGCCGTGCGTCACTGAAAAAAAGTCCGGCTTCACGGCCGCCAGTCTGTCGATGACCCCCGGAAGCCTGCCCATCGCCTCCGGCGTCCGCGGCGGAAACAGCTCGAATGAGTACCTGGGCGACCGCGCCATTGCTTCTCCCCCTGCAACCCAAAAAAGCAGGGCCGCCCTCAGCGGCCCCGCGTGGTTTTCTCTGCTGCATCAGTAGCGGTAGAACTCCGGCTTGTAGGGCCCTTCCACCGGCACGCCGATATACTCCGCCTGCTTTGGCGAAAGCCTGGTCAGCTTTACGCCAATCTTTTCAAGGTGCAGCCGGGCCACTTCTTCGTCCAGTTGCTTGGGCAGCGTGTAAACCTCCACCGCGTAGGTGTCCTTGTTCCGCCAAAGGTCAAGCTGCGCCAGCGTCTGGTTGGCAAAGCTGTTCGACATCACAAAGCTGGGGTGACCGGTGGCGCAGCCCAGGTTCACCAGCCGCCCCTCGGCCAGCACAAAAATGCAGTGGCCGTCCGGAAAGAGGAAGGTGTCCACCTGCGGCTTGATGTTCGTCTTCGTCACGCCCTTTGCGGCGCTCAGCCGGTCCATCTGGATCTCGTTGTCGAAGTGGCCAATGTTGCAGACGATGGCCTGGTCCTTCATCCCCTGCATATGCTCGAGCGTGATGATGTCGGTGTTCCCCGTGCAGGTTACGTAGATGTCGCCGCGGCCCATCGTGTCCTCCACGGTCGTCACCTCAAAGCCTTCCATGGCCGCCTGCAAAGCGTTGATGGGGTCTATCTCCGTGACAATCACGCGCGCGCCCATGCCCCGCAGCGAGTGCGCGCAGCCCTTGCCCACGTCGCCATAGCCGCACACCACCGCCACCTTGCCCGCCACCATCACATCGGTGGCGCGCTTGATGCCGTCGGCCAGCGACTCCCGGCAGCCGTAGAGGTTGTCGAACTTTGACTTGGTCACCGAATCGTTCACGTTGATGGCCGGAACCAGCAGCTTGCCCTGTTCCTTCATCTTGTAAAGCCGGTGGACGCCGGTGGTGGTTTCCTCGCTCACCCCGCGCCACTCCTTCACCACCTTGTGCCAGTGCTGCGGGTCTTCAGCGTGAACGCGCTTCAGCAGGTCCTTGATCACCTGCTCCTCGTGGTTGCCGCTGGGCGTGTTCACCCAGCCGTCGCCGTCTTCGAGCTCATAGCCCTTGTGGATCAGCAGCGTCACATCGCCGCCGTCGTCCACCACCAGTTGCGGCCCCTTGCCGCCTTTGTGCGTTAGCGCCTTGTAGGTGCAATCCCAGTATTCTTCGAGCGTCTCGCCCTTCCACGCAAAGACGGGAACGCCTGAAGCCGCAATTGCCGCGGCTGCGTGATCCTGCGTGGAAAATATGTTGCAGCTTGCCCAGCGAACCTCCGCGCCCAGGCTCACCAGCGTCTCAATCAGCACCGCGGTCTGGATGGTCATGTGCAGCGAGCCGGTGACGCGCACGCCGGCCAGCGGTTTCTCCGCCGCATGCTTGTTCCGGATTGCCATCAGTCCCGGCATCTCGTGCTCGGCAATCGCAATCTCCTTGCGGCCCCACTCCGCCAGCGATAAATCCGCCACTTTGTACCCGGACTGCGCCAACTCCACCGTCGTTGCTGCCATCTTGTCGCTCCTGAAATCGAGTTATCGTGATATGTTGATATGTATCAGAATCCACTTATGGCGTCAATTGCAAAAATCCTGCGCGCTGCTGCCGATCCCTCCCGGCTGCGCATTCTGCTGCTGCTTCGTGCCGAGGAGCTCTCTGTCGCCGAGTTGCAGGAGATTCTGGGCATGGGCCAAAGCACCATTTCCACGCACCTTTCGCAACTGCGGCAGGCCGGCCTGGTGGAGGACCGCCGCGCGGGCAAGGGCAGCCTTTACCGCCTGACAGCCGAAACCCGCCACGGGGCCCTTTCCGCGCTGCTGGGCCGGGCGGAATCTGAAATGGACGAGGCTGCCGCCGACCTGGCCGCGATGGACCGCGTGGTGAAAAAGCGCCAGGACAGGATGCGCGCCTTCTTTGACAGCGTCGCCGGCCGCCTTGGTCCCGATTATGTACCGGGCAAATCGTGGAAGAGCCTGGCCGAGGCTTTTCTTCGCCTCATGCCGCCGATGGTAATTGCCGACCTGGGAGCAGGCAACGGGAGCTTTGCGCTTTTGCTTTCGCAAAGGGCACGGCAGGTGATTGCGATCGACTCCTCAGAAAAGATGCTCGAGGTCGGCCGCGCGCAGGCGCAGGCATGCGGCATGGCCAACGTCGATTTCCGCCTTGGCGATATGGAGGAACTGCCCATCGACAGCGAGTCGGTGGACCTGGCCTGCTTTTCGCAGTCGCTGCACCACGCCGCGCACCCGCAGCGGGCTGTACGCGAGGCCCATCGCATTCTGCGGCCGGGTGGGCGCATCCTGATTCTGGACCTGGCGAGGCACCGGTTTGAGCAAGCCCGCGAGCTCTACGCCGACGAGTGGCTGGGATTTGCGGAAGCCGAAATTGAGGCCATGCTCGCCACCTCGCACTTTGTGCGCGCGGAGGTGGGCATTGTGGACAAAGCGCCGGAGGCCACGCAGTTCCAGACGCTGCTGGCAACCGCGGAGAAGCCCATGCCGGAGCCGGTCCCGGCGGTACCATAGCTGCAGCGAATCGCATCGAATACGCATGAGCGCAAGCACACAAGCCGTCGGCAATGCCACCAGGAGTCTTCGCCTGACACGGGCACGCCGCACCGCGCTGCTGAAGGCGCTGGCCGACCCGCACCGCTTTGAGCTGCTGGAGCGGATTGCCAAAGCCGGCTGCCCCCTGGGCTGCGCGGAGGCCCGCAAGGCGCTCCCGATTTCCGCCGCGACGCTCTCGCACCACGTGAAGGAGCTGGAAGCCGCGGGACTGATCGAGATTCGCCGCGAGGGCAAATTCCATTACCTCTCGCTCCGCCCCGGAGTGCTGGAAGCGCTGGCCGCCCTGCTTGCCGCGCTGGCGCCGTCGGCGTGCCCGCGCGGCTGAATTCCCTTTTCCGCAAAAAATTCACAACTCGGGTGAATCCATTCCCATGCTTCGATAATCAATTCGATAGTTATCGAAATGTCGAAGCGATGGCATTGCGATCGAGGAGCAAACGAATGAAGGACCTTCAGGGAAAAGTGGCGCTGGTCACCGGCGCGTCAAAAGGCATCGGGGCCGGCATCGCCCGCGAGCTTGCAGCCCGCGGCGCGGCCGTGGCGGTGAATTATTCGGGCAGCAAGGCTGCCGCCGAATCTCTGGTGAAGGAAATAGAAGCCGCCGGCGGCAAAGCGATTGCCGTGCAGGCCAACCTGTCTGACCCGGACATTATCGGGCCCTTTGTGGAGACGGTTGCCCGTGAGCTTGGGCCCATCAATGTGCTGGTGAACAACGCCGGCGTTTACGAGTTTGGCCCCATTGAGGCGGTCTCCGCCGAATCCTTTCACAAGCAGTTCAACCTCAATGTTCTCGGCCTGATTCTTACCACGCAGGCGGCTCTGCGCCACTTTGATTCCAAGGGCGGCAGCGTCATCAACATCGGTTCAGTGGCCGCATCCGGCGTTCCCGCGGCGGCGGTTTATTCCGGAACCAAGGGTGCGGTGAATTCCATCACGGTGGCGCTTTCAAAGGAACTGGGCGCGCGCAGGATTCGCGTGAACGCGCTGAACCCCGGCATGGTGGAAACGGAAGGCGTGCATGCGGCAGGCTTCATCGGCAGCGACTTCCAGAAGCAGGCCGTTGCGGAAACTCCGCTGGGCCGCATTGGCCAGCCGCAGGACATTGCCTCCATCGCGGCGTTTCTGGCTTCTGACGACGCCTACTGGGTGAACGGCCAGACGATCAGCGCATCGGGCGGCGCAAGGCTCTAAACGCGGCCAGCATCCTCCGACGTAAGCAACTGGCGCTTGCGGTCCACTCCCCAGCGATAGCCGGTGAGAGAACCGTTGGCGCCCACCACCCTGTGGCAAGGCACCAGGATGGCCACGCGATTCACGGCACAGGCACGGGCCACGGCGCGCGTGGCCTTCGGTTCGCCCATTGCGCGGGCCAGCTCGCTGTAGGTTCGCGTCTGGCCACGGGGAATCTGGCGAAGAGCCTGCCAGACGCGCAGTTGAAAGACGGTTCCACGCAGGTCCAGCGCGGCCGGATGCTTTGCCGTGCGATCGAGGTCGTCACCCTGGCGCACGCTTTCGAGCGCCTCATCCACCAGAGCCCGCAGCGAAGCATCCTTTCGCAGCGCGGCCAAAGGAAACTCGGCGCGCAGGCTGGCCTGAGCCTGAGCGGATGTGCCGCCCAGCGCGAGCCAGCAGAGGCCGCGCCCGGTTGCGCCCACCACCATCCATCCAAAAGGCGTGCGTGCCGTGGTGTAGCGAATGGTCTCGCCCTCGCCGCCCTTGGCAAAGCGCGAGGGCGTCATTCCAAGCGCCGCACTTTCATAGGCGCGGCTCGATGAGCCAAAGCCGGCGTCATAGATCGCGTCCGTCACGCGGCCTGCCTGCCTGAGCGCGCCGCGCAGCCGGCCCGCGCGCAGCGACCGCTGATATTGCAGCGGGCTCACGCCCATGGCCGCCTTGAAGTTCCGCTGCACGGTGAAAGCGCTTTGCCCGGCCACGCGCGCAAGCTCGTCCAGCGGCACGGCGCGGTCCGCATTCCGCTCAAGATAAGCGCGCACCGTGGCCGCCGCATCTGTCGCGGGGCGCGTGGGCTTGCAGCGCTGGCAGGGACGAAAGCCCGCAGCCTGCGCGGCCTGCGCTGTGGGAAAAAAGCAGACGTTCTCCCGGCGCGGCCGCCGGCTGGAACAACCCACGCGGCAAAAGACGCCGGTGGTGGTGACGGCATAAAAAAACCCGGCGCCGGCAGCGCGATGCACAAGCTGCTGCCACGCGGCATCGGGATGGATGGCTGGCTTTTTCACTTCACTCATGGCCAAAGCGGAATTTGTGTTCATGCTGCCATCATGATGCGTACGCGCCGGCAGCGCACTCCGATTCTTGCGCGCAATTCACTTTCCGTGCAGCTAACTGCCGCCGGTGGACGCGAGCTGCCGCAGCAGGGCCTCGGCTCGCGCCAGGTCTTCTTCCGTGTCCACGCCGATGGTGTCGCGCGGCGCCTGGGCCACATAGATTCCAACGCCGTGTTCAAGCAGCCGCAGTTGCTCCAGGCGTTCCGTCTGCTCCAGCGTGGAGGGCTGCAACTCACCGAACTTTTGCAGAGCGGCTTTGCGATAGGCATAGATGCCCAGATGCTTAAGATAGCCGGCGAACCCGGCCCTGTCGCGGTCAAAGGGGATGGTGGAGCGGGAAAAGTAGAGCGCGCGGCCGTCGCGCGCGGTGACCACTTTGACGGCATTGGGGTTGGCCACGTCCGCTGCCGGACAGGGCACGGCGAGCGTTGCCACCTCGACCTCAGGGCGGCTGAAGAGGGCCAGCAGCGGCGCGAAGAACTCGCCTGAGAGCGTGGGCTCATCGCCCTGGATGTTGACGTAAATGTCGGCATCGATGGATTGCGCTGCCTCAAGCACTCGATCGGAGCCGCTGGCGCACTTGGGCGAAGTAAGCACCACGGGGATTCCACGCCGGCGGCAGGCGTCCTCGACCTCCTCGGCGTCGGTGGCGACTACCACCGGGTCCATCAGGCCGCTTGCGGCCCCGGCGCGCCATACCCACTCCACCATGGGCCGGCCGGCAATTTCGCGCAGAACCTTGCGGCTGAGCCGCGTGGAGCCCAGCCGCGCCGGAATGACCCCCGCAATCCGCAATTTGCGCCCCAATGCCTGCATGGAACGGAGTCTACAGGAGCCGCGCGCCGCCTTCCATCCCCGCCCGTGCCCAGGCGAGCAATTGACCCTGAATCCAACCCCCCGTAAAATCAGAAAGGTGCGGCCCGGTTGCGGCTTGGCGCGCCCCTCCCCACGGCGGAGTAGCTCAGATGGTTAGAGCGTGGGATTCATAACCCCAAGGTCGACGGTTCGATCCCGTCCTCCGCCACCAATTCCAGCCCATCCCTTCAGCCGCGTCCACACCGCTTGCGGTATCATTGCGTCTATAAAGGATGGCGTCCTGTTTCCCCATGGCCGCCATGGTGGTGTGCGTGTCCCGATCCGTTCAGCGAATCTTCTTTGCCCTGGCCATTGCCGTTTTTGCCGTGCTCGTTCTTGGGTTCACCTCCGGCCAGTTTGGCTGGTTCGGCGTGCATGCCGGCGGCGAGCAGGACGGCGCATATGACCAGATGCACGTCTATGCCCAGGTGCTGAAGCGCGTCCAGAGCGACTATGTGACCGCGCCGGACATCTCCAAGGTGACCGACGGCGCGCTGCGCGGCCTGCTGCAATCGCTCGACACGGACTCCAGCTACCTGACGCCCACCGAGTACACGATTTACAAGGACCACCCCACCACGGACGTGGCGCAGATTGGCATTACCGTTTCAAAGCGCTCGGGCTACGCCACGGTGGTAAGCGTGCTGCCGGGCTCGCCCGCAGACACCCACCTGGCGGACGGCGACATCATCGAGTCCATCGGCCCCAAGTCCACCCGCGAGCTTTCACTGGCCATCATCCGCATCATGCTGGAAGGCAAGCCCGGCACGGAGGTGACGATGTCGGTCATCCGGCCGCGCAAGGAGGAGCCGGAGAAGCTCACGCTTGCCCGCACCGTGACACCGCTGCCGGCGCTTGACGAGCAGCAGTATGACAACTCCAGCATTCTTTACCTGAAGCCGGAGGCCTTGACCGCGGCGCGCGTGGACGAGATTGCGGCCAAGCTGAAGGCCGTCGGAAAGAACGAGAAGATTCTGCTTGACCTGCGCGACTGCTCGCGCGGCTCAGAGCAGGAAGGGCTGCGGCTGGCAAACTTCTTCATCCAGAATGGCACTCTGGCAACGCTGGAGGGCCAGAAGTTCCCCACGCAGACCTTCACCGCCGACCCGGCGAAATTCATCACCTCGGCTCCACTGGCGGTTCTTATCAATCGCGGCACCTATGGCGCGGCCGAACTCACCGCCGATGCGATTGAAGGCGACCATCGCGGCCAGATTGTGGGCGAGCGGACCTTCGGCGAAGGGTCGGTGCAAAAGACCATCGAGCTGCCGGACGGCGGCGCGCTGCTGCTGACGGTGGCCAAGTATGAGGGTCCGGACGGCAAGAAGATTCAGGATGACGCCGTGACGCCGACGGTGGAAGTGGACCAGAATGTGGAGAATGCCTTTGACATTCCCACCAACCAGCCCAAGACCGACGACGCGCTGAACAAGGCTCTCCAACTACTGAAAGGCAATAGCTAGAGCCTGTTAACGCTACTCGAACGCAGTCCCCAGGCTTGAACGGGAACGGCCCGCCCGGCTGATTCCCATTCTCTTGTTCGGCATGGTTCGGCGCCACGCGCGCCGTGCTGCCGCGGAGCCAAAGGGTGCTAGCCTTTGGATGAGGTGTCTGCGGCCGCAAGCCGGCACAGCGCCCATGAGGCCTTGCGTCCTTGGCTACCTCCCAGCATCAGTCTTCGCGGCCGCGCGGCATGGGCCGCACCCACCGGCTTGACCCGGAAGAGCCGCCCGCGCGCCGCAGCCGCAGGCTTCCCTCCTCTCGCCGCTTCAAAATTGCAGGCAATCTTGCGCTGCTGGTTCTGGCCTTTCTGGCCATTGTGACCGGATCGCTGGCGGGGCTGATGATGGTGTATTCGGTGGACCTGCCGCAGATTCACGACCTGGAGCGCTACAGGCCTTCCACCACCACCGACCTTTACGACCGCAATGGCCGCATCATCGGTTCCTTTGCCCTGCAGCGCCGCATCGTCGTCAACTACGACGGCTTCTCGCCCATCCTGCGCAAGGCCGTGATTTCGATTGAAGACAAGAGCTTTGAATCCCACTGGGGCATCAATGTGTTTCGCATTCTGGGCGCGCTGATGCACGACCTGCGCAGCCACAGCCGCGGCCAGGGCGCGTCCACTCTGACCATGCAACTGGCCCGGAACCTTTTCCTGAACGACCAGCGAACGCTGACCCGCAAAGTTCAGGAGGCCTTTCTGGCCATCCAGATTGAGCATGCCTTTACCAAGCAGCAGATCTTCACGCTCTACGGCAATCAGATTTACCTGGGCAGCGGCATGTACGGCTTTGAGGCCGCCTCGGAGTTCTACTTCAGCAAGCATGCCAGGGACCTGACCCTGCCGGAAGCGGCCATGCTCGCGGGCCTGCCCAAGGGGCCCGTCGCCTATTCGCCGATTCTGAATCCGCGCCGCTGCCTGCGCCGCCGCAACCTGGTGCTGAACGAGATGGAATCGGACGGCGTGATTGGCCACAAGCAGGCCGAGGAGGCGCGCAGGACTCCGCTGGGCCTGCGCATCTCCGAGCCCGACCAGTCCATTGCTCCGTGGTTCCAGGAGGACGTGCGCCGCGAGCTTGAAAAGCGCTTTGGCACCGCGGAGGTGCATGAGGCAGGACTGCGCATCCAGACCACGCTCGACCTGAGCCTGCAGAAGGTTGCCAACCAGGCGGTGGAGGATGGCCTGGCCGCCTATGAGCGCAGGCACGGCTGGAAGGGACATCTTGAAAACGTCTTTGCGGGCGGCATGACACTGGCCACCTATCGCCACCCCGATTGGGCCACCACGGCGCATCCCGGCGACTATGTGCACGCCGTGGTCACCCGCGTGCTTCCGCTGCAAATCCATGCCCGCATCGGCGAGCAGTCCATCGTGATTCTGCCGCAGGATTGGGCGTGGACCGGCAAGCGCAATGCGGAAGGCCTGGTGAGGCGCGGAGACATTATTTATGTCCACCTGACCAACGCAACTGAAAACGGCATGGAACGCGCCGCGCTGGAGCAGGACTCCGGTGCGCAGGCGGCGCTGCTGGCCGTGGACAACATTACGGGCGACGTGCTGGCCATGGTGGGCGGACGCGACTTCCAGCTTTCGCAGTTCAATCGCGCCACGCAGTCCGAGCGCCAGGTGGGCTCGAGCTTCAAGCCTTATGTGTACGCCACGGCGATGGAGCAGGGCGCGAACCCATCCGACATCATTCTCGACACTCCGGTGAACTTCAACGGCTATGCGCCGCACAACTACGAGAACGACTTCAAGGGCCCGATGACGTTGACCGCGGCCTTTGCCCAGTCGCGCAACGTGCCTGCCGTAAAGCTTGCCGCGCGCGTGGGCATCCGCAACGTAATCAGCATGGCGCGCCGCTTCGGCGTCACGTCCGATATTCAGCCGTATCTGCCCATCGCGCTGGGCGCGGCCAGCATCAGCCTCCAGCAGCAGGTGGCCTCCTATGCGGTTTTTCCCAATGACGGCATTCGCGTGGCGCCACGGCTGATTCGCAAGGTCGAGAACTACGACGGCATCACCCTGTGGCAGGACCGCCCGGAGATTGACGAGGTCATCAGCCAGGAGACCGACCGCAAGATGATGGTGCTTCTTGAGGCCGTGATTGCCCACGGCACGGCGGCCGTCGCCTCTGATCTTCATCATGCGTTGGGCGGCAAGACCGGAACGACAAGCAACTTTACCGACGCGTGGTTTCTGGGCTTCTCGCCTTCCGTCACCTGCGGCGTGTGGATGGGCTATGACGATCAGAAGTCGCTGGGCAACCGTGAAACCGGCGCGCGCGCGGCCCTGCCCATCTGGATGGAATTTATGCGCGCCGCCGTTGCCCAGAACCCGAATGAGCAGTTTCCCAGCGACCTGACCGCACAGCCGGCCGATGAGGCCGCGGCGCATCCGCCCGGACAACCCGCGGCTCAAGCGCCGGCACAGAAAAACGCCGCCGCGGGAGCCCTATTGCGCGCGCCGCATTCCCCGGCAAAGCCCGCGATGCCGCCTCGCGCCGCGCCCGAACGCGTTGTTGTGCCTATTCCGCGCTGACGCGGACCTGCGCGCCGTTGCGTGGATGGCTCTGCGCCGCAAGCCGGAAATACCGCTTTGCCCGCGCGACATCTTCGCCAATCTGCGCGCGCAGCGCATCCACTGAGGGCCATCGTTTTTCGCCCCGGAGCCGCAGCAGGAATTCAAGCTGGAGCGGGGTGGAATCGTTCAGTTCCACGGGCTCAAAGTTCAGGATGTGCGTCTCCACGCCGAAGCCCGCCCCGTCAAACGTTGGCCGGTCGCCCACATTCGTCACCGCATCAAAGCAGCGCCCGGCAATTTGCAGCCGCGTGACGTAGACGCCGTGTGCGGGCAGCAGTTCCTCATACTTCGCCAGGTTCACCGTGGGCACCAGCAGCCGTGTGCCCTCGCCACGGCCCCGCGCGGGATTGGCATGCACGCCGAAGGGCCGGCCCAGCATCCAGCGCGCCTGCCTGATTGCGCCGGCGGCCACGCTCTGCCGCACCGCGGAGCTTGAGACCTCCATTCCATGCACACACACGGCTGGATGCACATGCACGGCGAAGCCGAATTCCAGGCCAAACGCGCCCAGCTCGTTTACGCCCGCCTCGGCGCGATAGCCGAAGCGGAAATTGCCGCCCTCGTGCAGGGATTTTGCGCGCAGCCGCTGGGCCAGTACATGCAGCGCAAAGTCCTTCGCGCGCATCTGGGCCAGAGCAGCGTCAAACGGCAGCACCACCACCGCGTCCACGCCTGTCGCCTTCAGCAGCCTGAGGCGCTCCTCCAGCGGGGTAAGGAGTTTGGGCGCGCTGGCCGGGCGCAGAAACCTGTCAGGATGCGGATGGAAGGTGAGCGCGACCGAACGCGCGTGCTTTTCCTGCGCTTCCGCAACCGCCTCCGCAAGAATCTGCCGGTGGCCGCGATGCACGCCGTCAAAGTTGCCGATTGCCGCCACGCTCGGGCCGAAGCCCGCCGGTACCTCGCCCAGCGAGCGATAGACGACCGTACTGTCAGGGTGATGGCTCATGGCGTTGCAGTCCCCAGTTCGACGGAAAAGCTCAGGCCATCGTAGGCGAGCGCCATCCCCACGGGCAGCGTGCGGTTGGTTTCCTCATGGCCCAGATCGTGCGCAATATGCGTGAACCACGTCTGCCGGGCGCCGATGCGCTGTGCCCAATCCTTCGCCTGATCCAGCGTGGCGTGGCTGGGATGCGGCTTGTGGCGCAGCGCGGAGACGATGAGCACATCCAGCCCCTTGAGCAGCGCAAAGCTCTCCTCGGGAATGGTGCTGACGTCTGTGAGGTAGGCGGCGCGTCCAAAACGGAAACCGGCGATGGCCATTTTGCCGTGCAGCAGCGGCACGCGAAGAAACTCCACCTCCTGCACGTTGACCCGCTCGGCAAGCGGCTCAAGGCGCACGCGGGCACGGTTTGGATAAGTGGCATCGGCGGCAAAGGTGTAGTCGTAGATGCGGCGCATGACTTCGGCGGTCTCCTCCGAGGCGTAAAGGGGAATCTGCCCGCCCTCGCGCGAGGCGGCATAACTGAGCGGACGCAGATCGTCCATTCCCAGAATGTGGTCGGCATGGCCATGCGAGTAAAACACGGCATCCAGACGCGTGAGGCCGGCACGGAGCGCCTGCTCGCGAAAGTCCGGTCCAGTGTCAATCACCACCGCGTGCGCCCGCCCGCCCGCCTGCCCGCCCGCCTGCCACTCCACCAGCAGCGAGGGCCGCAGCCGCCGGTCCCTGGGGTCAGCAGAGGTGCACACAGCACACCGGCAGCCAACGGTGGGAACTCCCATCGAGGTTCCGGTTCCAAGAAATGTGACTTGGCCTTGCATCCCAGGGCCTGCCCCCGCCCTAGTGTTTGCCTGTCGGCGAAGGCGGAGCCGGCACACCCTGCAGCGTGATCATGTTGGTCAATTCAAGGAAGGCCATGCGCACCTCAAAAAGCACAGTCTGCAGGGTCTGATCCTCGGCCGCGCTCAGGTTTCCCTTTGTTTTTTCGGCCAGCACGCCCATCAAATCGATGGTCTGCTTCGCCCCGAGGATATCCACGCGGGGCCGCTGGCCCTCCTGCGCACCGGCGCCCATCTGGATCATGGCCGAGAGATAAAGCTGCTGCACCAGGTGCTCGAATCCCACCGGAGGCTGCGGCCCCATGGCGGGATTCTGCGCCCGCACCAGGTCTTCCAGCCTTTGCGCGCTGGCATCGTAGGCCGACTTCTGCTGGCTGCTTTCCTCGGCCGTAGGCGGTGGCGGCATCTCAGGATAGGCATTTTCCGCCGAAGCATCTGCTGCCTCGGTCTGCGCGGACTCCGCCGCGGGCTCCGGCTTTTCCTCCGGCACCACCAGGCGCGGTCCGGCCGCGGCGGCGCCGGATTCTTCATCCTTCTTTTCTTCCACGGGCGCAGTGCTCTGCGCCTGCTCGCGCTCCTCGTCCGCCTTGAACTTGCGACGGTCAATCACCTCAAATTTTGGCGTATCGCTCATCGTACCTGCCTTCCAAATCTCGTCAGTTCCACGGCCTCAGTGTCAGGCCTCAGTGTCAGGCCTCAGTTCCAGGCCTCAGTTCCAGGCGGGCGGACTGGTCAGCAGCCTCGCCTCGCCCGTTTCCGTTCCCGCCTGGTAGTGCAGCGGTGCGCGGTCGGTTTCCGCTTCGGCGCGCAGCATCGCCAGGGCAAAGGTGCGCGCGCCGCCGGCCAAGGCCAGTTGTGCGGCGCTGGTGATGTGACCGGCAACCGCGCCTTCCAGCTTTATTTCAGCTCCAGGCTGCGGAACGGGCCCGCTCAACTCCAGTGAGCGCAGGTGCCGGTGCACATTGCCGCGCGACCGGATGCGCTCCACAATTTCCTGGCCCAGATAGCAGCCTTTGCTGAAGTGCAATGCCCGCATCTGCGCGGTCTCCTGCGGCAAATCCCGCTCCACCATGTCCACGCCGTAGGCCGGAATGCCCTCGGCAATCCGAAAGGCCTCCAGCGCCCGGCTGCCCACGGGCACTGCGCCGCCGGTGGAGAGCGTGCGCCACAGCCGCATGATTCCCGTTGCCGGGGTCCAGAGGGTGTAGTGCGGCGCCAACGCTCCGTAGCCGCGCAACACCTTCAGGTCCAGCCCATTCCACTCCACGCGGGTTGAGGTCATCGGCTCAGGAAGGGTTGGCAATCCAATCCGCGCCAGCGCAGCCGCAGCCTCAGGCCCGGTGACACCCAGCGCAGTCTCTGCCGCACCCGGTTCGGCGCTCAGCGGATGCAATTCCACATCGTCCATGATGATGAAACGCTCGAAGTGCGCCATAAGGCGGTCATATTGATTCGCGGCGATTTCCAGTTCCAGCTTCTCGCCCTCGCGCCACACCGTCAGGTCGCCTTGGATACGCCCCTGCGCGTTGAGCACCAGATTCCATGCGCCGGCATTCTCGGCAAGGTCTTTTACCGTATTGGTCACCATTCCGCTGAGCCAGCGGAAGCGGTCTTCGCCGTGGACGGCCACCCGCCGCATCCAGCCCATGTCCTGCACAGCGGCGCCGCGCGTCAGGGCCTCTGTTTCCCGCGCCGGCTCGTCTAACTCCTGTGGGGTCATGGCCCCGCGGTACTCGGCCAGCTTGAGGGGCTTGGCCGTGGCAAGCGCCGCCGCAAGGGGCGTGGCCGGTATGCTGGTTGCTACCAGGGATTCCATCATGATTCCTGCAATTCCAGGCGGGTACGCGTACTTTTCCTGCGCAAACCGCGCACCGCGCCGCCTACTGATTATAGCCTTGGAGTAGGATGCCCGGCTTTGCCCCAGGGAAGCACAGGCATCTGCTTTCGCACTCAGGAGATTCGATGAAAAAGCCCCTCACGGCGACGGCCTGGCTCCCCGGCCCATGGATTGCGGCGGTCCTGCTTGCCCTCAGTGCCGTGCCGGTTTCCGCGCAACAGACAGCGCCGCCGGTTCCGCAGCCTCCGCCCAGCCCTCAGAC
Source organism: Occallatibacter sp. (assembly GCA_035763705.1). Lineage (GTDB taxonomy): Bacteria > Acidobacteriota > Terriglobia > Terriglobales > Acidobacteriaceae > Telmatobacter. The sequence continues at coordinate 54,637 of DASUAU010000017.1, read as the reverse complement.
AGCGCAATCGCCGCAGCAGGCCACGCACATTACGCCGGAACAGGCCAGGCAGCTCTTCGGCATGGTGGACACGCTGCTGAAGTTCGCCTCCGACGAGACCGGCCTGCCCATTCGCGGCGAGGTGAAGCGGCAGTTGACCACCCGCGAGGACGTGGCGGCCTATCTGCGCAAACAGATGAACGACGACCAGGATGCCAAGCGCTTTGAGCGTAGCGAGCTGGTGCTGAAGAAGTTCGGGCTGCTGGACCGCGACTTTGACCTGAAGCCCTTTCTGCTGCAACTTCTCGGCGAGCAGATTGAGGCCTACTACGACCCAAAGACGAAGACCGTGAACATGCTGGACTGGGTGAGCCCCGACCAGCAGAAGCCCGTGCTGGCCCACGAGCTGACCCACGCCCTGCAGGACCAGCACGTAGACCTGGTGAAGTGGAGCGACCAGACCCCGCCCGAAGTTTCCACCACTTTTGCCGGGGACAACGTCCACATTCAAAAGGACGAGATGGACGCCGCGCGCGAGGCCGTGACCGAGGGGCAGGCCACCGCCGTGATGGTGGACAACATGCTGAAGCCGATGGGCCGCAGCCTCATCAAGGACCCCGAGGTGGTGGAGATTCTGAAGCAGCACATGAATGGCTCGGCGGACTCGCCAATCCTGGCCCGCGCGCCGCTGTTAATCTCAGAATCCCTGATGTTTCCTTACCGGGAGGGCCTCAGCTTCGAGCAGGATGTGTGGATGGACAAGGGCCGTGCGGCGGCCTTTGCCGGCGCACTGGACCATCCGCCTTCCTCGAGCTGGGAGATTATCAACCCGCGGATGTATGAGCAGGGCCAGATTCCGCCGGTGCCGCTGCTGCCGAATATCCATCCGCTGCTGGACCCGCTTTACAAGCCGTATGACATTGGCCAGGTGGGCCAGCTCGATGTGCAGATCCTCACCCGCCTGTTTGGCGGAGAAAGCGCCTCGCGCGACTATACGCCGGCGTGGGATGGAGGCATCTACTGGGCCGGGCAACTGCGCAGCGCCACGCCGGCCGAGCAGGCCACGACCCGGTCGATTGCCATTTTTTATCTCTCGCGCTGGAGGAACGCAGCCTCAGCCGACAACTTTGCCCACCTTTATGCCTCCGAACTGGGCAACAAGTACTCCGGGCTCTCGGAGGACAAGGCGGCGGAAGCTGCCGCGCCCGCGAATGGCGACGCCCAGCAGGTGTTTTCCACCAACGAGGGTCCCGTGGTGATTACCATGCGCGACAAGATGGTTTTTGTTGCGGAGAGCTTTCCGCTGGATGTGGCCCGCAAGCTGACCCGGCTTGTGCTGGACTCGCAGGGTACGGGCGCTTTGAAGATGGCCGCATTGCGCCCGGCAGCGGTGCGCTTTCCGGCTGCACAAACCGTCGACTGGCCGCCGCAGACTCTTTCCGGCGGCTTTGTGCGCTTTTTTGCCCGCTGCGGCGTAATGAAAGCCGCCGTTTATGCGGCCATGCAAGCTGCAAATCCGCCTGCGCTGGCTCAACCTGCGCTGACTCAACCTGTGCAGGCTCAACCTGTGCAGGCTCAACCGGTCCGCTGAGCCTGCACACAAATGCCGGCCGGCGAAACCTGCCGGCCCGGCCTTATTGCTGACCGGTCTTCCTCAGCGCCAGAAAGAAAACCGTGCTCGGCCCCAGCTCAATCTTGCGCTTGGTACTGGCGAGCCTGGCGCTGCATTCCGGCCCACCCTGCGGGTCGAGGGTAAGATTTTTTGCGCCCACCACGATGCCCGGCTTGATGGTGCCGTCTTCGCCGCCCGGGTTCAGTTTTCCGCCGTAATCGGTTGTGGCTGGCGCCGCGCTGGAATCCTGCTGCCCGCCCGCCATCTCCCGCGGCATGTTGTCGGGAACCGTGTGCGCGTTTTCAGCCGGTACCAGAACACCCAGCAAGGCCATGGTGACGGGAGTCTTGGAGTGCCCGTTGCAATCTGCGCGGTCAAAGGAGAGCGCCAGCTCGGCGGAGTCAGGCTTTTTTGTGGAGCTGACCGAGACGACGCGCGCATAGACCGCGGAGCCGGTATTCAGCGTGCAGCCGGGATAGCTTTCGCCCTGGATGGCTTCAAACCAGATCTCCTTGCCGGGCTTCAAGTGGCCGGAGTCGAGATAGCCCACCACCTTCAGGCGCAGGGTTCCGCTGATGGGAAACCCGGTGGACTTGAAGGCTGGGCATTGCACAGGCGTCGCCGGCTGGGCTCGGCCTGAAGCCTGTGCGGTCGCGACGGCGGCTGGAAGCGCGCACAGAAGTGCCAGGCCCACTGCCAGCGCATGAAGCCGGGAAACTCTCGCAGGATTGCGCATCGATCCTTCTCCCTCCGCCGTTTGCGGACACTGGGAGTATACAAGCGCGCGCGGGAAGGTTTGCAACGGGCGGAGAGGCTGGAAGTGTGGCGCCGATGCGCGGCTTCAGGCTGCCGCTTTTTGTACCAGGTACTCGTCCACGAGCACTGAAACCAGCACGGCAGTGGGCACGGAGACCAGAGCGCCCATGACTCCGGCCAGCGAGGAGCCCAGCAGCAGCGCCGCCAGAATCCCCAGCCCCGGCAGGCCAACGCGGTTCTTCATGATGTGCGGAATGAGAAAGGAGTTCTCCACCTGCAGGTAGACCAGAAAGAAGATGGCCACGCCGGCCACGCGTCCCCAGGAATCAATGGCCGCGACGAGCAGGGCCAGCACCAGGCTGACCGCCGCGCCCACCACCGGAATGATGTTGAGCATGCCCGTGAGGACGCCGAGCGCGTAGGCATAGCGCACGCCCAGCAGCACATAAACGATGGTGCTGGAAAGGCCCAGAATGAGCATCAGGCTGCCCTGGCCCAGCAGCCATTTGCCCATCTGCGTCTTGGCGCGCTGCAGCGTTGCGTCAAGCCGCGTGCGGCTCCGCGGCCTGATGAAGGAGAGAAACCAGCGATAGGTCTGGTCGCCCTCCACCAGAAAGTAGATGGTGAGCACAAAGCCGGCGATGAAGGTGGCGAGCATGCCCGCCCAACTGCGGATGGAAACCAGCAGATAACCCGCCGACTCGCTGGCAAAGCCCTGTACTTTTGCGCTCAACTCACCGGTCTGAAGGTGGTCAGCAAAGGGAATGTGCTGCAGCCGGGCGAGAATCTCCGGCGAGCGCGTGGGCATTTCGCGCCCGAACTCCTGCAGGTCCTGGATGACGGGCGGCAGGGAAAGAAATCCGAAGGCCGTAAGGGCGCCGGCCAGCAGCACAAGCAGCAGCAGAATTGCATAGCCCTTGAAGGGCTGCCACCTGCCCACACGCAGCGTGGAAACCCTGCGGACCAGCGGAGAAAGCGCCACTGCAAGCAGTCCGCTGACATAGAGCAGCACGAGCACGTCGCGCACCAGCCAGGCCACATAACAAGCCAGCAGCAGCGCCAGAGCAAAGACAATTTCCTTGCGGAAGTCCCGGCCGCCGTCCTGTTCCTGGTGCATGCTACCGCTCATCCGCATCCCTTTCGTCCGGCCGGCGCAATGCTCACTTACTGGTTTCCGCCCAGAATTGAACCGACAATTCCGCCCAGCACGGCTCCGCCCGCCGTGGAGCCAATCTGGCTGCGCTCCGAGTGCGGAAGGTATTCGCTAATCTGGTGGGCCAGGCGGGAGATGGGGAGCGTCTGCAGCCACACCGTGCCCGGCCCCATCAGCACGGCAAGAAAGAGCCCGTCGCCGCCGAAGATCATGTTCTTGATTCCGGGCACCGTGGTGATCTGGAAGCCGACCGAGGCCTGAAATGCGCCCACGTGGCCCGGATGCACCCGCAGCACTTCGCCCGGCGCCAGAGTCTTCTGGACCAGTTCGCCGGAAAGCTCAAGCCACGCCGTGCCCATGCCGCTCATCTTCTGCAACAGAAAGCCGTCGCCGCCGAAGATGCCCGCGCCCAGCGACTGCTGGAAGCCGACGCTGATGTTGACCTGCGGCGTGGCGCAGAGGAAGCCGTGGCGATGCACCATGTACTCCTGCCCCGGACCCACCTCCACCGGAACAATGTGGCCGGGCACCTTGGTGGCGAAGGAGACCACGCCGGGGTACTGCAACGCACGGTATTCCGTCATGAAGATGCTGCCGCCGCCGGCCACGCGCTTGAGCACGCCGAAGAGGCCGCCGCCTCCGCCCATCTGGGTGTGGGTGGTCATCTGGATGGATTGCGTCATCCAGGAGAGTTCGCCGCTCTCAGAAAAGACGCTCTCATTGGGGTCAAGCTGCACGTTCAGCACGGGCATGGTCGTGCCCTGGATCTGCACCTTCATTCACCAACCTCCTGTTCGCACTCAGTGTACGGTACTTATGTCCTCAAAGTTCCCCTTACCACGCCTCAAAGAGCACGCGGTCGCCCGCTCCGGCCCGGTTCTGAAGGGAATGCTTCCGGAACCGCTCATCGTCGCGGCGGGGAAAGTCGGTGCGGAAATGCGCGCCGCGGCTTTCGGTCCTGGCCAGCGCCGCACGCAGAATTGCCTGCGCCGTGCGGCACAGCGCGCGGGCCTCGGCCAGCCTTCGGCTCACTCTGCCGTTTTGCGCCAGCGCCTCGATTGCCGCGGCGGCTTCGCCCTGCGCCGCCAGGCCACGGCGCAATCCATCTTCATCGCGCTCCACACCGGCATGGGCCCACATGGCGCGCCGCAGAGTTTCAATTTGAGCTTCTACTTCGCGCTCCTCCAGTGGAGTGAGGGCTTCCGGGCCGGCTTCCACAGGCTCCAGCGCGGCAAATTCCAGCCCGTCGCTCACCATGGTTCCGGCGGCGCGCGCACCAAAGACCAGCCCTTCCAGCAGCGAGTTTGAGGCCAGGCGGTTGGCCCCATGCACGCCCGTGCAGGCGGCTTCGCCCGCCGCATACAAACCGCGCACCGTCGTGCGGCCTTGCAAATCCGTGCGCACGCCGCCCATCAGGTAGTGCGCGGCCGGGCTCACCGGAATCAAATCGCGCCCGAGTTCCAGCCCGTACTTTGCCAGCACCGCCGAGATGCCGGGAAAGCGCTGCCGCAGGTCCACGTTCCTCACGTGCCGCATATCCAGAAAGACCGTGCCGCTTTCGCCCGGCTGCCGGCTTCCGCACTCGCGCACAATCGCCCGCGCCACCACATCGCGCGGAGCCAGCTCCAGCAGCGGATGGCAGCGCTCCATAAAGCGCTCGCCGCTTTCGTTGCGCAGCAGCGCACCCTCGCCGCGCAGAGCTTCAGACAGGAGAAAACGCGGTGCGCCCTCCAGAGCCAGCGCGGTGGGATGAAACTGGTAAAACTCCATATCCGCCAGCTCCGCCCCCGCCTCAGCCGCCAGCGCAATTCCATCGCCGGTTGCCACGGCCGGATTTGTCGTCTCGCTATAGACCTGCCCGGCGCCGCCCGCCGCCACCAGAACCGCCCGTGCCTGCACGCATCGGCGCTCCTTTTGCGCACTGAGCAGCTCCGCGCCCGCAACCTGGCCGTTGACGGTCAACAGCCGCGTGACCGTGGTCCACTCGGCAAATTCCAGATTGGCGTGTGCGCGTGCAAAGGCCGCCAGCGCGCGGCTAATCTCCGCGCCCGTAGCATCGCCGTTGGCGTGCAGAATTCTGGCCAGGGAATGCGCGCCCTCGCGGGTTCGCATCAGCACTCCGCCCTCGCGGTCAAAGCGCGTACCCCATTGCAACAGCTCCTGCACGCGCGCCGGACCCTCGTCCACCAGCACCTCGGCCGCGGCAGGCCACACCAGCCCATCGCCCGCCGCAAGCGTGTCCTGAAGGTGAAGGGCCACATCAGCCCTGCCCTCCATGGCCACCGCAATTCCACCCTGCGCATAGTGCGTATTGGACTCGGCGACGCCTTCCTTGGTGACCGCCAGAACTCTGCCGGACTCGGCGAGTTCCACCGCCGCGCGCAGCCCCGCAATGCCCGCTCCGATTACCAGAAAATCCACCTGCCGCGCCGCCACCATCACCCTTGAGGCTATCATTCGCCGTCACCCGGCTTACGCCGCAGCCCGCCTGCGTGTAAGCTGTCTGCCAGGCGCTTCCGCGCGACTGCCGGAGCGGCAGCCGGAGGTTCGTTTCGCATGGAGCTCTACCAGCGTCTTCCGCCCGACGCCGTCAAGATTTTTCTGGTGCTCTTTCTCTCGTTCCTGATTGGACTGGAGCGCGAGGAACAGAAGGCCGCCGGCGCTGCCTACTTCTTTGGCGGAGTGCGCGTCTTTCCCCTCATCGGGCTCCTGGGCTACTCGATTGCCCTGCTTTCCGGTGCGCAATTGCTGCCGCTCATGGTCGGCCTTCTGGCCGTCGCTGCTTTTCTGCTGGTTTCCTACTGGCACAAGCTCAGCACCTCACGGAACGCCGGGGTGGCATCGGAAATCTCCGGCCTGGCCACGTTCGTGGTGGGAGCGCTGGTGTGCGACGGCCACTTCTGGATTGCCACCACGCTTGCTGTGGCGAACCTGATTCTGCTTGACCTGAAGACTGCCCTCGAAAAGCTGGCCGCGCGCATTCCGCCCAGTGAAATCTTCACCTTCGCCAAGTTTCTTTTGCTCTCCGGCGTCATTCTTCCCGTGCTGCCCAACCAGGAGTTCACGCGCTTCCAGATCAATCCCTTCAAGACCTGGCTGGTGGTGGTGGCCATCAGCACCATCTCCTACCTGAGCTATGTGCTGCAAAAGCTGACCAGGGGCGGAGTGGTGCTGGCGGCGCTGCTGGGCGGGGCATACTCCTCCACGGTGACCACAGTGGTGCTGGCGCGGCGTTCTGCCAGGGAGGAGCATCCGCACCTGTTTTCCGGCAGCATCCTGATTGCCTCCGGCGTAATGTACCTGCGGCTCATCATTCTTCTGGCGCTCTTCAACCGCCAGCTCATGCTGCGCCTGGCCGCACCGTTCGCGGTCCTCACGGTTCTGGCGGTTCTGGCTGGCTGGCTTTGGACCCGCCGCACTGGCCCCTGCCGCGCAGTCTGTTCCACGCGATTTCAAGCCAAAGAATCCGCTCGACCTGCTCACGGCTTTCTTTTTTGCCGGACTTTTTCTGGCCATGCTGGTGGCCACGCACCTGGCTGTTGTCTATATGGGCAGCACGGGGCTGAACACGCTGGCCGCCGTGATGGGCGTCAGCGACGTGGACCCCTTCATTATGGGCCTGACGCAATCCGCCGGCTCGCTGACTCCGCTCAACGTGGCTGCCGTGGCGGTTCTGATTGCCGCGGCCAGCAACAATGCAGTCAAAGGCATCTATGCCTGCTCGCTGGCCGGCGGCAAGGCCGGCGTGCAGAGCCTTGCGTTTCTGCTGAGCCTGGCTGCCGTGGGCCTAGTTCCGCTTTTCTGGCTCCTGGCCTAGGGGGCCGGGCTCATCCCGCCGCTGCCCGCGCTTTTTAGTAGGATGAAGGCAGCGTGCAAACCATCCGTGTGCTCACACCTTCGGCCCGATACAACGTGCTTGCCGGCAGCGGTCTCGTCCGCACGCTGGCGCCGCGCATTCAGCGCGTTGTGGGACGCCTTCCCCGCCGCGTCTTTGTCCTCACCTCGCCGGAGATCTGGGCTCTCTGGTCCAACGCCTTCCTTCAGTCCTTCCGGGAGCCGCCGATTACGCTTTTTCTGCCGCCGGGGGAAAGCCACAAAACCCTGGCGAGCGCGGAGAAGATCCTTCGACCCATGATTGCGGCTGGCGGCGACCGCAGCTCACTGCTGATCGCCTTTGGCGGCGGCATTGTGGGCGATGTGGGCGGATTTGTCGCTGCGATTTTCATGCGCGGCATTCCCTATGTTCAGGTGCCCACCACTTTTCTTGCGCAGGTGGATTCCTCCGTGGGCGGCAAGACCGGCGTGAACCTGCCGGAGGGCAAGAATCTGGTGGGCAGCTTCCACCAGCCCGCGGCGGTTTTCGCCGACATGGACGTTCTGCAGACCCTGCCCGACCGCGAGCTGCGCGCCGGCCTGATGGAAAGCATCAAGGCGGGCATCATCCGCGACCGGGCGCTGGTCCGCTACATGGAGGACAATGCCGCTGCCATTCTGCGCCGCGAGCCGCGCGCGCTGGAGAAGGTGATTACCGCTTCCATCCGCATGAAAGCCGGCGTTGTGAGCCGTGACGAGCGCGAAAGCGGCCTGCGCATGATTCTGAATTTCGGCCACACGCTGGGCCACGCGCTTGAGCAGGCCACCGGCTACCGCGCCGTTTTGCACGGAGAAGCGGTGGCGTGGGGCATGATTGCCGCGCTTGCCCTGGGGCGCAGCCGCGGCGCCATCACCGCGGCGCAATTTGACCGGCTGGAAGCGCTCATCCACCGCTACGGGCCGCTGCCGCCGCTGAAGGTGCGCGCCGCCAAACTTGTGGCCGCAGCTGCAGCCGACAAGAAAAACACCGGAGGCGTGCGCCGTTTTGTGCTTCCGGTGGGCATTGGCAGCGCCGGCGTTGTGGAAGACGTGACCACCGCCGAACTGGAAGCCGCCGCGAAGTATATGCTGGCCTGCGCCCGGGAGCGCCGCGCCTGATGCCGGCCGCCGGAGCCCGCCCGCAGGGAGCCGCCGACGAAGCCTCCGCCGCGCGTTCCGTCCAGCAGATGTTCAACAGCATTGCGCCGCGCTATGACCTGCTAAACCACCTCCTTTCCGCAAACATTGACCGGCTCTGGTGGCGTCGCGCGGCTCGCCGCTTCCGGCCCATCCTCTCTGACCCCAACGCCGCTGTTCTCGACATCTGCTGCGGCACAGGCGACCTGACGATGGCCCTTCTCGGTCAGCGTCCTGCCGGAGCGCGGCCGATTCTTGCGGCTGATTTTGCGCGCGCCATGCTGAGCCGCGGCGCACAGAAGTTTGCAGGCCGCGGAGCCATTGCTCTCGAGGCCGATGCGCTGCATCTGCCCCTGCGCTCTGAATCGCTTGACCTGGTCATCACCGCCTTCGGCTTTCGCAACCTGGCCAACTACGAGGCCGGCCTGCGCGAATTCCATCGCGTGCTGCGCCCCGGTGGCCAGCTTGGCATCCTTGAGTTCGCTGAGCCGGGAGGCATGCTTGGAAAGGCCTATGCCGTTTACTTTCGCCGGATTCTGCCCGCAATTGGACGGCTCCTTTGCGGCGCCGATGGGCCCTACAACTACCTCCCAGCTTCCGTGGGAAGCTTCCCTCCGCCGGGGGAGATGGTTGCGCTGATGGGCCGCTGCGGACTGGACCGCGCCGCCTGGCAGCCGTATACCTTCGGCATCGCCGGGTTGTACACCGCCACTCGACCCGCGATAGGCTGAGAAAGCCATGCACGATGCCGCCGCCAGCCCGGGAGTTGCGCCAACGGTGGACCACCCCGCGGAAAAGCGCAAGGTCGCGCTCCAATCCATGCTGGCCGCCGGAGCCATGACCCTGCTGAAGCTGGCTGCCGGGCTGGTCTCCGGCTCACTGGGCGTGCTGTCGGACGCGGTCCACTCTGGACTGGATTTGACCGGCTCGGCGCTTACCTTCTTCTCAGTGCGCGTTGCAGACAAGCCTGCCGACGAGGACCACACCTACGGCCACGGCAAAATCGAGAACATCTCCTCGTTTGCGGAAGCGGGCCTGATGGCCGTCTCCTGCGTCTGGATTATCTGGGAGGCCCTGCAGCGCATCTTCCATCACACCGTCAATCTGCGCCACCCGTTTTGGCCGGCGCTTGTGCTGCTCACTTCGATTGCCGTGGATTACTGGCGCTCCCGCCGCCTTGCCGCCGTGGCGCGCAGCACGGGTTCGCCCGCGCTGGCCACGGATGCCTTCCACTTTGCATCGGACATCTGGTCCACCCTTGCCGTTCTCCTGGGCCTGGCCGCGAGCTGGTGCGGCGTGCGCTTCCACGTGGACTGGCTGCGCTATGCCGACCCCTTTGCCGCGGTGGTCGTCTCCCTGATGATTCTGCGCATCACCGCGCAACTGACTCACGAGACCATCGGCATCCTGATGGACCGCATTCCGGCCGAGACGCGCCGGGCCATGCTGCGCGAGGTGGAGAAGGTGGAAGGCGTTCTGGCCGTGGAGCAGGCGCGCGTGCGCCGCTCCGGAGCCTCCTACTTTGCGGATCTCACGCTGGCCCTGCCGCGCCACTTTACCTTTGAGCACGCCGGCGAGCTGGTTCAGGCCGCCACGGCTGCCGTGCAGCGCGTGCTGCCGTCGGCGGACATCGTAATCCATACAGTTCCCCGCGAGGGTCCGGCGGAGAGCATCTTCGATCGCGTCCGTGCGGTGGCTGCGCGCAACAATGTTTCCGTCCATGAGCTTAGCGTCCAGTCGCATCACGGCCGCCTTCGCGTGGAGCAGCATGTCGAGCTCGACGAGACAATGCCGCTGCGCCGCGCTCACGACTTTGTAAGCGCCATGGAGGCCGAAATCCTGCGCAAAACGCCGGAGATTGGCTCCATCATCACCCACATTGAAAGCGAGCCGGCCACCATTGAGCAGCCTGAAGATCTGGTGGAGGAAGACCGCCGGCTGGAGCAGGCGCTTCGCAATGCCGCGCGTCATTTCCCCGAGATTTCTGACGTCCATGAGGTCTCAGTGGGCCGCGCCGGCGAACACCTTGTCCTCAGTTGCCATTGCTCGCTGCCCGACGACCTGCCCATGGCGCGGGTTCACGAGGTCATCACGGCTCTGGAGGACCGCTTCAAGCTCGGCTGCCCTGAGGTCTACCGCGTCACCATCCATCCCGAGCCCATCACCGACAACACGCGCTAGCCGAAGGGAGAGCACCGGGTGATTGCCCAAAGCGACTGGAAACACGACGAGGTTTTTGAAACCTCCAATGAGAACGGCAACACCATCGTGCTGGACGGCGACAGCGCGCATCGCCATGGCCCCAGCCCGCTGGAGGCGGTGCTGATGGCGCTTTGCAGCTGCACATCGGTGGATGTGGTGGGAATTCTCAAAAAGAAGCGCCAGCCGCTCACCGCGCTGCGCGTTTCCGCCTCGGCCCGGCGCGCAGAGGCCCATCCGCGCATCTTTACACACATCCATCTCACTTATTCTGTACGCGGCCGGCTGAGCAGAAAGGCCGTTGAAGATGCCGTCTCGCTCTCCAAAGGCAAGTATTGCTCAGTTTCAAAGATGCTGGAAAAGGCCGCGACCATCGATTACGAAATCGTCTATGCTGACGGAGAGCCCGAGCCATGAACAGGCAATTCTTCCTCGGATTTTTCCGCATCGCCTCGCTCATCATGGGCCTGGTGTTGCTGGCCATGCTCTCGGCCATGGCGACCATGCACCTTGTGATTCACGGCGCGGAGGTCGACGTGCCCTCGCTGAAGGGCATGACCGTGGCCCAGGCGCGAAGCCAGACCGCGGGCATGGGCCTGAACTTGAACGTGGACAATCGCTACTACTCGGCCGAGGTCCCCGCCGGCCACATCCTTACGCAATCGCCCGCACCGGGCACGGTTGTCCGCCGCGAGTGGCGCGTTCGCGTCTCAGAGAGCCTGGGCCCGCAGCGCGTGGATGTTCCCAACGCCGTGGGCGCGGAACAGCGCGAGGCCGCCATCGAATTTCGCCGGGCCGGGCTGGAGATTGGCTCCATTGAACACCTGCCCGATGCCGGCGCGCCGGAAGCCGTGGTGATTGCGCAGGATCCTTCAGCGCACGCGCAGGGCATTGAGCAACCCAGCGTGAACCTGTTGCTGGCCGCGCCTGCACCGCAGACGATTTCCGGCTATGTGATGCCGGACTTCACGGGCATGCCCATCGTGGCCGCGCAGGCTCAACTGCAAGCCGCCGGGCTCAAGTCCGCGGTTCCGTCCTTCGTCCAGATTCAGCAGCCGCAGCCTGGCTACCTTCCTGCGCAGCCGCTGCCGGCCGCCGGGTCCATCCTTGCCCAGGACCCAGCCGCCGGAGCGCGCGTGGACGCCGCCATGGAAGTGAAATTCACCGTCGCCAAGTAGTTCCGTCGTTTACGTGCCGCGCCGCATCTAAATCCTGTACACATGAGACCTACGGGCCGGAGCTCTCCAAATCGCGCTGCATCCTCGCTGCGCAATTTTGCGCATGCGTGGCGTGCTCTGCGCCATCGCAACTTCCGGCTTTTCTTCGGCGGCCAGTCTATCTCGCTCATCGGCACATGGATGACCCGGCTGGCGACCTCGTGGCTGGTGTGGAGGATGACCCACTCCGCGCTGCTGCTGGGCGCGGTCGGCTTCGCCGGCCAGATCCCGGCCTTTCTTCTTGCCCCGCTTGCCGGGGTGATGGTGGATCGCGTCAACCGCCACACGGTGCTGTTGTGGACGCAGGCTCTGGCCATGGTCCAGTCTCTGGCGCTGGCCGGGCTCACGCTTTCCCATCGCATCACCATTCCTGAAATCATCGCCCTCAGCATCTTTCAGGGCGTCATCAATGCCTTTGATATGCCCGGCCGCCAATCCTTCATGATCCAGATGGTGGACGACCGCACCGACCTCTCCAACGCCATCGCCATCAATTCGTCGATGGTGAATGCCGCGCGGCTGGTGGGGCCCTCGCTGGCCGGGCTGCTGATTGCCGCCACCAATGAGGGCTGGTGCTTTTTTGCCGACGGCATGAGCTATATCGCCGTCATCATTTCGCTGCTGATGATGCGTCTGCCCGCCTTTACGCCCCAGCGCGCCGCCGCCACAATGCTGTCTCAACTGCACGACGGCTGGAATTACGTCTCGCGCTTTCTTCCCGTACGCAGCATTTTGCTTCTTTTCGCCATCCTCAGCCTGATGGGCTGGCCGTTCATGGTCCTCATGCCCATTTTCGCTGCGCGGGTGCTCCACGGCGGCGCCAACACGCTGGGCTTTCTCATGGGCGCGGTCGGCGTGGGCTCGCTTATTTCCGCGCTGTCGCTGGTGGTCCGCCGCTCAGTGCGCGGACTCACCAAAATGATCCCTATTGCCGCAGTCTGCTTCGGCGCGGGGCTCATCCTCTTCGGCTTTTCGCATTCCTTCTGGATTTCCATGGCGCTGATGCTGCTGACTGGCTTTGGCATGATGCAGGGACTGGTTGCGAGCAACACCATCATCCAAACCCTGGTGGACGACCGGATGCGCGGCCGCGTGATGAGCTTCTACACCATGGCCTTTGTGGGCATGGCGCCTTTCGGCAGCCTGCTTGCCGGCGCGCTTGCGCATGCCATCGGCGCGCCGCACACCGTGATGGTCTGCGGTTTTTCCTGCATCCTGGGCGCGCTGTGGTTCTGGTCGCGCCTGCCCGGCATTCGCCGCGAAATGCGCCCCGTCTACGAGCGACTCGGGATCGTGCCACGCACAAATCTTGACATTGAAGAGACTGCTGCCGAGGCCTGACGCCCGCCGCCGTGGCATGGCCTGCCGTGGCAAACCCTGCTGTAGCAAACTATGATGGCTGCGTTACGCAATCTGCCCGCAAAGGACGCGCCGATGTCGATTGCAGAAGACCTCGAACGCATTGCTCTCCAGGAACAGAAGCTCATCTTCCAGGAATTTACCGCGCGGTCCGCATGGGAGCTGGGTACGCGCCTTTACCTCCTTGCCCGCGAACGTTCGCTCGGCGTTGTGCTGGATATTCGCCGTTTTGGCCAGCCGCTTTTTTATGCCGCTCTGGACGGAACCACGCCGGACAACTTCGAGTGGGTGCGCAGAAAGTCGAACACCGTTGCCCGCTTCCATCAAAGCTCCTACGCCGTGGGCCTGAAGGAAAAGCTGAGAGGCGATACCCTGCTCGAAAGCCAGGGCCTCGCTGTGGCGGACTATTGCACGCACGGCGGCGCGTTTCCGCTTACGGTGGCGGGCGCGGGCGTGGTTGGCAGCATCACCGTCTCCGGCCTGCCGCAGCGCGCTGACCACGAGCTTGTGGTTGAGGCTTTGTGCGCCGTGCTGGACTGCCCTTATGCGTCGCTTCGCTTGCCTGAGCGCGAGTAGTGCTCAACCGCGGCCGCCGGCCAGCCGGAGCAACGCATTGGTTCAATTTGTCCGGTCCACGCGCGCCACAAAAAAGCCGTCGGTACCCAGCACACCGGGCAGCAGCCGCAGCCAGCCTTCCGGCGTGATGCACGCAGCGAGCTGCCGTGCGCCCTCAGCGGTCACAATGCCTTCGCCCCGCAGCTCTTCGATTCGTTCGGCCAGCGGCACCGCCTTTGCATCGGCCCGCTCGGCCAGCACCGCGCGCACCACCTCCTCGTTTTCCTCCGGCTCCAGCGAACAGGTTGAATAGATGACCTGGCCGCCCGGCTTCGCGGCCCGCAGCGCCGAGGAAAGAATGGCCCGCTGGCGCTCCGCGTGCCGGGCCAAATCCTCTTCGCGCAGCCTGTGCCGGATCTCCGGATTCCTCCCCAGCGTCCCGGTTCCGCTGCACGGCACATCCGCGAGAACGACATCGAACGCACCCTCTTCGGCCCACTCCGTCGCGTCGGCAAGCCTGCACTCCACGCGGTCTCCCAGCGGTCGCAGCCGTTCCTGCAGCCGGTGCATGCGCGGCTGGCTGGCCTCGCTGGCGACAATGCGGCCGGCGCGATTTCGTTCGGCCAGAATGAGTGTCTTGCCGCCGGGCGCCGCGCAAAGATCGAGAATCGACGCGCCCCGGCCGGCCAGCTCCGCCACCAACTGCGACCCCTCATCCTGCACGCGCACGCGCCCGGCACGAACGGCTTCCGCCGCGGCGGCATCTCCCTGCGCCAGCACGCACGCATGGCTCAGCAGAGAACCCGGCCTCAACTCGAATCCTTTAGCAACAAGCCCGGCTTCCGCAGCCGCATCCGGAACTCGAATGACTGCCGCAGGCTGCCGTTGTCCATGCGCGCAGATGGCCCGGGCCGCATCCAACCCATGGAAGCGCGCCCAGCGCTCAACCATCCACTGAGGATGCGCCTCGGCAAGCGCCAACTCCGTCGCCGAGTTCTCAGCCCAGTCCGCAGGCGCGGCCGTCGCAAGCCTGCGCAGCACGGCGTTCACCATCCTCGACGCAAAGCGGTGCCCTGCCCGCCGGGTCAGCTCCACGCTCTGGTCAATCGCGGCGTGCGCGGGAATCCGGTCCATCCGCCGCAACTGCAGCGCGCCAAGCCGCAGCGCAATCCGCACCTCATCGTCCAGCTTTGCGTTGGGTTTTGCCAGCAACGCGTGCAACTCATGGTCCAGGCGAATCTGCCAGCGAAGCGTGCCCAGCACCAGAGCGGTCGTCAGATTGCGGTCTGCCGGCGCGAGCTTCTCCACCGCGCGTCCGCGCAGCAAGTCATCGGAGTGCGAACGTCCACGCTCGATGGCCAGCAGAATCTCGAAGGCCGCCTTTCGTGCCGCGCTTGGTCCGGCCATCGCTCAGCCCAGCCGCGCGCCGGATTGCAGTTGCATTCCGCGCAGAAACTCCGCGGCCGCCATGCGCTTTTTGCCTTCCAACTGCAGCTCGTCAAGCTGCAACCAGGAGCCCTGCGCACAGGCCGCCCTCAGCCTGCCATCCACCACGCGCATCTCGCCCGCATCGGCCGGAGCGTCGTGGCAGGAGTCTGCCACGCTCATGCGATGCACGAGCAGCTTTTTGCCATCCAGCACGGTAAATGCGCCCGGCCACGGCTGGAATCCCCTCCAGCGATTCCACAACTCGCTTGCGGTCAGCGCGGCAAAGTCCATGCGTCCATCCTCGCGGCTCAGCAGCGGCGCCAGTGTTGCCAGCGCATGGTCCTGCGGCTGCGGCGTTACGCTGCCGTCCGCCAGACCATGCAGCGTCTCCACCATCAGGGGCGCTCCGCGCTCGGCAAGCACAGCGAAGAGCTCGGCTGCCGTCTGGCCGGGCTCAATCGCAACTTTCCGTTGCAGCAGAATCGGCCCTGTGTCCAGGCCTTCTTCCAGCAGCATGGTGGTGTTGCCCGTCACCGTTTCGCCCATCGCCACTGCCCACTGGATGGGTGCTGCGCCGCGATACTTGGGCAGCAGGGACGCATGCAGATTGATGCATCCCAGCCGCGGAAGCGCCAGCATCCACGGCGGAAGAATGCGGCCATAGGCCACCACGACAATGGCATCCGGAGCAATTGCCTCAAGCCGTGCCCGAAATTCCTGGTTGTGGCGGATCTTTTCCGGCTGGGTGACAGAGAGGCCCGCTGCCAGCGCCGTCTGCTTCACGGGCGGAGCCGCCATTTCCTGCGCGCGTCCAACGGGCCGGTCAGGCTGCGTAACCACAAGGGGAATTTGATGCCCCGCGCCCAGCAGCGCCTGCAGCGTGGGCACGGCGAAGCGCGGCGTCCCCAAAAAAACCAGTCTCACCGGCCTACCATTTGCCTTCACGCTGCAGCTTGCGAATCTTGCGCAGCGCCAGGTCGCGCTTGAGCCCGCTAATCCTGAAGATGAACAGCATTCCGTCCAGGTGGTCAATCTCGTGCTGGAAGGCCCGCGAGAGCAGCTCTTCGCCGCCGGTCTCAAACCACTTGCCGTGCTCGTCCTGCGCGCGCACCTTCACCTTCGCCGCACGCACCACCTTCTCGCGAATCTCCGGAATGCTGAGGCAGCCCTCTTCCTCATACTGCCGGCCCTCGCGAAAGATGATCTCCGGATTGACGAGCACCAGCTTCTCCTCGGGTTTCTTGCCCTGGCTCAGGTCAATCACCGTCACGCGCTTTGACAAGCCCACCTGCGGCGCCGCCAGACCGATGCCGTTCGCGGCATACATGGTCTCAAACATGTCGGCCACAAGCTTGCGCAGCTCTGCGTCAAACTCGGTTACCGGCTCACCGGGCTGCTGCAGCACCGGCTCGGGATACTTGACGATCGTCAACAACATCTCCTCTTCTCAAACGCTCCCTTTTTCTCGCCTCAGTAGCGGCGCATCTGCGCAATGTATCCGTCGAAGTTCCGCTTCATCTCCTCGGCTGAGTCGCCGCCGAACTTTTGCATGGCCAGCCCCGCCACCGTCATTGCCACCATGGCCTCAGCCGCCACGCCGGCCGCCGGAACCACGCAGATATCGCTTCGCTCGTAGCTTGCGCTTGTGGCCTCGCGCGTGTCAAAACGAACCGACTCAAGCGGCCGCCGCAGTGTGGAAATGGGCTTGAGATATCCGCGAATTACCAGGTCCTCGCCGTTTGAAACACCGCCCTCCATTCCGCCGGCGTTGTTGTGCTCGCGGGTAAAGCGCGTGGGCCGGCCCTGGTCCTCCGCCGCGTAGTGGATCGCGTCGTGCACGGCTGATCCAAAGGATTCGGCGGCCACCACGCCGCGGCCAATCTCCACCGCCTTCACCGCCTGCAGGCTCATCACCGTCCACGCCAGCAGCCCGTCCAGCCGCTCGTCCCAGTTGGCATAGGTGCCAAGCCCGGCGGGCGCCTTGTGCACCACCACTTCAAAGACGCCGCCCACTGTGTCGCCGGTGCGCGAGGCGTGCTCCACCTCTTCCTTCATGCGCGCTTCCGTCGCGGCATCCACACAACTGAGGACAATTTCCTTCCGCTGGGTCACTTCCACAATCTCGTCCCAACTTGCCGTGCGATCCAGCTCCACGCGGCCCACGCGGATGACATGACTTGCCACCTCAATGCCCAATTCCCTCAGCAGCAGCTTGGCGAACCCTCCGGCCGCGACACGCGCCGCGGACTCACGCGCCGAGGCCCGCTCCAGCACGTAGCGCGCGTCCTTGAAGTTGTACTTCAGCGCGCCGGCCAGGTCCGCATGGCCGGGCCGCGGAGACTGGACCGGCTGGTGCTTGGCCGGGTCGCCGGCCTCCACCGGCAGCTTCTCCTCCCAGTTCTTCCAGTCGCGATTGAGAATCTCAATGGCGATTGGCGAGCCGATGGTTTTTGCGTGACGCACGCCGCTCAGCACATGGGCCTTGTCGGTCTCAATCTTCATGCGGCCGCCGCGCCCATATCCCTGCTGGCGGCGCCAAAGCTCGCGATTGACGAATTCCAGGTCAACGGGCACGCCGGCAGGCATTCCCTGCACCAGCGCAATCAGCGCCTCGCCGTGCGACTCTCCTGCGGTGGAAAAACGGATCATGTCCTTATGATTGTAACGGTGCCGGCGTCCAAATGCGCCAACTCTGGCCGCGCACCGCATCCCTTCCGCAATTCCGTTACAATCCTTGCGTGACGACGAGCCTGTTCGACCTTTACAAGATCGGCGTGGGCCCCTCCAGTTCGCACACCATGGGCCCCATGCGGGCTGCCTGCGCCTTTGCGCGCAGCCTTGCGCCGGACTCGCTGCTCGCTCGCGTCACCCGGGTCCAGGCGGAGCTGTTTGGCTCCCTGGCGCTCACTGGGCTGGGGCACGCCACGGATCGGGCCGTCCTGCTCGGCCTCGCCGGCAGCGAGCCTGCCTCCATTGATCCGGCGGCCATCGAATCCACGCTCGCCGCCATCCGCTCCGCGCAACAAATATCCCTGGCCGGCACGCACACCATCCCTTTCACGGAAGCCGCGGATCTGCTCTTCCACCGCGACCGGATGTTCCCGCCCGGCGCCGGGATGCAGCATCCCAACGGCATCCGCCTGACTGCCTTCGACGCCTCCGGCGCCACGCTTGCCCAGCGCACTTACTTTTCGATTGGCGGCGGGTTCATTGTCGAGGATGGCGCAGCCGCGGTTGCCGGGACCGAACAGCCGCAGTTGCCGTTTCCCTTCCACACCTCGCATGAACTGCTCGACCTCGCCCACGCCCATGAGCTCTCCATCAGCCAACTGATGCTGGAGAACGAGTGCGCCCTGGCACGGCGCGATCTGGCACGCCGCGACTCCGAGGCTCCGCCGGTGGAGCAGGTGAGGCAGGGCATTGAACGCATCTGGCAAACCATGCAGGGGTGCATTGCGCGCGGCATGGAGACGGAGGGCATCCTTCCCGGCGGCCTCAACGTCCAGCGCCGCGCCCATCGCCTTGCCCAGCGCCTGCACGAGCGCGACGTGAACGGCTCTCGCGGCGATCCGCTGGGTCCGCTGGACTGGCTAACGGTGTATGCAATGGCGGTGAATGAAGAGAACGCCGCGGGCGGCCGCGTGGTGACGGCGCCCACCAACGGAGCCGCCGGCGTTGTTCCCGCGGTCGCGTTGTACTACCAGAATTTCATTCCGGATGCGGACCATGAAGGCATTGTTCGCTTCTTCCTCACCTCGGCTGCCATCGGCATCCTCTACAAGGAGAATGCCTCCATCAGCGGCGCGGAAGTGGGCTGCCAGGGCGAGGTGGGCGTTGCCTGCTCCATGGCCGCCGGCGGCCTGACCGCGGCACTCGGCGGCACCAACGGCCAGATTGAGCATGCCGCTGAAATTGCCATGGAGCACAATCTCGGCATGACCTGCGACCCCATCGGCGGCCTGGTGCAGATCCCCTGCATCGAGCGCAACGCCATGGGAGCGGCCAAGGCCGTGCACGCCTCGCGCATCGCGCTCAGCGAGTCGGAGGAGCACAAAGTCTCGCTCGACCAGGTCATCCGCACCATGTATCTCACCGGTCTCGACATGCAGTCGCGCTACAAGGAAACCAGCCTCGCCGGCCTCGCGCTGAACATCATCGAGTGCTGATTTCATACTCTGCGCCCGCTGCATTCCTTCTCGATCGTGAGCGCGTCCCATCGCTCTCGGCCTTTGCCCGAACGGCGATGCGCAGCTTCCGCTTCCCTGCCCGCACATCTTTTTCGTCAACAGGAAATTTCCTGCCGCACAATTTCGGAGCGGTTTCTTTTTGGGAGCCATCGTCGCGTTGCGCATCTTTTTGTCTCGCGCAAGATGCCGCTGCCGGCGAGCCCGGATGGTCTCTGCTGCAACCGCGCCTGAACGCTTCCCACATCCGCCCGCAATTTTGGTGTTGAGAATTGTTGCCACTTTTTCCACCCTGACGACGTTTTTTTCTTGACACTGAGCAAGCATGAATCTATACATTCCTCAACTGCAATTAGTTCTGCAGTATCGATGCAACCCATCGAAAAGGGAGAATAGGCAAATGGCAACCAAGAAAGCAGCCAAGAAGGCACCCGCGAAGAAGGCCGCGAAGAAAACCGCGAAGAAGAAGTAACGGGTCAACCAACCAAATAGGCAGCATTGAGGGGGACGCTTCCAGCGTCCCCCTCAATGTTTGTTCTCTGCCGCAATTACCCGCGCCAATTGCGCACTTCAGCATGTACAGCCCTCAAAGACATTCATGACAAGCCGCCGTTGGATTGCCGAAACCTGGACTGAAACTTCCGCCGTGCTCACCGGAGCGCAGGCCGAACATCTGGCCCGCGTGCTGCGCGCGCAGCCCGGCATGCAGGCCGATGTTGTGGCCGGTGGACGCGTCTTTCACGCCGAGGTGGCATCGGTCTCTCAAGGCGAAGTCCGCTTCAACCTGCTTGCCGAAGCCGTCGCGGAGCCCGCCCTGCCCGTTACGCTGGTAATGTCGGTCTACAAGTTCGATCACATGGAGTGGGCCATCGAAAAAGTCACCGAGCTGGGCGTTCGCGCCATTGTGCCGGTTGTTGCCGAGCGCAGTGAAAAGCATCTTGCCCTGGCCGCGGCCAGGCGCGTGGAACGGTGGCGTCGCATTGCCCATGAGGCCGCGCAGCAGTCCCGCAGGTCCGACGTTCCGCTTATCGCTGATCCTGTTCCGCTCGCCCGTTATGCGCGCGCCGAGTCGGAGTCGGCACGTCTTGTTCTTGCCGAGCAGGAGCGTTCCACCACGCTCCGCTTCGCACTGGACGAGTTGCTTGCCTCCGCGCCCGGCGAGATTCCAGCTTTCGAAATCGCCATTGGACCGGAGGGCGGATGGACGCCCGGCGAAGGCGCACTCTTTGACGACAGCGGCTGGCGCACGGTTTCGCTTGGCCCGCGCATCCTGCGTGCTGAAACCGCGGCCATCGCGGCGCTCGCCGTTGTCTCTTCCTTGTTGGAATAGGGGTTCTGCCGGCTCGAACCGCGCTAGAGCGAGACGCCGCGCTTCCACGGGATAAAGTCGTTCTGGCCCAGCAGCTCGGCCTTGGTCTGCCGCTCGCCGTTCGCCACGCCAATCGAGAAGGCAAGCAGATCTTCCGCGCACTGCTCAATGGTGGTCTCGCCGGTGACAACGCCGCCCGCGTCAAAGTCGATGATGTCGCTCATCCGCCCGGCCAGTGCGGTGTTCGAGGAGATCTTTACCACTGGCGACACCGGATTGCCCGTTGGCGTTCCGAGGCCCGTGCTGAAGAGCACCAGGTTCGCGCCCGCGCCCGTCTGCGCCGTCACGCATTCCACGTCGTTGCCCGGCGTACACAGCAGGTTCAGCCCCGGGGTGGTCGCGTACTGGGGATAGTCCAGCACTCCGCGCACCGGCGCCACGCCGCCTTTGCGAGCCGCGCCGGCTGACTTGATGGCATCGGTGATCAGCCCGTCTTCAATGTTGCCCGGCGAAGGATTCATCTCAAAGCCGGAATGCACAGCGCGCGCCCGCGCCGCATAGGCCTGCATCAGGTCATAGAACCGCTGCGCCAGCGCATCGCTCTCGCACCGGTTGATGATCTCCTGCTCCACGCCGTGCAGCTCGGGAAATTCGCTCAGCAGCGTGCGTGCGCCCACGCCGACCAGCAAGTCAGAGAGGCGTCCTATCACTGGATTGGCGGAAACGCCGCTGAATCCATCCGAGCCGCCGCACTTCAATCCCACCGTCAGCGCCGCCAGCGGAGCCCTGGTCCGCTCGGCGCGATTCGCCTCTTCAAGTCCCGCGAAGGTTGCATCCAGCGCTTCGGTCATCAGCGCGGATTCCCGGCCCGACCGCTGCTGCTCAAAGACCGCCACAGGCTTGCGCAGCTCAGGATCGCGCGCGCGAAGCTCGTCCATCAGCAGGCTCACCTGCGCGTGCTGGCAGCCCAGGCTCAGCACCGTTGCGCCGGCCACGTTGGGGTGATGAATATAGCCCGCGAGCAATCCACAAAGGGCCTGCGAATCCTGCCGCGTTCCGCCGCAGCCGCCCTGATGGGTGAGGAAGCGGATTCCATCCACATTCGCAAACACCTGCTCCCGGCGCGCCTGCGCGGCCTCTTCCGCCGCGTCATTCGCATGAGCCTGGCCGCGCACCAGATGCCGTACGTGCCGCCGATAAGAGTTCCGCTCGCCGGCGTAACCAAGTTCCTCTTCCAGCGCATCGCGCATCCGCTCCACGTTGCGGTTCTCGCAGAAGACCAGAGGAAGCACCAGCCAGTAGTTGCGCGTGCCCACCTGCCCATCGCTGCGCCGGAATCCACGAAACGTCTTCCCCGTCCACGGTGTCGCGTCGGGCAGCGCGAAGTGGGTCTCCCTGCGGCGCGCGTCGTACTCCCCTGCACGATGCCGCACGTTGCGCGTCGTCAGCAGTCCGCCCCTGGGGATGGCTGCCGTTGCCTCGCCCACCACCATTCCGTACATCCGAATCAGCGCGCCGGGCTCCAGCGCTTCAATCGCCATCTTGTGCTTGGCCGGAATCGCCTCGGCAGCAGTGCACACGGCCCCGTCGTACCGCGCCGTTTCGCCGGCAGACAGCGGCGCCAGCGCCACAAGCACATTGTCCCGCGGATCGATCTGAAGCACCTTCTCCGCCATCCTTAAGCGCCCTTCTTCGCCGGCAGAACAGCCCGCACGCACAGCATACAGCCTTGCCTGCGCCGCGCGCCGCATTCCCCTCGGCTATCATCAATCTTCACGCGCCTTGCAGCGCACAACGGAGCCATCCGCCATGAACGCCATTGTCTTTGAAGCCCCGCGCCAGGCTGTTTGCCGATCAGTGCCGGAACCCTCGCCGGCCGGCGATGAAATCCTGCTGGACGTGCGCATGGTGGGCCTTTGCGGAAGCGACCTGAATTCCTTTCGCGGCCGCAACCCGCTCGTCACCTACCCGCGCGTCCCCGGCCATGAAGTCTCCGCCGTCGTCGCCATGCTCAATCCAGCCTTTCCTCAGTGGCAACCCGGCACCCAGGTCACTCTTTCGCCGTATTCGCACTGCGGACAGTGCGCTGCGTGCCTGCGCAACCGGCCCAACGCCTGCCTGCACAACCAGACGCTTGGCGTGCAGCGCGATGGCGCGCTGACGGAACGCATTGCCGTGCCCGCGGCGCGTCTCTTTCGCGCGGATCTCTCCCTCAAACAGCTCTGCCTGGTGGAGCCGCTCACCGTCGGCTTCCATGCCGTGGCCCGCGGGCGCGTGGCGCGGCAGGATGTTGTTGCCGTCTTTGGCTGCGGAGGCGTGGGGCTGGGCGCGATTGCCGGCGCAGCCTTTCGCGGGGCCACTGTGCTCGCCGTCGACGTGGACGACGCCAAGCTCGAGACCGCGCGCAAGGCCGGCGCGCATCAGCTCATCAACACCGCGCGAGAGGATCTGCACGCCCGGCTTGCCGAAGTCACGGAAGGCCGCGGACCGGATGTCGCGATCGAAGCCATCGGCCTGCCCCAAACCTTCCGCGCCGCGGTGGAAGAAGTGGCTTTCACCGGCCGCGTGGTCTACATCGGCTACGCCAAGGAGCCCGTTTCCTACGAGACCCGGCTCTTCGTGCAAAAGGAGCTCGACATCCTGGGTTCGCGCAACGCCCTGCCTGAGGACTTCCACTCTGTCATCCGCATGCTTGAGGCGGGTCGCTTCCCCGTGGAGGACGCGGTCACCCACATTGTGCCCATGCGCGAAGCGCCGGCCATTCTTGAAGAATGGAGCCGCGAGCCGGCGCGCTTCACCAAAATCATGATTCAGGTGGAATAAGCCCGCGCGCTTCGCCCTCAGAGGTGCGCAAAGTGCAGCAGCAAGCCGGCCAGCGCGCCGCCCGCAAGCGGCCCCGCAATTGGAATGGGCGCATAGCTCCAGTTGGAGCCGCCCTTGCCCGGAATGGGCATCAGCGCGTGCATCAGGCGCGGGCCAAAGTCGCGCGCGGGATTGATGGCGTACCCCGTGCTGCCGCCCAGCGAAAGCCCGATGCCCCACACGATGCTGCCCACCAGCCACGGACCCACGCCGCCGGCCGGCCCCGTCATGGACACGCCCTTTGAGCTGATGGAACCGGCCACGATAACCAGCACCATGGTGCCGATTGCCTCGCTCAGAAAGTTGAATGCGAGGTTTGGAACCGCCGGGCCGGTGCAGAAGACGTGGAGCTTCGTGGACGCGTCCTCGGTCAGCTTCCAGTGCGGCCCAAATTGCAACGTCACCAGCCCCGCACCGGTCATTGCACCCAGCAGTTGCGCCAGCCACAGGCTCGCCAGATGCGAATAGTCCCCTGTCGCCACCGCGTTCGCCAGGGTGATGGCCGGGTTCAGATTGGCGCCGGGACTGCCGAAGGCCTCCGCCACCAGCACGCCGCACATCACCGCCAGTCCCCACCCGGTCGTAATCGCAATCCAGCCGGCGCCCTCTGCATAGGACCTGCGCAGCGATACACTCGCGTTTACGCCGTTGCCCAGCAGCAGCAGCATCAGCGTCCCCATATATTCGCCAAACCACACCGAATGCATCCGCCCATCCTTGGCGCAGCCGCGCAACTCATTTTCCGGAACCTCTGCATTCTGCCTTGCCAGGCCCGCCTTCGCCAAGCCCCTTTACGGCAATTCCTGAGATCCTGTGGCGTTTTATCGATCATGCGAGGTCGCCGCTCCCTGAGGGTCCCACCCCAACGACAAAGTCCTGTCGCTGGGGACCCCGTGGTCGCGTCGACTTGGTTGCGGAGGCTTCGATAAATAGTGACTCAGGAATTGCTTCAGCGCGCCGCCATCAGCCGCTCCCGCATGGCGGGTGTCTGGGCCATCTCCACGCAGGTCCAGGCCATGGCCAGCGCGCCGTCCAGCAGCGCCTTGTCGGCGTCCGCGGTGATGCAGTGGGCCGTGAACTCCGGCTGATGATTCACCGCGGGCAGCGATCCAATCCCGATCATCGGATGAATCGCCGGCATGGCCAGCGAAACGTTGCCCATGTCGGTTGATCCGGTGGGCCGCGTCTCCCACTCGCCCAGACTGGGGAACGGGCGGCCTAGCGCCTCGGAGTTTTTCCGGTAAATCGCCGCCATATCCCCGTCGTGCAGCATCTCCGCATAGGGCTTGTCGCCGCCCACGAACTTGACTCGTGCGCCGGTGGCCAGCGCCCCTGCCTCAAAGCAGCGGTAAACCTTCGGCCTGAGCTGCTCCAGTTGCTCCAGCGTCTCTGAGCGCACAATGTACTTCGCGGAAGTGTGCGCCGGAATCACATTCGGCGCAGCGCCGCCCTGGGTCACGATGCCGTGAATCCGGTCGGTCGAGCGGATATGCTGCCGCAGCAGCCCGATGGCCGTCTGGGCAATCGTCAACGCATCCGCGGCGTTTACGCCCAGCTCAGGAAATGCCGACGCGTGCGACTCCTTGCCCGTGCAGTGCACCTCAAACATGGATGCGGCGATGACCTTCGCTTTCAGCATGTCAAAGGGCGCGGGATGCACCATCATGGACGCGTGCAGACCGGCAAAGCCGCCGCGCTCCAGCAGAAGAATTTTGCCTCCGGCGTTGCCCACCTCCTCGGCCGGCGTGCCGATCACCTCGATGGTGAGCCCAGCCTCGTCGGCCACCTTGGCCGCAGCCAGCGCCGCACCCAGCGCTGAAGCTGCGATGATGTTGTGTCCGCAGGCGTGGCCGATTCCGGGCAGGCTGTCGTACTCCGCGCAGATGCCAATGTGCAGCGGTCCGGAACCCGCCTTTGCGCGAAACGCGGTGGGCAGATCGCAAATCCCCTTCTCCACGGCGAATCCGGCGGCGTCCAGCGCCTCGCAGAGCCACGTGGAGGCCTTTTCCTCCTCAAAACCCAGCTCAGGATGCGCATGAATCCGGTGGCTCAGCGCAATCAGCTCATCCTGCGCGGCGGCAAACCGCTCCCTCGCACCCGCCTTCGCATCCATTGCCATCTCTTCGCCTCCGTCCGCGCGCTCGCTGCGTGTCGCGCGTGTGCCGCCGATTATATCCCCCCGTTTTGCGCCTCGCCGCCGCCTCTCCGCGCATCGGATTAAAATAGAGGCAGGGGCGTGCCCGCTTCGCCGCGCAAGGCACGCAAGCCGCCGCCTCGGAAATGCATCGGGAACACATCGGGAACGCACCAGGAACGCAACAGGGAGAGTTCACATGGCCCTCATCAAGACATCGAATCCGGCACTCAGCGAAAACACCTTCCGCAACCTGGCCGGAGCCGGTTATGGCGGAGCGATTGACGAAAGCACGCGCATGACGCTCAACGGCACCGTGCACCGCACCGGCATCCTTTTCGCCTGTGCGCTGGCCACCGCCGCCTGGACGTGGCATCTCTACATCGCCTCGCACTCCATGGCCGCCGTTGCGCCGCTCATGATGGTCGGCGTCTTCGGCGGGCTGATTCTGGCTTTCGTCACCATCTTCAAGAA
The DNA here is from genome assembly GCA_035763705.1 of Occallatibacter sp. Lineage (GTDB taxonomy): Bacteria > Acidobacteriota > Terriglobia > Terriglobales > Acidobacteriaceae > Telmatobacter. The sequence continues at coordinate 28,427 of DASUAU010000017.1, read as the reverse complement.
GGAGTGGTCGCCGGCCACCGCGCCCGTTTACGCACTGCTTGAGGGGCTCTTCCTGGGCGGCATTTCGGCGCAGCTCAACCTCGTCTATCCGGGCATCGCCATCCGCGCCGTGGGGCTCTCCTTCGCCACGCTCTTCGTGCTGCTGGCGGCTTACAGCACCGGCATGATCAAGGTGACCAACAAGTTCCGCATCGGCGTCATCGCCGCCACCGGCGGAATCATGATCTTCTACTTTGCCGAGATGATTCTGGGCTTCTTCGGCATCGTCTTCCACAGCATTGAGGGCTCGGGCGTCATCGGCATCGGCTTCAGCGTCTTTGTCTGCGCCATCGCCGCGCTCAACCTGGTGCTCGACTTCGACTTCATTGAGCAGGGCGTGCGCTACGGCGCGCCGAAGTACATGGAGTGGTACGGAGCTTTCGGCATCATGGTCACCATGGTCTGGCTCTACCTCGAGATCCTGCGCCTGCTGACCAAGCTGAACCAGCGCAACTAGGGCGCTGACCAATCAACAGTCCCCGCGCCCGGCAGCGAATTCAAGGTTCCTGCCGGGCGTTTTGCGCTCCAATCTGCACAACCCCTCATGGATTGCGATAGTATCCCAGGAAGGGTCGGCATGAGCCGCTCTTCCGCGTACAATTTCCGTCGAGCGAGCGGCCCCACCGCCGTTTTTCATTCGCCCAGAGGTGCCGCATGACGAAACCCATCCTACTTTCCGTTGCCGCCGCGCTTATCCTTCTTCCCGTGGCCACATCCGCGCAAAAATCTGCCGCCACGCACCAGTGGGCCATTGTGCTCCACGGCGGCGCTGGCGTCATTGAGCGCTCGTCGATGACGCCGCAGGCTGAAGCGGAGTATCGCGCCGGGCTCAAACAGGCCATTCAGGCTGGAGCCGCGGTTCTGGACAAGGGCGGCTCCTCGATGGACGCGATTGAGGCGGCGATTCGGATTCTGGAAGACAATCCGCTCTTCAACTGCGGCCGCGGCTCCGTCTTCACCGCCGACGGCAAAAACGAGATGGACGCCGCCATCATGGACGGCGCAACGCTGAAGGCCGGCGCCGTGGCGGGCGTGATGCGCACGCGCCACCCCATCTCCGCGGCGCGCTCCGTGATGGAGAAGACGGAGTGGGTTCTGCTCTCCGGCTCCGGCGCCGATGACTTTGCCGCCAGTGTGGGCCTGCAGATGGAACCGCCCAGCTACTTCTTCACCGAGCGCCGCTGGCAGTCGCTCGTCCGCTATCTGAAGGAGCACAACCTGCCCATTCCGCCGCGCCCCGCCGGAGCGCCGCCCGCGCCTGCAAAGCCGCTGGCCTTCTTTGAGACGCCGGAGGCGCACAAATACGGTACCGTGGGCATGGTGGCGCTGGACAAATACGGCAACATCGCCGCGGGCACCTCCACCGGAGGGCTCACCGGCAAGCGCTGGGGCCGCATTGGCGACTCGCCGCAGATTGGCTCCGGCACCTACGCCTCCAACCAGTCCTGCGCCGTCTCCGGCACCGGCACCGGCGAGTTCTTCATCCGGCTGGGCGTGGCGCGCGAGGTCTGCAATCTGGTCCAGTTCCGCCACATGCGCCTGCAGGCCGCGGCCGACGAGGTGATTCACAAGGAGCTGGAGGCCCTGCATGGGGACGGCGGCGTGATCGCCATCACGCCGGACGGGCAGATGGCCTGGAGCTTCAATACGCCCGGCATGTTTCGCGCGCGGCTGCGCGAAGGCGGCAAGCTGGAGATTGGCATTTACAACGACGAGCCGTAAACCCGGCGGCCCGTTCGCGACTACACTCTTCTCATGGCGCTCACGTTTACCACTTCCTACATTGCCGACTCACTCGCCCTCTTTCGCCAGCAAAAGCGGCTTGCCGAGGGCGCAATCGCCCAGGTGGCCGACGACGAGCTTTACGCCGTGCTTGATGCGGAGGCCAACTCCATCGCGATCCTCATGAAGCACATGACAGGCAACATGCGCTCCCGCTGGACCAACTTCCTCACCAGCGACGGCGAAAAGCTCACCCGCAACCGCGACAGCGAATTCGAGGAACCGGCGGCGACGCGGAACGCGCTGCTGGCCGAGTGGGAAGCGGGCTGGGGCTGCCTCTTCGCGGCGCTTGAGCCGCTCACCGATGCCGACCTGACGCGGACCATCACCATCCGCGGCGAAGCCCACTCCGTCATGCAGGCCATCAACCGCCAGGTGGCCCACTATGCGCAGCACACCGGACAGATCATCCTGCTGGCCAAGCACTTCGCCGGCGGCCATTGGCAGTCGTTGAGCGTGCCGCGCGGCAAGTCGGCGGATTTCAACCGCAAGGTTTCCGCCGGAGAAGCCAGCCAGCGTTAAAGCAATTCCTGTGTCCCTGTCTTCGAAGCCGGGCCGTTCCATGCGACGCGACCGTCAGGGAGCGGCGACCATCAGCAAGCGGCGACCATCAGCAAGCGGCGACCATCCGGCAGCGGCGGCCTTTCACTCGGTCGTTGTGGTCACATCCACTCAGGAATCGCCGTAGCCCCGCTGCTCCAAACGCACGTCAGGCCATCCCGCGGGATGGCCTGAGATCTTTCCGTTGAAATTTTGCCGAATTATTGTTCCGGACTACTGCACCGGACTACTGCACCGCTGAGGCCTTTTCTCCGCCGCCTGTTGCCCGTGCGGCCGCTTTCTCCGCCAGCACCTGGTGCGCGTGCTGCTCCAGCGCCTGAGCCGCAGGCAGATAGGAGATGGCCTTGTGAATCTCCGGGTCCCAGTTGGCCAGCACCTTCAATCCCTGCTCATCGCCAAACTGGCTGGTGATGATCTTCGCCTTGATGTTCACCTTCGCCCAGTCCAGCACGCCGTCCAGGTCCTGCTGGGTCCAGGGAATGTTCTTGCTGGTCAGGTAGTCGGTAAAGTCCTTGAGCACCGCATCGTTCACCGTAAAGTCCTTGTCCACGGTGTGCGTGGCCAGATAATGCGGCGCAAAGTGGAAGAAGACCTGCCGATAGAGGAGTTCATCCTGGAAGTCGTTGTTCTTGGGCGGAACAATCTTCTCGTCCGGGGTGATGCCGCCGCCGCCATAGACCGTGCGGCCGGAATCAGTGAACTTTACCTCGCGGTTGGACGAGTTGGAGGGCAGCGCGCCGGCGTGGTTGTAGTAGTAGTCGTAAAGCGAAACGCCGCTGTAATTGCGCTGAATCAGCCGGCCGGAGGGCGTGTAGTAGTGATAGGTGGTCAGCGCCAGGCCCGTCTTCTCGCTCAGGTTGTAGACCGTCTGCACCAGCCCCTTGCCGAAGGTGGTTTGGCCCACGATGAGCGCGCGATCATGGTCCTGCAACGCGCCGCTGACAATCTCCGCCGCTGAAGCCGTTCCCCGGTTGACCAGTACCACGATGGGGAAGGTCTTGCCGCCGTTGCCGTGCGTGGCCGTGTACACCTGGTCAGGATAGGCGCGTCCGCGCTGCGAGACGATGACCTGCCCTTTTGAAAGCAGGTGGTCGCAGACATCCACGGCCTGGCTCAGCAGCCCGCCGGGATTGTTGCGCAAATCCAGCACCAGCCCCTTCAGGTTGCCGAAATGGTCAATCGTGTCCTGCATCTCCTGCCCGGTGGTTTCCATGAACTGGGTCAGGTGGATGTAACCGACGCCCGGCTCGATTTCATAGGCAAGGTCAATGGAGGGATGCGGAATCTCGTCGCGCGTGAGATCAAACACCAGCGGCTTGGGCGCGCCGTCGCGGACCATTGCGACCTGAACATGCGTGCCCTTGGGGCCCTTCAGGGCCTTCACCACCTGGTCAGAGTTCATGCCTTTGGCCGACTTGCCGTTGATGGCGTCGATCCTGTCTCCCGGCTTGATGCCCGCCTTGTAGGCCGGCGTTCCCTCAAACGGCATGATGACGAAGACGTAGTCGCCCTGCTGCTGGATGACCATGCCCACACCGTAGTAGTGGCCGCTCTGGTCCTCGCGCATCCGCGCATAAGCCTTGGGGTCGTAAAAACTGGAGTGCGGGTCCAGCGTCCGCAGCATCTCCGGAATCGCGCCGTCGTATATCGCGTCGCTGGCCTTGTCCTGGCTCATCGGCTCGGCGTAGTTCTGCTCCACCAGGGCATAGGCGTTGGTAAACCGCTTCAGGCTGTCGCGGACCTGGCTCTCGTCCTCTGAGGATTGTGCCCCCACCTTGCGCTGCATAAAGCTGCCGGCGATGGCGCAGATGGTAAAGAAGAGGGCGAGGCTGAAAAGTGCCCGGCGGGCGCGGGGAGTCATGGTTGGAAGAAACCTCCAGACCACCGCCGCGGCCGCTCATTGCAAGAGTTTTCGCACGGCAATCTTAGCTGAAAGTATAGCACCGCATCGTTGGACGACTCCCGCGGGCCATCCGGTAGCGGACGGGCGCATCAAGGCTGCTCCCACGCGCATTTCCTGCTTCTTTTGCCCGTTGCGCATCGCCTCCCGGCTATCCCGGCGTTTACAATGGCGTCTATGCAGCAGGGGCGCTTGCGTCTCAGGCTGCGTGTTGACATTATGACCCTTCGAATCCTTCGCATTTCCGCGCGCACTTCCGCGGCGTTCGCCCTTTCTGCTTCGCTGCTCGCAATCCCCGCCCTCGCACAGGTGGGAACCTCAGCGCCCGCAAGCCCTTACGGCGGGCAGGTGGTGGAGCGCGTCATCGCCCGCGTCAATGACCGCATCATCACCTCCTCTGACTACCAGCGCGCTGAGCAGGAGCTTAACCAGGAAGAGCAACAGCGCGGCGCATCCATGCAGGAGGCCTCCGACGCCCGCCGGGACCTGCTGCGCAGCCTCATTGACCAGCAGCTTTGGCTCTCCAAGGGCAAGGAACTCGGCATCACCGGCGAAACCGAGCTCATCCAGCGGCTCAACGACATTCGCAAGCAGTACCATCTGGCATCGCTCGATGCCCTGCAGAAGGCCGCTGAGCAGCAGGGCGTCTCCTACGAGGACTTCAAAGCCAACATCCGCAACCAGATCATCACCCAAAACGTGATGCGGCAGGAGGTCGGCGCGCACATCAACATCACTCCGGGCGAGGTGCGCCGGTACTTTGAAGCCCATAAGCAGGAGTATGCCCAGCCGGAAAGCGTGCACCTTGCGGAGATCCTGGTCTCCACCGGCTCCGACGACACCGATGTGCAGAAGCTGGACGCCGCAAAAACCAAGGCAGCCGGCATTGAAGCCAAGCTGCACGCCGGGGGAAACTTCTCCGAGCTGGCCAAGTCGTTCTCTGACGGTTCCACGGCCGCCTCCGGCGGTGACCTCGGCACTTACAAGCGGGGCGAGCTGGCGCCAGTGTTTGAAGAGAAGGTTTTTGACCTCAAGGCCGGCCAGTTTACCGCGCCCATCCGCACCAAGCAGGGCTTTGTCATTCTGGACGTGGTCCAGCACAACGCCGGCGGCGTTCCGCAGTTCAACCAGGCGGAAAACGAGGTGGAGAACGCCTTCTTCATGAGCAAGATGGAGCCGGCCACGCGCGCCTACCTCACGCAGCTTCGCGACGAATCCTACATTGAGATTGCACCCGGCTACGTGGATACAGGGGCCAGCCCCAACAAGCGCATCTTCCCCATCGCCTACTCGACCTACAAGCCGCCATCGCCCAAGAAGAAGCGCAAAATTGAGCGCACCCGCTTCCGCGAAACCGGCCGCACTTTCCGCCACAAGAACGCGCCGGCGCTGGAACTTTCCTCCGGTGCCTCCGGGCAGCAAAGCGCCCCCGCATCAGAGAAAAAGTCGAAAAAGAAAAACGAAGTGGCCTCAGAGAAGCCGGGCAAGAAGGAAAAAATCCGTTATGGCCGCGCGCCGCAGGAGACCCTGCCCAACTCGCCCACCAGCCAGACGGAAAACGCAGGCGCGGTGCCGCGTCCGTCGCCTCCTGATCTGATTCCCGAAGGCGCCAATGCCGACGAGGCCGCCAACCAGGAACAGCAGGCGCCGCACCACAAAACCCGCTACAGCGACCTTGCCCGTGAACACAAGGACAAGAAGGAAAAAGCCGGCAAGGCGAAGCCAAAGGACTTCAGCGGCTTCCAGCCTCCTTCCGCCACTGAGGCCGCAGACCGCCAGGTGCAGTCCGCTCCGCTGGGCCTTGGCGACCACGTGGTGACCAAGAAGAAAAAGCACAGCGAGGCCACGGACGGTAAAAAGACCCGCTACAGCGACGAAAAACGCAAGCCCAAGGACAAGGAGACGCCGCAGCCCACCCCGATTCCGCCGGTTCCGGGCGCTCCGGCTCCTGCCACCGCGCCGCAATCTTCGCCGCAATCCTCACCGCAATCTTCCCCGCAGCAGTAGGGTCGCACGCGCTGTCCTCGCAGGCCGGGAGTTCGCTCCCGGCCTGCGCTGCGTTTGGGCTCATCTCGTCCCGTGCTGTAATCTGTCGGGCAGCATGAAGGATCTCTACATCGCCGATCTCACCGGTTATGAGGAAGGCCGCGCATTCGACGGCTTCTTTCTCCTGCTCGCCATGCAGCATCGCACCACGCGCGCGGGCAAACCCTATCTCAACCTGACCCTTGCCGACAAAACCGGCCAGCTTGAAGGCCGCGTGTGGGATCCGTCCGACCCGCGCATTGCCCGCGACCTCGTGCGCGGTGATCTGGTGAAGCTCCGCGGCTCGGTTTCCCGCTTTGAGGACCGGCTGCAGATGAAGGTGGAGCAGTTGCGCAAAGCCGCCGGCAACGAAGCAGACCGCGCCGACATGCTGCCCGCCACAACCTGCGACGTGAACCAGCTGTGGCAAACGCTGCTGGGCTTTGTGGACAGTTTTACCCAGCCGCACCTCAAGCAGTTGCTGAAGTCGATTCTTGACCACCCGGCGCTGGCGCAGGCCTATCGCGAAGCCCCCGCCGCCCGCCAGCTCCACCATGCCTGGCTGGGCGGCCTGCTGGAGCACGTGGTGAGCCTGCTGACGCTCGCTGACCGTGTGGCGCCGCACTATCCGCTGCTGCACCGTGACCTGCTGCTGACCGGCGTGATTCTGCACGACATCGGCAAGACCGCCGAGCTGGCATGGGAGAGCGGCTTCGAGTACACCACTGAGGGCACGCTGCTTGGCCACATCCACATGGGTGTTGTACTGGTGGAAAAGGCCATCGACACCCTGCCGGATTTTCCGCCCCGGCTGCGCACGCTGGTTGTCCATCTCATTCTGTCGCACCACGGCAAGCTGGAGTTCGGCTCACCCAAGCTCCCCATGATTCCGGAGGCCCTGGTTCTGAACTTTCTGGATGATCTGGACGCCAAGATGCAGGCCGTCGCCGGGGAATTCGACAAGTCTGCCCGGGAAGGCCGCGACCCGGCCGAGTTTACCGGGCGCGTGTGGGCGCTCGACCAGCGTCAACTGCTGAACACCCGCGCGTGGCTCGAGGCCGGCTCCGGCGAGTGAGTTAGGAGTCCGGGGAAAACCCGGCGCATGGCCGCGCTGTCAGCGTCACGCGCATCGGCTTCATCCCGCGAACCATGCCCACTGCTCCGGGGTAAGCGGCACCACGGACAGGCGTCCGATAACCACCAGCGGCGACCCGGCAAAGATCTTCTCCGCCTTGATTTCATCCAGCGTGCGCGGCTGCCTCAGCCGTTTGCCCGCCTTCACGCGCACCACGGGCACCTTGGGGTCGGCCGCGTCCACGCTCACCACCGTGCCCGTGCCCACGGCTCGCCTTTCGCCGCCCGTGTGATAGAAAATCCACTTCGTCCCGGCCTTCATTTCGCGCAGATGCTTCACCGCGGTGGGATTGGTGACGCCGTCCCACACCGTTTCCTTGTCGCCCAGGAAATCGTCGAAGGAGTAGACCTCCGGCTCGCTTTTGAACAGAAAATACGCCATGCTTCCTCCATTGAAAGCTTAGTGCAAAACCAGCCTTTCTGTGTCCTGGTAAGAGCGTTGCCGGGTCGCTGCTCCCTGTGGGTCGCGTCGACTTGAGAGAAGCGTCTCCGGGTTACACCGAGGCTGGTTTTGCTTTAACGTCGCGCTTCGCGGCTTTCCACCAGCCACGATGCCCCGGCACAGATGGCCAGAATGCCGCCCATCACCGCCAGCGATATCGTGATGGGCACCTCAATCCAGTGCGCGGCCAGCATCTTCAGCGCCACAAAAGCCAGCAACGCCCCCAGTCCGTAGTGCAGATAGCGCAGCCTGTCCAGCAGCGACGAGAGCGCGAAGTAAAGCGAGCGCAAGCCCAGAATCGCCGCAATATTCGACGTGTACACCACGAAAGGATCGTGGCTGACGGCCAGCACCGCCGGAATGGAATCGACGGCGAACAGCAGGTCCGTAACCTCGATAGCCACAATCACCGGCAGCAGCGAGTCCTTGGCGGGCTGCAGGCGGCGAATCCACGCGGGGATGGCCGCGTGGGCCGAGCCGCCGCGCACCAGCCGCCAGGAGGCATAGAGCAGCAGCGCGCCAAAAATCCACGTAATCCACGCAAAGCGGTCCAGCAGCGTGACCCCGGCGGCAATGAACGCCGCACGCAGCACCACCGCGCCGCCAATGCCCCACAGCAGCGCCCGGTGCTGCCGCTGCTCGCCAATCCTGAAGCCCCGGAAGAGCACGAGGAAGACGAAGAGATTGTCCACGCTCAAAGAAGTTTCAATGGTGTAGCCGCCCACCCACTCGAGCGCCGTCTCCCGGCCCTGCGCGACGGCAATCCAGGCGGCAAAACCCGCCGCGGCCAGCGCCAGCACCGCCGTCCAGCCCCATGCCACCATCTGGGTGTGGCGCGTCTCGCGACGCCGGCCGGGCAGCAGCGCATCCGCGGCCAACAGTGTGGCCACCGCCGCATGAAAACCCACCCACCACTGCCACGTCGCACCGGCAATCATCTCTTGGATGCTAAACCACGATGCCTTGTGAGGCCGGGACGTAGCCGGGCTTAACGCGCATCCACGAGCCGCATCGTCTCCAGAATCACCTCGCCGTCAATTTGCAGGCTGCGCGCGCTGATCTTGTCCATGGTGTCCTGCGCGGTGTGGTGATAGCTGTCGTTCGGGCCGTAGTCGATGTCGATCATGTCGATGGACGGCACGCCGCGCTCGACGAAGGGCAGGTGGTCGTCCTCCACGGCCTCCGGCTCCTGAAAGAAGTGCTCGCTCACGCCCTCTTTTTTCGCCGCTTGGCGCATCAGCTCCACCAGCCAGCCGGTGGAATTGGTCTCGCGCTGGATGTCCAGGTCCTTGTCGCCAATCATGTCAGTGAGGAGGAAGGCCTTGATGCGGCCGAGGGTTCCGTCGCGTCCCCATTTTGCCGCCAGATGGCGGCTGCCGTAGGTCGAGTCGGAGCGCGACCAGCTCTGGATGGCCTCTTCGCCGTCAAAGAAAACCAGCCACACCGAGCAGCCCGGCAGCTTGCGCCCGTGCGCCGTCTCCTGGCGAAACTGGTCAGCCAGCGCCAGCAGCAGGCCCGTCGTGGAGCCGCCGTCATTGGCGCCGACAAAGTGAATCTTGCGCAGCCAGTAATTGGTTTCGTAGTGCGTGGCCAGCACAATCACGCCGGACCCGGTTCCGGCAAAGCGCACGATGAAGTTGCGCATCTTCACCGGACCAATCGGCGTGTCGGCCGTAAAGGCGTCTTCTTCAAGATTGTCCTTGCCGAGATGCGCGCGCAGAAAGGCCTCCGCCTTGGCATGGCCGGCACTGGTGGGCCAGCGCGGGCCGATGGCCACAAACTGACGGGCATACTCATACGCCCGCCCGCCGGTGAAGGCCTGTGCCTGAACCTGTGCACAAGCCGGCGCGCAGGCCGCCAGCGCCAGCGCTGCGGTAGCCAGCGCCCGGGCCGCGGTTCGCGCCTCAGTTCTCACTTGGCTGCCGCCCTCGCCCGGCGGCTCTCAGGATGCACCCGCCAGGCCACGCCGATGCCCACCAGGTAGAGCGCCAGCATGGGCAATGCGTAAAGGCACATGGTCCAGGGATCAGGGCTGGGGCAGATGCACGCGGCAACCACAAAGGCCAGCAGGATCGCGTAGCGAAAATTCTTCCACAGAAAACGCGGACTGACCACGCCAAAAAGCGCGAGGAAAAAAATGAGAATCGGCAGCTCAAAACTGATGCCGAGGCCCAGGATGATGCTGAGGAAGAAGCCGGTGTAATCCTCGATGCTGATCATGGCTGTGTAGGGCTGCCCGAAGTCGATCACGAGGATTCTGATCGCGCCGGGCAGCACCCAGAAGTATCCGAAGGACGCGCCAGTGAGAAACAAGCCTATCGTAATCGCCATGAAGGGAACGACGAAGCGGCGCTCGTTCTGGTAAAGTCCCGGCGCGATGAAGAGCCACACCTGGTAGAGGATGAATGGCGAGGCAAGAATGGCCCCAGCCAGCAATGACGCCTGCAAGTCGAAGTTCAGCGCATCCATGGGATGCGTGAACATGAGCTTTTTGCCGATGTGGATGATCGGTGCCTGGAAAAACTCGACGATGCGACTGTGAAAGCCCCAAGCCACGCCAAATCCAACGGCGAGATAGATGGCCGAGTGGACAATGCGCTTGCGGAGCTCCTCAAGGTGCTCCATCAGGCTCATGCCCGGCAGGTCGGCGCGCTGCGTCACCGCCTCGCGCGCCTTGTTTACGGCATCGGCGGCGTCAACCATTGGGCCTCATGGCCTCCGTTGCGGGCATAGCCGGCGGATGGGCGGCTTGTGAAGGTTCTTCCGCGTGCGGCTCAGGCGGCGCGGATTGCAGTTCGCCCGCATCCACGCCTGCTTCTGCGCCCGCATCCACGCCCGCTTCTTCGCCCGCTTCTTCAGCATGCGGAATGCCGGTTGGCGGCTCCGCGGCGGCTTCTACGGTTTTCGGGGCTCCGGGCCGCTCGGCCGCAACCGTTTCGCCGGTGGAGGGCGGGCGCACCCGCAGCCCGCTCTTGGTTTCTTCGGCGGCAGCCAGCATCGGCCGCGCATCCTTGGTGGCCGTCTCTTCCGGCGGGCCGCTCTCGCCCTCGGCCGGTGCGGCCAGCGTCAATCTCTTCTGCTCTTCCTCTTCGCGCTTGCGGCGGTCAGCTTCCTCGGCGTTGCGCAACTCCTCTTCCATCTGGAATTTGAAGTCGTTGGAAGCTTTGCGGAACTCATACATGAGCTTGCCCAGCTGGCGTCCAATCTGGGGCAGGCGACGGGGCCCGAAAACCACCAGCGCCAGCACCATCAGGATCAGCGAATCGGCCATCCCGAGCGTCGCAACCTCAATCTGCGGAGCAGGAACCATGTGGGCTTTATGATACCTGCCGCCGCGCAGAGCCCACAATCGCGGCAGCCTTGCTCCGCGCGGCCGCGTTTGAGCTCTTCGCTCACCGCTTGCTAAAATCAGTGCAAAGGGTGCGGCCAGGTCCGCATCTCTTTTGCAGTCGGCTGCAACATCTCCGCGGATGCAGGCGGCACGGAACGGCGCAAGCCCAACCGGCCCCTGTCGTACCCGCTGCAACCGGCAAGAGCTTTCAATACCCGCCCGCCGGACTCGCAGCCTGAGCCGGCAGGGCTGAAGGCGGAATACCGTGAACCCGATTCTTGATGAAGCGCCCGCGGCGACGGCCGCTGAGGCTGCCTGCAGCCTGCAAAATTACCTTGCCCTGCCTGACCACTCGATGGACGACCGCATTGCCCGCGCGCGCCACCGGCTCGGCGCGTCCACGGTGATTCTCGGCCACCATTATCAGCGCGACGAGGTGCTTCGCTTTGCCGACTTTACCGGCGACAGCTACAAGCTGGCGCGGGCCGCGACAGACACCAGTGCGCAGTTCATCGTCTTCTGCGGGGTCCACTTCATGGCGGAGAGCGCTGACGTTCTGGCGCAGCCCGGCCAGAAGGTGATTCTGCCTGACCTGAACGCCGGCTGTTCCATGGCCGACATGGCCGAGATTTCGCAGGTCGAGGATTGCTGGGAGAGCCTGGAGCGCCTGGGCCTTGCCGATGACACCATCCCGCTCACCTACATGAACTCCACCGCCGCCATCAAGGCCTTTTGCGGCGAGCACGGGGGGCTGGTCTGCACCTCGTCGAATGCGGGCGCGGCCTTCCGCTGGGCCTTTGCGCGCGGACGCCGGATTCTTTTCCTGCCGGACCAGCACCTGGGCCGCAACACCGGCTACGCCATGGGCATTCCCCTGGCCGCGATGCCGGTGTGGGATCCCTGGGCAATGCAGGGCGGGCAAACCGCAACCGCGCTGCGCGCCAGCCGCATACTGTTGTGGAAGGGACACTGCTCGGTGCATCAGCGCTTTCTTCCCTCGCATGTCGATCAGGTCCGCGCGGCGCATCCGGGCATTCGCGTCGTCGTGCATCCGGAGTGCCGCTGGGAGGTCTGCCAAAAGGCGGATGAGCTGGGCTCGACGGAGCGGATTATCTCTCTGGTGGAACAGGCGCCCGACGGACAGAGCTTCGCCATCGGCACCGAGATTCATCTGGTCAACCGGCTGGCCCGCCGCTTTGCGCCCGAGGGCAAGCGCGTAATAACCCTGGATGATACCGGCTGCCTTTGCACCACGATGTACCGCATCAGCCCGCAGCATCTGGTCTGGGCGCTCGAAAACCTCATCGAGGGCCGCGTGGTGAACCGCATTGAGGTGCGCGCCGGCGTAAAGCGCTGGGCCCGCGTGGCGCTGGACCGCATGCTTGAGCTTGAATAGATGGGCTCATTGGGGCGGCCGGGGCGCGGCCTGCGCAAACAGTTGAAACAGCGTTGAATGAGTTACCGGCCGGGAACCGCGCCGGAACTTGCATGTTTTCAACTCTCACGTCTGCGGCTAAGATGTTGGCACTATGCTTCTGTCGCGTGCCTGCTTACGCAACTTCCTTGTTCTTGCCGGTTTTCTCCTGCTCGCCCTTCCCGTATTTGCAAAACAGCGCCCGTTGCAAGTCGTGGACTGGCCCAGCTCCGGCACTCCCGTGCTCCGCTTCACGTTTGGCAGGTTCAAGTCGTTGCCGGGCATGGGCAGCCTGCACGGATATGTGATGGACACAACCGCCCAGAATCTGTCGAATCGGGTGATCGCCTCAGAGCGGTTTTCTGTCTACCTCTTCGACAAGAAGCACGAGCGCGTGGGCCAGGATGTGATTGGCGTCAGCAACGTGGGCCCGGGCGAGACTGTCAAGTTTGAAACCACGGTCACCGCATCCGATGAGCCGGTTTCATTGGCACTTGAAGAGATTGTTCCGCCCACCCATGCAATCACGCTGACAATCAACTCCACTCCCCAGGGAGCACTGCTTGACGTGGATGGAAAACAAGAAGGAACAACGCCGCGCATCATCTCCGTGGGCCCCGGACATCACACCCTCTCCTTCAGCAAGGAAGGATTTAACCGCGGAGTTTTTCCTCTTGATATCGGCAGGAACGATGTTTCGGGAGGAACCATAAACTTCGATCTTGGAGCGGCCAGCTACGACACAATCGAGCTGCGCGACGGAACAACACTCAATGGCGACCTGGTCTCCATCTCAGGCATGGACGTTGAGATAAGAATTGGCGGAGTCATCCAGCATTTGAATCGCAACTCGGTCAAACGTATTCTTCTGGTGCAGCGGGAGCAACCGCAGTCGACTCCACTTCCCGCGCCGTCGCCAACCACCACAAACTGACCGGCAGTCCTATCGAATCCGGCTCACGGTCGCGCTAAGTCACCGGGTGGATGCGCGCACCGGCGAAATGCCGGCAATCAGCGGGCGCAATCTGTATCGCCTCGCGCAAATCCGCCTGATGCTCTACTCTGGCTTGGGAACCCGCATGGCCTCTTTTACCGCAAAGCTCAGGAAAGCCATCCTCCTCGCCCTGGAGCACGACGTCATCAACACGGCCAAGGCCGCGGCTTACTCCGGCATGCTGATGCTCTTTCCTGCGCTGGCCGTGGTGGCGGCGATGCTTGCCCTGTTTCCTCAAGGGTCCACCTTCGTGGGCGAAATTCGCCACACTTTTGAGTACCTGCTGCCCGAAGACACCCTTGCGCTGCTGGCAACCATGCTGCAAACCCGCCGCCTGCTCTCTGCCCAGCTTGTGCTTTCCGCCATCTTCCTCAGCCTTTTTGCCTCACTCGGCGTCATGCTCTCGCTCATGGAGGGCTTCCGCCGCGCCTATCGTCTTCCCCGCGGCGAGTGGGGCTTTTGGCAGCGCCGCGTACGCGCGCTGGTGCTGGTGCCCATCGTGCTCTTCCCCCTGACGCTGGCCACCCTCATTCTCGTCTTCGGCCGGCTGATTGAGGTGTGGATGATCGATGCCGCCAACCACGACCTTCGCTTTCTGGTTCTCCTCGTCTGGAGGCTGGTTCGCTGGGTCACGGCCATGGTCACCAGCATTGCCGTTCTTGGCGCGCTTTACCATTTCGGCACCAAGCGGGGCGAGCATTGGATGCGCGTGATGCCCGGCGCGGTGGCCACCACGGTCACCTGGTTCCCCACCACGCTGGCGTATGGCTGGTACGTCACGCGGATCGCAAACTATTCGCGCTTTTACGGTTCCTTCGGCGCGGGCATCGCCACCCTGGTGTGGCTTTACATCTCCTGCTTTGCCGTCCTGCTGGGTGCGGAGCTGAACGGCGTGCTTTTTCGCGCGCGCTCTGTGCGTGCTGCCGCCGACCCTGAACCGCAGGCATCCGAGTCCGGCATGCCCTAGAGCCCGCTTCGTTCTTGCCGGACTCGTCGTGCATACTGGATAAGGGTCTCTTTGCGTCAAACTCCCGCGTGTAAAATGAGACGGGCTATCTTAACTTACCCATTTTTCCTTCACCTGAAGCACTTTTTGGAGTCATCGCAATGCCTCGTGCCGACCTTAGCCATTCCGATTCTCCCTCGCAGCGCCGCGCAAAGATTGTTGCCACGCTCGGCCCTGCCTCCAACAGCGAACCTGTTTTTCGTCAGTTGGTCTGCGCGGGCGTCAACGTGGTGCGCCTGAATTTTTCCCACGGCACCCTCGAGGAGAAGCTTGCCCTCATCCACATGATCCGCAGGGTCAGCCGCGAAGAGCGCACGCCGCTGTGCATCCTGGGCGATTTGCAGGGGCCCAAGATTCGCACCGCGCTGCTGAAGGATCGCCAGCCCGTGCTGCTGAAGGCCGGGCAGCACCTCACCATCACTCCGCGCGAAGTGGCCGGAACCGCCACCCTGGTGGGAACCACTTTCATGACCCTGGCGGAGAACGTGGAGCAGGGGTCGCGCATTCTGCTTTCTGACGGGCTCATCGAACTGCGCGTGAATCAGGTGCAGGGCTCGGATGTGGTTTGCGAAATCATCAACGGCGGCATGCTGGGAGAAAACAAGGGCATCAACCTTCCCGGCATCGCGGTTCGCGTGCCCTCGCTCACTGAGAAGGATTCGGCCGACCTGGAATTCGCGATCCGGAACGGCGTGGATGCGATTGCTGTCTCCTTTGTGCGCACCGCCGAGGACATTCGCCTGGTGCGCAATCGCGTTTCCGCGCTGGGCGGCGAAACCTGGATCATCGGCAAGCTGGAAAAGCCGCAGGCCATCGAGCACCTGGACGACATTCTGCTGGCCGCGGACGGCATCATGGTGGCGCGCGGTGACCTCGGCGTGGAAGTGCCGCCGGAAAAGGTTCCCGCCATCCAGAAGCACATCATTCGTCGCGCGGCCGAGTATCGCAAGCCCGTCATCACCGCCACGCAGATGCTGGAATCCATGATTGAGAACCCGCGGCCCACGCGCGCCGAGGTCTCTGACGTTGCCAATGCGGTTTACGACGGCACCGATGCCGTGATGCTTTCCGGCGAGTCCGCCGTGGGCAAGTATCCGGTTGCGGCCGTGGCGATGATGGCCCGCATC
This sequence comes from Occallatibacter sp., assembly GCA_035763705.1. Lineage (GTDB taxonomy): Bacteria > Acidobacteriota > Terriglobia > Terriglobales > Acidobacteriaceae > Telmatobacter. The sequence continues at coordinate 12,672 of DASUAU010000017.1, read as the reverse complement.
GTCTCCGAGGCCGAGATCCACATGAAGGATTCCTGCATGCGCACCGCGGTCCACAACAGCCATCTCTCCATTGCGGAAACCATCTGCGAAGCCACCGCCCACGCCGCCGACGACCTGGACCTGCGCGGCATAGCGCTGTTTACTGAGTCCGGTGCCACGGCGCGCCAGCTTTCGAAATACCATCCGTCGGCGCCCATCTTTGCGCTCAGCCCGATTGAGGTCACCGTGAACCGCCTGAATCTCCTCTGGGGCACCACGCCGATTCGCAGCCCCAAGGTGAACTCGACTGAGGCGCTGGTGGAAGTGGCGGAAAACCTGCTGGACCAGCACGGCTACGTTCACAACCGCGAGGTGATTGCCATCGTGGCCGGCACGCGCACCAAGTCAGGCTCGACAAACTTTCTGCGCCTGCACGTCATGGGCGAGCAGAATCTGGAAGGCTCCCGGTTCCTCGCCTCCCACGCCGAGCCCAGCGAGCATCCCCCCGCGCCGATGCCCGGCAAGAAGACCCGGCGCGCTGCGGGCAAGCCTGTGCGGGACAAATAGCCGGCCTGCCGGTGAAACAAGCACACCGCCTCTCCCGAAGCGGGGGTGCTTCTTGTCCGCTTTACCGAAGCAGGATTACTTTCCAATCTCCGGAATCGACAAGCCTCGGCAGATTTTTCGCGCCAACAGGTCGGCAATCTCAGTGTGGCGCGGAACCGCTTCAGTCTGACCTGTTTTCGGATTACACCACAGTGAGTGAGCACCGCCTTCGCGTTTCAAATAGCATCCGTGCAAGCGCAGATGGCGAAGTAGCGATTCACGTTTCACTGCACCGTGACCTTCTCGCGAATGGCATCTGGGGGCGCACCGCGCAACCCATCCTCTCGCCGATCATCAAGAATCAGTTGGATGGCCGCGCTCAGGCTCTCGCGGCACTCCTCCAAAGTCTGCCCTTGACCGTTGGCCCCGGGGATCTCGGGCGACCAGGCGACAAACCAGTCCCCGTCGCGCTCGATTACGGCCGTGAATTCGTTGCGCATAAAACGAGTATAGATCAGGCGCGTTTTGACGCGCAGGGAATGAGGCGAAGTTTGTGATTGATTCTTCAGGTCCCAGAAGCGCGGCCGTCCGCCGCACCGGACGGCCCTGCTCAAGAAGACAGTGTCACATTGGTAGAGTTACTTCGCCGCCAGTTGCCGCAGAACATACTGCAGGATGCCGCCATGCTCGAAGTACTCAATCTCCCGTGGCGTGTCGATGCGCACCTTGGCGTTGAACTCCTTCACGGCGCCGTCGGCGGCTTTTGCTTTTACATGCAGCGTGCGGCCATTGGCGAACCTGGCCTTCAGCATCGCGGTCAGGCCGGGAAAGTCGTAAACCTCTTCGCCCGTCAGCCCCAGCGATTCCACGTTCCGGCCCTCTTCAAATTGCAGCGGAAGAACGCCCATGCCCACCAGGTTCGAGCGGTGAATGCGCTCAAAGCTCTCCGCGATCACCACGCGCACGCCCAGCAGCCTGGGCCCCTTGGCGGCCCAATCGCGTGAGGAGCCCGAGCCGTACTCCTTGCCCGCGAGAATGATGAGCGGCACGTTGCGCTCGGCATATTTCACGCTGGCATCGAAGATGGACATCTGCTCGCCTTCGGGCAACAGCCGCGTCACGCCGCCTTCCGTGCCCGGCGCAAGCTTGTTTTTCAGGCGCACGTTGGCAAAGGTTCCGCGCACCATCACTTCATGATTGCCGCGGCGCGAACCATAGGAATTGAAGTCCGCCGGCTTCACGCCATGCTCGGTCAGATATTTTCCCGCCGGGCCGTTGGCCTTGATGGCGCCGGCCGGAGAAATGTGATCCGTGGTTACGGAGTCGCCCAGCACCGCCAGCACGCGCGCGGCGGCAATGTCCTCCACCGGCGGCGGCGTCTTTGCCATGCCGTCGAAGTAGGGCGCCTGGCGGATGTAAGTGGAGTCGGGCTCCCACTGGTAGACGTTGCCGGTGGGAAAGCTGAGCCCCTGCCAGCTTGCGTCGCCCTTTGAGACGGTGGCGTACTCCTTGCGGAAGCTGTCGCGGCTCAGGCCTTTTTCAATGGACGCCGCAACCTCCTGCTGCGTGGGCCAGATATCCCGCAGATAAACCGGCTTGCCCGCCTGGTCTGTGCCCAGCGGGTCGGCGTCAAAGTTGTGGCCAATCTTTCCCGCCAGCGCAAAAGCGACCACCAGCGGCGGGCTCATCAGATAATTGGCGCGAACATCCACGTTGACGCGGCCCTCAAAGTTGCGGTTGCCGCTCAGCACGCTTACGGCCACAAGGCCGTGCTCGTCGATGCTTCTGGAAACATCCGCGGGCAGCGGACCGGAGTTGCCAATGCAGGTGGTGCAGCCGTAACCCACCACGTTGAAGCGCAGCTTTTCGAGATAGGGCAGCAGGCCGGCCTTCTGGTAGTAGTCGGTTACGACGCGCGAGCCCGGCGCGAGCGAGGTCTTCACCCACGGCGGCACGGTCAGGCCTTTTTCCACGGCCTTCTTGGCCAGCAGGCCCGCGGCCACCATCACGCTGGGGTTGGAGGTGTTGGTGCAGCTGGTAATGGCGGCGATCACCACCGAGCCGTGGTCGAGATAGGTGTCAGGATCGATGCCGAAGCGCTCCTTCACCGTCGTGGTAATGTGCAGCCCCGTCTTGCCCGCGACAGCCGTATCCGCGACAGCCGTGTCCACGACGGCCGTGTCCCTGACGGCCTCACGCTTCCAGGCAGCAGCCGTGCGCGTACCCAGCGGCTTGGCCGTGGGTGCAAGCAGAGAGGGCAACTGCTGGGCAAAGCTCGCGGCAGCGTCCCCCAGCAGCACGCGGTCCTGCGGGCGCTTGGGCCCGGCCACGCTGGGCTGCACGGTGGCCAGGTCGAGTTCGAGCGTCTGCGAATACTCAGCCTCCGGCGCGTCGGCCGTGTGGAATATCCCCTGCTCCTTGTAGTAAGCCTCCACCAGCGCGATCTGCTCGTCGCTGCGGCCGGTCAGCCGCAGATATTTCAGGGTTTCGGCATCCACCGGAAAGATGCCGCAGGTGGCGCCATACTCGGGCGACATGTTGCTGATGGTGGCGCGGTCGGCCAGAGGCAGCCCGGCAATCCCCGGTCCGTAAAACTCCACAAACTTTCCCACAACGCCCAGCTTGCGCAGAGCCTGCGTAACGGTCAGCACCAGGTCAGTGGCCGTTGCCCCCTCGTGCAGTTTGCCTGTCAGCTTGCACCCCACCACCTGCGGCACCAGCATGGAGACAGCCTGTCCCAGCATGGCGGCCTCCGCCTCAATGCCGCCCACGCCCCAGCCCAGCACGCCCAGACCGTTAATCATCGTGGTGTGCGAGTCCGTGCCGACCAGCGTGTCAGGATAGGCCAGGGTTTCGCCGCCCTCGACGGTGGTGAAGACCACGCGGGCCAGGTACTCAAGATTCACCTGGTGGCAGATGCCCATGCCCGGCGGCACTGCGGAGAAGTTGCGAAATGCCGTCTGGCCCCACTTCAGAAAGGCGTAGCGCTCGCGGTTGCGCTGGAACTCGAGCAGCGAGTTGGCCTCGTAAGCCTGTGGCGTGCCGAACTCGTCCACCTGCACGGAGTGGTCGATGACCAGCTCGGCCGGCACCAGCGGATTCACGCGTTCCGGATCGCCGCCCAGGGTCTTGATGGCGTCGCGCATGGCGGCCAGGTCCACCACCGTGGGCACGCCGGTAAAGTCCTGCATCAGCACGCGGGCCGGCATGTAGGCGATTTCGCGGCTCGGCTCGGCCTTTGCATCCCACTTCGCCAGGAATTCGATGTCGGCGGCGGTAACGTTCACGCCGTCCTCGCGGCGCAGCAGGTTTTCAAGAAGAATCTTCAGGCTGAAGGGCAGCCGTGAGAGGTCGAATCCACGCTCGGCCAGAGCGGGAAGGCGAAATATGGTGTAAGTGTTGCCGCCGGCGGTCAACGTCGCGCGGCTTGAGAAGCTGTTCATCTCAGCGAACCTTTCTATCCGCTACCCGCGGATGCGTTCATCGATGCGTTCAACGACGCGTTCAACCTCGAAAACCGCAATCCGGAAACCCATCGGGCGCGTCGCCTGAATGCCGCGGCGCAACGTGCGCGCGGCGCGCTCCGGATCGAATTGCTGAACAGGTAAAAATTGGCCTTGCCGGCCCGGTCAGCGGCGGCCGCGGTCGCGGCGGCCGCGACGAAAGCGCCTGAGCAACGGCAGTACGAACTGTGCGGCGTGGACTCGCATCGATTCCGCCTGCATTTTATCGCGAACGGCCATGCCGGCGAAACTTGCCCGGCAACCGCGCCGCCGCTCACGGCTACTGCCCCGGCGGCTTCATGTTGTAAAGAAAGACGGCGCGCAGCTCAAGATAAGGCCCGTGGAAGGCACCGGGCAGCGGCGGATAATTGGAACCCTCAATCGCGCCCCATGCCGCGCGGTCCAGCGCCGTGTCACCGGAGCGGCCTTCCAGCACCATGCTGCCGGGCATCACCCGGCCGTTGGGCAGGATCTTGAAGCGAATCTGCACGCCGCCCGACTTCAAAATCGGTGCATTCACCTCGTCGGGAATCAGCGGGTCCCAGGTGCGCTCGGTTTCGCGGTACCACTTTTGCAGCCAGCCGCTGAAGTCCACGCCCTGCGTATTGGAGAGAATCTCCACGCCGCCGGTGCCCGCGCCCGGATGCATGGAAAGGCCGGTGCCGCCGGGCAGGCTGTTGCTCTGGTAGCTGGGGCCGCGCGCGGCGTTGCGCATGGCCTGCTGCATCTGCTCGGCCGGGTTCTGGTTGTTCATGGCAAAGTTCGGCCGCGCCGGCACAGCCTCAGGCTTGGGTGCCTGGGTCGCGGACTTCGATGCCTCGCTGGGCGGAACGGGCGCAGTTTGCTGCGGCTGCGGCTTCACCGGGTTTTCCACCTGCGGCGGCTTTTGCTCCTGAGGCGTCTGTTGCGTGGGCGTCAGAACCGGCTTTTCTTCCTTGCGCAGCTCTTCAAGGGTTTTCCTGTCAATCTCCGGCGGCTTGACGGGCTTGATGGACACCTTGGGATGGAGCTGCTTCAGCGCATCGGGCGGAAGGTCAAGATAGCTCAGGTCCTTGCGCTGCTTGATGGCGTCAAACGGGTCAATCACCGGAGGCGCCTTGAAAACATATTTGGGAATCCAGGTGAAGGCCGACAGCAGCAGCAGGTGGAAGAGGATCGCAATCCAGATGCCTTCGCGCAGGCGCGCCCAGCGCCGCTCGTCTTCGAGCTCGCTGATCATCTGCAGCAGCTCGTGGGTGTCGTAGTCCACCCAGCGCGAGGTGGAGTGGCCGCGTCCGGGGGCGGCTTCGCCCGTTGATTCGGCGCGCGACTCCTCGGCCTCCGCGCCTTCAGCCACAGCCGTGGTGCTGCCCGGCTTCTCGGGCTCGTTCAAGTTGGATTGTGGTTCCAGGATGGACATGCTTCCGGGTGGAAACGCGCGACGCCCCTCTCAACTCCGCTGCGTTTCCCTCTTCGCTTCCCTCTCGTTTTATTCTCTCACCCCTTGGCCTGCGCGCAAACCCGCCCCCGCGCTCCTGGGGAAAGTACAATGAATCATTACTGATATGGACGGATTTCACCACGGAAAGAGACCCGATTGAAGCTGTTTTTCCTCCATTGGATGGCGAAGTGGAAACTCATTATCCTGCCTGCGCTCATCAAGTTCGGCCTCTGGGGCGCATTCGCCGTGGCAGTGCTGGATTCCTCCTCCATCCCGGTCCCGCTGGATGCCATCCTCGCCGTCTTTGTGTGGAACAACAAATCCCAGTTTCTGCTCTATTGCGCCATGGCGGCCGCCGGGTCGGCGTTGGGCGGGCTGGTCCCCTACGGCATTGGCCGGGCCGGGGGCGAGCTGTTTCTGCTCAAGCGTATCAACCGCGCGCGGTTTGAGCAGCTCCGCGACCGCTTTGAGCGGCAGGAATTTCTCGCCGTCGCCATCCCTTCCATGTTGCCGCCGCCCACGCCGTGGAAACTTTTTGTCTTTGCCGCCGGCGTCTTTGAGATGCGCGTGGCGCCCTATCTGCTGGCCGTTTTTGTGGGCCGCATGATTCGCTGGATTGTGCTCTCCCTGCTGGTGCTCAAGCTGGGCCCCGGCGCGGTGGACCTGGTGGCGCATCACGCGCTCACGGCGCTGGCCGTGGTCTTCGGCCTGGCGCTCGCCGGGTTCCTGGTGTGGTGGCTCCGGCGCAAAAAGGCCGGAGCGCGCGGCCCCGGCCTTTGAGTTCCCTCCTGCTGTGTGCGCGGCCTATTTGCTGGCCAGCGCCGCCTGCTGCTGCGCCTGCATGCGCCGCACAAGCACCGGTACGCCAAAGGCCAGGCCGGCGACAACCGCCGTCGAGAGCAGATCGTTGCCGTAGAACGGAATGCCCGCTTGGAAGCAGGTCATCAGGCCGCCCAGCGTGGGCGGATACATGGTGCCGCCGGCCCAGACCGCATAATTCGAAACAATGAAAAACGAGGTGGGCCCCAGAACAACGCCGGCCCCCACGCGCAGAAACGTGGTGCGCGACCGCAGCAGGATGAAGCCCAGCACCATGGCCGCGAGGTACCACATCCACGTGGTTCCGTAGGCCGACCACTGGAAGGGATAGCTGTAGACGTGGACGGTCATGTAGTAGTCAGTCGCCATAAACGCGCCCAGCGGCAGCGCCATCTCCCACCAGCGGCGGCGCGCGCCAAAGTACAGCAGCGAACCGCCCACGGCCGTGAAGTTCAGCCAGTCCAGATGCGGCACCATCACAAAACGGCTCACTACGGCCACCAACAGCAGCAGATACGCTCCCATGCACACCTCTGAGGCTAGATTTTCCACCCGGCACACGCGCCGGCGGAGAGAAGCTCATTCCATTCTGCGGTGCGGGAGCGCGGCGGTCAACACGCTTCCCGCCTTTGCGTCGGAAATTCGGGCGGCTCGGCAGTCATCATGCGCCCCATCAACATTTTTTTGCGCCGGGGCGGAAGCGGCGACGGCTGCGAGATTGCAAATCTCCTCTGAGACCCACAAAGCCGGACGCACAAAGTCAGACTCACAAAGCGCGGGCTTGCCTGCGCCGAAGACATTTCTGCCGCAGCTTCTATTTCTGAACAGCTCGGCCCATCCCCTCGCCGCCGTCTTCGCGATTGTCGACAATGTAGACCCAGCCGCTCAGCGGCGCCGAGCCGGAGTGCTTTGCTCCGGGCAAGCGGTAGCCGAAGCGCAGGTCCTGGAACTCGACCGTGGTCCACGTGCGGCCCGGCGGCAGCTCCGGCGGCGGCAGCGCCGGCATGGGATCGTGGCCCAGGTCGCTGACCACCGCCCAGCTTCCCCAGTCAAGATAGGCGCGGCCCAGGAGGGTTTGCTTTGCGGCCTCCACAGCGGCGGTATCCCGCGGCTTGGGCAGAATGTCCTCGTCCGGGTCGCTGTCGATCTCGCCGGTCCGGGTGTTGACCTCGGCACTCTGGTAGTAGCCGGCGGTTTCCATCAATGCGTGCCAGTGGAAGGGACTCCAGGGATAGGGCTCCAGGGCGACGCGGTCCACGGGCACCGTGGCGACGGGGTTGTTGCGGAGAAGATTCTCTGCCTGGCCATGCTCAAACCAGCGCAGGCCCCAGTAGAGCACCATGCCGCTCAGCGCAAAGACCGCCCAGTTGCGGCCGCGAAAGGGCTGGCGGCGCGCGCCGATTTCGCGGTCAGTGAGGCCGAAGAGCCAGGGAAAGAGAATGGCCGAGCCCAGCAGCGCCCACAGCACGGGGTCCGCGATAAAGACGAAGCTGCCCGCGTACCATCGCGGGTTGAAGGGAAAAAACGGGCGCACGCCGTAATTGTTGGTCCAGTCCAGCAGAATGTGGCTCAGCGCGGCAATCAGGGCCGTAAGGTAGAGCCATCCCCAGCGGACCGGCTGCGGCGGGCGGCGCTCAAGAGCGCCGGGCTCCGTTGCGCGAGAGGCGGGCAGCGATGCGGCAGCGGCTTTGCGCGCCCGGCGGCGCATTCGATATTGATCGAGAAGCCACACCGCGCCCACGGCTGCCGCGGCGATCACCGGCGCAAAAACCAGGGTGTGCGTGATGCCGCGATGATGCTTGAGCTCTTCCACCGGCCCGGCGAAACCCCACAGCACGTCCAGGTCAGCGGCCTCGGCGGCCAGCACCGCGGCCAGCGTGGCGTAGGCGGTTTTGCGGTTCAGGCCCGCGCGGCCGATGCAGGCTCCGGTAAGAAAGTGGGTAATGGGCTCCATCGCCGTCTGCCTCCCATACTAACCTTTCAAGGGAGAGCCCTATAATCCACCCCATGGACGCACCCTCTTCAGCCGGACCTGCACGCCGCATTGCCAAACTTCGCGCGGAGCTGGCGCGGCACGAGCACTTGTATTACGTTCTCGACGCGCCGGAGATTTCTGACGCGGAATATGACGCGCTGATGAACGAGCTCAAGCGCCTGGAGGCGGAGCATCCCAAGCTGGTGACGCCGGACTCGCCAACGCAGCGCGTGGGCGGCAAGCCTGCGGAGGGCTTCCGCAAGGCGCAGCACTCGCTGCCGATGCTCAGCCTGGACAATGCGTACAGTGCCGCGGAGCTGGCGGACTGGGACCGCCGTGTGCGCGAGCTGGCGGGCAGGCTGCCTGTCGAGTATGTCACCGAGCTGAAGCTCGATGGGCTGAGCATTGCGCTGCGCTATGAAGCTGCGGAGGGCGGCGGCGCGCGGCTGGCGATGGGCATCACGCGCGGCGACGGACAAACAGGCGAGGATGTGACCACGAACATCCGCACCATTCGCAGCATTCCGCTCAGCATTGCGGCCGGGCGGCTGAAGAAGGCAGGCGTGCCGCAGAGCTTTGAGGTGCGCGGGGAATGCGTAATGCCGCAGGCCGCCTTTGCGCGCACAAATGAAGAACGCGAGCGCGAAGGCCAGCCGCTGTTTGTGAATCCCCGCAACGCGGCCGCCGGCACGCTGCGCACGCTGGAGCCGGGCATCGTGGCCGAGCGGCGGCTGGATTTCTATGCGTATTTTCTGCTCGTCAACGGCGAATTCATGGCCGCCGGACAGCAGGCCACGCTGGATGCGCTTTCGGCACTGGGCTTTCGCGTGAATCCGCTTCGCAAGCTCGTCTCAAACGTCGACGAGATGCTCGCCTTCATCAATGACGCGGAGACCAGGCGCGAGAATCTGGGCTATGAAATTGACGGCGTGGTGCTCAAGGTGGATGCGCACCAGACGCAGCAGCGGCTGGGTTACACGGGCCGCGCGCCAAGGTGGGCAATTGCCTACAAGTTCACGGCGAAGGCCGGCGTGACGCGCGTCAATGGGATTACGGTGCAGGTGGGCCGCACGGGCAAGCTGACGCCGGTGGCCGAGCTTGAGCCCGTGTTTATTGGCGGAACGACGGTGAGCCGCGCCACGCTGCACAATGCGGACTTCATCGAGAACCTTGGCCTCAAGCTCGGCGACTGGGTGAAGGTGGAGCGCGGCGGCGATGTGATTCCAAAAGTGGTGGAGGTGGTGGAAGACGCCGAGCACGCGCGCGGAAAGGATCTCTTTGTCTTCCCCACCGCCTGCCCGGAGTGCGGCAGCCAGGTGGTGCGTGCCGAGGGCGAAGTGGACTACCGCTGCGTGAATGCCGACTGCCCGGCAAAGCTGCGCGAGAGCCTGCTGCACTTTGGCCGGCGCGAGGTGATGAACATCGAGGGGCTGGGCGAAGCGGTGGTGCAACAACTGCTGGAGCGCAACATGGTGCGCGGCGTTGCCGATCTCTACAAGCTGACCGTGGAGCAGCTTGCGGCGCTCGATCGCTTTGCCGAAAAGAGCGCCACGGCGCTGGTGGAGGAGATTGAGCGCTCAAAGAAGGCCGGCCTGGCGCGCGTGCTCATGGGGCTGGGCATTCGCTTTGTGGGCGAGCGGACGGCGGAGCTGCTGGCCGAGGAGTTTGGATCGATGGATGCGCTCATGGCAGCCGGCGTCGAAGACCTCGAGCGCGTGGAGGAGGTGGGCCCGCGCATTTCGCAGGCGATTCGCGAGTTTTTCGCACAGGCGAAAAACCGTGCGCTGGTGGAGCACCTGCGCGAGGCCGGCGTGGACATGACCGCGGAAAAGAAGCAGCGATCCACGCAACTGGCCGGGCTCACCTTTGTGCTCACCGGGACGCTGCCCACGCTCACCCGCGATGAGGCCAAAGCGAAGATTGAGGCTGCGGGCGGAAAGACCGCGGGCTCCGTGAGCAAGAAGACGAGCTATGTGGTTGCGGGCGAGGAGGCGGGCTCAAAGCTGGACAAGGCGCGGCAGCTCCACGTGCCCGTTCTGGACGAAGAGGGCCTGCTGCGCCTGCTTGCCGAAGGCCAATAGCAGCCGCGCCGCAATCTACTGCCGCGGTGCGAAGTAGCCCTTCTTGGCGCGCACCGCGTAATGGCGATTGAGGCAGTAAAGGTAGATGGTGCGGAATTCGCCGTTGTACTTGAAGTCCGCCGGCTCGTAGGTCAGCGCGTACTGGCTGCGCAGCTCCTGCTCAATGTTGTTGAAGCTCTGGTACATCTCCTCGGCCGAAGGTGGATAGAGCACCAGGCCGCCGGTGGCCTCGGCCATCTGCGCCAGAACCTTGTCGCCGCGCCCGCGGGTGGGCATCCAGTTGGTGCTGATGGCGTAGACGATGGTTTCCGCGCGCTGGCACTCCTTGATGGCCTCGTCCAGATGGACGCGGCTCTGGTCATCGTCACCGTCGGAAATCAGAATGACGGCTTTGCGCACGGGCTCCTGGCCGCGCGAAACGTCCAGCAGCTTGTCGCGGCATGCCGAGTACACCGCATCGTACAGCGCGGTGCCGCCGCCGGGACGCAACCGGTTTACGCCGGTGGCAAGGCCGTCAAGATTGTTGGTCCAGTCCGCCGTCACGTCGGGCGTTACGTCAAAGCCCATCACGAAGGCGCGATCGGCTTTCGACTTCAGCACCTCCAGAAGAAACTCGTTGGCCGCCTGCTGCTCAAACTTGAAGCGGCTGCGGATGGAGGTGCTGGTGTCAATCAGGATGCCCACGCGCAGCGGAAGGTTGATCTGCTGGCGGAAGGAGGTGACGCGGGCCGGCGCGCGCTGGTTGTCGAGCAGGGCAAAGTCGCTGAGCTTGAGGTTGGGGATGTAGTGCCCGTGCTTGTCCGTCACCGTAAAGATGAGGCTGACCTCGTTCACGTTGGACTTGAAGATGGGCGTGTGCTGCTCTTCCGCCGTCTGGCCGGCGGCTGCGGGCGGCTGCGTCTGCTGGCCCGGTTGGGAGGCGGCGGGCGCGGGCGCAGGCGCGGGCACAGTTTGGGCCGGCTTGGTGGCCGGGGCGGCTGGCTGCTGGGCTTGCAGCGTGAATACGCAAAGGGCCGCAAGAACCGGGCCAAATAACTTAGGCTTCATATCATCCTTATTTTACCAACAGGAATTTTTCCGCGCTGCTCCAGAATGGCCCCTGGGCCTTACGTTGGTGATGTCCCATCCATTTCTGCCAGGAATTGCTCCAGTTCGGCGGGCAGCGGCGCCTCCAGCTGCAGCGGCTCTCCGTTGATTGGATGCGTGAATTCGAGCCGGGCGGCGTGCAGAAAGTTGCGGCCCAGCCGGAGAGACCGCTGCGAGCCCTTGCGGACGCGGCCCTGCTGCCCGGCAAGCTGCTCCACCAGGCGGCCTGCCGCGCCGTAAAGCGTGTCGCCCACAACCGGGTGGCCAAGCGAGGCCATGTGGGCGCGGATTTGATGCGTGCGGCCGGTTTCAATGCGCACGCGCAGCAGCGTGAACCTGCCGAATCCGGTCGTGAGCTCCCGCATCACCTCATAGTGAGAGACGGCGGAACGGGCGTTTTCGGCAGGTCGCGTGGTCATGCGGGTGCGGCGGACCGGATCGCGGCTGATGGCTGCGGTGATGCTCCCCTTGGGCTTGTCCAGATGGCCGTGCACCAGCGCGAGATAGGTCTTGCGGATGCGGCGCGAGGAAAACTGCCGGGCCAGGGCCGCGTGGGCGGCGTCATTTTTGGCCACCACAATCAGGCCGCTGGTCTCCTTGTCCAGGCGATGGACAATGCCGGGGCGGAGTTCGCCTCCGGTCGACGAGAGCGCGTGGAAACGGTTCAGCAGCGCGTTCACCAGCGTGCCGCGATTGCGCGCATCGTCGGTCATGCCGGCGCCGGCGTGGACCATCATGCCGGCCGGCTTGTTGATGACGGCCAGATCGGCGTCTTCATAGACGACGTCGAGGGGAATCTCCTCGGCGACGGCACGCAGCGGGGTCGGATGCGGCTCGCCGGTGATGACAATCTCCTCCCCGCCGCGCAGCTTGAACGATGGCTTCAGCCGCGCGCCCTTCACCAGCACGTCTCCCTGCTCAAGCAATAGCTGCACGCGCGAACGGCTCACGCCCTCCAGTTGCGAGGCGAGGAAATGGTCGAGGCGCTGGCCTGCGGCCTCAGCGGGCACGAGAAGGGTTTGTGATGGATTCATGTGAAGGTTTCATGCGAGCCCGCGTATGGAGGCGCTAAAAAGGTGGTGCGGCGAGTGAAGGGTAGAATCCGGCCCACTGGGCCGTGGCTGATGCGCTGGTGAACCCGTCCTAAGACGGCGGAGCTCCCCGCGGTTCGTTAGGCATTCCGGACTGGCGGACACGGCACACGGAACCGTAATAGACGAGTCGAGCTCCTGTTCAATGAATGTTGGTTCAACCAGCGTTGAC